>JBEKHG010000039.1:0-33724 GCA_050012395.1 Candidatus Acidiferrales bacterium
GGCGCTGACGAGCAGCACTACGACAGCCCTATCGCTTACACCTTTTCGATTGCTACGATATTGGATGAGTTGACCATGCCGCCGATAGCGTTCGAGCGCGGCCGCTATGTCGAAAAAACCATGCTCTCGGACCCTGAGCGAGGGAAATTTCGTGCGCCGATCGGCTCCATCACATTGCGCAATTCAATTCATTCGGAGCTCGGCACGCTTGCGGAAAGTTTCCGGAGCAAGGGCGTGAAGGAAGTGTTTTTTAAGATTAACTACGACCCGCGTCTGGTGAACCTGGTTCGCGATCTGGATCAGGCGGGTTTCACCAGCCGCGAGCCGGTGGCAGTGAATGGAACGCGTGTAGCGCCTCGCGCAGTGCTGTTGTCGTTGATGCAGCAGCGCGCGCCAAAGAAATCGGCGCGCGATGTGGAGGCTTTGCGAGTGGTTGTAACCGGCCGCAGCGAGAATCGCCGCGTCGCCTCCGCCATGGAAATGTGGGCAGACTATTCCACCCGCCCGCAACTTTCGGCTGTCGCTCGCGATACGGGATTTCCGGCGGCTATTGCTGCTGCGATGCTGGCGCGCGGCGAAATTCACGGCACCGGTGTGCAGGCGCCTGAAAATGTGGTGCCGCCGCAACCATTTTTCGAGGAGCTGAAGAAACGCGGATTCACCTTTCGGCGGTGGAAATTAAATCCTCAGAAGATTTAGCGTCAAATCTCATGGCCGTTAGCCGGCCGACGTTGTATGGAGAAAGTCATGCACGAAGGTCTCGCCAAAGAAATCGCCACTTATGAAAAGCGCACGCCACGCTCTCGCGACGCGCACAAGCGCGCGGAGAATCGCTTGCCCCTCGGTGTCGCCAGCAACTACCGCGCTTACGATCCTTATCCAATTTTTGTCCGGGACGGAAAAGGCGGACACATTCACGACATCGATGGCAACGAGTACATTGATTTCAACCTGTGTTTCGGAGCGTTGATGGCGGGGCATTGCAATCCAGCCGTAATCAGCGCGGTACAGAAAAAACTCGGGACCGGAACCATGTTTGGCATGCCGCACGATATGGAGTGGGAGCTGGCGGAAGAAATCTGCAAAAGATTTCCGGTCGAGATGGTTCGCTTCAGCAATAGCGGGACGGAGTGCACCATGCATGCGGTGCGCCTGGCACGCGCTGCGACGGGGCGCGACAAAATTATCAAGATGGAAGGCGGCTATCACGGCCTGCACGATTCCGTGCTGGTCTCGGTGAAGCCGAAGGCCGAAGAAGTAGGCGATCCAAACTTCCCGGTGTCCGTCCCTGGTGGCGCGGGGATACCCAAGGGCACGTTGCAAAATACCGTGATTGCCCAGTTCAACGACGTGGCGGGAGTCGAGCGGCTGTTTGCAAGGTATCCCGGAGAAATCGCGGCCGTCATTGTGGAACCGATCATGATGAACGTCGGCATATTGATGCCGGATGAGGGCTATCACCAGGCGCTGCGCGAAATCACGAAGAAGAATGGCGCGCTGTTGATTTTTGATGAAGTGAAAACAGGGGCCAAACTTGCTCGGGGCGGAGCCTGCGAGTATTTCGGGATCAAGCCGGATATTGTTTGTCTGGCGAAATCGATCGGCGGCGGATTCTCGCTGGCGGCCTTCGCGTCCACGCGCGCTGTGATGGGCCTGATCTCCGACCATAAAGTTTTTCACGGCGGCACATACAACACGAACCCTGTAGCTATGGCCGCGGGACTTGCCACGTTCAGAGAAGTCCTGACGCCCGCAGCGTATGAGCACGTAAATCACTTGAACAAAAAATTGCTCGATGGCTACGACAAAGAGCTCAGCAAGACTGGGCTGAAGGCCTACGTGGTCGGGGCCGGTTCCAATGGCTCGCTGATGTTTTGTCCCAAGCCTATTCGGAATTACCGCGATTGGCTGAAAGTTGATAGCGAATTGTGGCGGCACTACTGGTTTGCGATGGTGAATCGTGGAGTGATGGCCCAGCCTTATTGGTGGGACGAGCAGTGGACCGTGTCCGTCGCGCATACAGAAGCTGACATCGATCGCCACCTGGCGGTTTTTGCGGAGATAGCTCCGGATTTGGCGAAAGCCCAAAAAGAGCCGCACGCAGCCGCGAGCAGCGCGCACTAGGTCGATTCATTGTCGACCGGTCGTTGCCACGAAGTGTGTCTGAACCGCGCGTCGCTTGTTTAGCGAGGAACCGTTGGCAGAATTAATTTCGCCGCAAACTGAAACGGCGCATCTGAAGCGGGCGCTTGGGCGCTGGGACCTCGTCGCGCTGTTTGTGGTAGCCGTTTTCAATCTCAACGTGGTGCCGAGCATCGCTGCGAACGGCGGCGTCACGGTTTGGCTCTGGATTATTTCGCTTTTGCTTTTTTTCTGGCCGCAAGGAATTGCTGTGATCGAGCTGGCGCATCGCTATCCCGGAGAAGGTGGCGTCTATCTTTGGGCCAAGGAAGTTTTCGGCGAGTTCCACGGATTCTTGTCGGGCTGGTGCTATTGGACCAACAACATGATGTACGTGCCCACGGTGATGCTGTATTTCGTGGGCGTATCCGTGTTCGTTTTTCCGAGCCATCAATATTTGGCGGATAACAAATTGTTTGCAGTGTCGGCATCGCTGGGGCTGCTAGCGATTTTGGTGGCGCTGAATATTGTGGGGCTTGGCGTTGGGAAGTGGATTAACAATCTGGGGAGCATCGGCACGGTGATCGCTGCGGCCGTGCTCGTCGGATTAGGCGTGATCGTCTGGCTGCGATATGGGACCACGGTTAGCGCAGAAGATTTTCGTGTTCCGGCGAATCCTCGATTCCTGCTAAATTCTTTCGGCGTGATTTGTTTCGGGCTGGTGGGTCTTGAGCTTGCGTCCGTGATGGGCGATGAGATTAAGGATCCGGGGCGCACGTTGCCGGGCGCGGTGGTGTGGGGCGGAGTGATCTCGGGCCTGCTTTACATCGCTACGACACTCACGTTGCTTGTAGCGGTGAGTAAAAACGAAATTAATGTGCTGCAGGGAATTGTGCAGGCGGTGAGCCACATGGCGCAAAAAGTCGGCGTCGTGTGGATCGTGGCGCCCTTTGCATTCATGCTCAGTATTTCGATTGCGGGAATTGGCTCCGCGTGGCTCGCCGGGTCGGCACGCATTCCGTTTGTCGCGGGACTCGATTCGTATTTACCGAGTTGGTTGGGAAAGGTTCATCCACGATATGGCACGCCGTACGCCGCGCTGATCGTTCACTTTGTTGTGTCCACTATTTTGGTGCTGATTAGTTTTCTCGGTTCGGGGGTGCAGGAAACGTTTCAGCGCCTGCTGTCTCTGGCGGTCGTGCTGCAGTTGCTTCCATTCCTCTATATGTTCGGGGCCCTGTTGAAGATTGCAGCCGATCCGTTGTGGGAAAAAGGACACTACAGCAAAACTGTGCTTTGGTTATCGGGCGCGAGCGGTTTGTTGATGACGATTCTCGGAATGATTTTCGCTTTCTCGCCGGCGCAGCAGATCAGTTCAGTTTGGTCGTACGAAGCCTGGATGCTCGGAGGCACCGCTTTATTTATTGGACTCGCTGTATTCTTTTTCTTTGTTTACGGCCGCAGGAAAACGGCGGCACAGGCGGCGGGCAGAATCTAGCAATCCTATTCGACGATGATTTTTGGAGACGATCATGGCAAGTGAAGCGAAGGCGAGCCCTCGCAGATATCAGATGTACATCAACGGAGAATTTGTCGAGAGCGCGAGCAAAAAATATTTTCCAGTGGTTGAGCCGTCCACGGAAGAAGTGATGGCCGAAGTTCCGGAAGCGAATGAAGTTGACGTGAACCGCGCGGTCGCCGCGGCGAAAGCTGCTTTCGATTCCGGAGGGTGGCCCCAGACTACCGCGCAAGATCGCGGACGCATTCTGTTCCGGCTCGCCGAACGCATTCGCAAAGAGACTCCTCGCTTGGCCGAATTGGAAGCGCGCAATTCCGGCAAACCCATCGTGGAAGCTGAGTACGACATCAATGATGCGGCGACATGCTTCGAATACTACGGCGGGATGGCTACGAAAATTCTGGGCCACGTAAACCCGGTGCCGGACAATGCGCTGAGCCTTTCGCTGCGCGAACCGATCGGCGTGGCGGCACAAATAATTCCGTGGAACTATCCGCTGCTGATGGCTGCATGGAAGCTGGCTCCTGCGCTTGCGGCGGGGTGCACCTGCGTCCTGAAACCTGCCGAACAGACGCCGCTTACTGCACTGGAATTTGCGAGCTATCTGACTGAGGCGGGGTTGCCGCCCGGCGTGGTGAATATCATCACGGGATTCGGAGAAACTTGCGGCGCTCCACTTGTGAAACATCCCGATGTGAACAAGGTGGCTTTCACGGGCAGCGCTGAAGTGGGCAAAGCCATCATGAGGGCGGCCGCTGACACGGTGAAGCGCGTCACGCTTGAACTTGGCGGCAAATCGCCGAACATATTTTTCGCGGATGCAGATTTTGAGTCAGCCATCGATGGAGCGCTTTTTGGCGTGTTCATTAATCAAGGCGAAGTGTGCTCGGCGGGAAGCCGCATCCTGGTGGAGAAAGCGATCTATCCGAAATTTGTAGAGGCTATGAGCGCAAAGGCGAAGACCATCCGTCTCGGCCCGCCGCTTGAGCGCGAAACGAAGATGGGGCCACTGGTCAGCAAAGATCAATTTGACCGCGTGCGTTCGTACCAGGAACTTGGAAAAAAGGAAGGGAAGGTTGCAGCGGGCGGAGGGCGCTCCGCATCTTTCAAGAAGGGCTACTATGTTGAGCCCACGATTTTTTATGATGTGGATAATTCCGCGCGCATCGCCCAGGAAGAGATCTTTGGCCCGGTAGCGGCCGTTATTCCATTTGCGGATGAAGCGGAAGCGCTGCATATTGCCAACGCCACGCCGTACGGCCTTGCTGCGGCTGTGTGGTCTCGCGATATTTTCAAGGCATTCCGCATGGTGAAAGCGTTGCGCGCGGGAATTGTTTGGGTGAACCACATGCAGCCTACCTACGTGGAAGCGCCGTGGGGCGGTTACAAGCAGTCGGGATTTGGGCGCGAGCTGGGGCCGTGGGGGATTGAAGAATATCTGGAGACGAAACAAGTCCACATAAACCTGAACGAACAACCGATCGGATGGTACTAACATGCCGACAATTCAATTGCGAACACCGATACCTGGACCCAGATCGCAGGAATGGATGCGACGGCGGCAAGCCGCCGTGGCGCGGGGCGTGGGGCATGCAACACCGATTTTTGCGGCGCGTGCCGAAGGCAGCGTGCTTGAGGATGTGGACGGAAATAAATTTATCGACTTCGCCGGCGGCATCGGCGTGGTGAACGTTGGGCATCGCGCGCCGAGTGTTGTGGAGGCGATTCGGAAGCAACTCGACGCGTTCGTGCACACGTGTTTCAGCGTGGCGCCGTACGGAAAATACATCGAGCTTTGCGAGAAGTTGAATTCTTTGGTTCCCGGGAAATTTCCCAAGAAAACAATTCTGGTGAACAGCGGTGCGGAAGCTATCGAGAATGCTGTGAAAATCGCGCGTGCCCACACGCGTCGTCCGGCGATTATTTGTTTTGAAGACGCTTTCCACGGCCGCACAATGCTTACGATGTCGCTGACCAGCAAGACGCATCCGTACAAGGCTGGGTTCGAGCCGTTCGCCACGGACATTTATCGCATTCCGTATGCCTACTGCTACCGGTGCTCGTACTCGCTGCAATATCCTTCGTGCGGAGTTTTCTGCGCGCACCACCTGGAAGATACATTCAAACGTATGGTGGCTGCCGAAGCAGTCGCGGCGGTGGTGGTAGAGCCGGTACTTGGCGAAGGCGGCTTCGTCGCACCGCCTGGGGAATTTTTCAGCATCATCGCGGACATTTGCAGGCGGCAGAAGATTCTGTTCATTGCCGACGAAGTGCAGTCGGGCTTCGGCCGCACGGGCGCGATGTTTGCGTGCGAGCGATACGGGATTACGCCGGATATTCTGGTTAGCGCGAAGTCGATTGCGGACGGGATGCCGCTCGCTGCGGTGACTGGGCGCGCGGAGATTATGGATACGCCAGGTTTAGGCGCGCTCGGCGGTACATACGGAGGCAACCCGCTGGCTTGTGCCGCGGCGCTTGCGGTGATTGAGACGATGCAGCGCGAAAATCTTCCGGCGCGCGCCGAAAAGCTTGGACAGAAGTTTGATGCGCGGGCGCAGGAATGGAAGAAGCGCTGGCCGCTGATTGGCGACGTCCGCGGACTCGGCGCGATGCGCGCTTTGGAACTGATTCGCCCAGGAACGGATCGCGAGCCGGCCAAAGCAGAAACCGAGCGTGTGCTGCGATATTGTTTGGAGCACGGGCTTATTCTGATTTCCGCGGGAACTTACGGGAATGTCGTTCGGCTGCTCCTGCCGCTCGTAACCACGGACGAGCAATTCGATGAAGGCTTGAGTGTTTTGGAAGGCGCGCTGATGAGTGTTTCAGAATCGCTTGAAGCTGCGCCACGCCACGCTTGAGTTCTCCCGCTAGCAACAACACGAGACTCTGAGTTTCCACTGGTACGATCTGGATTTCCTTCCAGAGTTCTCCTAATACTTATAGCAAGCTTATTGCAGAGCGGTTTTCGCGTTGGACTTGTTTCATGGTGCAGGAGCGCGGGGATTTTTCTGGGCGCCAACGGAGGAATCTGGTGCCGTGGCGGAAGCGTCCGCCGGTGAAGTGGTCGAATTGGACCTCGGCGACGAGTTTGTCATCGAGAGGCTCCCATTCCATGGAACGTTTTGTACTCCAGCGGCTTAGTCCGCCGGGAGCTTTGCCGGTGAAGCCGGGAGGGTTGATCATTTTTTCCAGTTTCTTGGTCAGCGCGGGGCGATCTTCGTCGTGGATGGAAGAGCAAAAGCCTACGTGGTCGAGTTTACCTTCATCGTTGTAGAGGCCGAGGAGCAGGGAGCCGACCAACGGCTTTTTTTCGAGGTAGCGAAATCCACCGACCACGCAATCGGCAGTTCTTTGCGTCTTAATTTTTTGCATGCCGGCGCGCTCGCCGGTTTGATAGGGCAAGTCGCCGCGCTTGGCCATGATGCCGTCGAGTCCGACGCCCATGTGGAACCATTTGCGCGCCAGCGCGATATCGTCAGTTATGGGCGACAGGCGGACGGTGCCGTCTTCGTCTAAATACCTTTTGGCGAAGGTTTCGAGGGCTTTGCGACGTTCGCGGAGAGGCAGCTTCACCAGCGAGCGGCCTTTTTCGTTCACCAATAAATCAAACACGATGAAGACGCAGGGCGTTTCCTGGCTTAGTTTCAGGACGCGGCTGGCGGCGGGATGGATGCGCTGCAAGAGATCGTCGAAGGAAAGATTGCCGTCGATGGGAATTACGATTTCGCCATCGAGAACAAATTTCTTGGGCTTGAGCTTTCTTAACGCCGCGACGAGGTCAGGGAAATATCTGGTTAGGGACTTGCCGGATTTTGATTGCAGGTCGATGCGGGCTGCGTCGCGGAAGGCGAGGCAGCGAAAGCCGTCCCATTTGGGCTCGTACTGCCATTCGGGGCCCGACGGTAATTCGGCGGCAGGAAGCGCTTCCATGGGAGAATATTTGTTTGTTAGAGGCAAAGTCATAGGAATTTTCCCAGGTTCACTCTGCCGCGTTCGGCGAGCAGGGGCTTCCACAAGTCTCCGATTTTGCGCAGGCGTTGCGGAACGGTCAGCATGGTGAAATCTGCCATGCGGGCGCCGCGTTCTACCTCTTCCCAAGTGAGTGGGGTGGAAACTGTGGCTTCGGGCTTGGGACGTACGGAATAAACCGACGCGAGCGTTCTGTTCCAGGCGTTTTGGTTGTAATCGGCCAGGACGCGCTTGGCCGGACGCTTGGCGATGCGATATTCGGCGGTGACGATTTTCGGATTGCGCAGGGCGATCTCTTTTGAAAATTCTTTGGCGAAGGCCCATACCTGCTTCTGCGAAGGGCCGCGCACGATGGGGACGTACACATGAATGCCGCGCGAGCCGGTGGTTTTTGCATAGCTTTTTATTTTCAGCGAGGCGAGAGCATCGCGCACGATCAGCGCCGTTTCGAGAACCTGTTTGAATGAGGCGCCTTGGGTGGGATCCAAATCGAAATGGAGGTAGTCGGGGCGATCCACGTCATCACAGCGCGCGTACCAGGGATTTAAATCGATGCATCCGAGATTCACGACCCAGAGAAGGGAAGAGAGATGGTTGATGACGGGGAAGTCGATCACGTTGCCGGAATGATGTTCGATGGAACAGACCGGAATTGATGGAGGACGCGGCGACGGCGCGCGCTTCATGAAGAAAAAATCGCCGGAGATTCCGTTGGGATAGCGCTTCATCACCATTGCTCGATTTTTCAGGTGGGGAAGGAGCCAGGGGGAGACGTCCAGATAATATTGCAGCAGATCGCGTTTGGTGAGTTTTAGCTGCGGCCAGAAGATTTTTTGCAGGTTAGTCAATTTGACTGGGCCGCCTTCCAGGGTTAGCTCGGCTTCGTTGACGCCCGTCGGAAGGCCAACGGCAGTACGTTTCGACGTGGGGTGATTCGCGTTCGGCTGTCTTTGATTTAGGTTCGTTTTGCGCATTGTGAAAGCTTGATGTTGCGAACGGGGTCTGCGTTACTCGTAGCGCAGGGCGACAAGTGGGTCAACGCGCGTGGCGCGGCGCGCGGGGATGTAGCAAGCGGCTAGCGCGACCAGGCACAACAGGGCGGCGACGGCGGCGATGGTTAGGGGGTCGTTGGCGTGAACGCCGTAGAGCATCGAAGTGAGATACCGAGTGACGGCTAATGCTACGGCTATTCCTGATACGGCGCCTAGTAGCGCGAGAACCAAGCCCTGTTTCACTACCAGGCGCAGGACGTCGCGTTCTTGCGCGCCCAGGGCCATGCGAATGCCTATTTCGCGAGTGCGGCGAGAAACTTCGTAGGAGAGCAGGCCGTAAAGGCCTACGCAGGCAAGCACCAAGGCCAGCAAGCCAAAGAAGGTGGATAGGCGGGCGATGAGGCGTTCCTGAAACAGCAGGCGGTCGATTTGTTCGGATTCGGTGGTGATGCGGAAGATTGGGATATTCGCGTTTAAGTCAGCGACTACTTGACGAATCGAGGGCAGCAAGGCTTGCGGGTCGGCTGCGGTGCGCACTTCGAAGGACGCGGGCATGCCGCTTTGCGGAACGTACATGGTGGCGGCGATTTCCTGGCGCAAATTGCTGTATTTCGCGTCCCGAACCACTCCGACGATTTCGTAGCCCGAACTTTTGGGCTCGCCGTTTTCTCCGCCGGCCGATTGCCCAAACTGTTTTCCCAGCGGGTTTTCTTTGCCGAGGTATTTCGCAACGAAAGCTTGGTTGACAATCACAGGCGTGGGCGCCGAACTCGGATTCGTGTCGTCGCGGTTGGATGCCGCGATGACGTAATCGGAAGCAGTGAAACCACGACCTCCATAGAGCGGAAGTTGCATGGTGCGGAAGAAATCGGGACCGACGGGCAAGATATTCGCTTCTGACTCGCGGTCTTGTGGCGTTCCGGGCCAATGGAAACCGGTAATCATCAGGGCGCCGCTGAGGAGCGGAACCGACGAAAAGCTTACGGACTTCACGCCCGGCGTTTCAGAAAGGCGGCCTTGCAGATCGCGATAGAGGCTATCGATCTGCGTATCTTTATAACCGGCGATGGATGGGTCGATTTCAAAAACAATCAAATTGTGGGAGTCGAAGCCGACGTCGATGCTGCGTAAATTGCGGAGAGTGCGGACCAGCAATCCGGCGCCTACGAGAACGACAACCGCGAGCGCTACTTGCGCTACGACAAGCGCGTTGCCGACGCTGAACCATCGGCCCCCGTCCTGGGCCACGCCGGCCGAGACACCGAAGCCTTCCTTTAGAGTTGGAGTTAAATCAATTCGCGCGCTGCGAAAAGCGGGGGCCATACCGAAAGCAATTCCAGTGAGGAGAGAAATCACGGCGGTGAAAGCTAAAACGCGCATGTCCAAGCCAGCGGAAAATCCGAGCGCGCGCGTTTGATTGGTGGAGACGAACGATACGATGAGATGTGCACCCCAGTAAGCGAAGAAAATTCCCAACGCGCCGCCGACTCCCGAGAGCATTAGGCTTTCGGTGAGAAGTTGGCGAATGATGCGTGTGCGCCCCGCGCCGAGGGCCAAACGCACGGCCATTTCTTTTCGTCGGGCTGCGGAGCGCGCCAGCATCAGTCCCGCGACGTTCGCGCAGGCGATCAGCAAAATAATTCCGACGGCGAGCATCAGGACGTAGAGCGGCTGACTGTAGCGGCTGCTTGCGCCGTTTAATCCAGAATGCGCGGGAACGAGAGTGAGGGTTGGCTCGTCGGCTGCCGTGGATAGGGTGCGTGTCTCGGCTTCGGCTGGCGGAGCATTTAACGCTTGGCCCTTTGCAGGATTCGGCGAGGAGGCTGGAGGCGGCAGCGGGATATTTCCCAGAGGCTTCTTCCCGGGGGGCAGAGGCATCGCCTTAAAAGCCATGTTTGAACCGGAATACGGGCCCTCAGGAGCCGGACCGGGGCCCGGGCCGATTGGAACTGAACCGGGGCCGATGGGAAGTGGGCCCGCCCCGATGGGAACATTTCGGGGGAGGGGAGCGGTCCCGAGTCCGGGATCAAACATCGGCACGGCGCCGTGAAGCATTTGGTTGCGAAAAATTCCGTTGAGCGCTGCTTGCGCCTGGGGCCCGGGAATTCCCGGTTTCAGCCGGCCCACGATAGTGAGCCACCAGAACGCGACGTTGCCCTGGCGATTCTCCCAACGGGCTGGAATGGTGATTCGTTGTGCGTCTGCGAGTGGAAGCCAAATGTCGAAGTCGGTTCCCGGAGTAATGCCGGTGAAGCGCTGTTCGGCTACGCCGACGATGGTGAAAGGGACGTCGTTCAACTGAATGGTGCGACCGATCACATCGCGCGAGCCGCCAAATGCACTCTGCCAGTAGCCATAATTGAGAACGGCGACAGAGGCGGCGGATGGCTGATCGTCACTGGACTGAAGCACGCGGCCCAGGGAGGATTTCACTCCTAGCGCACGAAAGAAATCGCCGGAGACGACTTGGCCGCTGATGACGCCGGCGGGGCCATTGCCGGTAAGATCGAGGCGACCAGAGTTGGAGAAAGCGGCGACTCCGGAAAAGACGTCGGATTTTTCGATCTCGCGAAACACAGGCTCGGAAAACGAGCAGCCCGACGGATTCGAAACGCCGAAACGCATATCGGTAGCGCAATCGCCGGAGGATATATAGCCGTGAATTTTGGGGGCTTTGTGGGCGCTCCAGCGGAGGAGGACTAATTGCGACGGATTGTTGACAGGGAGAGAGCGCAGCATGACCGCGTCGATAAGGCTGAAGATTGCGGTGTTGGCGCCGATGCCGAGGGCTAACGTGAGAACGGCGATGGCCGTGAATACCGGGGATTTCGCCAGCATGCGAAGACCGTAACGCAGATCTTGGGGAAGCGTTTGCATGGTCGCACCTCAGAAAGCAGCCGCGGACAGAAATATCATATTTGCCGCTGGTTCTGCCAGCTCATGTGGTCTGTAGACGTAACAGATCGAATAAGGGATAGCCGACTCATTTCGACGAACAAAGATTTTTGCGGCCGCGACGTTCAGCTAGAAGATGGGGCAGAGGCGCGAGAAGGGAAAAGAAGCGAGGCGGCGATTGTGGCGGCCAGGATTGCGGCTATGACCGCTAAGGAAACTACGGAGGGGATGGGAAAGTGGTCGCTGAGGACCATTTTAGTGCCGACGAAAATTATTACGGCTGCGAGGCCTTGGTGGAGGAAACGGAAGCGGGGAAGGATGTCGGCGAGGGCGAAGTAAAGGGCGCGGAGGCCGAGGATGGCGAAGACGTTTGAGGAATAAACGATGAAGGTGTCGCGGGTGATGGCGAGAACTGCGGGGACGGAGTCCACGGCGAATATAATGTCCATGGCTTCGAGTGCGATCAGTGCGAGAAGCAAGGGAGTGGCGTTCCATTTTCCATTTCTGCGGACCAGGAATTTTTGGCCTTCGAATTCGTTTACTACCGGGAAAAATCGTCGTGTGATGCGGACGAGCCATGTATTTTCAGGGTGCAGTTCGCGTTTTCGCGGAAGAAGCATTCTAATGCCAGTGAAAAAGAGGATGGCGCCAAAAAAGTAGACGATGGGGTGAAATTGTTGGAGGAGGGTGATACCCGCGAGGATGAAGACTGCTCTTAAGACCAGGGCGCCGGCGATGCCGTAGTAAAGGACGCGATGTTGCAAGACGGAAGGAATATTGAAAGCTCGGAAGATTAGAAGAAAGACAAAAATATTGTCGATGCTGAGCGATTTTTCCACCAGGTAGGCGGTGAGGAATTCCGTGCCGGCTTGAGGGCCGCGGTCAAAGTAAACCCAGAGGTTGAAAAGCAGAGCAATGCTAATCCACGCGGCGCTTTCGATGAGGGCTTCTTTTAAACCGATGGCGTGTGGCCGGCGATGGAGGATGCCGAGGTCGAGACCCAGTGCGATGATTATTGCTGCGCCGAAAATTATCCAGATGTGTAGAGGCGTTCCCAGCATGTGTAATCAGGGCACCGGTGTCCGGAGAAGTCTAACCTGCCGCGCCGTTAGGGAAAAATTGAATGTTTTCCGGCGCGCGAGAGATCGCAGTGCTTTGACGAACGCCGCAACAGCATGGCAGGAGCTTTTGTAAAATGCCGGTGGGACAGGTTGGAGCTCTCAAAAGGCGCGGTTTTACTTTTTATTTTTATGCACTTTCGTTCGAGTACCGCCAGGCGCTTTCCTCTTCAATTTGATCTGATTGTAATCAACGGCGGCACGCACGAGATTCTTCAGAGCGCTGGGATTAATCTTATCGCCCTCGAAAAAATCGATCGCTCGCCATTTGTTGCCAGTGAGGCCCGCGTTGAACAGCTTGTCAGGATCCGGGAGGTTTGCGCCGTTGGCAAAGGTAAGCTTCACCTTATCTTTGTGGGCGTTGCCGACCGCGATGATGCCGTGGCGAGACCACACTGGGCTTCCCATCCACTTCCATTCCTCGATGATCTTCCGGTCGGCCTCAAGGATACTTTTGCGGATGCCGGCGAGCGTTTTGCCACGCCAGTCTAAGAGTCCTGCAATCAGTTGGTCAATTCGCTCGGATGGATTCATTGGATCTTTATGCCTCCAATTCTTGTCCCGTTCTCATGCCATTAGTTTTATTGGCCGATCTCTTCAAAACAAGTCGTCGAAGGAGGTGGCCTTTCCACATCCAAAGTCCCGAAAGGACAATTACAGGAACGAAGACAAGGCGGACAGTGGTGGCGTAATTTGGAGTGTCCGAAGGTGAATCATAAATGTAGCCGAGTATCGGAATGCTGAACACGATGTGAATCCAGCGAAAAATTAAACGTATGGTGCCTTGGTTCATGATGTTTTCACCTCTATTTATGGTTTTTGAGCCGCTTGGGGCGGCTTGTTGAGTTTTTCAATACCAAACTGCTTGGCGTACTCCGCGTTCAGCCGCTGCCAGCCGCCGAACTTCGCGGCCTCGGGACCGACCATGCGGCCCATGGGAGTCCCGCTGAGAAGGCGATCCAAAACATCGAGACAAATGTGCCACCCGGCAGCGCCCATTGCGATAAAACGGCGACCGATGTTGGCCCATAGCGTCAGGCGCGTGCCGCCACCACGGGCTTGGAGTTCCCACCGCATATCGAAATCACCCCAGTTGTACTCGAGCAGCTCTGGGGCGTCGGCTCGCGTCACTTTTGTTTCGGTTACGTGCGGTGAGGGCGCTCCCACAGTAGTGAGCTTCACCGTGGTTCCCACCGCAGCCAGGCTTCCATCGGCGTCGAAGGGCGCCCATTCGCGCAGTTGGGCCGGGTCGGTCAGCGCCTGCCAGACTTTCTCCCGGGGGTGGCGCAGTTCTCTAACGAGAACGAGGGTCCACTTCTCGCCGTCCTTTTGTATGTGCGCACCGCGAGCTGGACCCGGTGTGTACTGCTCGCGATCGATCATCTTCTTCTCCTTACGTCGGCCAGGATCATCCGTTCACCGTCGCCCCTACCAGCTCTTCAACTGCGTCACCTGAATAAGGTTGCCGCAGGTGTCCTTGAGCATGGCGATCTTCGAGGCGGTCACATCCGTTGGGGGCATGGTGAACTCGGCGCCGCGCCCCTTCATGCGCTCGTATTCGGCCTGCAGGTCGTCGGTGAAGAACATGGCCGCCGGCTGGTTCTGTTGAAAGATCGCCTGCTGATATACCTTGGCTGCTGGGTTGTTGTTCAGCGCCAACTGCAGCTCCGTGCCGTCCGGCTCTTCGGGCGAGGCCACGGTCAGCCAGCGATAAGGGCCCTGACTGAAATCGGACTTCTTGGCAAAGCCTAGCACCTCCGTATAGAAGCGCAGAGCTTTGTCCTGGTCGTCCACATATACGCTGGTCACTTTGATTTTCACTTCGTTTCTCCTTAATTACTTTCGCGGTCTTGGGCTGCGTCGTCTTCTACTTGTTTTGCTCTGCGACGGTGTTGATCGGTCCATGCGGTCGAGGTGGCGTTCGAGAGCGTCTACGTGATGGGACCAGAACCGGCGGAACGGGTCCAGCCAGGCAGCGACCTCCCGAAGTGGTTCAGGCTTCAGCCGATAGAGACGCCGCTGGGCGTCCACCGTCGATTCCACGAATCCCGCGTCGCGCAGCACGCGCAAGTGCTTCGATACGGTCGGCTGCGTCATACGAAGTTGACGCTCGATCTCTCCCACCGACTGTTGTGACGAGACCAGGAGGCTCAATATTGCGCGGCGGTTCGGCTCCGCAATGATTTCGAATGCAGATTCCATGCTCTTGATATACTCCAGACAGTATATACGTGTCAAGGTATATTATGGCAGCGGAGGGGAAGCGTGGCATGGAATTCACGCTTGGCGACGGAGGGCAGCCAGACTTTGGATGTCGATCTATGCATCATTCGAATATAGGGATCTTGCAAACCCGGAGATCAAGCGAACGATAGCGTGGGCGATTATGCATACGGATCAGGACATCACGGGAACAGCACCGTCTTAATGCAAGCAGTACACGAAGGAGGACCAGAAAATGGGCGCAAAAATCGCGCGAAACGCGCCCCTTTGTTTTTCAAATGGTTTTAGTGAATTTCGCCTAGCTGCTTTGAAAGAAATGGCGGGGACGACGAGACTCGAACTCGCGACCTCTGCCGTGACAGGGCAGCGTTCTAACCAACTGAACTACGTCCCCGCGATTGTTGCGCCTGCTTGGAATTGGTCGCGGCCAGAAGCCGCAAACGTTCCAGTCTAAAACAGTTCCAAACCACTATATCACGGTAGCAAAGAGTTGATAACCGTGTATCACAGCTTATCAGCGACGATAAAGGCGGGCAAATCTGAGGGCAAAAGAAATCCTCGCGATTAGGAAAACTGCCATGGTGCGGGAGGCGATGTGGCGGCCTCTCGGATTTGTGCAGAAGATCTCATAGAAACTATTTCGAGGCGAGCACCCAGAACTGAAAAGCGACAACTGGCCTTCCGACGTTCCAAATAAAAATTGAAACTACACTTCTGGGTTTTGAGGTTGCAATTATTTCGAGCTGTCGGCGAGTAAGCCAAAAATCTTCAGTTGTTTGTTGCTGGCGACGAATACCAGGCCGTTTGCCACTACCGGCACCAAATTCGAGTTTCCTCCGAGATTGGGCCAGGCACCAGCTTCCAGACTAATCAATTCTTCAATTGTGGTGCCTGCTTTTCCCGTGTCCGGATTAAATGCGTATAAATATATCGGAGCAGCCTTTGTGTTCGGCGGACGCGAGACGGCCCAAATGATCGGATTCGCATTGCCGTTGGAAGAAATGCTGGTGAAAAAGCCGCCGCCTTGCCAGCCGTCCAGCGGAACAGTAGAGGGAGGAAGTTTGAATAAGGAAACTTTCGGAGAAGTCTGCACTTTCCAAACTATTATCGACGGGCTTCCGCTGCTCACGACGCGTCCGAGACCGTCATTCGGATCGACATAGTAAGATTCGCCGCACCAGCAGCCGCCAATGGAGTAAACGCCCAACACATTATTCTTCGGAGAGTGGCCGCCCAGACTGTCTTCGTTCATCAGATACATGTTGCCGTCTTTTCCTGCTGCGACGGCCAGATGCGTAATCGCACCGGGTTGGTCCGGCAAAACCATTACACCGCCAGAACCGAAGTCGACGTCACCCTGGTCCAGGGCAATCTGATTGCTGGGAGTGAAGAGATCAAGGACGGTCGTCAGCGTGGACGGAACTTTCACCACACTTTCCTGGATGTTGGTAAGGCCGTCATAAGTGCCGGCCTCGGAGTTTCCAGTGACGAAAAGGATGTTGCCGGAGTCATCGGTCGCGGGGCCGTATCCTGACATCCATACCGAAGACAGAAAGAAGCTTTGCTTGTCGGTGGGTTGTTGGTCGTTGAGCTGGTTGGACGGGAATGGCTCCAGCGACGCGGCGTTCCATCCGAGCAGCCAGCCGCGCGAAAGGTTCCCAGCAAAATCGCAGAAGCTGCCAAAGCCGGCGTAGATATTACCGTCGGACAGTAACAAGGCGGGACGCTGCCTCTGATATGTTGCGTTGAAGTTGAAAGTGGTTCCGTTAGTCATGGTGTGGGAGGCAACCACCAAGCGCGGTGACACTTGGTCTTTCAGATTTCCCAGTTGCAAGGAGTGCAAGTGGTAGGCGGGACCGGTGGCGGCTTGTGTGTAGACCATTACGTATAATGTGCCGCTGGCTTGGTCGATCACCGGTGTCGAATTTATTCCGACATTTGGACCGTTGTTTCCGCATCCCAGGGGGTACGAAACCGGCGTTCCGAAGTTGGCGCTTAGAAGTATCGTGCCGGTATGCACATCGATGGCATAGACGGTATTGCCTTCTGTAGCCACATATACGACGTCGTGTACCCCCTGATGGGCTCCGGATGTAATTTCAACACCCGGGATTACTAAAGGCTGCGCATCGACTTGATCGTTAAGCGTAACGGTGTGCAGGACTCCGAACGTCTTCGTCGTCACGTTGGCGGGCGTCAGAGTGGACTCAGTCGGATTCCACCCGGTGCGGAAATTATCGTAGTGATAGGTGGTCACCGCGGTTTGGGCGGCCGTAGATTGAGCGCCTGCGGAGACGAAGATAATCATGACGGCTAGCATCGCGAGTTGGACAGCGCCATCGATCTGCTTTCGTGTGAGGTTCAGCATTTTGCGAGTGTTCACCCTTTGCGATTCGGTAGTTTGGCCGAAGCCAACCGGCTCGTTCTCACTATTCAAGATTTGCTGATCAGTACGCGGGGGAAAGAATAAGAGCCGGCAAAGTCTAATGCATTTGGTAGGCCGTGTAAATAACGCGGCATTGCATTCTCGTGAAGCCAAAATTTCAACGTGCAGCAGGTCCTGGGAGGACTAAAACCTTCAACGAGGTGCGCCGAGAGAAATCGATGAGTTCGTATTTGCCGGGGAAAATGGTGGGCGGTCACGGATTTGAACCGCGGACCTTCCCGGTGTAAGCGGGACGCTCTAACCGCTGAGCTAACCGCCCTGCCAATTCGATTCATTCTACCGGGTATCAGCTTTGGCGCAAAAGGAATTACACGGGAATGAAATTGTGATCGATTGAACAGAGGAGCCATAAACCCGCGAACTGGAAAGTTCGGCGCGGCTTATGGCTCGTCAGCTCAAATCGTTTCTATTAGCCTGTAGTGAGTATGCCTACTCGCGCGCAGGAGTGGTGCCGGCGACTCCGGCCTCGGCCCATATGCGAGTGTTGTGAGTCTCCTTCAAGAAAATGCTGCCGATAATGAACGTCATACCGGCAACGATCATCGGGTAATAGAGGCCCGCATAAATATCGCCCGTCGCCGCGACGGACGATAGTCCAATGAGCGGCAGCAGTCCTCCAAAGACTCCGTTGCCTATGTGGTAAGGCAAAGAAACCGAGGTATAGCGGATCTTTGCCGGGAACGCTTCGATCAGATAGGCAGCGATAGGACCATAAATCAGGCACACATAAAGGACCTGGATGAAAATCAGGAATACCAACATCGGAATATTTGGATTCGCGGCTTCCTTAGCGGGGACCAGCGCGCCGGATACGGGATCGGTGGTCATAGCCGTGAGTCCGATAGCGCCCGTCACTTTGTTGCGGCTGTGGGTTACGCTGACAATATTGTTTCCAGCGGCGCGTTCCATGGCGTGGTAGATGGGAATGTAGGTCACCACGGAGAGAAGACAGGCCGCCATCATGAGCTTTTTGCGGCCTATTTTGTCGGAGAGTGCACCGACCACGGTGAAGAACGGCATACCAATCAAAAGGGCAATGGCCACGATGATGTTGGCGGTCTTCACGTTCACTTTCAGGACGGTCTGCATATAGAACAGAGCGTAGAACTGCCCGGTGTACCAAATCACGCCCTGTCCGGCGGTGGCCCCAAAAAGCGAAATCAGAACGAGCTTCAAGTTAGGCCATTTGGTGAATGCGTCCTTGAGCGGCTGCGCAGAAGTCATGCCGGCGCTCTTAAGCTGCGCGAAGATGGGGGATTCCCGCATCTTCAAACGGATATAGAGAGAGATGGCTACCAGGATGATCGAGATGAGGAAGGGAATGCGCCAACCGTAAGCCGCAAAATCTTCCTTGGACATTGAGTTTTGCGTCACCAGGATCACGATGAGCGAAACGAAAAGACCAAGCGTGGCGGTGATCTGAATGAAGCTGGTGTAGAAGCCGCGTTTGCTGTCGGGAACATTTTCTGCCACGTAAACAACAGCGCCGCCATATTCTCCACCGAGCGCCAAACCTTGCAGCACGCGAATTAAAATCAGAACGATGGGTGAGAACCAGCCGGCCGTGGCGTATGAGGGCATCAGCCCGATCGCGAAGGTGGAAAGACCCATGATGGTGAGCGTTACGAGAAAAGCGTATTTGCGGCCGACCACGTCGCCGATGCGGCCGAAGAACAATGCGCCGAAGGGACGCACGAGAAATCCTACGGCGAAGGTGGCGAGGTATGCGATTAAAGCGAACGTGTCGTGACCCGGCGGATAGAATTTCAGCGACAAAATGGCGGCAAGGCTGCCGAAAATGTAAAAGTCGTACCACTCGATCATGGTTCCGACCGAGGAAGCCATGATCACGCGCCATATGCCGTACTCTGAAGTACCGGTCCCTTCCTGTTGCGCCGCAATTGCCATGCCTTCCTCCGTTACGCAGGGGATTTTGTGCTGGGGCCCTAATCCGGAACGGCTATAGCGAAACCCATGATGGTACTGCCGAGAAATGACGACAAAAACTTAACGTGTTTCAGACGGCGAGTATCGCGCGACATGGTTACTTCTTTCCCTTTTGCAGAACCGCGCTGACGGTTAGTTCGGATCCCGGTGACACGGTGAGGTTCCGCGTCCAGGGAACAAAGCCGGGGAGAGAGAAGTTTACTGTGTGGGCTCCGGGAGTGAGGGTGATAGACGACGGCGTGCTACCAACATACTTTCCATCCAAGGTAATTTCAGCGCCGGAAGGAGTCGAGGTGAAATTGCATTTTACTTCGCCGGGGACCGCTTCCTGAGCAGGCTCGGCCTGTGGAACTGGCGCTGCGGCAGGCCTTGGCGATGCTAAAACCGGGGGAGGCGCCGCCGACTGAGTTGGAACTGAAGGTGCAGAGGAGGCGGGAGCCGCAGTCGGAGCTAACGGCGCCTTCTGCCCCGGAGCAACACCGAGCGGATGAGAATTGGGCAGACCTCCCGATGGAGCAGGGAGGCCAACCGGCTGCGTTGCAGCGGCCGCGCCGGGTAATGCGGGAGCGTCCTCGCCCAGCTTATAGAGGCGGGTGCTTTCCTTGCCGTTCGGATTTTGGATCCAAACGCTCAAACCGTGCTTGCCCCGTTTCGCTTCGTATGTTTCACCCACGCCTAACGCGGCGCACTTGGACCATCGCGAGTCTATGGTGCATGTGATGGTGAAGGTATTGCCCTCACTATCTCGCACGCGCATTATGTTCTGGCCGGTGGGATTCTTGCTTTCGTTGCAATAGGCGTCGAAGTTCTGCATGTCACAGTTTTTGGGAACGGGAGTATCTTGGGTTAAGGGATGAAAGTCAGCGCTGAGGACCGTTATACGGGTAGGAGCGTACTGCGAAGACGCCGTGAGCGCAAACATAGCGCTGAACAGAAAAAACGCCGCGCAGAGCCGTAGAGTTCTATAACCCGAGCCCATAGTCTTTTTCAGTTTGAAGCCGGGAACAGAATCGCTCGGGCAGATTTGCATCGAGACAATTCTGTTCCCGCAAGCCTAGGAACGCAATTCACGAAATTCCTAGAACGTGAAAACGGGTCCAAACTCGATCCGGTGGTCTTGCCATTCGTTCGACGGCGATCCGGCAATCGAATAAGTGAGACCGGGTGCGAGTCGGGAAGCATATACCGAGTACTCAGTGCCGAATGTGCACCACGGATTGAGCTTGTAGTACAGAGTTGCGGCAAACATTTTGCCCATCAACAGCGGCAACGGTGACAAAGTGTTGGCAGAGGCCGCGTAGTTGGGGTTGGTCAAGTCACGATGAACGACTTGGTCTTTGCCGATGTGTAGATACACCTGCCAGCCACCCATGCGGCCTTTTGGATCAGCATTAAACCATCGGGAGACAGGCAAGCCTAGGTTGAGGAAGCCGCCGAACGATCGAATCGGTTTTTGCGGAGCGATCGCGACGAGATTCGTGCCAGTCACCGTGGCTAAGGTCGCAGCGCCAGCAGCGGCCAGCGGACCGCCGTCAACGGTTGCAAAGGTGATTGGATTCGAGAGACCGGTTATGTCAGTTGCATAGGAATTGACCTGGCCGCCGAAGAAGAAGCGGAGATCACCGCCGAAGTAAGCACTGCCAATCAAAGTGGCAAAGCGGGTGGGCAATTGGAAGCCAGCCTGGTTACCATATTGCTTGCTGGAAGTAGTAAATCCATTGGGGAAAGCGGTCTCATACAAATTGCAGAGGACTAAATTGGCGAGACAAGAAGCGGTGGGCGTGCCGTAATTGCTGGTGGTCACGATCGAAGTGCGACGGGAGTAAAATCCAGCCCAGAACAACTGTGCCGAGGCCACACCGGGCGCCTTGTCAAGCTGGAACTGCAAGACCACTCTGGATTCAAGCTCCGGCTTGCCCGAGTCAGCTCCTTCACGTTCTCCCTGCCCAATCTGACCCTGCAACCCCAATGTACCGAGCTTTTCGATTTGACCGGTGCTAGGCATCATGATCGCGAATTCCGGCGAAATCTTCGTATTCCGCCATTCACTGACCTTATAGGTGGTGCCGAAGCGGAACTGCGGAGAGCGTTCATAGAGGGTGCCATAGTAAGCGCCCAGGAACGTGGTTTCGAACAAGTTAGGCAGAACCGTCGATGAGAAAATTGCCCAATCTTGCCCACCTTCAAAAAAGAAGTCCCACCTGTCGGTGGCCTCGTAATCCAAGCGCGCGTATGCGAGACGCAATTGCAGGGCGTTGCTTCGAATCGATGAGACGTCGCGATTATCCACTTCGCTGAAGTTTCCTTCGAAGTCGCCTTCGATTCGGCCGGTGACCACCAGTTTGGGCGAAGGATCGGGCCACTCAAAGTTTGCGCCAAACCGAGTGGAGCGCGCCTTGAGGTGGAATTCGGGGTCTGCCGTCGGGCCGGTGTTCAATATTGAAGTGGAACTTAGAAACAGCCCTACGAAGGGGAAGTCGTCGCCGTTGGGAGAGCTGGAATCATGCACGGCAGAAGCTTTGATAAACCCGTAAGGGGTGATCTTTACGGCGCCAGCCTTGAAGGCGGCAACGAGTCCATCTTTCGCTGGCGGGTCAATGGGAAGCGCTCGAATCGGAGTAACCGCGGGGACGATTCCCCGTGGAGTAGGCTTGGAGGACTGAGGTTCCGCGCCCGCAGCTTGCGTCTGCGTTTGCGGATTTCCGCTCTGCGTCATCTCCGTGCTTGAAACCGACGAGGTGGGAGCATCGGGAGACGCGGACGATGCCACGAAGGCGGGTGCCGCGGCTGCGGGCGTTGAAGAGGCGGGGCCGGAGTCTGCGACCGCAGACAAATCGGCCGCGTTCAATATGCCTTTACGGTTCAGAGCGTCCACCAGAAGTTGGAGTTCTGCGTCTGGAGAAGCACTCCGAATTTGGCTGGCCTCTGCGGGCGCCAAGATTCCTTTCTTCACCAGAACATCCAAGAGCGCCGCAACCTTTGCGTTGGCTACGGGAGCGGGGCTGGAGGACGAATTTTTATTCGTGGAGCTATCTCCGCCGTCGTTCGAAGCTGGAGCTACGGCGGGTGCTTTGGCCTTGGTGGTGTCATCCGCGTGCGCAAACAGGGGAGTGACCGAAAGGCATGCGAGCAGCAAAATACACATCCAGCGGGTAAGCCTCATAGAGATTAGAGTCTCCTCAGCCGGGACATTGGGTTGAGACCGGAGCCGAGCAGCTCGCCGTTAGAAGCGATCCCAACCGCGGAAAGGACATTTCGGTCGCCTTCCGAATTTTGTCTCTCAGCGCGGCGGAAGTTGTCACAAAATGTTTTTGATGTCAACAAGAAATTATAGTTATGTAACATCCCGTATATGTCTGAGGGGTATAGCAGATGGAATTCGTATTTCTCCGTATGCTCGGTGTCACAAAATTGGCCAGCCACGAGGTACCCGGGAGTTCCTGATCGGAAGCGGTACTAAAAGAGGGGTGAATATTTCCGGCTTCAGCAGCAGCCCATGCGGATCTCACCGTCCACCACGGGCGGGCCAAAGCAATCCTTGGGGACAGGCGTGCCGTGCAGAGTGAGCCAGCAGCGACGAGCCGCGTCTGCCACTACAAGAACAACGCCGAGGATAAACATCGCCATCAAGATCGAATCCATATAGCCGGTGAACATTGTTTTAGGCGCGCGAGTAAGCGGCCAGAAAATATTCCGAATCGAAAGAATGCCTGCGGTGACTGTGGTAGTCCCGACGAAAAGCATGGGAAGGGCAGTGATCCAGGCGTATTTCTTCTTGCCCATGTTGATCAAAAATGTGGTGCTCACGGCCAGGGCGATGGTGGCGAGTAGCTGGTTGCCGGTTCCAAAGAGCGGCCACAAGGTGGAAATCGAGCCGGTGTAAATCAGATAGCCCCATCCGAAAACGATTAGTCCGGTGGCGACTAGATTTCCCGGCAGCCATCTGGTGTCGGCGAATGGCTTGCTCACTTTTCCGAGAATTTCCTGGAGAACGTAACGAGCCACGCGCGTCCCGGTGTCAATGGTGGTGAGAATAAAAAGCGCCTCGAACATGATGGCGTAGTGATACCAGTAACCCATCAGGGCGGACATTCCCGGTAAGCCGCGAAAAATCTGCGCCATGCCTATTGCCAGTGAAACAGCGCCGCCCGTACGTCCCGCGAGATTTTCGCCTACCTGGGCGGAGAACATATCGAGGTTCACGGTATGGAGACCGAGCTTGGCGAAGACATCCGGCGGAACGTTGATGGCGAAATAATCTCCGGGGAACATCGAGCAAGCGGCAATCAGGGCCAGGACGCCGACGAGAGATTCGGCGACCATGGCGCCGTAGCCGATCATGCGAGCGTCAGTCTCTTTGTTGATCATTTTCGGAGTTGTGCCGGAGCCGACTAGCGCGTGAAATCCGGAAATAGCGCCGCAAGCGATGGTGACGAAGAGGAACGGAAAAAGCGCGCCTTTGATGATTGGGCCGCCGCCGTGGATGTATGGGGTGACGGCAGGGAACTTGATGTCTGGATGAACGAACAAAACTCCGACGACCAAAATGGCAATCGTCCCGAGCTTCACGTAGGTGGAAAGATAATCGCGCGGTTCGAGGAGCAGCCAGATCGGGAGCACGGACGCGATGAAACCGTAAGCGGCCATCAGGATTGTGATCTGATGCGGAGTGAAGGATAGATGCAGAGCAAATGGCGTCGAGGCGATCCAGCGCCCTGCGACAACAGCGGCGATCAACAGAACCACGCCCACCGCGCTGGGCAGGCCAACTTTTACTTGGCCCGGCGAGCTTTTAAACATGTAAAGACCCATGCCAATCGCGATGGGAATTGTGCTGCCGATAGTGAAAACTCCCCAGGGACTGTCCGAGAGCGCGTTGACAACCACGATTCCAAGTCCGGCCATGGAGACCACGAGTATGAAAAGAATGCAAATCATGGATACCATGCCGGCGAACGGTCCGATTTCAGTGCGGGCAATTTCGGCGAGAGAGCGGCCGGCATGTCGCATAGAAGCTACCAGCACGATAAAATCTTGAACGCAGCCCGCGAGGACGGCGCCCACCAGCAGCCAGATGAAACCCGGAGCAAAACCAAATTGCGCGGCTAGCGTCGGCCCCACAAGGGGACCGGCTCCAGCGATCGCAGCGAAGTGATGGCCGAACAGGACGACCTTGGGAGACGGCACATAGTTATGCCCGTCTTCAAAGAGGTGGGCGGGGGTGGTGCGGCGATCGTCCAGCTCAAGCGCTTTGGCGGCGATGTAGGCGCTATAGTAGCGATAACCTATTGCGAAAATACACAGCGCGCCAAGCATAACGGGAAAAGTATTCACTGAATTTTCCATTCACGACTTAAGGCCTCCGCATCCTAGCGCTAGTCTTGTGCCGACACAAATGAAATTGCAGGTTGAAGGACGGTAAGGCAGCGAGAGCCAGCCCCGGCGTAGAACCTGGCACCCACTGCGCAGCACCTTGTTGCAAGACACCCTATCCACTGAAGAAGCATTTTGAATCCGCCGGATGCCTAACATTTTTTGACCGTACCTGTACGTTGGTACAGGTACAAAAAAATGCCTGTACTGTGTGCCAGTTTTGCACGCAGCGTAACGGATGTTAGCTGATTCACCACGAATGACATACACGCCGCGAAGGCGCGCGGAGCAGCGTGCTACGCTGAATCATTCCAGCGGAGCTGTATCCGCGGGCGCACACTCATGTCTTCACGACTCGGCGAAATACTGGTTAAGGACAGCCTGATCTCGGGAGATCAGTTGAAGCAGGCGCTCGACTACCAGAAAAAGCATGGCGGGCGGCTGGGGACTTGTCTGGTAAAAATGGGGCTGGTCAGCGATGACGACATCACAGCGGTGCTCTCCCGCCAGTACGGCGTGCCTTCCATCAACCTTAAGTTCTACGAAGTGGACCCCGTAGTCATCAAGCTGGTGCCCCAAGAGACGGCGATTCGTTACCAGATTGTGCCGCTTTCGCGCGTGGGCTCCACGCTGACGATTGCGATGACGGACCCGACCAACGTGTTCGCCATGGACGATATCAAGTTCATGACGGGCTTCAACGTGGAACCGGTGGTGGCGTCCGAATCGGCAATCAGCGAAGCGATCCACAAGTTTTACGGCGATGTGGAGAGCGTAGAAGAGCTCGACAAGGTGATGAAGGACCTGGCCGGAGACGAAGCTTCGTTGGAGCTTTCCGCCGAAGAGCAGGAAATGGATTTGGCCACGCTTGAAAAGGCGGCCGAAGAAGCGCCGATTATCAAGCTGGTGAACTTGATTTTGACGGATGCAGTGAAGCGCGGGGCGAGCGACATTCACGTGGAGCCGTACGAGAAAGAGCTGCGCGTGCGTTTCCGTGTGGACGGCGTGCTGCAGAACGTGATGGCGCCGCCGCTGAAATTGAAGGATGCAATCACCAGCCGCATGAAGATCATGTCGAAGCTGGACATTAGCGAAAAGCGGCTGCCGCAAGACGGCCGCATCATGATCAAGTACTTGAAAGATGGAAAGAGGAAAGAACTCGACTTCCGTGTTTCCACGGTTCCAACGCTGTTTGGCGAAAAAATCGTTTTGCGGTTGTTGGACAAAGAAAATCTGCGCCTGGATATGACCAAGCTCGGTTTCGAACAGGAGTCGCTGACGAAGTTCGAGCGGCAGATTTTGAAACCGTACGGAATGGTGCTGGTAACCGGGCCGACTGGTTCGGGAAAAACGAACACGCTGTATTCGTCGGTAGCGCGGCTGAACACGGTTGAAACAAACATTATGACCGCCGAAGACCCGGTCGAATTCCAGCTTGCCGGGATCAACCAAGTCCAGATGAAGGAACAGATTGGGCTTAACTTCGCGTCGGCGTTGCGGGCGTTCTTGCGGCAAGACCCGAACATTATATTGGTGGGAGAAATTCGAGACTTTGAAACGGCGGAAATCGCTGTAAAAGCGGCGCTTACTGGCCACCTGGTGCTTTCCACTCTGCACACGAATGATGCGCCCTCCACAATTAGCCGACTAATGAACATGGGTATCGAGCCTTTCCTGGTGGCTACTTCAGTGAACCTGATATGTGCGCAGCGGCTGGTGCGGCGCATTTGTTCGGGATGCAAGGAGCCTTTGCAGATTCTGCCGCAGGCGTTGATTGATGCGGGATACACGCCGGAAGAATCGGAAAAGGTAATTATCCAACATGGGCGGGGCTGCGCGACCTGCAACAACACGGGCTATAAGGGCCGTGTGGGTTTGTACGAAGTGATGGAAATCAATGACGATTTGCGCGAACTGATTCTGGTGGGAGCGTCGGCACTGGAATTGAAAAAGAAAGCGCTGGAAACCGGGATGATTACGTTGCGCCGCAGCGGCTTAATAAAAGTCAGTCTGGGGCACACCACGATGGAAGAAGTATTAAGAGAGACCGTTCTGTAAGCGGAGGAAATAATGGCTGGTATCACATTAAGCGAACTCTTGAAGAAGATGATCGAGATGCAGGGCAGCGACTTGCACCTTTCCACCAACAGTGCGCCGCGCATTCGCGTGCACGGAAAGTTGCGACCGTTGGACATGCCTCCGCTGACTGCGGCAGACACCAAGGCGCTGGCCTACAGCGTGCTGACCGACGTGCAGAAGCACCGGCTGGAAGAAAATCTCGAGCTGGACTTTTCGTTCGGCTTGAAGAGCCTGGCTCGCTTCCGCGGCAACATCTTCCACCAACGCGGCGCGGTAGCCGCCGTGTTTCGTACGATTCCGTGGGAGATCAAAAGCTTCGACGCGTTGGGCCTGCCTAACGTAGTGCGCGGGTTGTGCGACAAGCCGCGCGGCCTGGTGCTGGTGACCGGACCGACCGGGTCGGGCAAATCGACGACGCTGGCGGCCATGCTCGACAAAATTAATAACGAGCATGAAGAGCACATGATTACGATTGAAGATCCGATCGAATTTCTTCACAACCACAAGAAATGCCTGGTGAACCAGCGCGAGGTGCACTCCGACACGCATTCGTTCGCAAATTCACTGCGCGCCGCGCTTCGCGAAGACCCGGACGTGGTGCTGATCGGCGAAATGCGCGACCTGGAGACGATTGAGTCGGCCCTGCGAATTGCCGAGACGGGCCACTTGACATTCGCTACGTTGCACACGAACTCGGCGGTTTCGACCATCAACCGTATCATCGACGTTTTTCCGGCGCACCAGCAACCGCAGGTTCGCGCGCAACTCTCCATGGTGCTGGAAGGAATTCTTTGCCAATCGTTATTGCCGAGACCGGATGGGCGCGGCCGAGCGATGGTGATGGAGATTCTGATTCCAACAGCCGCCATACGTAACCTGATCCGCGAGGACAAAATTCACCAGATTTATTCGGCGATGCAGACGGGCACGGGCACGTCGGGAATGCAGACGTTCAACCAGAGCTTAGCGAACGCCTTCCAAAAGAAAGAAATTACCCTGGAAGTGGCGCTCGCGCGTTCATCGAATCCAGACGAATTACAAGACTTGATCAACCGTGGAGTAACGTCGGCGCCTATGACGGGCCGGCAACCGGTTAAACGTTAATTGCAGATCAGCTAGAGGAGGGAAGAGATCATGCCGGTATTTACATATCAAGGGACGAATAAGGCGGGCACCAAAGTCACGGGCGAGCGTACGGCCAACACCAAGGACGAGCTGAAGGCCTCGCTGCGCCGTGAACAAATCAGTGTGAGCAAGCTTTCCGAGAAGGGGAAAGAATTCAGCATCCCCAGCTTCGGAAGCGGCGTGGACTCCAAAGAACTGGCGATCTTCACACGCCAGTTCTCGGTGATGATCGACGCCGGCTTGCCGTTGGTGCAATGCCTGGAAATCCTGGCGGGACAACAGGAGAACAAAACATTCCAGAAGATATTGAACGGAACGCGCGCGTCTGTAGAAGGCGGTACGACGCTGTCGGCTGCGATGAAGCAGTACGACAAAGTGTTCGATGCCCTGTACTACAACATGGTGGAAGCGGGCGAGACGGGCGGTATTTTGGACACCATTCTCCAGCGCTTGTCGAGTTACATCGAGAAAAACGTAAAGCTGAAACGCGCCGTCAAGTCGGCGATGATTTATCCGGTCGCCGTGTTGGGAATCGCGGGCGGCGTCATCATCCTTCTATTGTGGAAGGTCGTGCCGATTTTCATCACTTTGTTCAACGGCCTTGGCGTGGACCTTCCGCTGCCAACCAGAATCGTGATCATGATGAGCAACTTCATCGGCAGCATATACGGATTGCTGATTTTGGTGTTCTTCGTGGGCATCGTGTTCGCTTTGAAGTTCTGGTACGGCACACCGCAGGGAAGATACGCGATAGACAGCATCTTACTGAAGCTGCCGTTGATCGGAATTCTGCTGCGCAAGATCGCGGTTGCACGGTTCACGCGGACATTAGGAACATTGATCTCGAGCGGCGTGCCCATTTTAGAGGGACTCGATATCACGGCGCGCACTTCGGGCAATGCCGTGGTTGAACGGGCCATCACCGCGACTCGAAAAGCGGTGGAAGCTGGACGCTCGCTGGTGGATCCGCTGAAGGAAACCGATGTGTTCCCGGGCATGGTGACGCAGATGATCGGCGTCGGCGAACAGACCGGCGCGATGGATGCCATGCTGCAAAAGATTGCGGACTTCTATGAAGATGAAGTTGACGCGGCGGTGAAGGACCTACTGACGGCTATGGAACCCATCATGATCGTGGTGTTGGGCGTGGTCGTCGGCGGAATCGTCATTTCCATGTACTTGCCACTATTCTCGTTGATCGGGAAACTTGCCGGTCACTAAACCCGGGCCGCCCGGCGCGACGTGGGATTGCCGTGATGCGACAGTCCCATTCGCTGTAATTTGCGGCTAAAGATCTTCCATGAGGACCCAGCCGGTGAAGTCAGCGGGACCGGCAGCGAACGCAGATGAAATCCGCAACCAGCGTAAGTGAATGGCTGCCCTGGCTGGGCCGCGTCCGGTTTTTAGCCATTACCTTTCTGCTGGGCATCGTGGTAGCCGCGCGGCAACTCACACCTATTTCGATATCCGTCCGATCTTTCGTTCCACTCGTAGCGCTGTGGTACATGCTGGCGGTTGTTTACGTGATTCTGCAGCGATGGGCGCCGCAGGCGCGCGCGCACGCTCCGTTGCAGATTATTTGCGATTTGCTCATTATCACCGGCGTGGTGTACACCACGGGCGCTCAGGATAGTTACTTCATTTCGCTATATCTGCTGGTGATTCTGATGGCCAGCGTGCTGTTTTCGCGGCGCGGAGTATTTCTGGTTGCGGGGGCGAGTTTCGCATTGCTTGCAACCGTGATCGAGCTCACTTATTACGGCGTCTTTCCGCATACGGCAAGTTCCGACCCCACGCCGCGCATTTTGGATTCCTGGCTGGCCAGCAACTTCTTCGCATTTATCGCGGTGGCCTATCTGGGCAGCCTTCTGGCGCAGACACTTCGCAAGAAGGGCGTTGAACTGGAAGCGAAGAGTGAAGAGCTGAAGGACCTCCAAGCATTTAATCAGGACATTATCGAATCCATGCGCGGTGGTTTGCTGACAGCGGACATGGAAGGCCAAATTTTGTTGATTAACCACGCCGGCGCGGAAATTACCGGGCGCGAGGCTGAACCGCTGCGGGGCCAGAAAGTACAGGATCTGTTCCCGGGATTCTGGCCGGTGGAGATGGATAACACGGGGAATCCTGTGGCAGCACGAAAAGAAATCGAGTTTCGAACGCCCTCCGGAACGGTGAGGTTCCTGGGTCTCTCAATTTCACCGTTGCGCACGAGCCAGAATCAGAACAGCGGCTTTGTTTACAATTTTCAAGACCTCACGCAATTGAAGCGCCTCGAACGCGAAGTGCTCACCAAGGAGCGCATGGCTGCGCTGGGACGCCTTTCAGCGGCCATTGCTCACGAAATTCGCCAGCCGTTAACGGCGATGACCGGAGCATTAAAAGAATTGGCGCGGCTGGCTCCGCTGGAAGATGACGATAAGAAGCTTGTGAACATTGTCAGCCGAGAATCGCAGAGGCTAAATCAAATCATCACTGATTTTCTGGATTACTCGCGAGAAAAAACCTATACGTTTGCGGAGCTGGATGTGGTGCCGATCATCGAAGAAACGCTTCTGCTCCTCGAGCGGGACGCCACGGCAAAAGGGAAGTACCGCTTTGACCGGCAGATCAGTGCGCGAAACGTCCGGGCTCTGGTCGACCGCGACGCTCTGAAGCAGGTTTTCTGGAATCTTTGCAACAACGCGCTGCGTGCCATGCCCAACGGCGGCGTTCTGCACGTTGAACTGTCCGTGGACGAGTCTTGGGTGCGCATTTCAATTCGAGATACGGGCATCGGGCTTGATTCCCGCGAGTTGACGCGCATTTTTGAGCCTTTTCAATCCGGCTTCACGGGTGGAACCGGACTGGGGCTGGCCATTGTGTATCAGATTCTACAAGCGCATCGCGGCCGTATTCGAGTGGAAACGGAAAAGGGCGAGGGGGCGGAGTTCATTGTGGAGCTTCCGCGCTCCACTGCGTCGCGAGCACCGCAGCGGCCTGCAAAACGCAAACAGGCGGAATTAGTTGCCGCAGGGAAAGGCTAGGGCGATGGCTCACTTGCTCATAGTCGATGACGAGCCGTCCATCCGCGAGCTGCTGGAAATTAGTTTTCGCAAGGAAGGCCACAAAGTGGAAGTGGCCTCATCGGGTGAGGCAGCCAAGTCGCGGCTAGCGGCGCAAATTTTCGATATCGTGGTGTCCGATATTTGCATGCCGGACATGGACGGCGTCGAGCTTCTTCGGTATAGCAAGGAAGTTTCTCCTTCCACGATTTTTATTCTGATCACGGGTGTTCCTACCATCGACACTGCCATCGATGCTGTGAATTTCGGCGCGGATCGCTATGTGGTTAAGGGCGATCGCTTGCTTGATGAATTGCGGCCCGCCGTTCAACAGATTACAGAAAACCAGCGGCTGAAGAAGGAAGCGGGAGAACTGCGCCGCCAGATTCGGCGACTCACCGGCTTTGACCACATTATCGGAACAAGTCCGAAGATGCGCAGCCTTTTCGAAATGATTGCGACCATCGCGCCGCAGTCGAGCCGTGTGTTGATTACGGGCGAGAGCGGCACGGGCAAGGAATTGGTGGCGCGGGCGATTCACGAGAATAGCGCTCGCGCGAAGACACCTTTTGTCACGATTAATTGCGGAGCATTTCCGGAGACGCTGCTGGAGTCGGAACTTTTCGGATACATGCGCGGCGCGTTTACAGGTGCGAACGAAAACCGCCGGGGACTGTTCCAGGCCGCGGATGGCGGAACGCTGTTCATGGACGAGATAGGCAACATGAGCCTGACCATGCAGGTGAAGCTGTACCGTATTCTGCAAGAGGGCAAAGTCCGTCCGGTCGGAAGTACGGAGGAAACCAGCGTTGACGTTCGCGTGATTGCCGCGACGAACAAAGATCTGGAAAAAGAAATCGCCGAAGGTCGCTTCCGTGAAGACCTTTTCTACCGGCTCAACGTCATTCCAATTCATCTTCCGCCCCTTCGAGAACGCCGGGACGATATCCCCCTGCTGGCACGGGCGTTTTTGGACCGTTATGCAAAATCCATGAATAAGAAGATCGAAGGGATCGAACCGGAAGCGATGCGGCGTTTGGAAGTTTACGAATGGCCCGGGAACGTGCGCGAGTTGGAAAATACGATTGAGCGAGCCGTTGCGCTGGAAACCACCAAGCGCGTATCGGTGGAAGGATTGCCCGAGCGCATTACGAATTTCTATCAGGAATCGCATTCCAATGGGCAGCATGAAACAAAACCTTATCTGATCCCGGATACCGGGATGGACCTTGAGAAATTGATTTCTTCCACGGAAAGAGCCTATTTGCTGGCTGCTCTGGAATGTTCCGGAGGAGTTCGCATACGCGCTGCAGAAATGTTGAAAATGACCTACCGATCGTTCCGCCACTACGCAAAAAAACACGGAGTTTAATAGCGTTTCACATTGGTGCGGGCTGTTAAAGTCTTTGCAGCCGACTTTTTCCGTCTTTTTTATTTCCGCTTTGAAACAGTGCTGCTATTTCCTCGCTGGCGCGGAAATTCTATTTACGATCCGTCTTGTTAACACTCCACTTACCTAGCGTTTTCCTCAATTGTGCATCTGCATAGAACGGCGTTGCTCGTGCTCTACATGGGTTGTACCCCGCCAGGGTGCACAAACAAGATTTATCTCGTAGATGGCCCAAGGAGAAACACGCTAATGATTAGGAAGCAAAATGAAAAGGGTTTTTCGTTAATCGAATTGTTGATCGTCGTGGCGATCATTTTGATCATCGCGGCCATTGCAATTCCGAACTTACTCCGCGCTCGCATGGCGGCTAACGAAGCGTCGGCGGTCGGTTCGATTCGTACTATCAACACTTCGGCAGTGACGTACTCTTCGACTTGGGGAGTGCAGTATCCAGCATCGATGGCCGCGATGGGCGGTGCAGCGGGCGGCGTGGCAACTTGCGCGGCAGCTCAGCTGATTGACCCGACCCTCGCCGGAGCAGTTTCGGCGGCAACATCGAAGAGCGGGTATTTCTTCACGTTTATCGGAGCTACGGCGACGCCAGCAGTTGGCGCTTGCACGGGTTTCGAAACGTACACAATCGTAGGCGTCCCGGCAACTGTGGGACAGACTGGCCAGCGCGGTTTCTTCAGCGACCAGAGCGGCGTCATTCGCTTCACCACCACCGGTGCAGCACCGACGATCGCCAGCCCGCCGCTTCAGTAGTTCGTTTCAAGCGGCACTGAGTAGTGAAGAGGGGAGAGAGTTATCTCCCCTCTTTTTATTTTGGGAAGCGAGAAACAGGCCGGATGAGCTCCGCGGCCGAAACCCTACTCTACGCGACACCTCGCAAGACGCCCGGTCACCTAATCAATCCTTCCGCCCGTCCAAGGCCCTGACTACCCCGTTATAAGGGTAGTGCCGTTGTTCTGAACTTCTCATCTTGTGAAAGCCGCTAAGGCTCTCCAAATCAGCGTTTAGGAGCCTTTTCGCGGCGTTTTGGGCGGTCAAAAATAGTCAAAAACTGGGTGCCTGAGAAACGTCTGTTCAGAAGACCGCTCGATATTTTCCCGGGAGGCCCCACATGCAATTGATAACAAAGGGCATAGTAAGGTGTGTCGTGACGATACATAGCGTGCTCCGTTGTGGCACACGGCTTGCCATTAGTGGGGTGTACCCCGCCAGGGAGTACAGAGAATTTAGTAGTCATCTAAGGAGAGATGAAGATATGAACAAGAAACAGAAGGGATTTTCACTTATCGAATTGCTGATCGTCGTCGCGATTATTTTGATTATCGCGGCCATCGCAATTCCGAACTTGCTGCGCGCCCGCATGGCGGCCAATGAAGCCTCCGCGGTCGGTTCGATTCGTACCATTAACACTTCAGCGGTTACCTACTCTTCAAGCTGGGGCGTGCAATTCCCAGCGTCGTTGGCAGCTATG
>JBEKHG010000040.1:0-33012 GCA_050012395.1 Candidatus Acidiferrales bacterium
TGGCTCGACTCAGGAAGCTGACGGCGCGCTCAACGATCGATATCGCGCGTCGCGGTATCTTAAGCTGAACACGATTGCCACGATGGCCAAGACGATCGGGCAAAAGATGCTGGCCTCGGGCCCGACCGTTCCGCCGGTAAGCCAGCGCGGTCCACTTAACGCTGCATTTAGAAGACTCTGGGAGGGTAGTAAGCCGCTATTTGGAACACCGTACAAGAACGTCTGACCCCAGTCATATCCCAGGTGAAAGCCGACCGCACACCACAAATTTCCGGTCCGGCGGAGAAACAGGCACAGCAACAGACCGAACGAAACAACCGACAGATCCCCCAAAATGTTTTCCCCGCCGTTGGTAGCGTGAACCAGCCCGAATAAAGCTGACAACAAAAACGCGGACGGCCAGAATCCCATGCCGGTGGTCAGCGTGAACTGCGGGTATCCGCGAAATAAAAATTCTTCGGCCAAGCCGGAAAGCAAGAATGCCAGCCCCCAGGCTGCCGCTGCGGTGAAAATCGCGGTGCCATGGATCGCCGCGGTTGTGAAGCGCACGCCGTGCAGGGCGAAAATTGCGAGCACCGTGGTGCTGGTAGCAAGCAAGCCTATCAATATTCCAACCCAAAAGTTTTTCCTCAGTGCTTCGCTCCTGGGAAGGCCATACTGGCCCGGCCTGCGGCGTTCCATCTTGCTCATGATCCAGGCCGCAACCGCCAAGATGAAGCAGACAAGGAGATCCGGCGCGATGATTCTCATAGGTGTTAATTGCACCGGATCCAGCGCGGCCGGGTAGAAGCGCTTAATGATGATTCGCGCTACGGTTGACATTGCCATTATGATCGCTATGAAAATTAGCAGGCGCCATCCCGCGCGCAAGCCATTCGGACCGATGAAAATTCGCTTGGTTGTCGAGCCCGCTGGCGGTGTCTGAGGATCATGTCGTATTGTCATTTCTTGAGCTGTCATTGATGTGCCCCCTACTGCTTTTTACGGAACAGGGCTTCCATAAGTTCCAATGGAGAAAAAATAGTAGGACAGAAGAATGGCGTCGTTACCGTCCATGGGCTGCTTAGTTGCCCAGTCGATGGCGGCCAGCACAAGCACGAGCCGCCCTCTCCCAAAGTCGCCCAAAGCAAATCAACTTGCTTTTTCAAGTCCGCACCTCCGGGAGAAATCGTATTTGAACGCTTGCCTGTACGTTCGTACAGTCTTCGATTGACTACTGAATTCGCCGACGTGGGTTCTTCCGCCTGAGTTGCACTCATACTAGGAAAAGACGAAGTGGTTCCGACGGGAGGTCATCATGCGCGGAAAGTTCTTCGCTGTTCTATTCATGCTGATGGCGAGTATGGGAGTGTTTGCAGAGGCCGCTGCGGGGCAGACGGCGTCGGCGAGCGCGAACGATTCGGTGGCGTCAGTGACTTCTGACGGTGCGGTAGCGTCTGCGACGAAGGCCACGCAGAAGCCGGCTAGTGCGGCAACCGCACAAGGTTCGCAGAACGTGGTGCAAAATAATTGGACGCAACAGGATGAAACTGTTTCGCTGGGGGAACTGGCGCGGCGGGCGCGTGCGCAGAAGAGCAGCCAGGCTAAATCTGTAAGAATATTTGACGACGAGAACATGCCGCGGGCGCCGATCAGTGCGGGGCAGAAGGCTCCGGATTTTTCGGGGCAGGGCGGGGGATCGTCGTCCGGGGGCAAGGTGACCATTCTGGATTTTTGGGCGTCGTGGTGCGGGCCTTGCCGACACGCTTTGCCGGGATTGAAACAGTTGCAGGCGATGTATGGCAGCGATCAAGTGCAAGTGGTGAGTATCAGCGAAGATGAAGACGAAGCGGCATGGAGCTCTTTTGTTACGCAAAACGGAATGAACTGGACGCAGAAGCTGGATTCGAATCATCAGATCATTCGTCAATATGGAGCTAGCGCGCTGCCTACTTACGTTTTGATTGGCCGGGATGGGTCGGTGATTCAGCAATATGTGGGAGACGATCCGGAGGAACCGATTGTGGAGCGCATGGGGGCGGATTTGAGGAAGAGTCTTGAGGGGAAGTCGTAATTCGCGAAATTTAGATTAAGTGTGGTTGAGGCTGGCGGCAGTTTTGCCACGGAATAGACTTTCCAGCGCGACGGCGGTGAGCAGGAGTACGACGGGATCAATTGGCAGGCGATAACGCGGCAAGACGAGACTTAAGTAATAAGCCCAGGGAAAAAGTATCGGGAAGATTGCGGTGGGGAACCAGAAAAGGCTGCGGCGGCGAATCAGAAATATAATTCCGAGGAATGCGCCGAACGCAGCGAGCAGGTTGAAAAGAAGAACGAAGCGAAACCACGTTGAATCCACGTTCAGGAAATCCTTCAGCGGAGTAGGAGTGCCTCCGGACCAGAAAGAGATAATTCTGCGGGTGACTAAGTGCGTCTCTCTGGCGGGATGCGAGAGCATGTAGTGGAGGGCTTCGGTTTGTTTCTCGCGCATGTAGGCGACTTCGCCCATCTGGACGTATTGCGCGCGTTCGGCGGCGTCGTAAATTGGGTGGCGCTCGGCGCGGAAGATGTCCTGTGTGTTGTCGTTGTTGCCGAGCCATAGCTGGAGTCCCAGGCCCGAGCGCAAGGGAACGAAGGTGTGGAAGACTTTGTAGTTACGGATGGTCCAGGGGAGGCAACATAGGACTGCGGTTCCGAGTGAAAGTGCCAGATTGCCGAGCCATTTGCGATTTTGTGTATGCGCGCGACAGGCAAGCCACGCTAGCAGAAGCGGAAGTAGGGCCATCAGCGTGGCGTTGGTGAGAAGAGTGAGGCCCCAGAGGAGTCCGTAGGCGGCCCAATCGCGGATGCGCGGTGATTCGGCGAGCGCGATGGTGGCCCACAATATTGTGGCGACCAAGAGGGCTGAGAGGGAGGCGTCCCACATGCTTTCGACGGGGATCAGGATTGCGTTGGGAAAAATGGCCCAGAGCCATGCGGCTGTGGCACCGACGCCGAGGCCGGCAATACGTTTGCCGGCGAAAAAAAGTGGGATGCAGGCGAGTGTTGCGCAGAAGATATTCAGGAGAGCGGCGGCCAGGAATGAGCTGAAGGCGTAGGGTCCGAAGATTCGGAATATGGCCGCAAGGAGAAGCGGATAAACGGGAGGCATCCAGGCAGTGGGTCCGGTGTTCACGCGGAAGGGCGAAGCGAAACCTTGTCCAGTGGCGAGCGAATGGGCGATGTTTCCGGACTCGAATAAAAATGGGACGACGCTGACGGCTTGCCGCGGGTGGTCGTGTTGATATTGGCGGAGAAAACCGACGCGCAGCAGCAGGGCAACGAAGAGAATCGGCCAGAGCGAAGTGGCTGCAGCGCGAAAAGCGTTCTTCATTTTGTTATTGGTGAAGCTCTATGGCCGGCGGCTCGCAAGTTTGACGTGGCTTTGGGAATTCTAGGTACAGCGAGGCTTAAGCTCCAGCATTTCTTTTGCAGGTACGAGCAGGGTGGAGGGTTATATTAGGACGTAGCGCGAGGGTAGGCCGACGGCGCGGATCGCTGGTTACTTGTATGCGGAAAAAGAAGAAGAAAATAAACATTTCGAAAGAGACTCGGCGTAGAGCGCGCGCGGGAATCGGGATGCCTCCTGCTGAGAAACTGATTCCGGACAAGCGATCGAAACCTCCCAAGCACAAAAAATCGTTGTTGGATTCGAGTCCGGCTTAATTTTATATTTTCTTCGCAATGTGGAAAGGCAGGCTCGCCCGGAACCTAGTTTTTGGATCCTCAACCAGGCTTTGTTTCGGGGACTACTTCGCCGGGTTTGAAGAGAGACGCGGGGGCTTGGCCCGTAACTTGAGCCGCTTGCGCCGCCATTTGTTCGAGGTCCGCTTTTGAAAATCCCACGGTGGTCTTCTGAATCTGGCCGTCGGTGTTAATCCAAAACATGGTGGGGACATTGGTGATGCCATACTCGTTGGACGCGGGGAAGCCGTCTCCATCGATGAGAGCAGGGAACTTCAGGCCGAATTCTTCGCAGAACTCGCGAGTATCTCGCGCATCGTCCTGCGAAATGCCGAGCAAAGTGAATTTCGGGCCGCCGTAACGTTGTTGCAAGCGGGAAAGGAACGGCATGGTGAACTGGCAGGTGGGGCAGCTTACTTTGAAAAAAGCGGCGAGAACGGGGCCGTTCTGCAACGTTTCCGCGAGCGAGCGTTTCTTTCCGCTGGTATCGGATAGAGAGATCGGAGGAGCAGTTTCTCCCGAGGGTAGGGCTCGCAACTTTTTTCCGCCGAGACAGCTCCGGAGGTGACTCTTCAGGCTCATCTGTGCTCCGTTGAAAGACCGAACAGACCCATGATGGCCACCTCAGTGGGACGCCGTGTTCTTCAAATAGCGGTCGAACCAATCGATCATGCGGTGCATGGCGTCGATCTGATTTTCGCGCTTGGTGAAACCGTGGCCTTCGGCCCCGTAATAATGCACATCTACAGTTTTGCCGTTTTGCTTCAGGATTTCAACCACCTGCTGGGCTTCTTCTTTGGGGACGCGAATGTCGTTATCGCCTTGCAAGACCAGCAGAGGGGCCTTCGTATTGCGAATGTAAGCAAGCGGCGAATCTGCTTCGTAGATGGCGCGGTCTTTTTCAGGGTCACCCAAAATGGATTTCTCATACTCCCGCAGAAATGGATCTTCGTTCTTTATCATGGTAAGCCAGTTGATGATGCCGTATTCCTCAACCGCAGCGGCCCATAGATCGGGGGTTTTGCCGATAGCCATCAGCGTCATGAAACCGCCGTACGATCCGCCGGTGATGCCGATTTTCCTGGAATCGGCGTAGCCAGAGGCTTCTAAAAATTTGACGGCGTAAACTTCGTCCTGCAAATCTCCGCCGCCGAGGTCTTTGTAATTAGCCTTTTGAAAATCCAGGCCATAGCCGGTGGACCCGCGAACGTTGGGAGCGATGCAAATATAACCGCGCGAAACGAGGGCGATAGTGGTACGGCTGAAATAATCGATGGTCTGACCGGTGGGGCCGCCGTGCGGGAGCACGATTGCCGGATTGGAGCCGTCGCGTTTCAGATTATAGGGAATCCATGCAAAGGCGCTGATGATCTTGCCGTCGAAACTTTTGTAGTGCACCAAGACCGACGGAGGGATTTTCGCAGACGCCAGGCTTGCGATTGCGGAGATGGTGAGTTGCTGAGGGGCTTGCTTCGAAATGTCGTAAACCCAAAGATCGTCCGGCTGCGTGGAACTTTGATGCTCGACGAGCAGCCGCCCACCTCTGGGAGAAAAGGAGCTGGGATTACCTGCGAAGGTATTTAGGCCGGCAGGGAATTTAATTTTTTCTCCGCGATGTGTGGAAACGTCAGCCAGGTAGGCATCCGAGCGGCCATCTTCATTGACGATGTAAGTAAATTGCTTGCCGTCGGGAGAGAAATCTCCGGATTGCGCTTCCCATTTCGTATCGGTGGCCCAGGTAATTTGTTTGGTGGCGACATCGAGGAACGCCACGTTTGGATAGCCACCAGGTTTGTCGGAGGTAACCAGCAGCGTGCGGCCATCCGGGGAGACAGAACTCAGGCTGCTGCGATTCTGGCCTTGATGCGGAGTGAGATTCTCAGACGCGCCTGTGGTGACATCAACGCGATAAACATCAGAGTCGTTAAAACCTGCGTCCGAACGAGTGGCGAAAATGTATTTACCGTCCGGACTCCAGAACGCACCGCCCCAAATGTGATCTTTGGTTTTTTCTTGGGTCAAGTTATGAACTTCGTGGGTTTTCCAATCGAGGATGGCAACATCAATCGCTGAAGCTGTTTTCGGTTTGTACGAAATGGCCATGCGAGAGCCGTCGGGCGACCATACGGCGCTGTTTTCGGAAATATCGGGGGTGTTGGTCAGGTTGACGATTTCGCCGCCGTCGCTGGGTATGGCGAAGAGGTCGTAGATTTCGCCACCACCCTTGTCGGACGCAAACACGATCCATTTTCCGTCAGGCGACCAAACGCCGCCGTACTGGCGGTCGTCGGATTGACTCAGTTGGACGGGCCAACCACCCTCTGCGCTTACTTTCCAGAGATTCAGCCTGCCGGTTAAATTTGTGGTGAAGACAATTTCTTTACCGTCAGGTGACCAAGCGCCGCCGTTGATGGATCGAGTGTAAAAGAGATCGTCAATCGGCACGGGAGCCGCGCTGGGCTCGGCAAGCGAGTTGAGAGATTTCGGATCAGTGATTTCGCGGGTGTCCGGAGAATCGGAGGCAAATAGGGTTAACGAGAAAATGAAAATCAGAGCCAGGCGGCCAATCTTCATGTGCGTGTCTCCTGTGAACTTGCGGCCTGTAAAACTTTGCGGGGTTATATTAGGCCGCGGGATTGTTAGCGTCAATCGAGCCGGGCCTGCGTGTACCAAAGAGGAGACGCGGGCAAGCGAGGTTAGTGAATGTTACGGGTCTTCTTTCCGACGTAATCCATCAGCAGGTACTGGCCAAGCGTGTAGGGCGTGGTGAAGTAGGCTTTGCCGCGGCAGAGCTCGGTAATTTTCTGCACGAAGTGGACCAGGCTATAGTCACTGGCGAGCATGAAAGTATTGATCAGGATGCCGGCGCGTTTGCATTTGGCAACTTCTTCGAGGGTTTGCGTGACGACCAGGGGATCGAGGCCGAAGGCGTTTTTGTAAATGCGGCCGTCTTCCAGCGTAAGCGCGGAAGGCTTGCCGTCGGTGATCATGATGATCTGGCGCATATCTTTTTTCTGGCGCGAGAGAATTCGTTGGGCCAGGCGCAACCCTTCACGAGTGTTGGTGTGGTAAGGGCCGACTTGAACGCGCGCCAGTTTGCCGAGGGGAATTTCTTCGGCGCTATCGTGAAACAGCACGCAATGAAGCGAATCGCCCGGATATTGCGTGCGGATCAAGTGCGAGAGGGCAAGCGCAACGCGTTTAGCGGGGGTGAAGCGATCTTCACCGTACAAAATCATGCTGTGGCTGCAATCGAGCAGCAGAACCGTGGCGCAGGAGCTTTGATATTCACACTGGTGGACCATCAGGTCAGGATAATCCAGCTCGATGGGAATGCTCGCGCCGTTACGTTGGACTGCGTTGAAAAGGGTGCCGCTGATGTCCATGTTCAGGGTGTCGCCAAATTCGTACTGTTTGGATGTGCCGCCGGATTCGACGCCAGTGGCAAGATCGCGCGTGTCGTGGCGGCCGAAGCTGCTCTTCCCTAACGACGCGAGGAGGTCTTTCAGCGTTTTGAAACCGAGAAAATCGAGCGCTTTATCGGTAATTTCAAAGCGGGCCTCGGTGTGAGGCTGCGGTTCGCCGACTTGTCCGCCTGGAGTTTGCGTGGGAGGCGGCGTGACTTGCGCGGTTTGATTCGGCTGCGAAATGTAACCTTCTGCTTCCATGCGTTGGATGATTTGTTCGATCAAGTCGCGCAATTCGGGATTCTGCGACAGGTCCGGATTCTGGAGCATTTGCTCCATCATCTCGGGCGGGACGAGGTCGCCTTCCTCCAGAGCGCGAAGTATGGCTTCGCGCAGATCGTCCATGATTTGCTCGCGCGAACGCTCGTTGTCGAGTTCGTAGATGCCGTACTGAGATTCAAAGCCGCTTTGAAGCAAATAATCGGAGAGGCGACTCATCAATTCCTGCAGATCAATATCGTCTGCAGCGCCGGGAGCGTATTTTGAATACTTGATGTATTTCATGGCAATCCTGCCGCTTAGCTAGTTGAACTGGCGCCGCGGCATGCGGCCCGACGGCTCGCGCGGATCGCGCGGCTCGGGAGTCTTGCGAGCTTCAGCAAAATAACCACGCTCTTCGCTGCGGTTGATGCGTTTGTGGGCCCAAAGACCTTCGAGAATAAATTCGGCGGCGCTGGTGACGACCGCGGGATCGTCTTTCGCTCCCACATCGAGCGCGGGAAGATTATCGAAGAGTCCCTGAATTTTCTTCAGTTGCGCCATCAATTCGGCGCTGGAGGCATTGGCCGGAACTTTCAACTCGCCGCCGAGTTCGAACCATTGCACAACGGGCTGAAAATTCGCTCCGGTGAAATATTTGGTAAAAGTTTTTCCAACAGCCGCTCGGATTAATTCGCGGGCGATATTTTCAGCGCCGCGGAGTTCGCCTTCGTACTCCAACTCGAACTTGCCGGTCATGGCTGGGATTGCGGCGTACACGTCGGAGACGCGCGCAACAACTTTGGAATCATGAGTCCTGATGGAGCGCTGCTCGGCGCTGCTCATCACGTTTTCGAGCGTGCTGATGGGAAGACGCTGGCTTACGCCCGAGCGGCGGTCAACGCGCTTGTCTTCGCGAGCCTGAAAAGCAATTTCTTCCACAACTTCGCGGATGTAGTCGGGCAATTCGGCGGCGCGTTTTCCGTCGCGGTTGGTCCACGATTCCTGCGAGGTGATGGACATGCCTTCGGCGAGCGTGGCGGGGTAGTGCGTGCGAATTTCTGAACCGATGCGATCTTTCAGCGGAGTGATGATTTTTCCGCGCGCGGTGTAATCTTCGGGATTGGCGGTGAAGACGAGAAGAACGTCCAGAGCCATGCGCACGGGATAGCCTTTAATTTGGACATCGCCTTCCTGCATGATATTGAAAAGGCCGACCTGAATTTTTCCGGACAGGTCGGGCAATTCGTTGATCGCAAATATTCCGCGATTGGCGCGGGGGAGCAGGCCGTAGTGGATGGTCAACTCGTCGGAAAGATTGCGGCCACCGCGAGCGGCTTTGATGGGATCGACGTCGCCAATCATGTCGGCGATCGTCACGTCGGGCGTGGCCAATTTTTCCACGTAGCGATGCTCGCGAGCAAGCCAGGCGATAGGAGTGGCGTCGCCTTCCGAGGCAATTCGCTCGCGGCAAGCGCGACAGAGAGGCGAATATGGATTGTCGTGAATCTCGCAGCCTTCGAGGACTGGGACTTGGGCATCCATAAAACCGGATAGACCGCGCAAGATTCGCGACTTGGCCTGTCCGCGCAATCCCAACAGGATGAAATGATGGCGCGAGAGAATAGCGTTGATGATTTGCGGAATGACCGTATCGTCGTAACCGTGGAGGCCGGAAAACAGCGGCTCGCCTTTTTCCATTTTCTGGAGCAGATTCTCGCGAAGTTCCTGGCGCACCGAGCGGCGCGCGATTTTTTCTTCCGACCAATTGCTTCGGCGAAGTTCGCCAAGAGTCTTTGGCATCGAATTCATGAAGGCCCCATTTTCTTAATTAAGCGGCGCCACAAAAACGGCGCTAGGGGTCATTATAGTGGAACGCGAGGCGCGAGCATAATTTCGTTTGGCGGAATCTAATTGGGGCCATGGCCGTTGCCGCCGGCAACTTGGCGCAAACGCTGCCTTTGGGCCAGTTGGGGAAGAAGCTCGTTGATTTTCTGAAGCAGAAACGCTTGCCGCGCGGTCTCTTCGGGGATTTCGAGCAATGTTTGCTTGGCTTCCAGTTCCAAGGGAAGCCGGGCGGCCATTTGAAATGCGAGGGAAATCTCCTCGTCGCGGCTGGAGGCAATCCAGGGCTGGCCGAAAACCAGGGCGTGGCAGACCTGAAAGCGTTCGATCAGATGATTTTCCTTTTTGGGATCCTGCGGAAGGAGGTCTTCCGTCAAATATTCGGCGATGGCTTCCTGGTACTCCCGGTCATGCAGGATTTCGACAACGCGAAAGAGGGCGCGACCTTCGCACAAAATGTCGCTGCGGCCGTCGGGGTATTCCTTCAGCTTTTCTACAATCTCGGCCGTGCAGCCGACCTTTACGATTCCGGTTTCAGCCGCCAGAATTATGCCTATCTCAAGATTTTCGTTCACGCATCGCGCAACCATCAGGCGGTAACGCTGTTCGAAAATGTGCAACGGGAGGGGCATGCCGGGGAATAGCACCACTTCAAGAGGGAACAGCGGAATGCGAGTGGGCCTCATAATGTGGGACCAACAGCCTTGTGCGCTCAGCGCAATGCGGAGAGCGCGGCTTGCATTTCATCTCTTGCATGCATATCGCCGGCATTCTGCGCGGCGACGACGCCGTCTGAAAGCAGTCTACGAGCCTCTTCCAGGCGGCCTATACGCGCCAAAAATTGGCCGAATTGAAAATATCCGGCGACATAGCCGGGATTTGTTTCAAGGAGCTTGGTGAAATTGTCGGTGGCGGCCTGGTCGTCACCGAGTTTCGCGCATTCGAGGGCCAGGCCATAGCGCGCGAATGCGTCGGTGGGTTTTTCGGCGACAAATTTCTCCAGGACTTCGCGGCGAGACTTCTGTGTTTGGGTCATGGGTTGAATGCGCGTATTATAGCGAGCTTGTGGATGCGCGCCAAGCGTTCAGCGGCGCGAGAAGCGGGAGTCAGTTTTCCGATGACCGGATTGGATAAAGCGAAGAGTCCTAGAGCGGACAAATCAGCGGCGGCTGCCGAGCTTCCGGGTAAGCCTGTTAGCGTGTCGAAGTCTGAGATGGTGGAAGCCGTGCTGCCCAACGATGCGAATTCTTTGGGAAATATGCTGGGCGGGCGGGTGATGCATTTGATCGATATTGCGGGGGCGCTGGCGGCACATCGGCATTCGAACAGCCACGTGGTGACTGCATCGGTGGATTATCTCGACTTTCGGTTTCCGATCAGCGTGGGGGAGTTCATCGTATTGAAATCGAGCGTGAACCGGGTGTTTCGCACTTCGATGGAAGTGGGCGTGAAAGTGTTTTCGGAGAATATTCTTACGGGCGAGCGCAAACACACCAGCAGCGCTTACGTTACGTTTGTGGCGATCGATTTGAATCGACAGCCGCACGCGGTGCCTCCGCTGATTTTGGAAACGGAAGACGACCGAAGGCGGTTTCGCGAGGCCGGGGAGCGGCGGCGGGTGCGGTTGAATATGCGGCATAAGAGGCCGCTCTCGGACGCTTAGTTCGTTGGCCGCTGATTTCTTGAGGCGGAGAAACTTTTCAAGATTTTATTTCCAGGTAATTCTTGACGGCTTCCGCAGTTTGGAAACCATTTTCCACACACTTGCCGACGGCGGGTCCTTCCAGATAATTTCCAGCGAAAAATATTCCGGGGAGCCGGCGTTCAGAGTCGCGGATGGTTTCTACAATGTGTCCGTGGCCTAAATTGTATTGCGGCAAGGCGCGCGGATACTTCCAAACTGCTGAGGTAACGGGCGAACCGACAATTTTCAAAATGTGTTCGTTCTCGCTCTGAATGATCCTGGCGATCTGATCTTCCGGCTCATTTACGATTTCTGGATTGGTGGCGCCGCCGGTAAAGCTCGTTACGGTGACGGTCCCGTCTGGGGCGCGGCCGGGGAAGAGGAAGGAATTCCAGACGGTGCCGAGAGTTTGCAGCTTTTCTCGAGCGGGGACGAGAAAACCGAAGCCTTCCATCGGTTCGCCGGCCTGCTGGCGGTAATAGCCGGATGCGACGGCTGCCACGGGGGCGTACGCGATTCCTGAAAGCGTGCGACCCAGTTGTTCTGAGATTGACGCGATCAAGTGAGCGGAGACGTAGGCTGGTGTTGCAAGCACGATCGCGGAGGCTTGCATCGCCGCTGATTGGCCAGCGCGCTCGGTGTGGAGTTCGAAAAGTCCGCTTCCATCGGGGCCGATACGATTTAGAACTTTTGCGGTGGTCCCGGTTTGCACGCGGCTGGCGAGTTTTTCGGCAATTGCGCTGGGAAGGCGCGCCACGCCCTGGCGGAAGGAACAGAGAGAAGACGGAGTTGCGCCTGGGGCGTTGCGAGACTTTTTTGCGCCGCGAAGGACGCTGCCGTATTCGCGTTCCCATTCATCCAGAGACGGAAAGGCTGCTTTCAGGCTGAGTTTCTCGGGATCGCCTGCGTAAACACCGGAAACGAAGGGGCCGACCAGGTATTCCAGGATTTCATCCCCGAATTTTCTGCGCGCGAATTTCGCCACGGACTCCTCGCCGGCGGGAGGGCGCGTTTTACGAAAAGGCTCGGATAGGATTTTCCAGCGCGAGCCGACTCCTAGCAGGGGACTGGTGAGCATTGCTTGCGGCGATGTGGGAATTTTTCGAAGCTTGCCGTGCAGCAAAATGTAACGCGCGGCACGTGAGTCCGCTTTTTGGAGATCGCCTTCGATGCCGAGTTCGCGGATCAGGCTGAGAACGAGGTCTGTCGTTTGGAAACTCTGCGGGCCTGACTCGAAAAGAAAACCTTCTTTTCGGATTGTGCCGATCAAGCCCCCCGGTCGATCAGTGGATTCCAGCAGAGTTATTTCCGCTCCGAGTTGGTTCAGACGGTACGCGCAAGAAAGGCCCGAAATTCCAGCGCCAATAACAATGACGTGTTTAGAGCCGGGCATGAATTGTCTTTAGAGCGTCTTGGAGAAGAGAGGACGCTGATCCATTTGCTGCTCGTGAAGGTAACGGTCGAAAGTCATGGCGATGTTGCGGATGAAAATTCGGCCGAGAGGGGTTACGCGAATGTCCTCGCGGGACAGAACGACGAGGCCTTCCTGGCGCACAGTTTCCAGGCGGAGTAGCTCGGGCGCGAAGTATTCGTCGAAGGTGATGCCGAATTCCGTCTCGACTTCGTGTTTGGGAATTATGGTGTGGCAAAGCAGACGGCCGATGACCGCGCGGCGCAATACGTCGTCAGGGGAAAGCCGGTAGCCGCGCATGGTGGCAATGCCACGGGTGCCCACAGCCGTCTCGTAAGCGGGGACTTCGCGGCGATTTTGCGCGTAGGCTTCGCCGACGGAGCTGATGGCGCTGACGCCCATGCCGTACAAATCAGCGCCGGCTTTGGTGGTATAGCCCTGAAAATTTCTGTGTAACGTGCGATTTTGTTGCGCGATGGACAATTCATCTTGCGGCAGCGCGAAATGGTCCATGCCGATATATAGGTACCCCGCGCTCAGGAATTTTTCGAGGCCGGCGCGGAAAATGCGGAATTTCTCCATTCCTTCGGGCAGATGAGCTTCGAAAGAGCCTTGCTGTTTTTTGAGCCAAGGCACATGCGCGTAGCTGAACATGGCGACGCGATCGGGCCGAAGCGTCAGCGCCTGATCGATAGTGGCGCGAAAGCTTTCGGCGGTCTGATAGGGAAGGCCATAAATCAGATCGATGTTGATGCTCTGATATCCGATGTCGCGCGCGGCGACGATCAAATCGCGCGTCATTTCATAGGGCTGCACGCGATGGATGGTTTCCTGGACTTTTGGCTGGAAATCCTGGATGCCCATGCTGAGGCGGTTGAAGCCCAGGCGGCGGAGGGATTCCAGTTGAGCACGGCTAGTGACGCGCGGGTCCACTTCGATACCAATTTCGGCATCCGGCGCGAATGAAAAGCGGTCATGGGCATATTGGAAAAGATCTTCCATTTGCGCGACGGACAAATAGGTTGGCGTGCCGCCGCCCCAGTGAAACTGAATGATCGGACGTTTGCGGGACACTTTTGTACTTACGTGATTAATTTCGCGCTTTAAAGCATCGAGATAGGGAATGGCGACTTTCTTGTCTTTTTGAATGGAAACTGTGCAGGCGCAGAAAAGACAGAGGTTTTCGCAAAACGGAATGTGCATGTAGAGCGAAAGCGGAGTGGCCCGTTCTTCGGCGCGAGCATAATATTTTTCCAGATCGTCGGGGCCGAAATCTTCTTTCCATACGGGCGCAGTGGGATAACTGGTGTAGCGCGGTCCGGGGCGATTATATTTTTCGAGGAAGGCGTCGGAAATTTGCGCGATCTCATCGGGATGAAGAGATGTTTCGGCGGATTTGGTCGCGTCGTGAGCCATTGTCAGCGGGCACCGCCGGTTTGCGCCGGCGCCATTATGGGCGCGGTCTGTCCTGCTTTCACGAATGCTTTGGCGTTGGCTACAGGCGTTCGAGGCAGGATTCCATGGCCTAGATTGAGAATGTGGCCCAAACCTCCCGTTTTCTGAATAGCGTCGCGCGCGGCCTGTTGAATGTCGGATTCGGCTCCGAGCAAAATGTGCGGGTCAACATTTCCTTGCAACGCCATTCGACGACCAAACTTGCGCCGCGCATCGGCAAGGTCCGTCAGCCAGTCAACGCTAATGACGTCCGCTCCGGATTTCGGCAAGCTTTCCAGGAAATGGCCGGAACATTTCGCGAACAAAATTTTCGGGACGGCGTCACTGCGGCTCGTTCTGGTTAGGGAATCGAACACGAGTTGGGTAGCGGGCAATTCGAATTCGTCATATTCCTGTTTTGTGAGTTCTCCAGCCCAGGTATCAAAGAGCTGTATGGCAGAGGCGCCTGCCGCGATTTGCATTTGCAAATACGCGGTTGTGGCCTGCGCGATACGATTAAGCAGTTCGCGTACGACTGCAGGCTCCGTGCGCAGCATTTCTTTGGCTTGCGAGACGTCGCCACGGGTGCGGCCTTCGATCATGTAGCAGGCAAGGGTCCAGGGGGCGGCGGCGAAACCGATTACCGGAACGTCCGGGCCGGCTTCGCGGCAGATAGCGCGAATCGCGTCTCCCACGAACCTGGTGTCGCGCTCGGGATCGAACTCCCGCAGACGACGGACCGCGTCCGCGTTTTGAACCGGATTTGAAAGGACCGGGCCGGAATCTGGAACGTCCAGGGGCAAGCCCATGGCTTCTGCGACGATCAGGATGTCAGAGAAAACGATGATGGCGTCGACGTCCAGCACGCGAAAAGGTTGTAATGAGACTTCGGCGGCCAATTCGGGGGTCTTGCAGATTTCCAGGAACGAATGCTGGGCCCGCACGGCCTGATATTCCGGTAAATACCGGCCAGCCTGACGCATGATCCACACGGGAACGCGTTCGACCGGCTCGAACCGGCAAGCCCGCAGAAAAAGCTCTTTTTTGGTGAGGCTGGCGCGAGTCGTATGATGCATAAGTTCTGAGCCATGATAGCAGATGGCGTAGAGGCCCGCACGCCTGCTGCGGCTTCCTACCCTCGTGGTAGCTGGCGCGAATTGGGCCGATTCGGCGGTATAATGGGCACGCAACGGGGAGCATCCACCCTTAATGGCACAACAACTGGGCTACCTGAGCCTGGCATTTTACGTGGCGAGCTTTCTTTGCTACGTCCGAAATTTGTACGTGCCCAACCTGTGGGTCGGACGGTTGGCTACGCTTCTTCTCGCCAGCGGCATCGTGGTGCAATACTTCTCGCTTTACCAGCGGTCGATTGTGATCCAGTCGGTCCCGTATGATGACTTGTACGGTTCTATGTCGCTCTTCGCTTGGCTCTTGGGAATTACTTACCTGGGGCTGGAATTATTTCATCGGCAGCGGTCTGTGGGCGCGTTTGTGACACTTTTGTTGGTGGCGTGGGTAGCGAGTTTGGGTTTTATCAGCGCGGGAGCGCCCGCTGTTCGTGTGCCAGCGAGAGGCCCGCTGTTTGCGTTTCACGTAACGCTGAACACCTGGGCTTACGCCGCTTTTGCGTTGTCGTTTGTGCTGAGCTTGGTCTATTTAGTGCAGGATCAGGTTTTGCGTTCGCGGCGAATGAGCGCGGCGTTCTGGCGTTTTCCGGCGCTGGATGTGCTGGACCGCATGGCGCGCAGCAGCGTATATGTCGGCTTAGTGGCGCTGGCGTTCGGAGCGTCGATGGGATTCGTGTGGGAACATCGGCTGCGCGGGACTTATTCGTTTGGCGATCCAAAAGTAATCGTGACGTTTGCGATTGTAGTGGTTTACGCTGCGTATTTGCTGCTCTCACGCAATGCTAAATGGCGTGGGGCGCGCGCGGCTACGTTATGCGCCATGAATTTCGTGATCGTGATGTTTAGCTATACTTTCGTGAATTTGTACCTGACAAAGTTTCACCGGTTCTTTTAATGTCTTCGTTGACGAAAACTAATTCAGGGCAGTCTGGCGCGATTCGGATTCAAGTTGCGCTGATTGGCTGCAATCATCGCACCGCTCCGGTGGAACTGCGCGAGCGTATTACGTTTACTCCACAACAAGCGTTGCAAGCGGCCGACGAGTTGCGTGACCGCGGAATTCTGGAAGAAGCGGTGGTGCTCTCGACCTGCAATCGCAGCGAAGTGTATGGGGTCCCAGGCGATGCGAATCCCACGCCCGCTGAAGCCATGGAGGATTATTTCCGGTCATTCCATCGCGTTGGCAGAGCGGATCTGGCGGGGCGCGTTTATCGCTGGACTGGGCCGGACGCGGTGCGTCATCTATTTCGCGTGGCTGCGGGAGTGGACTCGATGATGTTGGGCGAGGCGGAAATCTTGGGGCAGCTTCGCACAGCGTACAGCCAGGCGCTCGATCACGGTGCGACTGGGCCGGTATTGAATCGAGTTTTCCAAGGAGCGCTGGAAGTCGGCAAGCGAGTACGGAGCGAGACGGAAGTTGGAACGCGGCCTATGTCCGTTGCGCTCGCTGGAGTGAAACTCGCCGAGCGGGTTTTCGGAAATTTGAAAGGGCATTCGGCGCTGATATTGGGCGCGGGAAGCGTGGCCGAGCAAGTGATTGAGTGCCTGCGCAATCGTGGGATTGGCAGCTTACGTATTGTGAATCGCTCGCTCGACCGTGCGGCGGAGCTGGCAAAAAAAGTGGGAGGCGAAGCGATCGCCTGGGAATCGCTGGAGACCGTGCTGGGTCTTCCGGACATTCTGGTTACTTCGGTTAGCTCCACGGGGCCGGTTCTTACTCGGGAACTTTTAGAGCGCGCTATCGCTGCCCGGTCCGGGCGGGCTGTGTTCGTGGTGGACTTGGCTGTTCCGCGCAACGTGGCTGCGGAAGCAGCCGGTCTCTACAACCTCTATCTCTACAACATCGATGATTTGGGGGAAATTGTCGAGCAGAACAAAAAAGCGCGAGAGGCGGAAATTCCACGCGCGGAAGCGATTATTTCGGAGCACATCGCGAAATTCGAAGCATGGAGGGCCGCGCTGGAGGCCGGCTCTATAGTTGACGACCTTCGCGGGAAATTTCACAAGCAGCGCGAACTGTTGATTCGCGAAAAGCTGGCGGAGATGGACGACGTTTCTCCGGACGAGCGGGCGCGTATCGCACATATCACGGAGGAATTGATCGAGCGCGTGCTGGAGCAGCCGTCGGACAAAGTGCGCCATGGCCGCGGGATGCGCGGACGCCTGGCCGGGCTGGAAGCGTTGCGGCATCTTTTCGGCCTGGATGAGGACAAGGAGTGAAGCCGTTGCGCATCGCCACGCGCGGCAGCGCACTCGCTTTGTGGCAGGCAAATCACATTGGCGAAAGGCTTGCGCAGTTGCATGGCGTTGACTCCGAATTGATACGCATTCGAACTTCGGGCGATCGCTTTCAGAGCGTGCCGGTTGCGCAAGTAAGCGAGCAGGCCGGAACGAAAGGGATTTTCATCAAGGAACTGGAAGAAGCGTTGCTGGCCGGGACGGCGGACCTGGCTGTTCACAGTATGAAAGACGTGCCGACGGAAAATCCCAGGGGGCTTGTGTTTCCGGCGATCACAAAACGCGAAGACGTTCGTGACTGTTTGATTTCACGCGATGGCTCCAAGCTGAAAGATTTGAAGGCGGGCGCGCGAGTTGGCACCAGCAGCCTTCGTCGGCAGGCGCAACTTCTCCATTATCGCAATGATCTTGAACCACTCGACTTGCGCGGCAACGTGGATACGCGGCTGAGGAAGGTCGCTGCGGGCGAGTTTGACGCAATCATTCTTGCTACGGCGGGTCTGAATCGCCTGGGAGCGAGCGAGAAGATAACGGAAATTCTTGCGCCGGAAATCATGCTACCTGCGGTGGGGCAGGGCGCGCTTGGAATTGAAACTCGCGCGGACGATCGCGAAACATTAAGCTTGGTGGCCGCGCTTGACGACGCTGAAAGTCATGCGGCCGTAACGGCGGAACGCGCGTTGTTGCGCGAACTGGAAGGCGGTTGCCAACTCCCTCTGGGCGCCTGGGCGCGGAAGGAAAACGGCGAGTTGCGACTGGAGGCATGCGTTTTTTCCGCTGATGGCAAGGAATTTGTGCGCAGGGAACTGCGCGGGCAGGTCGAAGATGCGGAAAAACTTGGCGCGCGCTTGGGCCAAATCCTGATTGAAGCGGGTGCAGACAGAATTTTGCGCCTCGCGGGACGCTCTGTTGGAAGCAGCTAAAAAGCCTTTGACGGGGAAACGCGTTGTCGTGACGCGCGCGACGGAGCAAGCTCACGAACTGGCGCATTCGCTGGAAGCGCTGGGGGCGGAAGTTGTGCTACTGCCGACAGTAAGTTTTGCCGCAGTTAAAAACTCCAAGCCGCTCGATGCGGCGTTGCGAAGTCTCGCGGAATTCGACTGGATTCTGTTTACGAGCCAGAATGCAGTACGATTTTTTTGCCAGCGGCTTCGCGAGATGAATTTGAAAGAGGATGGATTGCAAAGGCCGCGACCGATGGTGGCGGCGGTAGGCACGGCGACCGCGGCTGCAGCGACGGAAGAAGGATTCCGAGTGGATACAGTTCCAAAAAATCACAGCGGCGAGGCGCTGGCGCAGGAATTATGGGGAGCGATCGGCGACCGCAAGATTCTTCTGCCGCGCAGCGACCGGGCCGACGATCGTTTGCCCAAGGCCTTACGTGAAGCGGGAGCCAATGTGACGGAGATCGTCGCGTACCGCACGGCCGCGCCTGATTCGCTCGATCAAAAGATCCTGAAAAGTATTCGTGACGCTGAAGTGGACGCGATTGTGTTCGCGAGTGCTTCGGCATTTCGGTTTCTCGCGGAATGTGTGGGCGTAGCGGAGCTTGCAGAGCTTTCGAGCCGCGTGCAATTCGCAGCGATCGGCCCTACAACGGCGCGGGCTTTACGGGAAGAGGGGATGCGCGTGGAAATTGAAGCTAGCCAGTCGTCTGCAGCAGGCATGGCGGATTCGATTGCGAAATATTATCAGCGGCAGCATTCCGCAGCGAGGCCAGCATGACGTTTCCCGTCCATCGTCCACGACGCTTGCGGCGCAGCGAAGCGCTCCGCGGATTCGTTCGCGAAACGCGGCTTAGCGTGGGCGGACTGGTGTATCCGATGTTTGCCTGCCCGGGTACGAAGGTTCGCACCGAAGTGAGTTCGATGCCGGGCATCCATCAACAATCGGCGGACCAAATTGTGGAAGAATGCCGCGAGGTCGCAGGGCTGGGAATTCCCGCGGTAATTCTTTTTGGGTTGCCGGAGCACAAGGATGAACTTGCTTCAGAAGCTTACGATGCTAACGGCGCGGTGCAGCGTTCGATTGCGGCGATACGAAAAGCGAAACTCGACCTGTTGGTGATCACGGATGTTTGCCTGTGCGAATACACCAGCCACGGACATTGTGGCGTTATCAAAGGCGAAGAGGTATTGAACGATCCCAGCGTAACTATACTGGCGGATGCGGCGCTGTCGCATGCGCGGGCGGGCGCGGACATTGTGGCGCCGTCAGACATGATGGACGGACGCGTGGGGGCCATTCGTGAAAAGCTGGACGCGAACGGATTCGAGAATGTGGCGATACTTTCTTACGCCGCGAAATACTGTTCGGCGTTTTATGGCCCGTTTCGAGAAGCGGCGCAGTCTTCACCGCAATTTGGGGACCGGAGAAGCTACCAGATGGATCCCGCGAACGCGCGCGAGGCGTTACGCGAAGTGGCGCTCGATCTGGAAGAAGGCGCGGACATGATTATGGTGAAGCCGGCGATGCCTTATTTGGATGTGATCCGGCGTGTACGAGAGACGTTTGACGTTCCGGTGGCCGCCTACAACGTGAGTGGCGAATACTCGATGGTGAAAGCTGCGGCACAGCGCGGATGGTTGGACGAAAAGCGCGCGGTGCTGGAAATTCTCACTGGAATTCAACGAGCAGGCGCGGGAATGATCTTGACGTACCACGCGAAGGACGTTTCGCGCTGGCTGAAGGCCTGTTAACCGCAGAGCAGTAAACGTCCGGACTTCAACTTGTAGACTCCAATCTCCACCCTGCTAGTGTTCCTGAATGGACGCGAGACTTTCGTGGGCTGCTGCGACGGCGCGGTCGATGTCTGCGTCTGTGTGCGCAGCGGAGACGAATAAGGCTTCGTATTGCGAAGGCGCGATGAAGATGCCGCGAGCCAGCATATATTGGAAAAACGTGGCGAAGAGCGCTGAGTTGGATTTTTTGGCACCGGCATAGTTGCGCACTGGGGCATCGGTGAAAAAAACGGTGAGGAGCGAGCCAGCGACGTTCACTTCGCCATGCAGCTTTGTTTCTTGCAGCGCTGAACGCAAACCTTTTGCGAGGCGCGCGGTTTTGCGATTCACGTCCTGGTAAAAACCTGAAACCTCGAGTTTGGGGAGTGTGGCGAGGCCCGCGCGCATAGCGAGTGGATTTCCGGAGAGGGTCCCGGCCTGATAGACCGGGCCCAGCGGCGCGATGTGTTCCATGATTTCGCGTTTGCCGCCGTAGGCTGCAACGGGGAGGCCGCCGCCGATAATTTTTCCCATTACGGTGAGGTCGGGATCGATCTTAAAAACACTTTGCGCGCCGCCGTAGGCGAGGCGGAAACCTGTGATCACTTCGTCGAAAATGAGAAGCGATTTTTCTTTTTTGGTGATGGCGCGCAAGCCTTCGAGAAAACCTGGAGCGGGCGAGACTACCCCCATATTTGCGGCTACCGGCTCGACGATCACGGCCGCAATCTTGCCGGAATATTGCTTGAAGATTTTTTCTAGGCCATCCAGATCGTTATAGGGAGTATTCAGGGTGAGGCTGGCGAAGGCGTCGGGAACGCCGGGAGAAGCGGAGATGCCGAGGGTGGCAAGCCCCGAGCCCGCTTCGGAAAGAAAGCTGTCGGAGTGCCCGTGATAACAACCTTCGAATTTGATGATCAGATCGCGGTGCGTGAAACCGCGGGCCAGGCGAATGGAAGACATGGCGGCTTCCGTCCCGGAATTCACGAAGCGAACCATTTCCACGGACGGAATCGCTTTGGTGATTTTTTCGCCGAGTTCCACTTCGAGAGGCGACGTCATGCCGAAGCTGGTGCCGCGCGCGGCTTGGTCGGAAATAGCGGCAACAATATCAGGATGCGCGTGACCTAGAATTAGGGCGCCCCAGGAACACACGAAGTCGATGTACTCGCGACCGTCAACGTCGAATAAGCGCGCGCCTTTGGCGTGGTCGATTACCAGCGGAGTGCCACCGACAGCACGGAAAGCGCGGACAGGGCTGTTGACTCCGCCGACTAAAGTTTTCTTGCCGCGTTCGAAAATCTCGGTTGAACGCGGACGCGAATTTTCCGTTTTGGAGTCTTTAGAACTCTTCATTGTTCCGCTAGCCATTAGAAGAAGCAGCTCCCCCGGTCGATTCCGCTTCATCCCGCTTTCGTAGGAGTCATATTAAAGTCGCGCAAGCTTGAGCGCAAGCACGCGGGAATTCTAAACAGCGAGGAGACAGCTTCACACATAGAGGAGAGTAGCAGCGTCAATATTGACGGAACGCTAGTAGCGTTCAGGCGAAAGAAGCTCGAAGGCAAATTTGTGCATGCCGCAATGTGGCCGGGAAACACTTTTCCCGATTGCCTCTAAATCCGGGGCATTATTCTGGCAAGGAAATATTGAAAGGCCGCTCATCCATTGCAAATAAAAGAGTTAATAACGGTGCGCGATGGTGCTGGCAATGCTTTTATACAAATGAACTTAGGCCAGGAGCGCCCCTTCCATGCTGTTGGCAGTTGCGGTCTTCTTATTGCAGTTTCAAGTATCGGTCCCGACTGCACTGTCGCCATGGTTGGCGCCGGCAGCGGACGCGTCGGCATCAGCGGATCGGACGCACACGACAATTGTGGAGCCGACTGCGATTCCGGTTAATCCAAATTCGGATGCGCATGACAAGCCCGCCGGAGAATCGACTTCTCTTTCTACGCCGGCTCCACTGAAAATTGATTCGATTTATTCGGACGACAAAAACGCTCATCCGGGTTCGACCGGCGTTTTGGTGGCGGAAAATTCACAACAGTTTTCGACGATTCGGATTCCGGAAGCGAATGACAAGCGGTACGCTATCAGATCGGCCGAATCGGCGCCTGCGCGGCGAAACTGGCTGATGCTTTCGGTGCTGGAGCATGGCGCCGCAACATTTGACGCTTATTCGACGCGCGAGGCGATCTCTCGCGGCGCTGTGGAAGGGGATCCGCTGATGCGGCCGTTCGCACATTCGCCGGCCATCTATGCGGCGTTGCAAGTGGGACCGGTCTTGTTTGATGTGCTCGCGCGCCACATGCAGCGGAGCCAATATAATTTTGAGCGGCGTACCTGGTGGGTGCCGCAAACAGCGAGCACGGGGATGTCGATTTTCGCTGGGGTTCACAATATGAATCTGAAGACGCGTCCGTAGCGATTTTCGCATAGCGAGTTCGCAGCTCCTTTCCCTGGCGGGGAAAGATAAGAAAAGGACACCCGATTTCCCTCTCCCGGGTGTCCTTTTTATTTTGGGCGTTACCTGGAAAAGCCTGCGGCCGCGCGCGCTGCTGCCGGCGTGGAGCCGGCCATGCGTTTTTCGGTCCAATCCGCGGCCCGGCGCGAAGCTTCCACTGCCGCATAGACCAGAGATTCGGGCCCCATCGAATCCGTGTTGGCAAAAACTACGCGTTCAAGCGGTTGGTTGGCCACCGGAATCACTTTGGTGAAAATTCCGGGAGCGGAGAGAAACATCGGATGGCCGCGGCGGTAGACGTGCACTTCGATCGGATCGGCGGAAAATTCGGGCAACAGTTTCTGAAAATCGCGCAAAACATTCTGTGCTATTTTTTGACAGCCTGAGATTTGCAGAAGCTTGTCGCGATGTAACTCGGATACGGGCGTGTAAAACGTGAGGATGTCGTTCTTCTGTTTGTAACCGGGCTGGTTATGCATCACCCAATCCGCGACGACTACATCGCAAAACGTAGTGCCGGGGCACCAAGTATCGTAGGCGCGGTTGTACACAGGCTTGTCATAGATCATGTTGATCACGAGATAGGGACAATAGCGAAACGACCTCATCGCGTCTGTTTGATCATCGGAAAGCCCGGACACGATTCTTGAGGTGATGAACTTCGGCGTAGCCATCACCACGAATTTCGCGGCAACGGTATGCAAGGCATTGTCTTGCATGTAGGTGACGTGAACTTCGGTTTTCTGCGGATCCACGGAAACGATTGTGGCTCCGGCGATCATTCTGTCGGCGGATTTCAGTTGGAGTGTTTGGACGAGTTTTTGCGCCAAAGTAGCGTTTCCGCCGGGCAGCGTAATACGCGAATCGTGTTCGGCTGCGCCGGCCATGTCACTTAATTCATCGAGAGCGACCATGGTTGAAGTGTCATCCGACGTCGCGCCGTAATTGGACGGGCCGTAGGTGTCCCACCACAGCTTTACTTCGGGTGCGTAAGCTTTTAGATATGTTGAGAGCGGAGTGTTGTCGAATTGTTTCTGGTTTTTGTCAGCCGCCAACACGAGCATCTCTTTTCTGAATTTCTTAAAACTTTCGCGCACGGAAGCGGGATAGGGAAGTTGGTCTAGACCGGCGCCCCAGGTATCAGCGACCCATTTGCCATTTACGATCGTTGGATCGGGACAATGGATCGGTAGCGGGGCCAATCCCAATTCGCGCGCAAGGTGATCGCTGGCGGTGCCGGTGTAGTCGAAAGCGGAGCCGGAGCAGAATGGCTGGCCTTCATACTCTCCCATGGTGGCATTGCCGCCCCAGTGCTCTTCTTTTTCCAGCAACAGAAAATCGTGGGCCTGCAGAAAATAGGCCGCGCTTAGACCGCTAACGCCGCCGCCGACGATTACGACATCGTGGCGTTTTGAAACCGGAGGCTTCGCGAATGTGTGGCCGTCACGCACTTGATGGCAAATTTCGTAATGGTCGCCGTCAACTAGCGGCGCGGGGGAATCTTCGGCGGCAAGAAGGGATAAATCGACCGGGCAGCCGGCGGCCATGGAGCCGACCACGATGAACTTCAGGAAATCCCTGCGACTATCGCTCATTAACGTTCTCCTTCGAGAGGTGAGGGCAACAAAGCTGTTGCCGATTGGACATCGTCGGCATGATGTGTGCGTGTGCGCAGCCGGTACCAGATCAGAATAGTGGCGATGGAAAACAAAAGAATCAGGGTGGAGATCGCGTTGATTTCAGGCGTGATTCCACGGCGCAGGCGTGACCAGATTTCGAGCGGGAGCGTGTTATCACGCCCAATGAGGAAAAAAGTGACGGCAATTTCGTCCAGCGACAACGTGAAAATCAAGAGTGCAGCAGCAATCAGCGAGACTCGCAAGTTGGGGAAGGTGATGCGCCAGAAAGTTTTCCAATGATTTGCGCCCAAATCGAGCGAGGCTTCTTCCTGCGCGCGGTCCATTTTCTGCAGTCCGGCAAAAATTTCCGTGGTAGCCACGGAAATCAGCGCGGTGCCATGCCCCAGAATCACGGTAACCAAGCTCAGCTTCATGCCGACGCCGACGAAGAGCATGAGCAAAGAAAGACCGGTAATAATTCCGGGAAGAATTAACGGGAGAAGGACGAGACGTCGAAAGAGGGCCTTTCCGGGAAACCGAGAGCGGTCCAGCGCCAAAGCCGCCGGCAAACCAAGACCAAGCGCAATGGCCACGGCCACGGCTGCGACAATCACGCTGTTGAGCACAGCGTCCCAAAGAGCAGAGTCCGCAAAAAGCTGGCGATACCAATCAAGAGTCCAACCTGACGGAGGAAATCCTCCGACGCCGGAACCATTGAACGAATACACAATCAAAACGACGATCGGAAAATACAGGAATAGATAGACGAGCAGCGCGTAAGCGCCAAGGAACGGAGAGCGCGAGGATGGGAATGCGCCACTCATGAAATTGTGAACCTTTTTTCCAAGCGCTCGGTGGCGAAGAGAAGTGTGACAACCAGTAGCAGCATGCAGAACGAAATCGCTGCCCCCAGCGGCCAGTTATAAGCCGCGCCGAACAAGCTGACCACAATGTTCGAAATCATGATGCCGCTGGGGCCGCCCACGAGCAGTGGCGCCAGAAAATCTCCCAGCGTTAGGACGAACGCAAACGTCGCGCCCGCCAAGATTCCCGGCAGCGAGAGCGGCAGGATCACGCGCAGAAAAGTGGAAAATGGCGACGCGCCGAGATCGTGCGAAGCTTCCACCAGATTGCGCGGCACATGTTCGAGCGAAGCATAAATCGGCAGGAATGTGAATGGCGTGTAGATGTGCGTGAGCGTAAGTATGACGGCGAAAGGGCTGTAGAGAAAGAACTCAACCGGCCGGTGCGTGATGTGGAGATACTGAAGAAATCCGTTCAGCACACCATCGCTTCCGAGAATAGTTTTCCAGGCATACCCACGCACCAGATAACTGGCCCACAACGGAATGATCACGAGCTGGTAGAGGAGATCTTTGCGCGTTGCAGCGTGGAACGAAAGGTAATACGCGAGTGGATAGCCGAGAAGCAGAGCCAGCAGTGTTACCGCGCCGGCAATCCTGATGGAACGTAGCAGCACAGTTAAGTAGAGCGGGTTGCGAAATAGCTGCGCGTAATTCTGCAGGTTCCAATTGTGAACGATGGTTTGCAGCGAGGAAACAGACCAGAAGCTGTAGCAGAAAAGAATCGCGTACGGCACCAAGAGAAACAAAGTGACCCACAGAAGCGGGGGAATAGTAACGGCGGATTTGTATGCGCGAGAATACATATTTTATGTGTCGCTGCTTTCGAGGACGCGAACTGCATCGCCGGCGCTAAACTGGAACTTCCGCCGGCCGGTTAGGGCGCCTGGACTCGGAACACGCGCGCGTATTAAGAACGAATCGCCGCAATCGATTTCGAGCAAGTCCATGGCGCCGCCGAAAGTTTGATTCTTAATTTGACCTTGAAAGTAGGCCGTAGCTCCGGGGGCGGCAGGCTGAGAAATCGAAGCGAGACGTATGGATTCGGGTCGCAGAGAAAACGTGAACGTTCCTGACGGCCCTGATGCCGGCCACGCGATCGGGCCGGCGAAAGCGGTTCCTTCGCGTACTTCAGCGCGAAGCAGATTTGTCTGGCCGATGAATTGGGCGGCGTACGCCGTTTTCGGACAACCGTAGATTTCGCGCGGCTCGGCCACTTGCTCGAGCCTTCCGGCACGCAACAGGGCAATGCGATCGGAAAGCGCCATGGCTTCTTCCTGATCGTGCGTGACGAAAATAAAAGTGATGCCTACTTCGCGTTGCAAAGATTTTAACTCAATCTGCATCTGGCGACGGAGATTGGCATCCAGCGCTGACAGAGGCTCGTCGAGCAGCAGAACGCGAGGACGATTGACGAGCGCACGCGCCAGGGCAACGCGCTGTTGCTGCCCACCACTCAGCCGGGAAGGGGCGGACTGGGTGAATTCGCTCATCTTCACCATGGCCAGCGCTTGTGTGACGCGGCCGGGAATTTCGTTGCGCGGCGCACCTTTCGCGCGCAGTCCGTATGCGACATTTTCAAAGACGGAAAGATGCGGAAAAATCGCATAACTTTGAAATACCGTGTTTACCTGCCGCCGGTACGCGGGAATTTCGTCGAGGCGTTCGCCGCCCATCCAGATTTCGCCGCCATCCAGTTGTTCAAAGCCGGCGATCAGACGAAGCAAAGTAGTTTTGCCGGAGCCGCTTTCACCGAGAATAGTGAGGAATTCTCCGGAGGCTACCTCAAGGGAAATTCCGCGGAGAACGGGACGCTTCGCGAATTGTTTTTCCACCTTTCGGATGGAAAGTAGTGCTGCGGAGGAAGCACGTTCATCTCGCGCCGATAAAAGGGAAGCACTCAAGAACGATCTCCGCGAACGCAGCGGTATCTGAAAGTCGCGATGGCCGAAGGCATGCCAGCGGTGCCGCAACATTTGGAAAACTGATCAATCACTGGGCTGCCTTCACTTCATTCCAGATTTCGTTGTACTTGTCGCGACGCGGGTATTGCTGCCAGAAGTAAATGTGCGTCATGTATTCATCCACGTGGTCGAGGTGCAGCGACTTTTTCTGATCGTCGGTCATGAACTGGGATGACTGCGGATTGGCAGGGTCGTAACCGGTGACATCCGCAACGAGTTTCTGCGTCTTGGCTTCAATCATGTATTCAAGAAAATCCGCGGCCAAGTCTTTGTTCTCGCTTGCCGAGGTGATCATCAGGTGGTCGATCCATCCGGTGGTGTTTTCTTTGGGGATGGTTTCACCGATGGGGAACCCAACTTTGCGCAGGTTATTTGTCATCAGAGGCCAGCCCATTCCGGCAACAATTTCGTGATTTTCAAACAGGTTGGTAAGCTCGCCGCCGGTGGCCCACACTTTCCGGATGTTAGGTTTCAGCTCGATGAGTTTTTTCTTAACGTTGTCGAGCTCCTGATCGGTCAGGTTGTAGAGATGGCTCGGATCGGGTTTGTCGTAGCCCAGAACCTGAGCGGCCATGCAAATGGTCGAGAGGTCATCCCAAACGGAAATTTTCCCTTTCAGGCTCGGATCCCACAGCACGGACCAACTCTCCGGCGGAGCTTTGAAATATGAGGTGTCATATAGCAGAGGATTGGGGCCCCACACGAATGGCACGCCATAAACCTTGCCGTTGACATGGACCAACGGGGCATCGCGCAGCCGAGCAGAGAGCTGCGAATAGGAAGGAAGCGTGGAAAGATCGAGCGGTGCGGCCAGGCCAGCGGCGGCGATGGACGTGACCACGTCGCTGGAAGGGGAGATTACGTCGTAGTTGCTAGCGCTGCCTCCTCGGAGCTTTGCTACCAGCTCGTCGCTGGTGCCCATGTACGCGGCTGTAATTTTGCAGCGATGCGATTCTTCGAACGGGCGCACGAACAGCGGATCGGCATAGCCTTCCCAGACAAGCAAACTCAGAGTGGGGGTTTTCTTCGAGCAGCCGATGGCGGCAGAAAGTAGAACGGCAGCGACAAGGGAGATCCGTATCGAACTTTTTCTCATAGTTGTGATGGCACTTCCTTGTATCTCTTCGACTCGAACAAGCTTCGACCAACGCCAACTTAAAAGGTTGGCGGAGTGTTTACCCACAGCACCAACGTTTCTTTCTTTCCGGGATTTTTCCAGCGATGTTCGTTGCTGCTTTCGAAATAAAAACTATCACCTTCTTTCAGCGTATGCCTTTCGCCGCCTTCCAAAACGATTTCGAGCGAGCCGCGAAGGATATAAAGAAATTCCTCGCCCTCGTGCGCGTAGGATTCTCCGCTGCCGGCTGACGGAGCGATGCGGAACAGGTGCGGTTCCATCATGGTGGTGCTGCCCCAGGAGAGAAGCTCCATGCGAACGCCAGGGCCGGCTTCCAGAACTTTTCTATCCGACGGACGCACATGTCCAGGATTGGCATCGGAGGGATTAAACAACGAAAGAATATTTACGCGGTAGAAGCGAGCGAGCCGCCGAAGCGTGGCCACGGAAGCGGTCATCTGGCTGCGTTCCAGGGCGCTCAGAAATCCCACCGAGACATTGGCGGCGCGAGCGACTTGAGAAAGTGAGGCTTTGCGTTCCAGTCGCAAACGGCGCAGACGCGGGCCGACAGGGTTGGCCTTGGGGCGGCTACTGGTTTGAGGCAACATTTTCTGGGTCTTCAGCAGATGGACGATGGCCGGAGCGTTCATTCCACGCGCGCGGCGCAGGAACTGCGCGCGTTTCAAGATGCGAAGGTCGGCGGGTGTGTACATGCGATAGCGGCTGCGCGTGCGGAGAGGAGAAACCAGCCCGAGATTTTCCCAGGAACGAAGAATGGACGGTGAAATTCCCACAATTCGCGCGACGTCACCAATGCGCAACCGGCCGATGGCGCGCGCTCTTTTAGGCGAACGCTTGTGAGGCGGAGTCAATTGAATTTTCCCTTGACAACCCGTGGGCCTTCTTCTAAGGTTCGCGGATTATAGTAAGGTTTTTTCCAAAGCTGCAACCGAAAAAAGTTGGGGTGAGGCGTCTCGGGGGGTAGGTGGCGCCAGCTTTTCCTAGAGGAGCGGCGATGACTTCGAAAGCATGGGCACGGGTGTGTCTATTTGTGTTTGTGGCGTACCTTTCGAGCAGTGCGGCCTGGGCGCAAACCAACGGAACGATTCGCGGAACGGTTGTGGATCAAAGCGGCGCAGTTGTGCCGGGCACGGTGGTCACCGTCGTCTTGACCGGGACAGACACGACGCGGTCGGCAACCGCGGACAAGGATGGCGCGTTCGATATACCGGAATTGGCGGTAGGTAACTACGACCTCACAGCCGATGCCAAAGGCTTCAAGAAATTTGTTTCGAAAGATATTCCCGTCACAATCGGTCACGTAAATCTGATCACGGTAAACCTTCAGCTGGGCGGCTCCACGGAAACGGTGACCGTTGAAGCGAACGCAGCCCAGGTAGAGACGACCAGCACCCAAATCGGCGCGGTTATGACTGATCAGTCGATCCGCGAGCTGCCGCTAAATCAGCGGAATGCGTACGCGTTGTTGCAGCTTCAACCGGGCGTGCAATCGCAGCTCGGCGCTGACCTTTTCTACGGCAGCGACAATCCCGGGGTGGTTTCAGTGAATGGCGGCCGCGGACGTTCCAACAACTACATGGTGAACGGTGGAGACGGTAACGATATTTTCGTGAATGGTCCGGCGATTCAGCCTTCGCCTGACGCGATTGAAGAATTCCGCGTGATCACCAACACGTTCGATGCGGAATATGGACGGAACTCCGGATCGGTCGTCAACGTGGTCACGAAATCGGGGACCAATAGCGTTCATGGCGACTTCTACGAATTCCTTCGCAACCAGGCGCTGAACACCAAGGGATATTTCGATCCGCGCGTGCCGGATTACAAACAGAATCAGTTTGGCGCCACAATCGGCGGTCCGATTAAAAAAGACAAGACTTTTATCTTTGGCTCCTATGAAGGAAACCGGCTGGTTCAAGGGATTCCATCCGGGAACGTGTTTTTGCCCACCTCGGATGAAGCTAGTGGAAACTTCGGAGGCCCGCTCGGCGGCACACTAAACGATGCATACTTCGCCAACCTCCTCGGGAACCGCACGACAGGTAGCACGGCCGGCACAACCTGTAATTCGGCGGCGATGGTCGAGCAAACGGCGAACGGATTGCCGCCCATCGGAGTAAACGGGGCGGTCGGAAGTCCTTACGCAAACATTTTTCCGAACGGGGTAATACCAACCGAGTGTTTCGATCCAACTGCCGTCGCCCTCTACAACAATTACGTCGCTCCCGTTGGAACCGGTCAAGTACAAACAATTCCGAATTTGCATGAGCGCGATGATCAGTTCACGATTCGTTTCGACCACAAGATCACCCAGTTTCAGCAGTTCAGCGCGTATTATTATTTTGACGACAACGATCACACTCAACCTTTCGCTTTTTTTCAAGCTGCCGGAGCAAACGTCCCCGGCTTTGGTTCCGCGTTCAAAACACGCGTGCAGCAGTGGAACCTGAGCCACACGTGGACTCTGGGATCGACCGCGATCAACGAATTCCGATTCAATTATTTTCGGGAGGCGCAGAGGACTCTGAACCATCCGCTCAGTACCTTCGCGAGCGTGCAAGATACCTGCGTGACCATCGCTCCCACCAATTGCTTTGCTGATCCGACCCTCCCCACTGGTGCAGGTATCACCACCGATCTTCCGGGGAGAGTCGGCGTTCCTTACATCAGTGTTGCAGGCGGCTTCGCAATCGGTAACAACTCCGAAGGCGAGCTGCCGCAAGTGGGCAATACCTTCCAGTGGACGGACAACTACACGAAGATTCTCGGAAAACACACCACGAAATTCGGCGTGGATGTTCGGCGCGAGCGGTTCGACCAATTCCTCTACTACAACATAAATGGCTTGTTCTCCTTCGATAACACTGCCTCAGGCGACGCGCCATCCGGACCTAGCGATGCTTATCCGGCGTATTTCCTTGGCACTCCGGTAACGTATTCGCAAGGAGCCGCGCAGGGCGAAAATATTCGCAACACAAACTTCTACTTGTTCGCGCAAGACAGTTACAAAATAAAGCCGAATCTCACGCTGAATTACGGACTACGGTGGGAACTGAATACGCCGTACTACGATACCGGCAATCGACTCCAAACATTTCGCCCGGGTCAGTTAACCACTCAGTATCCCTGCTACACCTATACTGCGGGGTCTATTGCCGCGGGGATTCCTCCAGGCAGTTGTAGTGAGAACAGTCCAAACAACTCGGTCAATCCCGTGGGCCTGGTATTTCCCGGTGACAAAGGAGTTCCGCGTGGTCTGACCTCGACCGACTACAAAGGCTTCGCGCCCCGCATCGGTCTGGCGTGGAGCCCCGGATGGACAGACGGATGGCTTGCGAAGCTGACCGGAGGCCCGGGTAACTCCAGCATCCGAATGGGATGGGGACTTTTCTACAATCCGATCGAACAATTGGTGCTGGAGCAGTTCAGCGCTGAGCCTCCGTTCGGTGGAAGCTCATCTTTGTCGAATCCCCTGTTCAATACGCCTTTTATTTCGCAAGGCGGAACACAATCGCCGAATCCGTTCAGTGGTGTGATTAACCAGACTCCCACCACGCCGTGTCCCGCTGCGGGAGGCCCTCCAGGTTGCGTTGACTGGGCTTCGTTCCGCCCAATCCTGTTGTTCGGAGAATTCGGTCCGAACCTGAAAACGCAATATGCCGAGCAATACAACCTCACCATCGAGCGCCAAGTGACGAAATCGATGGTGGCACGCGTGGCTTATGTCGGCACGCAAGCTCACCACCTTCTGGCCTCACACGATATCGATTATGGCCATGCTGAAACTTGCCTTGAACTAAACGAAATAGCGGCGAACCAATGCGGAACCTTTGGCTCCGACAGTTCCTACTTTGTTCCGGCAGGTACGGTAATTCCGACGTACCACGGCCCGATAGGAGGGCCGCCGACAACTTGCACGGGTCTATATTTGCCCTACAACGCCGGGGCGGGAGGGAACTGCCTTCCGGCTGGGACGGTTGTAGGTCCGAGCGGAGTTACGCTTGTCGGTTTGCGGAAATATTCCTCGCCCAACTGTCAGCCTCTCACCGGAACGGGCTGCCCGCCGGACGGCGTTCCTGTCTTCAGTAATATTTTTGCGGAAGACACCATAGCCAATTCGAACTACAACGGGTTGCAGATGTCCCTGGACAAGAGCTTCTCCCACGGGTTGCTATTCTCGGCTTCCTATACGTTCAGTAAAGCGATCGATCAGGGCGCATCTTTCGAAAACGAATTGGACCCGCTGAATTTCGACTTTACGCGCGGGCTGTCGTTATTGAGCGCCAAGAATCGATTTGTTTTTAGTCCCTATTGGGAAATTCCAGTCCCCAAGTACGACGGCTTCAAGGGCAAGGCCGTGAACGGCTGGGGCGTGTCCGCGATTATCACTTATCAGAGCGGGTTCCCGATTCGCATGCAGAACCAGGACGATTCGGAGCTGATGAGCAGCATTTTCTTCGAGAGCGCGAATACTCCTACGATGATAGCGCCGAATCAACGCGTGAATCCGAAGGTTCAGCAGAATTTCGGCTTCGGTTCCGGAAACTATTATTTCAATCCGAATAACTACACCGATGGAACGGTGGACCCGTCATTGCTCGGAGTCTTTGGCAATACGCCACACTCGCTGTGCTGCGGGCCACCCATCAACAATACCGACTTGGTGATTTCAAAGAAGACTCCGATTAACGATCGTTGGAACACGGAGTTTCGCGCGGAGTTCTACAATGCGTGGAATCACACGCAATTGAACAATCCGGACGGTGATTTTTCCGATTCGACGTTCGGCCAGATTCTAAAGACCCGCGAGGATCCGCGTGTGATGCAGTTCGGGTTGAAGGTTTTGTTTTAAGAAGGGTTCCGCAGGGTAGGGCAGAGCGAGAGTGTCGCCTGGGCGGCGCTCTCGCTTTGTTGCGTAGAGGCAAGTTAAACGAGCTTGATTTCGGGGAGCGGGGAACGCTGTGAAAATATTTGTTTTGGGCGCCGGGATGATGGGGCGCGCGGTTGTTTACGACCTGGGCCGCGCGCGCGACGTGAAATCCATTGCCGTAGCGGATTTCGATCGTGATCGCGCGCACGAAGTTGCGCGCTCGTTCGGCAGCGGCAAAGCTCGCGCACATTTTGCGGACGTGCGA
>JBEKHG010000041.1:0-32738 GCA_050012395.1 Candidatus Acidiferrales bacterium
GTGCAAGCTGTTGACGCGAACGGGCAACCGAAGTTCGACAAACGGCGAGGCCCACGCTCCAAACCAAAACCTAAAATGGCTTACGAGGGACTTCTAGTGCATGATTTGCGGCGATCGGGGGTTAGAAACCTAGTGCGTGCGGGAGTGAGTGAGACAGTCGCGCGCCGAATTTCCGGTCACAAAACGCGGGAGATTTTTTCTCGCTACGACATTACGTCAGAGAAAGATTTGAACGACGCGGCGCAAAAATTAGAGACATATCTTTCGAAGAATGGGCCAAGTTTGGGGCAAATTTCGGAAGAGTGTCCATCTAAGATAGACCTACCTAATTGAGTATAAACAAGTTAGGGGCGTAGCTCAGTGGTAGAGCAGCGGCCTTTTAAGCCGAAGGTCGTGGGTTCGATCCCCACCGCCCCTACCAAATTATTCCGCGCTCATCCTTTTTGTTTTGCGTTGAAGTCCATGTCGCTACAGCCTGGCGGCCAGTTTTACTCCGGAGCCCCGGGTATCTCTGCGACCACAGCCGCCTGCTGCCGCCACGCGTCGGGCGATGACAGGTTCCGCCGCAATAGCGCCGGATCGAGCTCGTGCTCCCAACGTGCGACCACCAGCGTCGCCACCCCGTTGCCCAACATATTCACCGTCGCGCGAAACATACTCATGAACCGATCGATTCCCAGAATCAGAGCCATCCCCGCTACCGGGATCGAAGGAATTACCATTAACGTTCCTACCAGCGCAATAAACGCAGCCCCTTGCACTCCGGCAGCGCTAAGTGGACGCCCGTAGCCTCCGCCACAAACAGCGCCGCCAGCGTCATGTAAAGGCTGCTCCCATCCGTATTAAATGTGTAGCCAGTCGGTACCACTAATCCCACCAACGCCTTGGAGCATCCCAGCTGCTCCATCTTTTCCATCAACGTCGGCAGCGCCGGCTCCGAAGAACTCACCGCCAGCGTCAGAATGATCTCTTCCTTTATATATAGAAGATATTTGATGATGTTGAACCCCGCCAGCCACGCGATCCCTCCCATCACTATCAGCACAAAAAGTATGCAAGTGATCCAGAACGTGAGGACCAGCTTGACCAGCGGACCCAGCGACGAAATTCCATAAGCACCGATGGTGAAAGCCATCGCGCCAAATGCACCGAACGGAGCGAACTTCATCACGATATTGATCACGCCAAAAACCGCTCGCGTAAGCGATTCCAGGAAATCCACCATTGGCTTGGCAAAGCTTCCCATCGCCGACAATGCGAACCCGAACAAAACTGAAATCAGCACCACCTGCAAAATATCTCCCTTTGCGAACGCGTCCACCACCGTCGTCGGGATAATGTGCATAATGAAGTCGGTCACGCTCTGCGCTTTAGCCGCGCCCGCGTAATTGGCCACCGCTTTAGTATCGAGCGTTGCAGGATTAATGTTAAAACCGGCGCCGGTATGCATCACGTTGCCCACCGCCATGCCGACTAGCAATGCCAGCGTTGACACAATCTCGAAATACAAAAGCGCCTTGCCTCCCACTCGGCCAACCTTCTTCATATCCTGCATCCTGGCTATGCCCGTAACTACCGTGCAAAAAATCACCAGCGTGATGATCATGCTGATTAGCCGGATGAAGGCGTCGCCGAGAGGTTTCATGGCCACGGCTGTGTGCGGTTTCAAATACCCAAGCACGATCGCGATGGCGATGGCCACCAGGACCTGGCCCCACAAACTCCGATAGAAAGGTTTCTTTCTTGAAGGAACTACGGCCTTGGGAGAAACATTAGAAGTGCGCCTATGACCGGAAGATCCCATCGTCGATGCTCCATTCAGCCGAATAATCTTGAACGGCTTCTTAGTCAACTGGCGGCGGAGTCTACCATATTCGTAGCCCAGGAGTTCCATTCGGGAGATTCTTAATATTTTCCAATACCAAAAAATTCCGATTTGATATAGTGTCCCGCGAACGTGGACCAATCAGTGCTGGACGAACCGAAACACATTGGCTCAGCTCAGCCTCTCACTCGAAACCAGATTCGCGGCTTCTGGGCCTCGTGGGGCGGCTGGACGCTGGACGGCATGGACTCCTTCGTCTACGCCCTGGTCCTCGTGCCCTCTTTGCGCGAACTCCTCCCGCGCTCCGGCATTGCCGCCACCAAGGCCAACATCGGATATTACGGCGGTTTGCTTTTCGCTCTGTTCTTAGTCGGCTGGGGCCTCGCCTTTCTTTGGGGGCCAGTCGGAGACAAATTCGGTCGCGTGCGCACGCTGATGCTGACCATCGTCTGGTATTCGCTTTTTACTTTTCTGAGTGCCTTCGTCACCAGCGTCTGGCAACTTGCGATTCTCCGTCTCTTTGCCGGTATTGGCATTGGCGGGGAATGGGCGATGGGAGGAACTTTCGTCGCCGAAGAGTGGCCCGAGAGCCGGCGACGTCAGGGTGCGGGCTTGATGCACACCGGTTATTACGTCGGAATTTTTCTCGCCGCTCTCGCGAACTATGGCATTGGCAGCCACTATGGCTGGCGCGCCATGTTTATCGTGGGCGGTATACCAGCCTTACTGCTCGCGTGGATTCGCCATGGAGTCACCGAGCCTGCTGCCTGGAAAAAGAAGGAAAGTGTTGTACGTTCGTGGGCCGTTTGGCGGCCGTTCGCCACTCTATTCTCGGCCCCGTGGCGTCGCCGCACCATCGTGAACGCTTTATTGATGCTTGTATCGATCTGCGGTCTCTGGGCCGGAACCGTCTATGTCCCCGCTGCTACCACCGCGCTTGCAGAAGCTGGGGGACGCGTCGGTCCTCAAGCTGCGCAACTCGCGTCCTGGGCAATTATGCTGGTCTCGTTCGCCACGATTCTCGGCTGCCTGGCGATGCCGCGGCTTGCTGAGGCCATCGGGCGTCGCGGCGCCCTAGCGATTTTTTTCACTCTTATGATGGTTTTTATTGCGCTCACTTTCGGTAGGATTTTCTATCTCGGCCCTAGCGCGCTCCCGTGGTTTTTCGTTTGCCTCTTCTTCCTGGGCTTGGGCGGCGCCAACTTCGCTGTCTATACCCTCTGGTTGCCCGAGCAATATCCCACCGAGTGCCGCGCCAGCGCCTTCGCTTTTTCCACCTCGTTCGCCCGATTCGGCGGTGCCGGAATTACTTTTCTGGTTGGCGCGGGTGTGCGTCATTACGGCTCGCTCGGAATCCCCGTGGCCATGACTGCTATCGCTTTTGCTCTGGGGCTCCTTTTGATTCCGTTGTCCGCGGAAACACGGGGCAACACGCTGCCTACCTAGCTCGCGTACCGTCTGACTGGTACCGCCTTCCTATAGCGAATCTGAAATATTTTTGTAACATCATCTAAGTACGATTCTACATATGCCTCTGAACTCACACCCCGAACGCATTTTGCCGAGGCAGGGCTTCAAACTTCATTATAATTTGAGGATTATGCCCAGGTTCTTCAGCAACCTTTTGCGGGCGCTCCGCGAACGCCGTGGCACCGATATGTCTTTCATGTGCCGCCATCTGCTTTCGGAGCGCGGCGAGGCCTCGCAAACCGCGTTGGCGCAGGAAATCATCAACGCCTACCGCGCAATGAACGAATCGCAGCGGCTCGGATTTTTTGAAATGCTCTCGCACGATTTTGCCCCCGACGAGGGAGCCATCGTGCGCGCCGCATCTGATTATAAGAACGCGCCCGGCCCGTCCACCTTAGCCGCGTTATATGCGGCCGTCGAATCTCCTCGTCAGGAACTCTTCCGCCGCATCAACACCGCTCCGCGCGGCACGGAAACTCTGGTCTCCTTGCGCGATCATGTCTTGGCATCCGACAACAATGGAGATTTTGCAGCGTTGGATCTCGACCTGAAACATTTGTTCAGATCCTGGTTCAACCGCGGCTTCTTGCGCCTTGAGCGGATCAGTTGGCACACTTCCGCATTAATCCTGGAAAAACTGATAGCCTACGAATCCGTGCATGAGATTAATGGCTGGCCGGACCTTCACCGCCGTCTCGAAGCGGATCGCCGCTGCTTCGCTTTTTTCCATCCCGCTCTGGTCGAAGAGCCCATCATCTTCGTGGAAGTAGCGTTGTCGAAAGGTCTGACCGGCGATCTCGAACCATTGCTCGGTATCCAGACTCCCGTTCTCGACCCCAAGACCGCCGACGCGGCCATCTTTTATTCCATTAACAACTGCTTGCGAGGCTTGCGCGGCGTCCCATTTGGTAATTTCTTGATCAAGCAGGTGGTTACCGAACTGGCCACCGAATTTCCCAACATTCAGATCTACGGCACCCTATCGCCGCTGCCTAATTTTTCGCAGGCCCTGCGGGATCAGAAAAATGAAGATGGCTTCACGCCCGAACGCTTGTCACGCTTGCTGTCCGATGACGCTCGCGCTCTATCTGCCGCCGGTCGGCGCCGCGACCCCGTAGAAGCCCTGTTCTATCTATTGGATCAGCCCCTGGCGCATCAGGATGTCTTGGCCAAGCCTCTGCGGCGCCTCGCCCTCGCTTATCTCACCCAGGCCCACCAGAACGGCAAACTCTACGATCCTGTCGCGACGTTCCACCTTTCCAACGGCGCCCGCCTGGAAAGAATCAACACCTTCGGAAATCTGCGGCCATACGGCTTGCGTGATTCCTTCGGCGTCACCGTAAATTATCGATATCTTCCGGACGAACTAGAAGAAAACCACGAGCGCTTTGTCAGAGGGGAAATTCAGGTTGCGAGCGATCTGCTCTCGGAATACAAATCAGTAGCTAAGGCGTGGCAGCGGCCCGCGGCGGAAGCCCGCGCGCCATTCCCCTCTCGGCCGAAAAAGACTTCGGCGAATCCTCGCTAACCTCTCCGTATCCGGGAAAGATTTAAATATCGCGCCGCGTCCTTCAGCGCGGTAGCTGCTTAGGACATCTGCCAATTTAGTTAAGCGAGGCCGCGCGCTTTCACCGGCGTGCCCGTCGCCTCCACAGCCGCAGCGGTTTCCTCCGATTTCCGGACCACCTTCGCTGCCAGAGGCTTCAGCCACAACAAGGCCATAAACGCCGCTATCAGGTCGCAAATAATCATGGCCCAGAACACCTTCGACCACGACCCTGTTTTAGCAAACAGCCACGCCGCGCCCGGCCCCGCAAACGCTGCCGCGACGCCCTTGGCCGTGTACACGACCCCATAGTTCGTCGTAGCCCATTTATTTCCGTACAGGTCGCCGGTTATCGAGGGGAACAACGAGAAAATATTGCCCCACGCGAAGAAGCACAGGCCCGACAACGCGACGAACCAGACAGGTCGATTGATCAATTGGAGCAAAGCATACACAGCGAGCGCTTCCAGTACGAACGCGATGAAAATCGAGTTCTCGCGGCCGATGTTATCGGAGACCCATCCCCAGAATGGCCGTGTTAACCCATTCAGCAGTCGATCCACGGTGATCGCCAGTACCAACGCGGTCATGCCGAAAGCCACCACCACTTTGTCCACGTGGTACGACGATGCCATCGGATTGAGTTGCGCCGTCACCACCAACCCACCGAAGGCCAGCATCGTCATCATCAGATAGATCACATAGAAAGACGGCTGTCGCAGCATCTCCCACGGGGTCATGTCCACCGCCGAAGTGTTCACCTTTCCCCTGATCTTCGCCTGTTTCTCTTTCCAATTAGGTGGCGTCCAACCAACGGGTGGTCGCGCCAGAAAGAGCGAAGAAGCTAGCACTACCACTCCCTGGATAATCCCCCACACAATGAAAGTGTGCTGATAGCCTGAAACTTTAAGCATGTCGGCGATCGGCGCGATCGTCGTCGCTGTGCCGATACCGAAAGCTCCCGCCGTGAGCCCGACGCAAAGGCCGCGATGATCCGGAAACCACTTCAGCGCGTTGCCGATTGCGCCGCCGTAAACGATCCCGGCGCCGATGCCGCCGACTCCGTACCAAAAATACAGGCCGTTAATCGACTCAGCGTAGCCCGAACCGACCCAGCCTAATCCAACCAGGATCGAGCCGAACCCCAGCATGAATCGGGGCCCGATTTTATCCACCAGATATCCTTCGAACGGTACAAGCCACGTCTCCAGCGCCACGAACAAAGTGAACGTCCACTGCACGGCTACGAGCGAGACGCCTAAATGAGCTTGTATCGGCTTGGTGAAAAGGGTCCAGGCATACTGAAGGTTCGCGATTGCCATCATCGCTACGATGCCCGCAATTAGTTGGATCCATCGGTTCGGAATGCGGGAAGGGTGAATCAATGAAGCTGGAGTTACGGGAGTGCTTGGAGATGCAGCCATAGGCATACCTCCGTGAGCGTGGGCTAGTCCTTAAAAGCGTACTGTCAGATCAACTTCCCCTGCAGAATTGTCACAAGTTATCGTGTGACCTATAGCCAAAAAACCTTGCTGCAGGGAAGTTTGATATACTGGTCCGCTAATCGAACCAGTTGCGGACTGGGAATCTAGCAGGCTGCTATCACAGTGTCAAGGGGCTTGCGAGTGCTCCTGATATGCTTTTTGCGCCCGCTGACTTCTAATCAATTCCAAAATATTGAGCTCGAAAATGCCCATCGACGAAAGCCTGCGAACGCAAATCGAAACTCACGTTACTCATCTCAACGGTTTAATCCGCCGCGGGCGCGAAGTTCGCGAAAAGCTGGCGAATGATCCTTCCGACCCGGCAGCGATGGCGGCAACGCGCGCGTGGCAGGAAGACTGCGGCGTGACCATCAATCAATTGTCTGGAGGGAGTAAGTCACATTGGCTGGCACGCGCTTTCAGCGGCGCATTTCTAATGCGTTCGGCCGACGGTCGCGCCGTCGAAGGCGCGCCTCCTGCTGAGATCGTCGGTCGATTGATCGACGTTCTCCAGCAAGCCATCGCTACGCTTTCCGGAATGGAGAATGACGCGGACGCTTCCGAATTTTCGCCTGCATCCGTTGCCGCGCAAGCGCCCGCTCCTCGCCGGTTCGAGTTCGTTCACAACTCGAATATCCGTCCCGTACTTGAGCGAGCCTATACCGATAGCCGTCAGGCGCTCGAACAAAAAGATTTCGACCTCGCGCTGCGCACTTCTTGTGGAATCCTCGAAGCCATCGTCACCGACGCCTTGGAATTTATGGGACCTGGCGCATTAGCCGCGTCCGGCGCTCCCGCCGGGAAAATTGGTGATTGGCCATTCGAAACGCGCCTTGACATCGCGGAAAGAACCGGCCTGATTCGTGGCGGCTGTGCACGCCTCCCGTCCGTCGCGCGAAGGTATCGAGACGCAGACTTGAGCCGCGAAGTGAATCTGCCCGTCTCGGAGCGTGAGGCACGCCAGGCCGGCCAGGTTCTCCACGTCATCATGCGAGATCTAAATCCCACGCGTTAGAAACGCCGCTAGAAACGCACGTTGAGCCGTGCCCCGTATAGAGGTAGGGAAGTTAGGCTTGCCGGAAAGCCAATCGACGCACCGATCCCGCAATCCTGATATGTATTTTTTATTTCGAGGGTGACTGAGCTAATGAGGAGTCTAATCTTCCAAATCTTGCCGAAACACGGGCTGCGAAGGATTCACGCTCCCATCGATGACCGCCACCAGCAAATTCCCGAAAGCGTTCCGTGCCTCTTCCAACGACGCGTAGCCGCGCTCCCGCTGTAGCGCTCCACTTTCCGAGTAAATCAGCGTGAAATAACGTCCCGATGCATACTGAAGTTCAAGCAGTTTGTTAGGCATGTCGGGATCACCTTCCTGTCCCAGCACGTCCATTAGCGCCACCGTCCACTGCACGCCTTTCGGGTCTTTAACGACCTCGCGCTCGATGTACTGCCATTCGTCCATGCTCCAAAGCGGCATATTTATCCCAGCAGTTGCTCCAGCGCTCTGGCAACCTGCGATCCGGTAAAGGGTTTTGGCACCAGCAAGGTTTTTTGCGCTTTCCGCGAACGCAGGCTCGCGTCTGCTGCCTCCGGAGTGTCGCTGATGATTACGATGGGGAGTGCGGTGTGTTCGGCATTTTGCCGCACCGCGTCAAAGAGGGCTTCGCTCATATCAAAAGAAGTACAATCCAGGACGAGCGCGTCAGCTCGTTGCTCTGTGAGTAGTTCGTTGACGGCGGCTGTATATCCCGACGCGAAAACCTCATAACCCGCGTCACGCAGCGCGAACGACAAAAGCTCGGCAATCTCCGGCGTGTCGTCGATCAGCAGTATTCGGCGTGAAGCCACTCTACTTCTTGCCGATGTTTCCGGTGCCGGGCAGCCGCTTCTTCTTGCCTTCGCACGGCTCCAGATCCATCACCCAGATTCGTCCGCCCGCTGTGTAGTAAGCGCGGTGGTCGTTCTCCACCATCGCGCCCCACGCCTCCAGCGTGCGCATCGCGAACGTCACTCCCTCGAAGTTATTGCGCGCGTGATTCAGCACCTCGTTTGTGTGCCAGTTGTCCGTGAGGATAGCGTCCCCACCGTGCACCCGCAGTACTGTGTAATAGCGGTCGAACGCTGCTTCCGGCCGCACGTCGCGAGTCGAGCCACGCTTCTTTCCTTCGCTGACGATATAACTTTCTTGCGGCTCAGGAGCGGCCAGTGCCGCAGGCGGTACTGCTGCTTTAGTGTTCATATGGTTTGCGCCACCGTCTCGGCTTCTGCTGCAGCCGACATATTTGTCAGGTTTTTCGCATCAGCGGCCTGAATCAAAGCCTCGGGTAGCTCTACGCCCATCATGCGCCATTGTTCGTTGGCAAACTTCTGCAGCTTGGCAATGTGCTCTGCGTGCAAGTGGCCGAAGCGCCCTTGCAGCTTCAAATATTCCGACACCGGCCGCATCGTCTGCGGACGGAAGCTGTAATCATAAGCGCGCTTCTCCGGATTCCATTCCCACATCGGATAGAGCCCGCATTCCACCACCAGTCTGCCCAGATCGATCGACCGCGGCGTCTCGTACACGAAACCCTTCTGGCATGGCGTGTAAACCATCAGGTAGGAAGCACCCTTGTTGTTCAGCCCCTTGCGCACTTTGTTCATCAGGTCGATGGGATATCCAACGCTCGCCGTCGCTACATAGCAGTGTGGGTGCCCGGCCGCCATCATCCGCGCGAGGTCCTTGGGGAACAGCTTCTTTCCTTCTGGCACTTCCGGTCCCGGAGGCGAAAAGGTCGTCATGCCTCCGTACGGCGTCCGCGACGACGCTTGAATTCCGGTATTCGCGTACTGCTCATTGTCGTAGCAAATAATCAGGCAGTCGTGATTGCGATACAGCGCCCCTGAAATCGACGCCAACCCAATATCCGAAGCGCTGCCGTCGCCCGCCTCGCAGATAATATTCGGGAACTTGCCTTGCCACTTGCCCTTCCGGATCATGGCTTCATACGCAGCCGCCACACCGGCAGTAAAGCTCCCCGCGCTCCCGATCTGCGTGTGCGCCCACGGCACATTGTAGGGCGTGCACAGATACGAGCTGTTGGCCACGTACATGCACCCCGTCGGCCCCACCAGAATCGTATTGTCGCCGGCCGCTTTGCTCGTCATACGGTACTGAATCGACGGACCGCAGCCCGCGCATGTCCGGTGTCCCGGTACAAAAGGCTCGGACGAGGGCAATTCCGGATTGAAGAATCGCGCCCCTTGGTTCGGGCTCCCTAGAATCGGCAGTAGCTGTCGTTGAACTTCAATTGTTGGCATCTCATTTCCTCCAATATCGTTGTATGGCTCGTGAGTACCGCAGTACCGCTGACAATACCGTTCTAGTGTTCGAACCCAACCCAATGCGTGCGTTTCTCGATCTTGCCTCGCTTCTGCGCTTCCAACATTTTCTCGGTCATCCAGTAAAATTCTTTCAACACGATAGCCTCGCCGCCCATTCCCGCCATGAACGAGAGCACCAGCGGCCGCTTGTCGCTCTCATACAGAGCCGCGCAAACCTCGGAGTACAGCACGCCTCCGCTGCTCACGCTGCCAAGACCCATATTCGTCTCGATCACGCCAACCACTTTGAACTTGCTCAGCGCTTCCCGCACGCGGTCTGTCGGATACGGCCGAATCGTCCGCAGCCGGACCATACCAACCTTCATTCCACGGTCGCGCATATGCTTAATCGCAAAGCGTGCAGTCACAGCGTGCGCTCCCTGCAAGAAGAACACCACCTCCGCATCGTCGGTCATGAACTCTTCGAGCCACGCATCGTACTTTCGCCCGAAGATTTTCGCGAACTCTTCGTGCACTTGCTCGATCACCGGCATCGACTCTTCCATCGCGCGCGCCCGCTCGAGCTGCAGCGGCGGACCTTGCTCCGGCATAATCTGCGGCCCGTGCGATACCGGATGCCGCGGATCGAGCGGATAAGGATGCTTGTAAGGTGGCAGGAATTCCTTTACCTGGCCCGTGTCCGGCAATTCCACGTCGCCGGTAATGTGCGATACGAAGAACCCATCCTGGCAAACCATCTGCGGCAGCAGAACGCGCGGGTCTTCTCCGATGCGATACGCGATCAAGTGATTGTCAAAGGCTTCCTGCGCGTCGCAAGACCAGCCCATCAGCCAGCCCATGTCGCGCGTCGAAAGCGCATCCGTATGCTCCGACCCGAAATCTCCCGGAGGATCCAGCGTGCGGTCCGCAATCATCATCTGCACCGGCATGCGGCTACCTGAGATCGGCGAATAAAGCTCGTAAGCAAACTGCACGCCGACACCTGAGCTTCCGGTGAACACGCGAGCGCCGCTAGATGACGCGCCGTGCGAGATGCTCAATTGCGAGTGCTCGCTATCCGCCACGATGTATTCGGCGTCGAGTTCTCCGTTGGCCACCATCTGCGCCAGTGCCATCATCGTCGCCGTATAAGGCCGAATTGGATACGCCGCAATCACATCCACATCCGCGTACTTAGCTGCCTGCGCCGACGCCACGCAGCCATTGATCCGCACCATTCTTTTCTTTACATCCGCTGCCGTTGCCATGGTTCGCTCCGATCCCGAAAATATCGCTAGGCGTTAAATATTTTTCGCCGGTCGATCGCCCAGATGTTTCAATTCATCCGCCTGTCTTCCGTGCAATCCCGGCGAGATGGCGAACGCCGTATCCATGCGCACTACTCCGGTCTCAAAATCGAGTTCCGGCACGCCCTCCAGGCAGCCCGTCGGACATTCCTCAATGCACACGCGGCAACCTTTGCAGTAATCCACCAAAATCTTGTAGAGCCCGTTCGACCGCACATCGCGCACGATGCATGGCTCCGGGCAAACCAGATAACAGTTGTCGCAAGCGTTGCAAGTCCCGCAACTGAAGCAGCGGCCGGCTTCTTCAACCGCCTGTTCTTCCGTGTACGCCTGAATCACTTCTTCCTGCGTTTTGCGCCGGCTGGCCGGAGGCAGAAGTTCCTGCTTCACGCGCGGGAAGTGCGGGAAATATGTCATGTTCATGCGATTCAGATCGAATATCACGTCCACCGGAATCGTCCGCGGTTCCAATTTCTCTCCGCGTATCACCTTATCCAGATTGAACGCCACCCGCTTCCCATCGCCAACCGCGTTCACCACCATCAACGGCTGACCCGAACCGAGTTGCACCACGTCGCCCGCCGCGAAAAAGTTCGTGTCGCCCAGTCGTCCAAAGCGATCGATCTTGATGGTACCGCGCTCTGTCTTGAACTCATCCGGCAGCCATTTCAGCGAAGCCCTCTGTCCTATCGCGATGATTACGCTGTCCACGGGGAATCGGTCTGGCTTGGCTTCCTTGTCGACATTGATCGGCGAGGCATTAATCGCACCCGAAAACTTCGCCGGATGCAGTTGCAAAGCCTCAATCCTGCCGTTGCCGAGCACCGCCGTTACCGCCCGCCCGTGCATAAGCTCCACGCCTTCTTCCAACATGTCGTGGAGATCTTCCGGCGAGGCCGGCATCTCTTGCGGGTGCGCTTCCACCGTGATCATCGTCACTTCCACCGCGCCTTGCCGCAGTGCTTCGCGCGCGCAGTCGATAGCGGTATTTCCGCCACCGATCACCGCCACGCGAGCGCCCAACTTCACCTTCGACGTTCCCATCCCGATGTTGCGAAGGAAGGGAAGTCCGTAATGCACACCCTCTTTATCCTCGCCTTCCGCTCGCACGCTGTTCGGGTCGATCAGCCCCACTGCCAGCACGCAAGCGTCGTAATCCTTCTTCAGTTGATCCCAAGTGATATCCTTACCGACTTCCACATTGGTCTTGATCGTGATGCCAAGCTCGACCAGCCGCTCGATCTCGCGGTCCAGTATGTCTTGGGGTAGAACCCAGTCCGGAATCCCGCCGCGATTCAGACCGCCGGCTTTCGGCGACTTCTCAAAAATTGTAACTTTATAGCCCATGCGTGCGAGTTGGTACGCAGCGCTGTGCCCCGCCGGACCCGAACCCACGACCGCAACTTTCTTGCCGTTAGGTTTCCCAGGCTTCACCACATCTTTCGCCAACGCCTGTCCCAAATCTCCGAGAAACCGCTCGACCGCGCGAATCGAAATGGCCTCATCGTACTTTCCGCGGTTGCAAGCCTGCTCGCATGGGTGATAGCACACGCGCCCCGTCACAGAAGGAAATGGCATGTCTTCCTTGATCAGCGCGTAGGCGTCCAGATACTTTCCGCGCTTCACCAGGTCCAGATAACCCTGGATCTTTTCGTTCGTGCCGCACGCGTTGTTGCAAGGCGGCAGCTTATCCCGATACACCGGCCGTATCGAACGCCAGTTTCCGGTCGGAAATAGATCCTGCCCCTTCTCCTGCGTGGGAGCAGGCGTGATGCCGGCGAACGGAACCTTCAGCCAATCTGGTATTTGTGTCCCTTTGGTTGACATGTATTCCTTCCCTAGGCCGCTACCGGATTCAGCGGCATGATGTGTAATTCTTCGAGCGCCAATTTAAACGCGTGCTGATTCGCAATCATCGGTTGAATCGTAGCCATTTTCACGATGCCCGTAGTCTTGATCACCGCTGCAATCAGCGGAGCCGCGATATCTGGCGCAATCGATTTGTTGCGCTCCGCCGCGCCTTCTGTCGAAAGACGATCGAGTCCCAGTTCGCCCAACCTGTAATAGAGCCATTTGTGGTCGGCTATCTTCGCGGCGTCCACGCAAACAAGTTGCGCCAGCCGTTCCGCGCCCGGTACGAATCGAATCATGTACTCCGGTGTGTAATGCGTATTGATTACCAGCGTTCCGCCAGGAGGCATCCCACGCATGTAATCCCAACCCTTCACCATCGTCCCTTCCACCAGCACCACGATATTGGGATGCTCGTTTTCGTACGTGAGCTCGTTTTCGAGAATGTCGTCGCTCACGCGGCAATATTTCCGCGTCGGCGCGTTCGTGCGATCCGGATTGTCCACGTAGTTTTCCATTGCCTGCGCATGCTTTCCTTCCAGCCGCGCGGAAGCCGAAATCGAATTGACGATGTCGCGCCCCTCTTTATCCATAATGATTCCGCGGGTCCAGACAGTTAGTTCCGTATAAGCCATAATTAACCTCGCGCTTTGGTGGATGCGTCAGGACAGGAATCCCCGGCGCTGTTCTTTACGTTATTGCCCGACGAGCTTTCCGGATTCAATTGCTTGTGACTTCCGCGATCGGATTCCAGAACTTTCAGGAAATCGTTCCGCAACACGACGAACGGCGCGGCGCGCGTGCCATCCTGAAATTCCGCAATGGCTATTAGAGTCGCTTTCTTGCAGAGACTTTCGATATCAGCGCCCGTTAAGCCTTCTGTTTTCTCGGCGAATTCTTCGAAATCGATATCAGTCGCTAGCGGCACTCGCTTGCAACAAAGCCGCAGGATCGCCGCGCGGTCGGCTGCGTCCGGTTTTGCGAACGGGATTTTATAGTCGAAGCGTCCGCTTCGCAATAGCGCGGGCTCGATCCGCTCCGGCCGGTTCGTCGCCGCCAGCAAAATTACGCCTTTCACGTCGCGCAAATTGTCGATCTCGCGCAGGAGCTGGCTCAGAATTCTCTGAAACACGTCGGTCCCGAATTGATCAGCGCCGAACTTCGGCGCCAGTGCGTCAATCGTGTCGAAAAACAGAATGCACGGCGCTGCCCGTCTGGCTTTTTTGAAAACTTCGCGCAACGCTCTTTCGGATTCGCCCAGCCATTTCGAATAAAGTTGCGGCCCATCAATCGCGATAAGCGGGATCTGTTTCTCACCCGACAGCGCTCGCGCCATCGCGGTTTTCCCAGTGCCCGACGGCCCCGCCATCAGAATTCCGCGCGGCGGCGCCAGTCCAACCTGCTCGTATATCTCGTCGCGCATGTGCGAATGCTCGATTACCGCATCCAGCAAATGCTTTACCTCGTTCAGGCCTCCTAGCGACGCGAAATTCGTCGTGCTCCTCTCAATATAGAATTCGCGAGTGGCGCTGGGTTCCACTTCCTTCAGCCCAGCCAGAAAATCCTGGCGCGTAACCTCCAGTTCGTCTAGCTCGTTAGATACCGCGCCGTCCGTTTCGAATGGAAAGGACGAAAGGAATCCGCGCAACGCAATCATGCCCACTTCTTGTCCCAACGCTTCCAGGTCCGCGCCAACGAAACCGTGAGAATGCTCCGCGAGCTCTTTCAAGTTCACATCGGACGCCAGCGGCATCGCCCGCGTATGGATCTTCAGGATTTGCAGCCGCGCTTGCGTATTCGGAACTCCGATTTCGATTTCGCGATCGAAACGCCCCGGACGTCGCAATGCCGGATCAAGAACTTCGGGAATGTTCGTCGCGCCGATCACAATCACTTGGCCTCGCGCCACAAACCCATCCATCAAACTCAGCAGCTGTGCCACCACACGTTTTTCAACTTCGCCGGAAACCTCGGCGCGCTTGGGTGCCACAGCGTCGATCTCATCGATAAACAAAATAGACGGCGAATGCCGCGCTGCCTCTTCGAACACTTCGCGCAACTTGGCTTCGCTCTCGCCGTAAAACTTGCGCATGATTTCGGGGCCGTTCAGGTGAATGAAATGAACGCGGCTTTCAGCCGCGACTGCGCGTGCAAGCAAAGTTTTGCCCGTGCCTGGAGGGCCGTATAGCAGCACGCCCTTTGGTGCCAGGATTCCCAACCGCTCAAAAATCCGCGGATACTTCAGCGGCAATTCAACGATTTCGCGGACCCGCTCCACTTCTCGCTCGAGTCCGCCAATATCTTCGTAAGAAACCGCCGGAGCGCGCGACGCTGTTTTCTCGCCTTCCACCACGCGCAGGTCCGTGCGTTTTCCAATTACCACCGGTCCCGAGGGAATTGTTCGCACAACCTGGAAGTTCACCGCTTTGGCAAAAGTCGGCACACGCACCACGCCGCCTGCCATCACCGGAACACCCACCAGATCCTCAAGCATCCGTTCCGGCGCAATCGTCGCCGGCGCAGCGCCCACCCACAACGGTGAAAGTCGAACAGCCACCGCTTGTTCGTGCTCCACAGGTGTCACCGTCACCTGTTCCTGCAAACCCGCGCTGCAATTGCTGCGGCAGGTGCCGTCAATCTGAATCATTCCTTCGAATCCATCGTCCGAAAGTTCAGCGCGTCCCACCGCAACCGTTCCGCCCGTAATTTTCAACACGTCGCCCGCTCGCGCGCCAATCCGTTGCAAGTCGGCACGGGACAATCGCGCAATCGCGTGCCCAATATCCTCTACTCGCGCCTCGGCCACGCGCAATGTCAGCGTTCCCACCGAAGACGATTTGGAAATCTCCGTCATGGCCTGACGCGTAACCTCTTCCGAGCGTGGCGGTCGAGCCCGTCGAAAATCACCGCCACAAAAATTCCAGCGACAAAAATTCCCAAGTCGATTATTTTAGTCGCGACGATCCTGCCCACCGGAAACCCTCACTTGCTGAAGTCGTTGTTCAGTACGATCTCTTCCACATCTTCAATGTGCCGCCGCATCGCAGCCTTGGCCGCTTCGGCGTCGTGCCGCTTGATAGCGCCCAATATCCGCCGGTGTCCTGCCAGTGATTTCTGCGAGCGCCCTTCCACCTGCAAAGACCGTTCCCGCGTATCGCGCAGCAAGTCCATCAGCGTGTCAATCACTTTCAACACCACGGAGTTCCCGCAAGCCAGCGCAATGCTGTAATGAAATTCCGCGTCCTCAGCTATTGCCGCATCGCCCAGATTCTGCTTTTCCTCCTGTCGCGTCAGGATTTCTTCCATCTCGGCTACTTCTTCCGCAGAAGCGTGAGTTGCCGCCCGCGCCGCTAGCGGTGGTTCCAGCATCTTGCGAAAATCCAGTAGCTCGGTCACCTGTTCGCGCTTGCGCTCCAGCGCATTCGCAAAAGGACTAATCTTTGACCCCGCTGACGGTTCACGAACGATCGTCCCGGTTCCTTGGCGCGGTTCCACCAGCCCCATCAGTTCCAGGCTTCGAATCGCATCGCGAATCGAACTCCGGCTAACCTGCAGCAATTCCGCCAATTCGCGTTCCGATGGCAGCTTGTCACCGGGCTTAAGTTTTTTTAGAATGAGACGTTCGATCTGCTTGGCGACTTCTTCGTAGACCTTATTCTTGCGTACAACTTCGAAGTCCGATTTGGCAGGTGCGGGCATAGGTCAGTGGTCTGATAAGCGGACCAGCTAGCAGACGCAGTATAACCCCGCTGTCAACCCCTAGCAATAATTTTTATCTCGGGAATAGTAATAGGTTATGGCCACGTCCGCTCAGTCATTTTACCGGCTGCGCTACAGTCCGCGCCAACAATTTCGTAAGGCTGTAAACGCTTCGCGTGTACGGCATGTTCACCCCAACCCGCTCTCCCAACTCAATTACCGCTCCCACCAGCGCTTCCAGTTCCATCGGCCTCCCCGCCTCCAGGTCCTGCAGCATGGAGGTCTTGTGCTCCCCCACTTTTTCGGCCCCGGCCATTCGCTGGTCAATGGAAATCGGCAACTCCATTCCCATCTTGTTGGAAACCGCCTCCACTTCTTCCATGATCTTTCGAATCACCGGGGATACTCCCGGGTCCCGCATGATCTGAACCACCGTAGCGCGGGTTAAGGCACTGACTGGGTTCACCGAGGCATTCCCCAACACTTTCACCCAAATCTCGTGTCGTATCCGCGCCGTAACCGGGCAGCGCAAGCCCGACGCGACGAGTGCCTCCGCAATTCGCCGGCAGCGCTCGGAGCGCGAGCCGTCCGGCTCACCCAGCGTAATGCGGTTGCCCTCGATATGTTGAATGACACCAGGCGAGGAAATCTCCGTCGAAAAATAAACGATCGACCCCACCACCGAGCGCGCCGGAATGGCCGCCGAAATTACACCGCCCGGGTCCACGCGCTCCAGCCGCAATCCTTCCAACTCGCCGCCGAAACCTTGAAAATACCACCACGGAATTCCATTCTGCGTGCTTACAACGGTTGTCTCCGGCCCCAGCACCGGCTTCAACTGCGGCGCAAGTTGCGGCAGCCCATGCGCCTTCACCCCGAGGAAAACAACATCAACCGGCCCCACTTCTTCCAGCGAACCCGCAATCGCTGGCCGCGCCACAAAATCCCCCTCGGAACTTTTCACCTGCACGCCATGCTCTTGCATCGCGCGCAGGTGGGGCCCTCGCGCGAATAGCGTCACATCAAAACCTGCATTTGCCATTCGTGCGCCAATGTAAGCTCCGATGGCTCCGGCCCCCACAATCAAAAATTTCATGCTTGGTCCGCGAGCGCAGCGGCCACAGCCCGCCGCCGGATTTTTCCAGTCGCGGTCGTAGGAATGCTCTTCACCAGGTAAATCTTCTTAGGACATTTATATTCCGCAAGCAGCTCGCGGGAGAACTTGATTAGATCAGCCTCGCTAACTTTATTATCTTCATGCAACACCACCGCCGCCGCCACTTCTTCGCCCAGCGTGGGATGCACGCAGCCAAACGTCACCGCCGCTGACACCGCGGGATGCCGCAGCAGAATTTCATCCACTTCATGCGGCGCGATGTTCTCGCCCCCGCGAATGATGATGTCCTTAATCCGCCCGGTCAGGTGCAAATAACAGTCGTCGTCCAACATCCCTTCGTCGCCCGTACGAAACCATCCATTCACAAATGCGCGAGCGTTCGCTTCCGGATTGTTTTCATACCCGCGAAACACATTCGCTCCCTGAATTGCCACTTCGCCTCGCTGGTTCGTTCCCAGGTGATTGCCTTCTTTGTCCATGATGCTGATGCGAAGCCCGATACCCACGCCCACCGATCCTGCTTTGCGATGCCGCGGCGGCAGCGGATTGGTAGTCATCTGGTGCGCTGCTTCCGTCATTCCATAAGCTTCCACAAACGGCACGCCAAACAACCCCTCGATTTTATGAATCAGCTCCGCCGATAAGGGCGCGCTGCACGAACGTATAAACCGCAGCGTCTCCGCTTCCGGCGGTTTGCGGTGCGCGCGCGCCAACAGCACTTGATGCATCGTGGGCACGCCCGAATACCACGTCACGCGATGTTCCTTTACCGTGCGCCAGAAAGAAAGCGCGTTGAACTTGGTAGGAACGACTACCGTTCCTCCCGAAAGCAAGGTTGCCATCAGCGACCCGATCAGCCCATGCACGTGGAACAGCGGCATGATGCACAGCGCCACATCGTCGGGCGAAAGTGCGTAGCTGTTCGCAATATTCGCCGACGATACCGCCAGGTTAAAATGCCGCAGAGGAACGCGCTTTGGCCGCCCTGTGCTTCCGCTGGTGTGCAACACGAGCGCAATGTCGTCAGCCGTGGGCTCCGTAACAGACCCGCCATTCCCGGCGCCCTCCAACCGCACGTTGCCGTCGTCGCTCATTTTCACTGACAGCACGCGGATCTTTTTGTCCGCCGCGGCGCTTCGCGCGTATTCCGCTCCCACCGGTGGACACAACAGAATCTTCGCGTTGGTGTCGCCCAGAAAAAATAAAAACTCTTCGTAGGGATAAGCCAGATTCAAAGGTGCCGCCGTTCCGGCAATTGAGGCGGCTAGGAAAGTCACAATCGACGGCAATCCATTCGGCAGCGCAATCGCTACCGTATCTCCGCGCTGGATCCCCACCGAAGCCAACGCCTTCGCCATCGCCAGGACCTGTTCCCGCAGCGATTCGTAAGTGACCCGAATGCCGAGCTCGGGGACCACTATCGCCGTGTGGCTGTCAGCGAACTGTAGAACTTCAAGCAGAGTGTCAGCTGACTTTAGTCTCATTCGTTTCCGCCTCGGGCGCAGTCCTTCAGTAATTGAATTGCGTCGCGCATGTGCTGTCCCGCAGTCGACCGCATTTCCGTTCCCCGTCCGGCAATCCGATGCTCATAACGTACCGCTAACGTGGAGAATCCAAACCTGACTTAAGCTATTGCAATATCTGTAGTTTGACACTGAGCGCCCATCACCCCAGTGCTGTCAAACAAATTCGCTTTATCTCCGTAATAAGCTTTTTGTATTGCCCTACTGGCGGCATTCGGACCTAAATCGGCGAATGCCGTCCCTGCACGATCAGTTCCTCCGCAATCCGGCGCGCTTCGGGGAGTTTCGCAGCCGCTTTGCGATCGATTTCGCTCGGCAAATTTTGTTGGATATTGGCCAGTTCCTCGTCAAACAGGCGCGTCACTAAAGCCGGAGTGTGTTCCACCGTCTTGCCATCATCGCCGGCAACCTTCACTTTGTGCCGCACGCGTTGCGCGATCATCAGCCGGTAGATGCGGTCGGTAGCCAGATCTTCCATATAGCCATCCAGCAAGCTCGCCCCTTTTCCGTTCAGCACCCCATTGCGATAACGAATCACCGTACGCACCGCCGCGCGCGTTCCCTCCATCGTTATTTTCCCAACACCCTTCGGAATCGGCCGCAAATCGGGATGGACGCTAGCCAGCTTCGGCCGCTTTGAAATTTGATTCGGGGAAGGGAACTGCGCCACCGCAATTTCGTTCTGGTCCGGATGCCCAGTCCACGCCCCATCCATCAGGCAATGGGCTTCGTTCTCCTTGTCTTGTTTCAGGACCTTCATAGCCCGTTCGTTCAATTCCTTGTCCGTGCGGCTCGGAAAGAGAGCGGTCATTCCGCCGATCGCGTGCGCCCCGTGCTTATGGCAAATTTCAGGCATCAGCGTGCGAAAGTTTTGAAAGAAAGCCACGTCGTGTGGAATCGTATTGCGGTCCGGCAAAATCCAGTCGGGATCCTCGATCATGAAATCGATCAACGACGCCATGTAATCCCAGCGGCCCAGGTTCAGTCCCAGGCAGTGCTCGCGCAAATTAAAAAGAAATTCCTCCATCTGATAAGCCAGTGGATGCGCTTCCACCAGCGCCATGCACTTGATGTAATCCTTAGGCAATCCTTTGGATTTCGCGAGAGCCTGAAACAGATCGCGCCACCAGAAAGCTTCTTCAGCGGATTCGCTCTTGGGGATATACACCGAGAAGTTGTGCGGCAACGTGGCCGGATCGATTTGGTACCAAATCATGGCGAGATCGAACAGGGAAGCGGACATTAACTCGTTCTTGATCACTCCGCCCTGGCTGATGTGCAGCCCGCGCGGCCGCACCCAGGTGACGGTCTTCGACCGATTCACCGTTACTCTCTTGCCTCTTTTTTTGTCCTCGTAACTCAGTTCATATTTGTATGCGGCGATAGTATTTTTTATCGCCAGCATGATGTTTTCCCATGTGTTGGCTGTGGAATCTTCCAGATCGATCATCACTGCCGGAGATCCGGAGTTTAGCAGCTTGACCGTCAACTCCGCGTCGTCCGCCGGACCAGTCATCTGATTGCGCTGATCTGCGCACCATTCCGGCACCTCGATTCGCCAGTCGCCTGTCGTCGCCTCCGACGCTGGCAAATAATCCGGCGGCTTTCCGCCGTGCGACTTCTCCAAAACCTCCCCGCGTTTCTCGGCGAGCTTCTGCTGTCTAGGAGTAAATTCCTTATGCAGCGGCAACAAATAATCGAGGAAGCCTTTCGGGAGGTCTTTCTCAGGATTCAAATCTTTGGGCGCGTAGTTCATGGGTTGAACGCGGCAGCTTTTAAGACGAAATCGCCGCCGGCCTTGAGGCTTCAGCCAAGCATCGCGCCATCATCGCAGGCCCTTTATACGGAGTCAAACACCTAAAGTACCTAAACGCCCGCCGTACGTAGCACCAACGGCCTAGTACGCCATCACAAAAAATCTCAGCTTCCTTCAATACTTTGGCCTGAAATCGTTGACTCATCGCGCTCTAATAAAAAAATACGCGCTCATCGCCAAGCCGACTCCGATCACCAACGCTCGCACCTTCTGTGGATCTGCCTTCTGCGCGTAGTGCGCTCCAAACCACCCTCCCACCAGCGCGCCCGCCACCATCACCGCAAACTGCAGCCACAAAACCGCTCCCGCCACAATAAACGTAACCACCGCCGCCGCATTAATCGCCGCTGCAAGCAGCGTCCTAATGGCGCCCATTGCGTGAATGTCCCGCATTCCTAAAGCTGCGAACATTCCCAGCATCACAAACCCGATACCCGCGCCGAAATATCCGCCGTAAACCGCCAGCAGCAACTCAATTACGGAACACACCGTAATCGCGCGCCACGACGCACTTCCAAGTTCATCACTCACGGCGCTTTTGCCCGCGAACGACCGAATCTTATTGCCAAACGCAAATAGCAATGTCCCACTCAGCAGCAGCCAGGGAACAAAATGTAGAAAAGTGCGTTGAGGAGTTTTCAGCAGCAGAAGGGCGCCCACCCAACCGCCGGTCACGCTGGTCACCAGCAGCGGGATCAATAGACGCTTTGGTATGTCCAACCGTTTTATGTAAGCAAGACTGCTAGCCGCGAGTCCCGGCCAGAGCGCTACCGTATTAGTAGCATTGGCCTGCACCGGCGGCACGCCCGTAAACAACAGCGCCGGAAATGAGATAAAGCTTCCGCCACCCGCCAACGCGTTTAGAACGCCCGCAATCCCAGCAACAAAAAATAGAAAGAGCGCCTGCCCGATTTCGAGTTTCATCAAATATCAGATTACCGGATGATGACGCGAATGCACATCGCGCCCTGCATTGATTCAGCAAAGTGGAAAGTCTGGAATGCTGGAGGAGCGCCGGCTATTCCACTTCCTTGGCCTTCTTCCTCACCGCCGTCAGCAGTTGTGGAGGTAGCGCGGAGTAGCCTTCCTGCACCGCCGATCGTTGCCCATCGGTATAAATCCATTCCAGCAACTCATTCAACGCTGCGGCGCGCGCCTTATCACCCAGCGACGTTCGCACATAAATCCACGTAAAGCTGGTGATGGGAAACGAATCGCCTCCGGATGCATTCGCCAGCGACGCTGAAAAATTATTCCAACGCGGCTCTTCCACTGCATTGCACGCCGCTGCGATGCTCTCCATCGAAGCCTTCACGAACTTTCCGGAAGAATTCGATACCGCCGCCTGCGAAATCCCGTTCTTCACCGCATATTGATATTCCACATAGCCGATGGCCCCGGGCGTATTTTTCACTTTGTCTGCCATATCCGAACTCCGGTCTGCGGCTTCGCCAACAGGCCACTTCGGTGAAGGACTCACCCCCACCTGCGAGCGAAATTTGGGACTCACCTTCGATAAATAATCGCTGAAAACATAATTGGATCCCTTGCCCGCGGGCCGGTTCATCACCTGTATCGGAGTGCTGGGCAATGTAATATCCGGATTCAATTTCGCGATCTGCGGCGCATTCCACGTCTTAATATCGCCCAGATAAATTCCAGCCAATACTTCTCCGGAAAGTTTCAGCTCCTGGTGCGCGTCCGGAAGATTGTAAATAGGGACAATTCCGATGATCACCACCGGCAGTTCAATTAGGCCGCTGTCTTTCTTCTCTTTTTCCGTAAGCTGCGCTTCGCCCGCGCCAAAATCGCTCGCGCCATGAGTAAGCTCTTTGATCCCCTCGCTGGTGCCAATCGGAACGTATCGAAATTGAGTCTTTGCGCTGCGCCTCCCGAATTCTTGCGTCCACCGGTTGTAAAGCGGCGCCGGCACACTCGACCCGCTACCAACCAGAACCAATGCCTCCTGCGCGCGCGCAGAAAAGTTGCTTAGCGCGAGGAAGAGAATCACCAACAACCCGCCAATCAACATTAAACCGCTGCTGTAGAGCCGTCCAGCCCTCCGTCCCAGGAATGTTTCGGGGAACTCCATGCGTTGCTCCTCCTGATCGTAGCCGAGCGTTTCGCGCAATCTTACGCTCTTGGCTACCGGTGGTCCCAAGGCAGCTTATGTCCGTAACTTAACATCCTTAACGATTGTAAAGGCCGGTGAAAGTGGTCGTGTTGCCAGAACAATAACGCCTCGCGTCACTCCGAACTATCCTACCTGCTCCAATGAAACATCCGGATCACGGAGGTCGAATCATCGTGGTAGATTTTTGAGTGTTTCGAGAGGTTTCAGTCGATACAAGAGATGCGGTTATAAGGCGGAGAATGCTCGGAAAGTACCCAAAATAGTATAAAAGAAGAGAGGCGCATGGCAGATTCACACACGCCTCTGGTAATGATGAATCAAATATTCGTGTACCTCAGGGATCACCTCCTTATCAGCACAGCATGCCGATGCGGGATTATAAAATCAGTTCTTCGGCGTTTTCAATGGGGTCTGCTTCCGGCGATTTCCTTAATCACAACTATCAGTGCTGCGCTCGGTCAGATCCCTTTAAATTCGCCCCCGTCCATTCGTAGCGAAGCACCGGTCATCCACTTCGCCGCGGGCGACACCAAGTAAGCCAGAAGATTCGCAATCTCTTCCGGCTCGCCGAAACGAGAAATGCCGGATTCCTCCGGATACTTTTTGATCGCTTCTTCGACCGTGAGGTTGTTGGCTGGTGCCCACTTTTCAAAAAATGATTTCCGCCGCCCCGTCATCACTGCTCCCGGCGAAACGCTGTTCACCTGCACGCCATCTTTGATTCCTTGCTCTGCGAACGCTTTCGCCAGAGCGATAATCGCTGCGTTGATTGAGGCCACCGCGGCAAATCCCGGCTTAGGGTCATAAGCAGCAAGGCCCGAGAGCAACACAACCGAACCCTTGGCAGCTTTCAATGCATCCCACGCTTTTATTGTTAGCCGGCGCGCGCCGTGAAACTTCAGCGCCATGCCGTCATTCCACTGAGCGTCGGTCATCGCGAACAGATCGATCTGCGGCACGGCCCCGGCGATATTCACCATTGCGTCGATACGGCCGAAGCGCCCGAGTGTGTCCTTCACGATTTTTTCAGCGGCAGCGGGTTCACTTAGGTCGAGCGGAAGAACGAGGCTCTCAGCTCCCGCGGACTTCGCCTGTTGGGCTGTCTCTTGAAGGTGTGCTTCATTCCGTGCAACCAATGCCAGGCCCGAAAAATTGCTCGCGAGCCGAAGCGCGGTCGCTTTCCCGATTCCCTGGCTAGCGCCGGTAACAATAGCTACGGAGTTCGGCATACTTGCTTCCCCTCAATAAATTTCACCGCCCAACAAAAATTCTGGTCAGTTTGTCTGTAACGGACAGCGTAAAACCGCTAATTCGCACTTCGTGCCGAGGTCTTTTCTGACAGCGCCTCGCGTACTGCCTCAGAGATGACATCAACCACAATGCTCGGCTCTGTGTACATCGGCGTATGATCCACCGGAAATGGGCGGATTTTCGCGCCCATCCGTTCAGCCATGAAGCGCTGGGTCGTCGGATTGATCATGCGATCTTCTTCCGCGAGCAAGTACCAACTCGGCTTCGTCTTCCACGTCGGCTGTAGAGTCACTTCTTGAATACATTTCACCGCGATCGGACGTTGCACCGCAGCCATGATCGTCTTTTGATCGGCGGAAGCTTTATGAGCTACCGCCTTACGAAAACCGTCTTCCAGCATCCAAATAAAGCCGTACCGATCGGGCTCCAAACGAGGAGCCTCTGGATGCGGCGGTTCGCGGTAGAAAACTTGCGCAACGGTTTCACCCGCGCTGGGAGCCAATGCCGCGATGTACACGAGAGCCTTTATCCGTTCATCCGTAAGCCCGGCGATTACCGCGCCAGCGTAAGCATGTCCAACCAGCACGACGGGTCCGCTGGTTCTCTCCAATGTTCTGGAGAGAGCTGCAATGTCATCCGTGAGCGAAGTCAAAGGAATTGGCGCGCAAATCACATCAACGCCCTGACCTCTGAGCGGTAAAATCACGCTCTGCCAACACGATCCGTCAGCCCACGCCCCGTGGACTAATACAACGGTCCCGTAGTGAGTGTTCATTTTGCCCTCCTACCATCCGAGCCGAGGCTATACTCCGTTAGCTTCGAGGAATTTCTTCATCTCCGCGGCAATTTCCACCACGTGGGTCTCCAAAGCAAAATGCCCGGTATCGAGCATCTTCACTTGGGCGCCAGGTATGTCTCTTCGGAATGCTTCTGCTCCTGCGGGGATAAAAAACGGATCGTTCTTGCCCCAGATTGCGAGCAAGGGAGGCTTCGATTTACGGAAATATTCCTGAAATTTCGGGTAGAGCGCGACGTTCGAGGCATAGTTCAAAAACAAATCCAGCTGAATGTCTTTGTTTCCCGGCCGTTCCATCAGCGCCTGATCCAACGTGTACGATTCGGGCGCAACGCTATCTGGATCAACCACCCCGTGCGTGTACTGCCAGCGTGTGCCCTCAAGCGTTAGCACATTCTTCGCAATCACTTCGCGGTTTTCAGCGTTAGGGAAAGCCCAATATTTCCGGATCGGTCCCCAGGCATCCCCAAGTCCTTCTTCATAGGCATTCCCGTTTTGTGAAACGATTGCTGCAACGCGTTCGGGATGAGCCATAGCCAGGCGAAGACCCGTGGGCGCTCCATAATCGAAAATATAAAGTGCGTACCGATTAATTTTGATCGCTTGCGTGAAGGCATCTACCGTCGCAGCCAGCGCGTCGAAGGTGTACGTATATTTCCGCTCCTTCGGCACTTCCGTAAATCCAAAACCAGGCAAGTCTGGCGCGATTACTCTGTAGCGATCTGCCAGACGGGGAATCAACTCGCGATACATAAACGATGAACTCGGAAATCCATGCAGCAGAAGAACCACCGGGGCCTGCAGATGACCTGCCTCTCTGTAAAATACTCGTACGCCATCCGCCTCAACCGTGCGGACGGATGTGTAAGGCACAAGAGACTCCTCACTGGCGCCGCCGCTTTTCTGCCTCTGCGCTGAGATATTTTGAGCCATTTAGAATTTCTCCCGAGCCTTTTAGTATAAATGTCCAACACCGGACAACCTATACTTCTACGGTTACACCATAAAAACCTCTAACTTGTCAAGGCACCCATTAGCGATTACAGTGTTTTCGAGCGCTATCCATTGACCCGGTCTCAGAAGACAAATCGACATTCGCGAATAGACCCAGTGTTTCTGGCAGGGAATCTCGGGCTGGACTTTCTAAATACCCGAATGCGGGTCAATGGAGAGCTGGTGGATTTTTTTCAGCGCGATGAGGACGTAATCCGCTGGCTCAAACTGGCTGGACTTTCAGTTCCGAAAGCTGGGCCGGGTGCAACGCGGATACCCCTTTTGAATTCTGCGCGAAAGCTGCGTGAGAGCATGCGCTCGCTGGTCGAGAAACGAAAGGCTGGCCAGCGGGGAGATCCTTCGTTCCTTAACCGATTCCTAGCTGACGCCCGGAGTCATCTCCGGCTCGTGTGGAATAAGCCGCGCTCGCTGAAGATCGAAACGCTTAGACGAAAAAATACCGTCGAGGCGCTTCTCGGACCCGTGGCGGAAGCCGCTGCTGATCTGCTTGCCACGGCTGACTTTCACTTGGTGAAACGGTGCGGGGACGAGACCTGCGTGCTGTGGTTCTCCGACAACACCAAGTCGCATCATCGACGTTGGTGTAGCATGGTGCTTTGCGGAAATCGCCACAAGGTCGCGGCCTATCGCCGACGACTGCGCAGCGGCCGTCGCTAACCTCGACTCATTTTTACACTTCAAGAAAGGAGTTCGTATGAATACCACGCAAGCTTCAGTTCAATCCCCTAACGAAACGAAACTAGAAGAGTTCGATCTTGTGATCCTCGGTGGCGGCACCGGATCGACAATTGCTGGGTGGACTTTTGCCAAACAAGGCCAGAGTGTCGCAGTCGTCGATCGCAAATATATTGGCGGATCCTGCCCGAACATCGCCTGTCTGCCGAGCAAGAACATTATTCACAGCGCGAAGGTGGCATCGCACGTTCGCAGCAGTGAAGATTTCGGCATCGCCAATAAAGCCCTCACCGTTGATATGGCTAAGGTCCGTGACCGCAAACGCAAAATGGTCTCGGGGCTGAACGACATGTACCTAGACATTTACAAGAATACTGGAGCCGAGCTCATCTTCGGCTCCGGACGCTTCGTCGCTCCACGAACTCTGGAGGTCGCGCTTTCTGATGGAACAAAGCGTCAGCTCCGCGGAACGAACGTGATCATCAGTACAGGAACACGCGCAGCGTTGCCGCCAGTTCCCGGCCTTGTTGACGCACAGCCACTCACGCACGTGGAAGCGCTCGAACTCGATGAAGTCCCCAAACACCTTCTCGTACTCGGTGGAGGTTACGTCGGCTTGGAACTCTCCCAAGCCATGCGCCGCTTCGGCAGCAAAGTGTCCTTGATCGAACACAACAGGCACCTGGTCGATCGCGAAGACGAAGATGTAACGGAAGCTCTCCGCTGTCTGTTCCAGGACGAAGGCATCGACATTCTTTTAAATGTCCAGATTCAGCGGATATCGGGAAAATCCGGTCAGTCCGTAAAGATCTCGCTCGAACAGAACGGGGTGGCGAGAACCATCGAAGGAAGTGATCTGCTGGTGACTGGAGGACGCACTCCCAACACAGAGGGAATCGGACTGGAGTTAGCCGGTGTTGAATTAACAGATCGCGGATACATAAGAGTCAGTGAGCGGCTACAGACCACTGCACCCGGCGTTTGGGCCATCGGTGAAGCAGCAGGCAGCCCGCAATTCACCCACATTAGCATTGACGATTTCCGCGTGGTTTATCACAACCTCTCCGGTCGTAACCGCGTGACTACCGGCAGGCAAGTTCCGTTTTGTCTTTTCACCGACCCCGAACTCGCTCGCATCGGCCTAAGTGAGAAGGAAGCTAAAGCCCAAGGCATCGCCTATCGCCTTTTCAAAATCCCAATGGAACAAGTGCTGCGCGCGAAAACACTTTCTGAAACGCGAGGTTTTTTAAAAGCGCTGGTTGAAATCGACAGCGATCGCATCCTCGGCTTCACCGCCTTCGCCGTCGAGGGAGGCGAGATCATGTCTTCTGTTCAGGTTGCTATGATCGCCGGGCTTCCTTATACCGCGTTTCGCGATGCTGTCCTAACTCATCCAACTCTTGCCGAGGGCCTCGGCGCGTTGTTCTCCTCCGAACCCACGACACGAAATCAGCGCGCGCGAACGGCCAGTCAATAGCTATCGTCAGAGGCCACATCGAACGCGCATCTTAAAGGTATAAAATGTAGCGCCACGGTCTTCGACGCGGCAGATTTCGTTGAGCGTCATTTTGGTACGAGAGTCTCCCGGTGCGGTGACCGCGCCTTTAAGCCTTGACAAACATTCATATTTCTGCAATTATCGAAATATGGGGACGAGCACATCTAGCAAGAAGAACTCAGAACAGGTTGCCAGATTCGCCGATATGTTCTCGGCGATGGGCACCGAGCCGCGCCTGCGAATCATGCAAATGCTGCTATCAGCGCATCCTGAAGGACTAGTTGTCGGCGAAATTCAATCCGAGCTCGACATTCCAAACTCTACGCTGTCGCACCATCTCGACAAGTTACGGAATGAAGGCCTTGTTCGAGTGAACCGCGAAAGTACGTTTCTGCGATATACGGCGAACACTGGGGCGCTGCAGGAAGTTCTGCAATTCCTCTATGCGGAATGCTGCACGCGAAATAAAGCAGTATCGCCGCGAGACGTGATCCAAATCTGCAAGTAGGGAGAGGTCATGGCGGACACGAATATAAGAGATGTGGTGAAAGAAAAATACGGAAGTGCGGCATTGCGCGTAACGATCGGCGGGAGCTCTTGTTGTGGCGCGACGCCGGCGAACAGTTGCGGCTGCGATCCAATAACTTCTAACTTGTACGATGCCGAACAGTCCGGGCAAATTCCAAGTGAAGCAATGCTCGCTTCGCTCGGATGCGGGAATCCTACCGCTTTAGCGAAACTCAACGCTGGAGAAACCGTTCTCGACCTCGGCTCGGGGGGCGGAATCGATGTGCTGCTCTCTGCCAAACGCGTTGGTCCCACCGGAAAAGCCTACGGCCTGGACATGACCGATGAAATGCTCGCTCTGGCAAACGAAAACAAAAGAAAAGCGGGCGCAGATAACGTGGAATTTTTGAAGGGAGAAATTGAACATATTCCCCTCCCCGACAATTCAGTGGACGTGATCATCTCGAATTGCGTGATCAATCTGTCTGCGGACAAGGACGCCGTCCTGCGCGAGGCCTTCCGCGTTTTGAAACCAGGCGGGCGCTTTGCCGTCTCCGATGTCGTTACGCGCGGCGAAATACTTCCCGAAATTCGCAAAAGCGTTCTGCTGTGGGTCGGCTGCATCGCGGGCGCGCTCGAAGAAAATGAGTATTTGAGCAAACTTAAGGGCGCAGGCTTCGCGGATGCGGACATCGAACCGACCCGTGTCTATCTTCTGGAAGACGCGCGTGAATTTCTATCCGGCCAGGGCTTCGATGTGGACACGCTCGCTCCGCAAGTGGACGGGAAATTCTTCAGCGCGTTCATCCGCGCGGTAAAGCCGGCGTCCGAAAGCAAGGGGTAATGCGTCCAGGCCTGCTGCAGCTAAAGGGTTCGGAGGAATCTTCATGTCGCAACATTACAACGTTCTGTTCCTCTGCACTGGCAACTCCGCTCGTTCGATAATGGCCGAGGCCATCCTCAACGGTAAATGCCATCCGCATTTCGCCGCTTATAGCGCGGGAAGTTCTCCTTCAGGAACCGTACGCCCAGAAGCGCTCAAGCTGTTGCAGTCTTCCAATCTGCCGGTAGAAGGCGTTCGAAGCAAAAACTGGGAGGAATTTTCCAGACCCGGCGCGCCCACAATGAATTTTGTATTCACGGTGTGCGATAACGCCGCGAGAGAAGTCTGTCCCATATGGCCCGGCCAGCCCATGACCGCACACTGGGGAATTCCAGATCCAGCTTCAGTGGCCGGTACGCCGGAAGAAATCGAAAGAGCGTTTCGGGAGGCCTTTCTTACATTGAAGCGCCGGATTGATCTTTTCCTCAGCCTGCCGCTCGCAAGCCTCGACTCTCTAGCGATCAAAAAAGAGATCGATCGCATCGGGAAACAATGATGCACACGCTTCTGCGCAAAATTGTTGCGGAGTTTGTTGGCACTGGATTTCTAGTCGCCGCAATTGTTGGCTCCGGAATCATGGGAGAACGTCTGGCTGGTGGCAACGTTGCGATAGCGCTCCTGGCCAACACCGTTGCAACAGGCGCGGCGCTGTTTGCCCTGATCCTCGCGTTTGGGCCGATCTCAGGCGGACATTTTAATCCCGCCGTCACGCTTGTGGACGCAATAGAGCGCGGTGTGTCGTGGATGGTGGCCGCGTGTTACATTCCCGCGCAGTTCGCTGGAGCTATATCCGGCGCAGTCGCAGCGCACCTGATGTTCAGCTTCCCCGCAATCTCGGTTTCCAGTCACGCGCGAAACGGGTCCGCGCAAGCATTCAGCGAATTTGTCGCGACGTTCGGTCTAATCTGCGTGATTTGGGGCTGCGCGCGTCAACGCGCGGACATGGTAGCGTTCGCCGTGGCCGCCTACATTTCCGCCGCGTATTGGTTTACTTCGTCAACATCGTTTGCAAATCCGGCAGTCACCATCGCCCGCTCATTCTCCGACACGTTCGCAGGAATTCGCCCGGTTGATGTGCCATTGTTTATGTTTGCGCAACTCGCCGGGGCAATCGCGGCAACATTCTTATTCCGTTGGCTTATTCCCAGGTTGGACACCAGAGCGAAAAGCATTCTCGTTCCTCCTGAAAGTGCTTAATAAGCCGGATCATGTAGCTCTCGCGGAGGCTCTAGGCGCGTTGTTCTCGACCGGGCCGCCAACGCGAAATCAGCGCGCGCGCTCGGCACTCAATCTGGCCTCGGACGAGAGCTATTCGAGTCCCCCTCGTCCCACATCCACTCGTAAAGCGTGGCCGCGCCACCACCGGCTTAGCCGGATCGCTCACCAAAACGAGCCAGTTGTACCTTCAAAATGTACGAGTGGGCGCCCACTTCTAACCGAGAGTGCACCACAAGTAGAATTCGCCCTAACTCACTCAAAACAAACGACAGGTAAATTCTAACCGAGGCCAGAATGCACATTAGGATTTTCAAGTCTGGCCATTCACAACACAAAATCTCGCCCGGCACCTCTTTTTCACCGTTGACTCCCACCCCCGCGCGTCGCACGATACACGCTTGCCTCGCGCGTGCGGAATCGAGCAGCGAAACTAAATAGACCTATGTCAAATGGATCTTGGACGGCCAAGGAAGTCGAAGCTGTAGCTTGCGAACTCCTGTCGGCCTACGAAACGGGCCAGATGGTCGCCGTCCCTCCGTCCGCGCGCCCCGGTTTCGATCTCAACGCCGCCTATGAAGTTGAAACCAGACTCCAGCAGTTCCGAGAAGCCGCTGGACATAAAGCCGTCGGCCGCAAAGTCGGCTACGCGAACAGAGCTATGTGGCGCGTCTTCAAACTCGAAACTCTGGTTTGGGCCCACATGTATGACGACACCGTCCATTACGCCGATAACAACTCCGCCACACTCTCTATCGCACATCCACGTTCCCTGAAGATTGAACCCGAAATTGTGTTCGGTCTAAAACAGGCAATCACTGGAGAGCCCTCCGGCGACGCCTCTGCGCTCGCCTCTGTCGACTGGCTGGCCCTCGGCTTCGAAATCATTGATTGCCCTTTCCCGGATTGGAAATTCCAGCCCGGCGACTTCGTAGCCTCTTTCGGGCTTCACGCCGCCCTGGTAGTTGGCCAAAGACTCCCCGTACAGCCCAACAACACCGTCAACCTACTTGACCGACTTAGCGCTTTCAAATTGCGCATGTTTAAGGGCGGGGAAGCCTCAGCAAACAATTCCGTGAAGGGTGCGGCATTTGCAGAGGAAAACTCCGACAAAAATCCAGCGAGGAACTTCGCATTAACAGATGGTTCCTCCGCGAAAAACTACGCGAATAACACTGAATTTGTAGAGGAAGGCTCCGGCAAGAATTCCCTTAAGAGTCCCGCGCTATGTCTGGCTGAACTAGGAGCCGCCATAAGCCGCCGCTTTCCAACCAATCCCTTGAGCGCCGGAGAAATCGTCAGTTCCGGCACCCTAACCGCCGGCCACCCAACCACCTCCGGCCACGTCTGGACCGCCGAAGTCGACGGTGTCCCTCTCCCGCCGCTAACTCTCCGCCTCACCTAAATTCAGCCAGAACGAGCCACGAAATGTTGAAACGCTGATCCGTATTCTTGTCGTCTGGAAAGGTCAGGAGGCCGCCGCAGGGTTCGCATCAGGTTGCACCCTATCGATGCTAAGCATGAAGCAGATGAGCTCGCGTCCGCGCGCCTCCTAAAGGTCTGGAGGTCGCCGCAGACTTCGTATCAGGTCGGACCTTCCCGATGCTCAGGAGGGCGCCGCAGCCTTCGCGCCGGGCTCCACCTTCTCCATTGTCAGGACGTCGGAGGGGTTAGCGCCGGGTTGCACTTTTTCGAGTAATTGCGCGAATTTCTGCTCGCGGTCTTTCTGGTCCAGCCCCTGATAAATATCAGCAATCTGCGTCGCGTTCATCGAGCAGAACTTGGGTCCGCACATCGAACAGAATTTCGCCTCCTTGTAGA
>JBEKHG010000042.1:0-41970 GCA_050012395.1 Candidatus Acidiferrales bacterium
CTCCACTGATGAGATTGAGGATTGTAGAGGTGCAGGTTCAGCCCTTCCACGTGACCCGTCGGTCCATCCACCTCCAGTTCCACCATATTCGCGCGTCCATTCCAAATCTTGCTCACCACAGAAGTCCCCTCGTACTGGATCCAGGTGTGCGACCCCGTGAAAGGATGGTCCAGCCGGGACAGATGCGTCTTCCAAGTCCCAATTTCAAAATCGAAATCATGGGAACCATCGCGCTCCTCTGCCTGCGGCTGAGCGCTGGTCTGCCGTACTGGCTGCACAACCAGAAGCAAGCCACAAACCAGTAGAACATTCCGACAATAGTTGGTTGCTCTCATGCTTGACCTCTTCTCGTCTTTCTTCGCCATCACACTAGGCCATCATCCGATCCTGATGTTTCACTCGCGAATGAACCTTTATTTCCCGTTCGCTGAAGCATCGCCTACTCGCGTCTGATCCGTGATCCAATTCACTTCCCACGTTTTGCCGCCATCGTCAGAAAACGATTGTTCAAAATGGGGAGAGTCGGAGTTTGTTTTCGTCCATAGAAACCGAACCAGAGTCATGCGCCCGTTAATCTCTTCGTGGTCGTAAAATTCACCAACTCCATCTTTGAACTCGCCCACCGTCGGTATCCCGATAGTGCCGGTTCTACTGGTGGCCCAGTACAGCGACCACTGATGCGACTGCGGATTGTACAAACGCAGAGTCAGCCCCTCGATGTGCCCAGCCGATCCATCCGTTTCGAATTGCTCGAGCTGCGCTCGCCCGTCCCAAACCTTCCGCGTCACGGAAGTCCCGTCGAACTCCACCCATTTATTGGAACCGGTCAAAGGGTGCTCCAGCCTTTTCAGATGAATTTTCCAGCTTCCCAACTCGAAATCGAAATCGTGCTGGCCATCGCGGTACTTCGGCGCGGCATTCTGCTCAGCCGCGCCGCTTGTTTGAGCGGAAACACAGCCGGCCTGAGCGAACAGTCCGGCTGCGCAAACAGCGCAACATGCCAGAAACCTTCTTAAACTCATGAATGCTCCTTTGGAACTTGCTCCTTCTAAACTAACCTCCGTAGTGGTCTCCAACAATATCCACTTTTATGTGTTACGATATATCCACTTCACATGCCGCTGAAACGCCTGACCGCCAGCTTTCTGCCACCCTTCGCGCTCGATCCCAAAACGAAGACGCCCAGGTACCGGCAGCTTTACCACTGGTTTCGCCACGCGATTACATCGAATCAACTGAGGCCCGGCCAGCGCGTGCCCTCCACCAGAAATCTCGCTGCTGAATTGAAAATCTCGCGCATTCCGGTGTTGGGCGCGTACGAGCAGCTGCTGGCCGAAGGCTATCTGGAGACTTTCAAGGGCGCGGGAACTTGCGTGGCTAAATCCATTCCGCAGGAAGCGTCGCGCCTGCAAAATGCAAAGTTGCGCGCAAATTCGCTACCCGGCATAAAGCGAGCGGTGAGGCCCGCCGCAAAATCCGCACCGCGCAGAATCTCGAAACGTGCGGCGGCGATGCTGGGCATCCCTCCGCAATCCTGGTTGCGCTCTCTGGGCGCCTTCCGATCGAGCCTGCCCGCGCTCGACCGCTTCCCTCTAAGCGTCTGGTCGAAATTAGTCGCCAAGCATTCGCGCAACGCGCCCATCGACACCATGGCCTACGGTGATTCCATGGGCTACGCGCCATTTCGCGAAGCCATCGCAGAATATTTGGGAGCAGTCCGCGGTGTGCGCTGCGAACCGTCGCAAATTCTGATCACTACCGGATCGCAGCAGGGCCTGCAAATGTGCGCGCAAGTTTTGTTAAACGCAGGTGACCGCGTGTGGATGGAAGAGCCCGGGTATCCCGGAGCGCGACTCGCGCTCACCAGTCCGGGCGCTGAATTAGTTCCGGTCCGCGTCGATCACGAAGGGCTGAACGTGGACGAAGCGATCCGCCGCACACCCCGTCGCGGGCGCAGCCGGCAAGTTCGGCTCGCTTACATCACACCCTCGCATCAATATCCGATGGGCATGACCATGAGCGCCACTCGCCGCATCCTTCTGCTCAACTGGGCTGTGCGCACGGGCGCGTGGATCATCGAGGATGATTACGATAGCGAAATTCGTTTCGGCGCGCGCCCTATCGCTTCTCTGCAAGGACTCGACTCAGACGGCCGTGTGCTTTACGTCGGGACATTCAGCAAAGTGATGTTCCCCGCCTTGCGGCTGGGTTACGTCGTGGTCCCGAAATATTTGGTGCGTGCCTTTTTCAACGCGCGCGATGCCGCCGACATCTTCTCGCCTACGCTTTACCAGGCCGTGATGACTGATTTCATTCGCGAAGGTCATTTCGCTCGACACATCCGCCGGATGCGTTTACTTTACGCCGAACGTCGCGCCGCGCTGGTTGAAGCGCTTCGCGATGATTTCGGCGACACGGTGGAAGTAATCGGCAGCGAAGCTGGAATGCACTTAGTCGCGCTGCTTTCGCGCGGCATCGATGACGTCACCGTCTCAAGAAAAGCCGCCGCTAAAGGCATCTCCGCCATGCCCCTCTCCATGTGCTACATGAAAACGCAACCGCGCCCTGGACTGATTCTGGGCTACGGCGGCACCACTCCCGCGCAAATCCGCGAAGGCGCCCGCATTCTGGCATCCTGTCTCTAACACTCACATATGTTTGCTGGTTAAGAAACGCTTCATGTAATCTCAGATAATGGCAATCGAGCAATTTCCTAAATTCCGCGATGAGGCGCACTGGAAGGCAGGATTCATCTACTGGAATCCCGGCGACCCATCCATCCTTGTTCGGAAGCGTTCCGGTCTTGGTTTGACGTTCAACATGGCAAACAAATGGTCCTGGCTCGCCATCGTCGGCATTGCAGCTATACCAGTAATTCTAAATGTCCTCCTGCACCGTCACTGAGACTCTCAGTGCAACGGTTCGATAAACGCAGTGATCTGCTTTTCCAGCGCTGCCACCCCGACTTCCATGATGTCGTTGTGGTCCGCGCCCGGCGACACATACAACTGCTTCGGCTCGTTGGCTGCTTGAAACAAGGCCTGCGCCATGGCTGGCGGTGTCAAGCGATCTTCGCTCCCCACCGCGATGAATATCGGAATATGCACGTAGCTTATCTTCAATAAATTATCAAACTTGTTATGCGACAGCAGCGTGAGCGGAAAAATGCGGAGATACCAAATCGTTTTCGCTATATCCACGGTGCTCGTAAACGGGCTGATCAAAATCAAGCCGCCGGCATCCGCGTGTTCCTTCGCCATTTCCGTCGCCGGGCCCGTGCCGATGGAGCGCCCAAAGAAAATGATGTTCCGGCTCAAGACCTTGCGCTGCGAGATCAAATAGTCGAACGCGGCTCGGGCGTCTTCGTTCACACGTTCCTCAGTCGGGGTTACGGCGCTGCTCGATCCGTACCCGCGATAATCCACCAAAAGAAGGTTCGCGCCCAGGCTGTGCAGCGGAATCAATTCTAATGTTACGCTCTGCTCCAACACGTACCCGTTGCCGTGAAACACCAACAGGACTTTGTCGGCCGATGCGGAAGCGGGACCCGCGGGAATCCACCACGCATGAATCTGCTGCGATTTATTTACAGGAATATGCAAGTCTTCAAACGGGATGCCGGCGTCGGAGGGCGTCATTCGCGGGTAAGTCGCCGGAGCCGGGAAAGTCATCCTGTCTTGGCGGAAGTAAAAAAACGAACAAGCCGCGGCGTAAATCGCAAGCATCAATAGCGCAATTTTTGCGATCAGGCTGCGATACCGCGAGCCTTGTTGTGAAGCGGTCACGTTCGCGCGAGTGTCTGCCATGTTAGAGCCGAATTGTATCAACAGGCAGGCTCAAGCGCTTCCTGGCAAGGTTGGGCAAATCATCCAGTTCCCACCCTACAATATTTTTCATGCGAGGTAGTTAAGTCCAGATCAACGAGCGGTCAATACTCGCGACGTTTGTTCTGCCGGTCAGCGCCATGGCCATCTGAAATTCGCGCTGCAAAATACGCATCACCTGCGCTACGCCGGCCGCGCCCGCCGCGCCCAATCCATATATATATGGACGCCCGATGAAAACCGCGCCGGCTCCCAGCGCGAGCGCTTTCAGCACGTCTGTACCGCGCCGGATCCCACCATCCACAAATACGGGCATGCGCCCCGCAACTTTTTCGGCCACCTGCGGCAGCGCGTCAATCGTGGCCGGTAAAGTATCCAGGTTTCGTCCGCCGTGATTGGACACGATGATTCCCGCCACTCCATGCTTCACCGCCAGCTCAGCGTCGTCCGGATTCAGGACGCCTTTCAGCACTAACGGAAGTTTTGCGAACGAGCGCAGCCACTCGATTTCCTTCCAGCTCATCGACGCATCCAGCACACTTTTAAAAACATCCTGCGATCCGGTGTGCAGGCTGACGTCACCATCCCGTACTCTGAGCTTTTCGAAGTTTGGAATCGGCAGCAATTTCACCGCAGCACGCGCCTCGCGATTGCGCGCGCCGGTGGTGGCCGTGTCCACGGTAAGGCAAAGCGCGCGATATCCGGCGGCTTCCGCGCGCTGCACCAGCTCGCGTGTGAACCCGTGGTCCGTCTGCGCATACAACTGAAACCACAACGGGCCTTTCGCCACCGACGCAACATCTTCCAAGCTGGTGTTCGCAAACGAGCTGACCACCATCGTCGCACCCGCCGCGCTCGCGCCTCGCGCCGAGTCCAGCTCTCCCTCCGGATGCATCAGCTTCTGTGCCGCCACCGGCGCCAGCAAAATCGGAAACGCATGCTCCTGTCCAAATATAGTTACGCGCGTGTCCAGCGTCGATACGTCCACCAGAATCCGCGGCTTCAAGCGAATCCGCCGGTACGCCTCTTCATTCCAACGCACCGTAATTTCGTCACCTGCGCCGGCGCACAGATACTCCCAACTCTGCGCCGCCATCTTGGCTTTGGCTAGCGGCTCAAAATCCGCAAGACAAATGCACTCGGCGTCGCCCGCAGCGCCCTCCCCAGCGCCCGCTGAGTTTCCCGTAGCGTCCCCCGCCGCTTCCGCATTAATCGCCGCATAGGCTGCAGCAATGTCTGCTAGCTTGGCCGTCTTCGCTTGTAAATCCGCCTTCGAATCCGGAGTCATAGCCTATAAATCCCCGCACTGAAAACCAGCGCTTTCCTCCTCCACAAAGCGAGGAAGTTACACGGCCACGCCGTCGAACACAATTTATTTTACTGCGAGAACTATTCTTCCGCTTAATACGTCTGAATCCCTCTCGCGAATTGATATTCGCCTTGACAGCGCGAGGGCTCGAGCGCAAAACTCGCCCAAGCTCCTTACGCGAGGGAGGCAGCCAAAAACCTGCCTCCTTCTTTTCTTTTGGCGTGCGAATGTGTTCTCCGAGCAAGCCGACCTTGGGTGTGCCACAAGGCTTTGCCGGTCTAAGTACACCACCTACGGAAATTGTCCCTTAGCTCGGGGTTAGAATAGCTGAGCCTGGGAACGCGGGGCGGCGCGGTGGAATCCGCGAATGAAGGGAGTGACGTGACGTCATTTAGTTCCAAGCTGAGTTATCTGGTCCGCCAGCGGAGTTTCCAAGTTGCCCTGTTTCTTTGGGTGCTGGTCAGCGTGGCCGCGGTTGTGCTGTGTCATGGGACGATGCCCTTGCAGATTGGCCCACATCCGGGCAAGCCCGTGGCGATGGTGATTTCCAGTTCGATTGCGCTGATTTTTCTGGTTCTGGAAATAGGACTGGTCGGGCTGATTACTCGGCGGCGTGCGCTGCCGGATCTCGGTGCCCGCGCTCCGGAAGGAAGTCTGGCGTTACGCGAGACACTTGCATTGTGGATTTACGGCGCTCTGGTGCTTCTGGCCGGACGCTTCATTGGTCTGCACTTTTTTGGCGAAGGCATTGCGATGCACTTGAACGGGTCGCTCGTCGGCGCCACCCGCATACAATCTCCGGCTGAGGTATATACCTGGACTGCTTATAACGGGGTTCTGCTCGCCCTGATTCCGTATGTAGTGTTTCGTATGCGTGGATACTCAAATCAGCAATTGAGTCTGAAATCGTCCAACTTGAAGAGCGATCTAATTGTGATCGCCGTGGTGATGGCGATAGGCTGCTTCATGGACCTGACGTTGAACGGGAGTTTCCTCAAATTGACGCATCACCAGCAAATTGTCGGCGGCCTGTTGTCGTTCATCTTTCATCTCTTCGGCACCGACCTGCCCATCATGATTTTCATTTACTCCATTCTGATGCCACGCTACGCGAAGTTGACCGCTCCGGTAACGGCATTCCTGCTCGGAGCGGCGAGCTATCCGGCTATGCATGTGTTCGAATCTTGGACCCGCTACGACTCGCTGGGGAATTCCCTGCTGTCAGTGATCGTTGTATTTCTGATTTTCTTTCCTCCGGGTCTGATGAAATCCTTCCTCACGCTGCGCACCGGGAACGCCTGGGTGCACGTCTGGGGTTTCCACGCCATCACACCGCACGTTACGGTTGACACCCGGCTGATTGTTCGAGATTTCGATATTCGCTGAATGCCGGTTCAGGCATTAACCTTCGGAAATTTGACAGACAATGCGGTGGAGGCCTAAACTCCGTCGCTCCTACTCACCCATTTGTGCTTCCCAAGGAAAAACTATGACGACGGAACTTCAAGACAAGATCGCCCTTATCACCGGCGGGACTTCCGGCATCGGACGCGAGGCCGCCGTTCTATTCGCAAAGGCCGGCGCAAAAGTTGTAGTAGCGGGCCGCCGCGAATCGGAAGGAAAAGAAACCATCGACATGATCCGCGCCGCGGGCGGCGACGGCCTGTTTGTGAAAGCCGACGTCTCCAAAGCTTCCGACGTCGAATCTCTCGTTCAAAAGACAGTCGAAAAATTCGGCCGCCTCGATCTCGCGTTCAATAATGCCGGCATCGAAGGCATCTGGGTTCCGATCGTCGAACAAACGGAAGAAGATTGGGATCGCGTGATCGACATCAATCTGAAAGGCGTTTGGCTCTGCTTGAAATACGAGATTCGCCAGATGCTAAAGCAAGGTGGCGGCGGAGCCATCGTCAACATGTCGTCCGTCGCTGGGCTGATCGGCAATCCCGGTTCGGCCCACTACTGCGCCAGCAAACACGGCGTGATTGGGCTCACCAAGAGCGCCGCGCTCGAATACGCGCGAAGCGGCATTCGCGTGAACGCGGTCTGTCCCGCGGTGATCAAAACGGACATGGCCGACCGCGCGTTCGCCGACCCACAGATAAACAAGTTCGTGCTTTCCCTGCATCCACTCGGCCGTTTCGGCCAGCCAAAGGAAATCGCCGAAGCGGTGCTCTGGATGCTGTCCGACCGCGCGTCATTCATGACCGGCGAAAACCTGGTCCTCGACGGCGGCTTCATGGCCGGCCCCAACCCGCCCGCCGCCTAACCCGCGCCGGGGCATTGCTTTGCTTACTCGCAAAAGTTTATGTAATATTTCGCGCGCCCCTGCGTATAACCAGCAGAACGCCAAACACACATGGACGCCATCACACTAGAAAACGTCACGAAATCGTACGACGCGGTAACCGCCGTTAGCGACATCAGTCTCCACGTGCGCCAGGGCGCCATCCTCGGCCTGCTCGGTCCCAACGGCGCAGGCAAAACCACCACCATTCGCATGATTATGAATATTCTTGTCCCCGACGAAGGCTCGATACAGGTGCTCGGACAGCCTGTTAGCGACAACACTCGCGACATCATCGGCTATCTCCCCGAGGAGCGCGGCCTGTATCCGCGCATGAAAGTTCGCGAGATCATTGTTTTCCTTGCCGCGCTTCATGGACTAACCGAAGCCGAAGCAGACCGCCGCGCCAAGGAATGGCTCGAAAAACTGGGCCTGGCCGAATGGTCCGAGAAAAAGCTGATTGATCTTTCCAAAGGCATGCAGCAGAAAGTTCAGTTCATCACCGCCGTGATTCACAAGCCGCCACTGGTGATTCTCGACGAGCCCTTCTCCGGGCTCGATCCCGTGAACGCCGCCACGGTGGAGGAAATCATGATCGATATGCGCGCCAACGGCTCCACTATCGTTCTCTCCACCCATCGCATGGAGCAAGTCGAGCGCATGTGCGATTCGATTTGCCTGATTGACAAAGGCCGCAAGCTGCTCGACGGCGACCTCCGCGCCATCAAGCAGTCTTACGGCAAGAACACGCTGCACATTGAATTCACCGGCAGCGACGCTTTCTTGAAACATCCCGCGATCATCAGCATGACGCGCCTCGGCAACGGCGTGGAAGCCAAACTAAAGCCCGGCGCCGACCCGCAGGAAGTCTTGAGAGCCGCCGTGCAGGAAAACGTCGGCATTATTCGCTTCGAACTTCTCGAGCCATCGCTCAATGAAATCTTTATCGACAGGACTTCCCGTGCGTAAACTTCGACTCATCGTCAAACGCGAATATTTAACCCGCATCAAAACGAAGGGCTTCATCATCGGGACAATTCTCGTTCCGCTACTCGGTTTGGCCTTTTGTTTGCTGATAATTTTTCTGGTGAACCATAAGCCCACGCACAGCATGCGGCTGGTGATCGTGGACAATTCCGGAACGCTCGCGCAACCCATCGCGCAAGGGTTGGACGCCAAACTCGAAAACGGCAACCCCGAATTCAACATTGTAGAGACCATCGTAAGCCCTGCGGCGCCTGACGCCGTTCAACAAGACTTGCGCGCGCGTATCAATGCCGAAAAGATCGATGCGTATCTCTGGATTCCCCGCGACCCCAAGGATTCTTTCGAGCTGCACATGCGCAATCCCGATAATTTCAGCTTGATCGGCCCGCTTTCGGGCGCCGTCGATCAAGCTGTGATTTCCGCGCGACTCAGCGAACGCGGCGTCCACCTGGACGACATAAAATCCATCCTCCGCGGCACTGACCTCAAGCTCATGAAGATTAGCGAAACCGGCGAAGCCGAAGAAAAAGGGCAAAGCATCGGCATCGCCATCGCTCTGGTGATCTTGCTCTACACCGCACTGCTCATGTACGGCATCATCACCATGCGTTCAGTCCTGGAGGAGAAAACCACGCGCACAATGGAAGTCCTCATCTCCGCCGTGCGTCCCTTCGAACTGCTCACTGGGAAAATTCTCGGTGTGGCCGCAGCCGCGTTCACCCAATTCGCTGTGTGGATGATTTCCACCGCGCTTCTCTTCACGTACGGCGCGTTGGCAGCGATGGGAATGGGCGGAACGGCTATGTCTGGCGTGCACGTGCCGATTTCTCTGGTGCTCTACGCCAGCATCTTTTTTATCGGCGGATATTTTCTGTACTCCTCGATGTTCGCGGCGATCGGAGCAGCCTGCTCCAATGAACAGGACGCGCAGCAATTGCAATGGATCGCCATGGCTCCGCTGGTTTTCTGCATGGTCATTTACAGCATGGTGCTCAACGATCCCACTTCCACTGCTTCAGTAGTCCTCTCCGAGATTCCCTTTTTCGCTCCAGTCCTGATGTCCCTACGCATCTCTCTGCAAACTCCCCCTGCCTGGCAGATCGCCTTATCGCTCGTGCTGCTATTCCTCACTACAATCGGCACCATCTGGGCCTCCGCAAAAATATATCGCGTCGGCATCCTGATGTACGGCAAACGTCCCAGCTTGGTGGAAATGTTCCGCTGGCTCCGCTATAGCTGACCATCCGAAGAGGATTGTCTCCCCGGGAAGCACCGCGAAGAACGGTGGCTTCCATCGCCGCAGCCGTGAGGATGCTGGCGCCCGGAGCGGGAGCTTTCCTTCTGTCCCAAACAGAGTTAGACTTGCGCCATCTCGTTCCCCCAGACCCAGCGTTGCAGGAGGCCACCGTGCACGCACGTGTCACGCAGTACAGCATTCCGTCCGAAAAGTTGAATGAATTCCGGGAGGCGCTCAATTCCGCGATTCCTCTGATGCGTCAGCGCAAAGGTTTCCAAGCCTTGCTGGTGCTGCGTGTGGAACAGTCGAACCCGCCCGATGTCCGCGTAATGACGTTTTGGGAAAGCCAGGAAGCTTTGCACGAAAGCGAGAACAGCCTGGCGTTCTACCAGGCCCTCGCGCGCGCCATGGCTTTCGCAAAAGGCTTCCCCATTATCCGCGAGGAAGAAGTGATGCTCTACGACTTCGGAAAGGCGGCCGCCTCCGCCGCCTCTTCGTCCTGATCCCGCAGCTTACTTTTGCGGCTGTGTTTTCTTCTGGCTCGAACACAGAATTCGGACGCGATAATTCGATCACGCGCGGAAGTTTGTAATTGTTTTACTCCAAAACTCCGCCGCACGCAGGGTAGGCGTTCTCCACCGCTTCACCGCGCCGCAACACCGCCGTGCCGCCGAAAATGTCGTGCAAGGCTCGCTTGTCCGCGGCCACCCCTATCCGCAGCGATTCGCAGAAAAAATAAAACAGCCCCACCCACGGGACGTTGATCAATAATCGCCCCGCGGCAAACCGTCGCGTAGCCTGCCAAAACCCGATGCGCTTGCCGTCCACATCCGCGACGTAAAGATTCAGCATCCGTTTTCCGACCGTTGATCGCGAGGGCGAGCTTTCCATCAGCGCGAAATACAGCCAGCTACTCAGCACAAAAAACACCACCACCGCAAACAAAAACGGCCGCCCAAACCCCTCAATAATTCCACTTTGTGGCATCCCCGGACGCAGCGCCAGAAACACCCGCCAACTCCCCACCGCCACCGACAAAAACGAAGCAACCATCGCGAGAATAATCGCCAAAATCACAAAATCAATAAGGGCCGCCCAGCACCGAATCCAGAACCCTGCCCGCACTTTTTCACTATTCATTGGCATCCTCCAACTCTCCAGCGAAGGACCACCGCAACTGCCCGCGAAGCGTTGCCTTTAACGTGGTCATCTCATTTACCCGCCATACGCAGTCCCGCCTGCTGACTTTTTTTACCACGCGTCCCTCAAATTCTCCCAACATTCCGCAGGCGTTGTTATTGTATAATCCGTGCAATGGCACAACCAGTACACAACCTTGGACTCATCGACAACAAACGCCTGGCCATCGCGGCATTCTGCTTAACCGCATTTCTAATGCTGACGAGTTTCCGCCATGGCATCCCTCGCCCTACAAACGGTTCTTATTGGCTCCTCGATACCCGAATGTTTTTTCCAACAGGCGTAGCCATTACACTCAATTTACTTCTTTATTTATATCTGCTACTGATGGGAACAAGCTTTTACCGGGCGGCGCTGGGCCGCGAACGCCTGATCGTAATTGGCTGCTTTGCCGTAATTTTTCTTGGTCCCCTCCAACATCTGCTTTCAATCTCCCCTGAAGTGATCGGATACCTGAACTTCGTCGCATTGCTGTCGGCCTTTCTCGCTTCTGCCTCCATCCTCTTCAAAATCTTCACCGCAGCGGCCGCGCAGCAACCGCAAGAATAGGATTGCTTAGTCCGCCTATTTCCTCGTACTCGATTGCCCACCCGTCCCCGCGGTCGCGCTCACTTACGAAAGCCGTATCAAAGCCTTCCCTCGCAGCCCGCCCTTCTTTAACTTCTCAATAATCTCCCCCGCCTTTTCCAGCTCAACCGTCGCCGTAATCCGCGCCGTGATCACGCCGTCCGCCATCATCCGCGCCACGCGCGTCAACCCTTCCGTGTTCGACAGCGGATTGGTCAACCCCGCAATGTTGGTCGCCGTAATTTTCCGTTCCGCAAACCACTTCTCGTCCGCGGCATAAATCGTGGACACCAACTTCCCTCCTGGCTTCAATACCTCGGCATCGCGTCCAATCGCATCCTTGCCATTCACCAAATCGAAAACGGCATCAACGCCACTCGCGTGCGCCTTGTGTATCGCCGCAATCACATCGCCCGCTTTCGTGTCGTACACTTCTTCCGCGCCCAGTTTCCGCGCTTCGTCCACGTCGCCGCGCACCGTCGCGATCACATGCGCCCCCATCGAACGCGCTATCTGCACCGCATATCCGCCCACTCCGCCCGCCGCTCCCATCACCGCCACCCATTGCCCGCGAGTCACGCCCAGCATTTCCAGTGACGCAAGCGCCGTAATCGACGGAATCGGCAGCGCCGCCGCCTGTTCATCGCTGACGCCTTCCGGAATCCGCGCAATCGGATCCGTTTTCACCGCCGGAGAAACCGCCGTGTACTCCGCGTACGCCCCATCCTGCCGCGCCATCCCAAAAATCCTTTCGCCAACGCGGTACTCGCTCTTCCCCGCCGGCGCGCGCTCCACCACGCCCGCAAAATCCGCCCCCAGCACAAACGGATATTTTGACTCCGCGGTTAGTCTTTCCACCAGCTTGTAATCAATCGGATTCACCCCGGCAACTTTCACGCGTATCAAATACGCGCCCTCCTCCGCTGGCACCGGCAAATCCAGAATCGACGGAGCCTCGCCAAATCTCCGAACCGCATATGCACGCATCTTCGCCTCCTTTATCATTGCACCAAAAATCTACCACAATTCAGCTTGTCGTCCCGCCGCAAGCCAACTGCTTGCCAACGAGGCCCGCCTGCCTCCAAGCAGCGACCTGCTGATTGCCTTCGGTCTGGGTACCAGCGCCATCGAGTCCTGGTACTCGCCCTTCGTGACCGCTGCGTTGTGCCGATCATTTATTTCCGCGATATGCTATACAATGTGCGCTTGTGGAACGTCTGATACTTCGACGGCTGTGTCCCCGCCAGCCGTACCACAGAGTTTGAGCGGTTACTTCAGGAGAGAGAAAATATGAACAGGAATCAGAAGGGATTTTCGTTGATCGAATTGCTGATCGTCGTCGCGATTATTTTAATCATCGCGGCCATCGCGATTCCGAACTTGTTGCGCGCCCGCATGGCAGCCAATGAAGCTTCCGCGGTCGGTTCGATCGGCGCCATCAACACCTCGGCGGTTAGCTACGCTTCCACCTGGGGAGTGCAATTTCCAGCCTCGATTGCAGCGTTGGGCGGTACGGCAGGCGCGGTCGCAGTTTGTGGTGCAGCTCAGTTGATCGATCCAGTGCTTTCCAACGCAACTTCGGCGGCCACAGCGAAAGCCGGTTACTACTTCACCTACGTCGGCGCCACTCCAACACCCGCGGTTGGCGGCTGCACCGGTTTCCAAACCTACACGCTCGTGGGACAGCCCGCCACCTTCGGACAAACCGGCCAGCGCGGTTTTTACAGCGATCAAAGCGGCGTAATCCGGTACAGCACTGACGGCACACCTCCCACAATCGCCAGCCCTCCGCTCCAGTAATCTTGGCGCCACCATCTGAAAACACAAGGCGGGGAGAGCAATCTCCCCGCCTTTTTTTTCGGCTCTCTACGCCGTTGAAAATGCCGGCCGGGTTCGTTCGTGATTACCTTCCCTACCAGTCCAGCCGGATGACCCAGTCGCATCCCTGCGGCGTTCGCCGACTTCGAAGAGTATGGCTTTTGACGTGCTCTTAGCAAAACAGGACCGAATTACCCGGAGGTACGGGGCCCGCACCTCGGCGTACTAGGTGAAGTGATTTAACAACCTACGTACTAGCCCGTATTCCCAGGCCAATATTTTACCGTTATATTTACGGAAGCTAGCCAAGACATGCGCCCCTCGGCCATCCGTGCGAGACTAGAAACATCCAGGCCAAGGCCAGCTCGTTTCGGTTTTGTTTCGACCACTCTTCTTTCGTTAGCAATCACATTCGTAATCCTGGCTAATGGCGGGCCGGCCGGCGCCCAGGGCGTCGTCACCTTTGCTCAACAATCGAGACCACGCTCACACACGTCCGTGTCCTTCGCATCGATAGCGACGTCCGGCGCCACTTTCTCCGTCAGCTCTACCTCCTCGATGTATCACCCCGAAAATTCCGCGGACGGTTTCGCTTTCCGCGCCGCCGGCTATCCCGAGCAAAGTTTCGGCGCGCTCCTTCCCGTGCAGCAGACCAAGACATCCTTCATCACCGAACTCCGCGTCCCGCTGGCCGAACTTTACGGCTCTCGCGTACACGTCGGCTTCTTCATCCTTACCATGCAAAACGGAAACATGACGCTCGGCCCGCTGGCCACTTTGCAAGCGCTCCACTCGCCCAGCCAACCGCGCTCTTTCAACCTTTACGGCGTCGGCCTCAGCATCCCCCTGGGCAAACAATTCCGCCCGGAAGCCTCGAAAAATCTGTGGACTACTGCCGGACGGTTAATCCGCGACCACTAACCCGCGGTTACCGCGCGATCTCCGCTGGCTTCGCCGTATCCCCGCCGTAAATTGGACCAAACGACCGCGCCAGCATCAACGCCATCACGAACCCGCCGGCCCCCAACATGATCGCGCAATCCATCTGACGCAAATGAAACTCCCCCACGCGCGTCACCAGAAAATATCCGACCACAAAATTGAACGTGCCCCACAACACGTTCACCGTAGCCGTCGATTCCCCCTTGCCCGGCGGCGAACTAAACGGCGACGGAAACCGCCTCCCCGAAACTCCCTGCACAAAGTGCGGCACAGCATTCACCAAAAACGCGCCGCCAAAAAACCAAGCCAGGTACACATACCAGGACATGTGCCACTCTCCTTTTCGCTCCCCAGCGAACACACCCCGCGCCCTGACAGAAGGTTGCTGGAGCGCAGGGTATCACGAGCCGTAGGCTTGTTCTGTTTCTCGCGCTAACTTTCGATCTTGCCCCCGCATCCACATTGACATTGGCTTTGCGCTTGCTCTTGCATTTGCTTTTCGTTTTTAACCGTTTTACTTCCCGCATTCTATGTTGGCGCTACGTAGTTTCTGATGTTATGCATTGCCTTTCGTTGCGGGCGGGAAGTCCCCCTCTCCCCCGCACAAATTGATTTATCATATATGAATCAACTCAGGACGCACTTGGGCCGCGAAATCCCTGGCCGAGCACGGAAACCGAAACAATCGCGCGTGGGGAAAATTACCGGCCCGCGCACCGCGTGGATTCCGCTGCATGTTTTGAAGTTCTGCGATTTAAAGCAGGATGGAAGCCTTGCCGGAAGCGAAAGTTTCCGAGAAAGCGTTTACGGAGCTTCTTCAGCGTAAACGTTGTAGTGCGCGCCCCAAAATTCAGCGGATGCTTCGCGAAATTCTATGCCCAACTTGTACGACCCGGTCCCGTCCTGGCTTCCGCCCCACACCACTCGCCCGTGCGTCTCGAGACCCGTTTCGCTGTTTCTGATGCTGATTTCGGAACCCGCCGGCAAGTTCACTGGCGACAATATTAAAGCCCCATTCAGATTGATCACCGCCGTCAACGCAGACCGCGCCGCGCCATCGGACTGAATCTCCAGCGGGACGCTCGCCAGAATCCGCTTACTCCGTCGCTGCTCCCTCATGCTTCCCAGTCTGGGACCCTTCCACAAAGGACGCAATACATTACTGTCCCTTAATGGGATATGCAGATATGTACGTCCGTCTAAGTAGCTGTATTAACAACAAAGGAAGCCACCGCGTAGGGGATTCGCTTGATGACAACTTGGACAATTTTTAGCGTTGTGTAAACAATCCGCGGAGACCACCTATTCAGCATTTTTTTAGCAAACAATAAAGCAGCGGAACAGAGTACCGCTGTTCAGCAGTTCAACCTTCCGCGCGGCGCCAGAATTCGCTCAAACCACGATTCGAGCTCGCGGGGCGCCGCACTCTCTGCGGTTCTGGGTTCTGCAAAGGTTGGGGGTTTAGACGTCACCCTGGCGCAACTCTTCACAAAACAGCAGCCTCATCCCTTTTCCTGCGGGGATCCCGGCCGCCAGCCTTTAAGCTTTCGCGCTCTTGCTCTTACGCGTGGCAACCGCCTTAGCCGCAGCAGCTTTCCGATTCTGTTGCGGGTGAACGCCCAGCTCGCGCCACGACTTCTCCGAGAGCTCTACGCCATAATTTTGCGCGGCCTTCTTGATATTCGCGAACGCCAGGTCGCGGTCCGCATCCGAGACGCCCGTCCCTTGATCGAACCGCGCGATAGCGTTCCGCACGTGCGACGCGTCCGTCATCGGCTCTTTCCGCTGCTTCGGAAACGCATAAACGCTGTCCGGCAAATCGCTCTGGGTGGTAAGCTGCCCATGCTTCTCATGAGGTTCCCAAGTCGTTTTCATCATCCCCTCCTTGTCATCCAATATTCTTCGCCGGCGCGCCAGTTCATCCGACCACGCTGCGCCCCGACCAAAGCTCTCCAACTAAAGATGAACGATGCCATGAAAAGTTTCACAGAGTATGCGGCTCGCGAGCAAACAATTGTTCCACACGTGGGGCCTCGCTCAGCGAGCCCCACCTCTCTTGCGCCCAAGCCGGCTCGCCGAGCCTGTTGCGCATTTCATTTTCCTCCAGGGTGCCGCACTTTTTGCACTTTTGCATTCTGAAAGGGTCGCGGGTTTAACCGCCACTTCCTGATTCCGAGTTGAAAAATCGACCACTGACAAAACGCACGAATCTGAATCGGCGGTTACAGGTGAGACTTGTCCGTCGATGCCACATTAGCGCCGGACAGCAGGGCGCTGTCGTTGTAGCCGGGCTTTACGGCGATGTTGCTTTGTTCGCGGAGCTCGGCCAGGTAATCGCGCACCAGGGGCTGCACTTTCTGAGCGTGTATGGTGTTGCGGATCTCGGTTTGCACTTTATCAATGGGCTGCAATCCCGCCTCCAGGTGATCATCCACTAACATGAATTCAAATCCGGTGCGGGTCTGGATCACGTCGGTGAGCTGATATTTTTTCATTTGAAAAACGATATCCTCGATTTGTGGCGAGAGCTCTCCCCTTTTGAAGGTACCCAGAGCGCCGCCGTCTTTCGCCGTGCTGCCCTGGGAATAAAGCCGCGCGACTTGCGCGAAATCATCGCCATTGATGACGCTGGTGCGCAGGCCTTCCGCTTTGGCGCGCAAGGCAGCGAACTCTTCCGGGCTTTTTCCTTCCGTGCTCACGGAAATTTCCGACAGCGTCACGCGCTCAGGCAGCGTGAATTCCTGCGGATGCGCATCATAATATTGCTTCACTTCTTCAGGGGAGATGTCCACGCGCGAGCCGACTTCGCGCTGCACCACTTCCTTCTGCAGCAGCCCGTTGCGAATGGTGGTCTTGTAATCTTCCCAACCGAGGCCGGAAGCTTCCACCCCCTTCTGCAGATCGTCGAGAGTGGCCAGGCCGTTCTGCTTGCGCACTTCGTCCAGGCGCTTGGCAAGGTCCGGTTCCACGTTGATGCCCATGTCTTTGGCGCGTTCCACCATCAAAGCCTGGTCAATCATGCCGCGCAACAAATCTTTCTGCTGCTGCTTGAACTGCGCGTCAATCTGATCCTGCGGGCAGCCCTGACAATCTTGCGCCACTTCGGTGCGCAATTGCTGCTCGGCTTTCTGATAATCGGAGAGCGTGATGATGTCGTCGTTCACGCGCGCGACGATGTCCGCGTCCGCCGCGGGTTTGGCTTGCGCGCGCACGCGGGCAGCAAACACCGCCGCCGGCAAACTCAGCGCCACGAGCGTGAAGCTCAAGCCGGCCCTTCGGTTTAATCTCCAGGTTAAAACCGATGCATCCTTGCAATTCTTCATAGTGCATGCCGCCTTAGTTTTGCCCTCACACGCAATTGTAGCCGGAATTTGAGATTCGGACCTATATCTCCGAACGCGCCGAGCCGGGATCCGCTGGGCGCCGGCGGCTCCAGAAAGCACACTACGCCAAAAGCCGGTAAAGCGCGGCTTCGCAAAGCCCGCGCGAAACAGTTGACATTTATATAATAGTTTATATAGTGGCGCCATGAGTCTCGAATATATTTTGCTCGGTCTGCTGCGCAAGCCCGCCAGCGGTTACGACTTGAAGGCCGTTCTGGACAACGGCATCGGTCATTTCTGGGCCGCCGAACTGAGCCAGGTCTATCCAAGCCTGAAACGGCTGGAGAAGCAGAAGCTGTTGCGATCGCGCCGCTCTGCCTCCAAGCGCGGACCCCGCCGCATCGTTTACGAGATTACCGCGAGCGGACGCAAGCAGCTTGCCGCTTGGCTGCGCAGCGAACCGCAGTTTGGAGACATGCGCCACACCTTTCTGGCGCAGATCTATCTCATGGACGAGCTCTCTGATTTGTCGCACACACTGAGATTTCTCGAACAGCTCCACTCTCGCTGGGCCCCGCGCCTTGAGGCGCTAAGAAATAAGGAAAGGGAGTGGTCCCGTCGCGACCCCGGATTTCCGGACGATCTTTCCCTGGCTGCTTTCCTCCAACATATGACTTTGCGCATGGGAGAGCATGCGTATCAGGGCTGGCTGACGTGGTGCGAGGAATCCATGCGCAGAGTTCGCGCTCGAATGCGAAAGGAGAATCGTAATGGCAAACCTGTTTCAGTGGCTGCGGTGGGGGCACGTCGCCGCAGGCGGTCTCGCGCTGCTCTTGTTTTGGATTCCAGTAATCGCTCCCAAGGGCGGTAGGACCCACGTCCGCGCCGGATGGTTCTACGTCGCGTGTATGTCCGTGGTGGTCGTGACTGCGCTCGCCTTGAGTGCGCTTGCTTTCGCTGTTCCTCTTGCCATTCGAAGGATCCCACAACCACTTTCGCCGGCGGCGCTTTCGGATTTCGTCCGGGGGCAACGCATCTTTGCAACCTTCCTGGCCTACTTGGCTGCCCTCACGTTGTCGGCGGGCTGGCAGGGCATTTGGGCGGTTGAGACGAAACGCGAGCCGAAAGAGATGCGCACGCCCTTCTCTCTGGCGCTCAATGTGGTCGTATTGCTCGGTGGTTTGACCGTGCTCGTTCTCGGGATCAGATATCGCAGCGGGCCGCTCATTGCTCTGAGTCCCGTTGGCCCCTTTATTGCCGTCGGAAATTTGCGTTACTTGCTGCGTGGACCACAATCGCGGATGCACTGGTGGTATGAACATCTTAGCTCGATGATAGCCACGGGCATCGCAGGCTACACGGCCTTCCTGGTGTTTGGTGGGGCGCGCTTGCTTCCTTCGGTCGCGCGAAGCCAACTGCACACAATTTTCTGGGTATTTCCAGCCCTGATCGGCATCCCTGTCATCTTCAGGACGGTTGCCTATTATCAACGCAAATTCCACGAAACTGCAGAAACGGTGGGCAATCAGGCTTGAACAGTTGAAGCGACTTCGATTCGGTTACGTCCGCCGCGCTTCGCCGCGTATAGCGCCGCGTCGGCCTGACTTACCAACTTCGCGAAATCCGGCATACCCTTCCCCTGGAACCCGGCGATGCCGAAACTCGCGGTCACCTGAACGGGTTTCCCGCCGAACGAAAACTCATGTTCGCGAAGCTCCCGCAGAATCCGCGCCACAACGATTCCAACGTTGCATTCCTCAGCATGAGTAAAAATCATGATGAATTCTTCACCGCCCGTTCGGCCGCAGATGTCTGAATTTCTTATACGTTTTTTTAGGATTCCCGCAAATTCCCTCAGAACGGTGTCTCCCGCGTCGTGACCGTGGGTATCATTCACAGCTTTGAAATTATCCAGATCAGCGATCACTACCCACAAAGAAAAGCCGTGCCGGACCGCAGCGCTCAACTGCCCTTTTGCCCAATCCTCCACCGCCCGACGATTCGGTAAGCCCGTCAACGGGTCCGTAAGCGCCAAGTCTTTCAGAATTCGGTTTTGAGACTCGATTTGCTGTTGCAGCTCAATAAGCCTCCGGCCCACTTCCACTCGCGCTAACAATTCTTTGGGGTGAAACGGTTTTGTCAGATAATCGTCGGCCCCGGCTTCAAGTCCTTCCACCACTTTGTCTTTTTCCGACGCGCTTGTCGCGATTATTACGTACGTAGATGAGTCTTTAGCGCTCGCGCGTATCTGCCGGCACACCTCGATCCCGCTAAGATCGGGCATATTCCAGTCCGCTATTACCAAAGCGGGCTGGTGTCGATTGAACAACTCGAGGGCGTTCCGGCCTCCATTGGCGAAGAGGATTGAATATTGGTCTGGCTGCAGCGTTTGCTCCACAAGCTTGCGGTACACAGGCGAATCGTCCGCAACCAGAATCTTGATCTGTTCGACCGATTTATTCATGTTCCTCGGGCTAACCTACTTCACGCGCTTTGAGAAAAGGACGGAGTCAGCTATCTCAACCACCCCATTGGCTTAGTTCTTCAGTCTCTTCAGCTTCCTCCTTCAACACTAAAACACTCCCCTTATGCAGTTCTGTCTTTTGTGGCCGACAATGCACTATCAGTAACACAGCGAGATCTTCGTGACGTTTTGTAATCCGTAGTAGGTTAGGTCGATAACGCTGACGGCAATTCACCAAGTAGCGGCTGGATCCATTCCGTTTCTTTCACGTTTGGAATAAAACAAACGGTTGAAGAGGTACAGAACACCCAACGCAGCAGCGGCTGGAATGACAATGTGGATGACCCAGTAGCCTATGCTAGATGCCAGTGGCAGCGTGTCAAACCTATAGGGTGGATGGGCCGGGTCAATCCACGGAGCTAGCGGAAAACGGATGAGCCAGAACCACTTCAGGACTTCAAAGAAAATCGGAAACAGCAGACCGAAGTAACGCTGTTTCGGCGAGCTAAAGACTACGAACGCCCCATAGAGCGCCGAGAGGGCTCCGACGATAGCGAAACTCACGATCAAATCCCAGTGTAGAAGGGGAAAAATATTGGTGAATGGGATGCGCACGCGGAGTATCCACGCCGGATTCGTAGTGCGGGGGTCAAGCCCGGACTGGACTAGCCAGACGATCAGTATTGCTGCGATTCCGGGGACAATGACACGTCGGGTGCGTCCGTATGGCGTTCGCTTCGAGTTGCAAACGGAATCAGCAAAGGTTTGAGCGTTTGTTTGCATTCCGGAGTCCATTTGCAGGCGAGATAAGTATAGGGTGGACTCCGGCAGTCGGACGAACCTCTCGGTCCTAGAGCGTCTTAACCGTAACTCCTGACTAACATGCAGACCGGCCAACTCGTTTTTCGAGAAATAACCGCAAAGACTTAAACGTCGCAGCCCGGCTGTACCCTCATCGCCAACAATGTCATGTCGTCGCGTTGTGACTGGCCGTCGGCGGGGTGCCGAATCTTTTCTGTGGTTCATACAAAAAAGGTTCGGGGTTTACTTCTTGTAGCTCCAATCTTGAAACGAATTATCCGCGCGATCTCCGTGTCCAGAAAAGGCGTTCGTATGCTGGTTCGGTGTTACTGTGCCCGCCACGCGACGCGCGCGAAACCGCGACACACCCGCCAGCGTCAACATCTATTCGGAGATTGCGTCTTCCAGGCGGAGAGGCCATTGATACTTTTATCCAGACGTTTAAAGTTTTTGTTAGAATGCGCGCCCATGCGAATTCTTTTGCTCACATTTCTTTTTGTTCTCCCGGCCGCCGCGCAATCGCAATCCTGGACCGTCGAGACCAGCATTATGGAGGGCAGCCGCTGGAACTCAAATCTTCACGCCGTGTCCGCCACTCACTCCAGCAATCCGGCGCGCCACCCTTCCCCGGTTATCTGGGCTGCTGGTTCCGATAGCCGCCTGCTTAAATCAACTGACGGGGGCCAGCACTATACGCGGCTCCTTATCGAAAGCGACCAGCCGCTCGACCTACGCGGAATTCAGGCGGTCAATGAGAAGGTCGCCTACGTTATGTCCATCGGTCCGGGGAAATTGTCTCGCATCTACAAGACGCGCTACGGCGGCGAAACCTGGAAGCTCCAATTTTCCGGCTCGCGCCGGCAGTTCTCGCTCGACGCGCTTGCCTGCATCTCTGAAACGGAATGTTTCGCGCTCGCCGATCCGGTTGACGGAAAATTCGTACTCATCAGCACCACCGATGGCGAGCACTGGAAAGAACTCCCAGGCGACGCGATGCCCGCAGCTCTCCCCGACGAAAGAGCCTCGGCCGCAAGCGGCTCCTGTCTCACTATCTACAATAAACGCGAAATTTATTTCGTAACGGGACACGGCGCCGCGCGAATCTTTCATTCACCCGATCTCGGCCACACTTGGACCGTCACGGAAACCCCAATCGCAAAAAACAATCCGTCCTCGGGAGCGCTTTCCATCGCTCGTTTGGGAAGCGTCCTTGTTATCGTCGGTGGGGATGCAACGGATGACGCTGGCTCCGAAGGCACGGCGGCCTACTCGCTCGACGAAGGCGCCACTTGGAATCTCGCCGCAAGATCACCAGGAGCATTCCGCTCAGGAGTCGCGTTTCTTGATCGCAACACGCTTCTGAGCGTTGGCCCGGGCGGCGAAGATGTCAGCACCGACCAGGGCGCACACTGGAAGCGAACCGGCGACTTCAACCTGAACGCCATCACTACCCTGGATGGCGCCGCCTGGGCCGTCGGCCCCGAAGCCACCATCGTGCGCTGGAACGATCATACCCACTGACGCGCCACAGTCACGCAGATACTCGTTGCGGGAGGCTGATTATCTTTCACTTCGTCGCGATGTTCTGATTTACGCGAAAGAAATTCGTCGGGTCGCGGCGCTTCTTGATTTTTTCCAGACGCTCATAGTTCTTTCCGTAGGTCGCGCGAATGCGATCGGCGCCCTCTTCCATCATAAAGTTGATGTACGCGCCGCCCGCGGAGTATGGATGTAGCGAGCTCCAATACTCCTTCGCCCACTTGGAAACCTTCTCCTTGTTAGCGGGGTCTGGATCCACCCCAACTATCACCTCCGCCCACGTTGCGTCGCGATGCCACCACGCCGTTGCGTTCTTCTTCACGCGTCTCGCCGCACCATTGATCGGATACAGGTGCATCGTTGATTGCAGCGATGGCGTCTTCTCAAAGTGCTTTATATGTTCCGCGATGGCTTCGTCGGGAAGCGCGCTCACGAAGTCCGCCTTCCAATACCATTGCATCCCCGGCGGATACACACGATCGAACACACTTTGCAGCGCCGGATGTGGAATGAATCCCACCAAGTCCAGCCCCGGAGTTTTGAAATCACGTATCGCCTTAAAGACTTTCTCGGCCTTCTTCAATGCCCCGGTGTAACACCATACGATTCCGCACATTTTCTTGTTGTGCAAGTGTTCCGGGAAAGGCGCCCAGGGCGGCACGGTGTGGAAAGCAAAGAACCCGTAAATGTCTTCGGATGCCTTGGCAATAAAGCTGCGATACCAGCGCATCATTTCCGCTGCGTCCTCCATCGGCCACAGCATTGGTCCGCCGTAAACGGTATGCACTGGGCGCGCCTTGAACAAAAACGACGTCACGACGCCGAAGTTGCCGCCTCCGCCGCGCACTGCCCAGAACAGGTCAGCGTTTTCCTTGGCATTGGCCGCCACCAACTTCCCATCGGCCAGCACCATTTCAACACTCAGCAAATTGTCGATCGTCAGACCGTACCGCCGCGTCAAGTAACCGAGCCCGCCGCCCAAAGTTAATCCAGCCACTCCGGTCGTCGAAATGATCCCCGACGGGACCGCTAGCCCAAACGCGTGCGTCGCATGATCCACATCGCGCCACAGTGCGCCACCGCCGACGAGCACGGTCTTCTTCCTGGGGTCCACATGAACGTAGTTCATCTCCGAAAGATCGATCACTAATCCGTCGTCGCATACTCCCAAGCCGCCCGCGTTGTGTCCTCCTCCACGGATCGCTACCAGCAGACCTTCCTCCCGCGCGAACTTTACCGCTGACATCACGTCGGCGACGTCTGCGCAGCGCACAATGAAGCGGGGCCGCCGGTCGATCATCCCGTTGTAAACCTTGCGAGCCTGGTCGTAACTCGAATCCCCGGGTTCGATCAACTCGCCCCGCAAGCCGGCCCTAAAAGCTGCAATCGAAACTTCGCCCAACATTGTTTTCACCTGTTCGAAGATTTTGAAAGTTTTACTATGACCGACCCAAGATAGCAACTTTCCGATTAATGTCTGCTTCGAAGAACTAAATCTCTGGAGACCTTTTGAAGGATGTCCCGTCTAACGTCGGAGAAGGAGCTGACAATCGTGCAAACGATGGCCCCTCGGCAACTGCAGCCTTCACGCCTCCTGCGATTGGCCGTGGTTTTGCTTCTTTTTCTGCTGGTGCAGAGCGCTTTCGCTATCCCCTTCCTTCAGGCACGCGCGAATCTGAATCCGCGCATGTTTTACCGCAATGCAGGCTCACTCGTCAGTGTGGTCGTTAGTGGAAGCCGCCGGATTGTCGGCAGTTTTGAAACACTTTACGAGCTTCGCCAATTTGTAATCGCAACATCGCAGACAGCAACGTCGTTTAGAGCTGCCTCCGCAAATTCCGCGTCCGGCTCGTCAACGCCAGCCGTCCTCTGCAACTACCGCCCCACGCCCGCGCGGTCCGGAACGCCGTACCACTGCCCCACCTCTGGCCGCAGCAATAATCGCTTTACGCCAGCTCACTGCTCCTAATTCTTCGCCCCACCAGAAATCGTGCTGAGCAGATCAATCGGTCAACTTGCCAGCTGATTTTTTTTAAGCGGTCATCCCGAGAAGCTTAGCTTTTCGGCGACGAGGGACCTGCTGGTGCTATTCATTTTTCTCGCGTTACAATACGCGCAGGAATAAGTGCATCTTGCCCCTGCCCCACCAAATCGTCGAACCAGAACCGCACTCGACTGGCCACCGTGGAACGGGATGGAATTACGTCCCACGTCGGCTGAAATTTGTGCTGTTCCTAATCGCGCTCGCCGCCATGGCCCTAATCGCATACTTCATTCGCTGATCTTCATGCTTTAAGTTTATTGTGTGGTAATGTTATTCTAGCGTCATAACACGGTAGTCAAAAGGGTTTCTACGTTGGTCGATCAATCGCCTATCGCATCCGATGGACTACCTGCACGCCCCTCCGGTGCATGGGTGCTGGACAAAAAAGTTTACGTCGAAAGATATCTGGACATTTTCACAAAGGGTATTTCGAACAAGTGGGGCGGTAAACTTGCCTACGTAGATCTCTTCTCCGGACCAGGCAAAAGTGTAATACGCGACGCAGGAGAAGAAATCGATGGTTCGCCCCTCCTAGCATTGAAACGTGAGTTCGGACGGTACGTGTTTGTTGATACCCCCGAAATGCTTGCCACGTTGCGAATGAGATTGCGCAACCACCCGAAACTCGATCGCACCTCGTTTATAGAGGGCGATTGCAACATCGTCATCGATGAGGTCTTGAAATTCTTACCTGTGGACTACCTTACGCTCGCCTTCATTGATCCAACAGGCTTGCATATTAGGTTCGATACGATCAGTCGCTTGGTTCATAATCGTAAGGTTGACCTACTAATGACAATCCAGTTCGGTATGGGCATCCAAATGAACCTTCCTCAATACATCAAATCAGAGGGTGAAGCCCTGACGGGCTTCCTAGGAAATACAGAGTGGCGGAAAGATGTCAAGGAAGGTAGCACAGTTTCTCAGGCTGGCCGGCGCATACTTGAAAGGTACATGGCACAGCTTCGAACATTGGGTTACTTGGACCCGAAAGATCGAGAAATCGTTCGTAACGATCAAAATTTGCCGCTCTACTTTGTAATCATGGCGAGCCGTCACGCCCTAGGAGAGAAGTTCTGGCGAGAAGTTACGAAGATAGCCCCATCTGGACAAAGGCGACTCAAATTGGAGTTCGACGAGTGAAACGCGATGGCTGAAAAATCCTCAATCGAGTGGACAGACGCAACATGGAATCCCGTTCGCGGTTGCACGAAGATAAGTCCGGGATGCACACACTGTTATGCCGAAACGTTCGCCGAACGCTTCCGCGGAGTCAAGGACCATCCGTTTGAACAAGGATTCGACCTTAGGCTCGTTCCCGACAAATTGGGTGCGCCATCAGCGTGGCGCAAGCCTCGTCGAATTTTCGTAAATTCAATGAGCGACCTGTTCCACGATCAAGTTCCGAGCGATTACATCGAACAAGTCGCGCGGGAGATGGCCGAAGCAAATTGGCACACCTATCAGGTTCTTACTAAAAGGTCTTCGCGCATGGCGCAGTTGCTCAAAACGAGGCTGAGGTTTGCTGCTGGCTTGACTCACATTTGGTGGGGAGTCAGTGTGGAAAATCAGGAATACGGCCTGCCGAGGATCGATCACCTCAGAGACGCTCCCGTTCGGACGCGTTTCCTTTCAGTCGAACCTCTACTGGAAGATTTGGGTCAAATAAACCTGACTGGTATCCATTGGGTCATTGTGGGCGGCGAGAGCGGGCCTGGTGCGCGACCTATGGATCGAAAGTGGGTGGTGACTATACGTAAGCAGTGTCACGATAACCAAGTTCCTTTCTTTTTCAAACAATGGGGCGGAACAAGAAAATCTCAGACTGGTAGGCTGCTAGATGGCCGGACTTATGACGAGATGCCCTGTTCAACCGAACTCCCCCAGCATCTCGTCTAGTTTCAACTGCTAATGTCGCACGACCTTTTGAAACTTGAAATGCCGTCATACTTCGCAGTTTTACTCTTGACTTATGTTAACTACTATGATAACATCCCAATATGGGAATCGTTGATTCCCGCGAGGAGGCTCGATGGGCGGTCCCATTCACGACCACGAGGAAATGACCCCTGACGAGATGCTCAGAAAATCCATAGCCCTCCTCCAATTCCTTGAACAGCACCTCGGTTTGCCCATTTCCCCTAGCATCCCAGCCAAGCCAGCCTTAAAAAAAGCCTCGCAAAAAAAGTTGCGCAACGCTCCTCAGGAGACCGCCAGTGCCGTCAGAAAAGCCCGCAAACGTCCCCAAGACCCGGAAAACTCGCGCCTCGCCCACATCCTCAATCGCAAAAGGCGCGACACTTACTGATCCCCACGCCGCCGCAGCCGTCGCACGAGATCTTAGAATCAGTTGCCCGCCCCGTGACCTAATTCCCATAATGGGAATCGCCCTCGCCGATGTCACCGCAACACCACACGCCAGCGCCGTCTCGCTTAAGCTGAGTAAGAGTCGGTCGCTTGACGACAGCTACCTTACCGCGCCATCCGGGGCCCATTCTGGCGCAAGCCAAAGAAAATTTTTCGCTCTTCTGCGTTTCAGAATCGGCGCAAAATCACGCACCAAATACACATTTCTAATCGACAGTGCCGCACCGACAGAAAACGACGTAACTCCCTCAAAACAAACGGCGAAAATATTTCTAACCGAGGCCAGAGCGCACATTAGCGAATCACGAAAACGCATTTCTAATCGCGAACCGACGATGCGACCAGCATCGGAGCCCCGAGCGAGCAGCGTGAAGCGAGGGATCTGCTCTGCAGTTTCTAATCGCGAACCCTTGGGATTAGAATCGCCACAACTCGCTGAAAACAAAGGCCCGCGACCCCTCCTAATCGCGAACTTTGAACCAAATCATTTTCCACTGGTCATGCCACTTCGTAACTCACTGAATAACCGCCGGCAATTAACCGGGCCACATACACGTCCCTCAAAGCATCTAACTTCATGCAGATATAGCAGGTTGCAACTTTCGCCGGTTGCTGGTGTTCAACTAAACGACCTACCAGCGACATTGGCGCGGCCTTCAGGGGAAGGGTTCTCGAAGGTCGCGCCAGGTCCTGAACTTACTCGCGGAAGTAATGCTGCCGCGGCCTGTCCCATCCAGCCCGGGTTCGCCAGCGAGCGACTTAGACTCGCGACTCGCAACACAATTTCAGCAGCGCGCATTCGGAGGACTTCTGTTTTTGCACCGGAAATCGAAAATGTTGGTAAAGATTCCAACCGCGATCGGCGTGTGGGCGCTGCTATTGTGCGGCGCGGCCACCTCGGCGTTTGCCGACGCGGGCGTGATTCTCAACGAGTCGCTGGACACCAGCGTCGCGCGGATCACCGGCTCAGGACACAGCGCGGTCTACCTCTCGAATATCTGTCCCGACGGCTCCCCGGTCAAAATGCGACTGTGCCGCCCCGGCGAACAAGGTTCGGTGCTGAGCAATTACACCACGCTCGGCGAAGACCAGCCTTACGAGTGGAACATCGTTCCGCTGAGCATCTATCTGTACGGCGTGGAAGATCCGCGCGACCGTCCGCTGGTTTCTTCGCGCGAAATCAAGGCGGCGCTGGAAGAACGCTATCGCGAAAAATATTTGTCGCAGCTCTGCACCGGTGCGCGCTGCCGCTACAGCAGCGGTTCCGAGTGGCGCGAAATGGTGGGCGCCACGCTCGAGCGCAGCATGTACATTTTCGTGGTGAAAACTTCTGCGGACCAGGACCGCGCGCTCATCGCCGAGTTCAATTCCCTGCCCAACGTGAACCACTTCAACGGCGCGTTTCGGAATTGCGCCGACTTCACCAAGCGCGTGATGAACACTTACTTCCCTCACTCTACGAGACGCGACGCCGTGAACGATTTTTTTATGACCAGTCCGAAAGCGGTGGCGCGTTCGTTCACGCGCTACGCAAAAGAAAATCCCGACCTCGACTTGCGCGTGCTGCACTTTGCGCAAGTGCCCGGAACCATCAAGCGCAGCGAAGAATGTCGCAGCGGGACGGAGCAGCTTTACCACTCGAAGAAATTAGTGGTCCCGCTCGGCGTGTTGGCCTGGCAAGCGGTTCCGGCTGTTACCGCTTCGTACATTATTACGGCACGATTCAATCCCGAGCATGAATTTGAGAAGAATCCGTCGGCCAGCGCAATTGGCGCGGACAATAATCTCAATCCAGCGACAAACGGTTTGGCAGGAGGCGAGGTCGTCAGCGTGCAGCAGCTTGCCGCCGAAGAAAAATCCACCCGCGACGAAATCGTCGGAACAAACGATGACTGGAAACAATTTCGCGCGAACCTCGACACAGCCGAGGACGAAGCCATTCACGCGGAAATTATTCCGGATCGCAGTTATTTGAAGCGCGTCTTTGCAAAGCTGGCCGAAGGCGGCGAAATCTCCGTGGACGCAAACGGCGCCCTTTGGCTCAGCTGGCGCGACGACTACGCCGCGTCGCAAAATGCGAGCGCATCGTCCACCGCGGTGAACGCGGGTTCAGCGGGCGCGGTAGAGAAAATCGTTTCGCCTGATGCGGACATGAGCGCCAACGCGAACGCGGCGAGCGGAGCGGAACGAGGCCCCTCCGCTAGCAACGCGGCGAGCGCAGCTTCGATTGACGCGGGTGCGAACCCAAATGCAGCGCGCGGCGCGATCGTGCGCGTGGGGCTGAGCGCGAGCAACATTTTCGCCCGCGAGTCGGATGCGCAAACCGCGTACCAGATTGTTCTGGCGCGCATGGAGAGCGAGCTGCGCAGCCCAAAACATAGTCGCGAGACGGCGCTCGAGTTTCGCGAAGACTGGGCGCGCCTGCAACAAAGTCGTGCGCAAGCCACCGCCTTCGTCGTGCCCTTCATAGACGCGCCAACCAAAGCGCATAGCGCCGGCGCTTCCGCTACCGGCGTCGTGATAGCCGCGAGCTACAACTGAAAAGCATGTCGCGTCCGACGTTTCATACGACAAGGGCGTAGACGTGAATTTCAAACTCAGCGAAAATAATTCGACGGAGCAGGAGCTTGAGCGAGGAGGATTCGGACATGAGGGAACACGAGCTTACTATCCCGGAAATTGGACTTTTCGCGGTAACTCGCGTCGCGCTGGGAATCGGGATCGGGCTTTTGCTGGCGAATCGCCTGGGCTATCGCCAGCGACAATCCGCGGGAAAAGTGCTCGCGTTGATTGGTGGGCTGAGCACGATCCCGCTTGCCATGCGCATCCTAAAAAATTAAACGGCCGCCATTATGGGGTTTGTATCTGGGGCCGACCGATGCGAAATTTGTCGCGCCATCGCGACTTTAATTCTCGCATGCCGTACTCAGCCTTCTCTTGTCCGCAGGATACGACGGCTAGCTCCCGCTAATAAGTCGGCCAGACTACGGGGAACATCTTGGCGGCTTCTTCCGGACTAAGCTGAACACCAGCAAGTTGCGCGGCGGCGGATAGCACCGGGTCGCGCCCTTCAGCTAGATCCGCAGGAGTGGGAAGCATTAATGTGTCCGGAGTCACGCCTTTGCCTTCCAGGTCGGCTCCGTCCGACATTTTCAAACGCGCTATTGTTACCTGTAGGTGATACATGAGGCCTGGCGTGTCGGGAAAAAGCAGAGATCGGCCGACTGCACCAGCGGTTTGGTCCCCGATAACGAGGCCTCGCTTTTCCAATTGCACGACTCGGGCAAAAATCTCCGCGGCAGAAGCGGACGAGCTATTTACCAACACAATGAGTTTCCCGGTAAAACTCTGATCCCCAAGCGAAGGAGCATTGAGAGGTTCGGTTTTTTCGCGCTCGATGTTTTCCCCTACGGTGATGTCGTGATCGAAAAAACTACCGATCATCCGGAGCAAATCATCTTCACTTCCGCCGCTATTTTCACGAAGATCAAGGATCAGAGTTTCATGCTTTTTAGAGGCGGCCAGTTCGCGTTTTATCTCGGTCTCCGGAAACCGAAATGCGGGCATTTTCCAGATGATAAGTTTTTCGTTCACTTCGACGGCGCGCGTCTTATAAAGATCCCCATCGCCTTCCGCTATTCGGCGCAGTTCCTGCCGGGTCGTGGCACCAGGCATATTCGTTAAGGGAATGTTTACGAGCCTGCTCCTAGTGGTTACCGAACGAAAAGGTTGACCAGGACTGGCGACAACGAAATGGTATTGCGCAAGCGGCGCAAGAACGCTGAAGATGTATCTGATTTGAGCAAAATTTGTTCGCGATGGCTCGTAATCTTCCACCTTCTGAACCACGTCACCAGGCCGAAGCCCTTCTTTCCAAGTGTCCGACTTCGGTTCCACCGCCAAGATGACGCAGCTCTTGCCGATCATTTGCATTCGCCAACCGTTATAGACCACGACATTGCGGAAGGGAGGGATGAAAGTTGTACTAGAGTCCCCGAGCCCCTGCACGGCCCACCCAACCACATTCATTCCCATTTCGAAGGAATTTACGTCGGCGAGCTTCTGATCGGCTTTCAGAAATCTTGCATCCAGGTCATATCCGTGGAATGTTGGGTCATAATAATTCTTCGCGATCAGTTCTTTCACATGGTGGAGTACTGCTCGCGCGCGTTCCAGGTCTACTTTGCTGATTTTTTGTTGCGCAGCGGAGCAAATGGCGAATGTCAAAAGCGCGATCGAGAAAGTGGCCAGCCAGGGAAATCTTTTGTGTATCAACATGAAATATTATTGGAAATGTATCATACGAGATTAAAGTGTGAGAAATAGAAAGATGACGGTGTTGCGAGACGAAGTAAAGAAAATATCGCTAAGCGTCGCGCGGAGGATACGGACTAAGGTGATGGCGGTTTCGGGACAGGCTACTACGCAGAGGCCGCACGCCTGACATAGGTCAGCATGCGGTGTGTAGGCAGTGAGTTTGCCGTGGGCGCGGCTTTTGAACTTGCCGAAAAAAGAGAGACGCGCGAAATCCTGCTCGTCGATCACTCGCACTTCGAATACGTTGTAAGGGCACACTTCGACGCAGTCGCGCTTTCCTTCGCAGGAGTTGCGGTCAACTACCGGGCGATACGCGCCCGCTGTTGCTCCACATTTTTCTCCCGGGCGCTTGGGGTCTTTCGCGGCGCGACGAGCTTTCTCGGAATTTAGCTCCGGCGCCCTTTTTGGCGATGATGCGGCTGCGTCGAGGGTCATAATTTCTTTGCGGCAATTTCTTCAATCGCGCCGATTCCCTGCTCTAAATTAATATTCGGCGGATTAATCGCAACAGCTGCGGATGGCGCAGATGGCATTTCGCCATTTGCGCGGCGGGCCTTCTGTCCCGAGGACGCAGAAGGCCATTCAGCGGGTCTTGGTGCTGGAAAGAAAGTCATCATCATTTTTTGCCTCTGATTTCTTCGATGGCGCGACGAAGAATGGCGAAGACTCGCTTTCGCTCCTCGGGTGACGCGTCCAATTTTTCGTAGAGCGCGGACTTCAAGTCGCCGCGAAGCTCCCGAAATTCTTGCTTGGCTTGCCTCCACTCGGCTTTGATTCCGCTACGCTCATCGGTCGCGGAGTCGTCCCTTTCTTCGTTTTCTTCCGCATACCGCTTCTGGAAGTCAGCCATCTTGCGTCCGAAACGCGCCAATTGTTCGAGAGTTTCTTCGACGCTCGCGCGGTTCTTGTTGAAGTACTCGGTGCCTGCTTCGGTTATGCTGTAAAGCTTCTTGTTGCCTTCGGATTCCGACGCGGCGTAACCCATTTCTTCCAGATAAGTGAGCGCGGGATAAACCATTCCTGGACTGGGAGTGTAGGTCCCGCTGGAATGCTCTTCGATCTGCTTGATGATTTCGTATCCGTGGCGCGGCTTTTCGCTGAGGAGCGCGAGGATGATGAGCTGCAGGTCGCCTGAAGCGAGGACTCTGGCGGCGCGGAAAGCCGGTCCGCCGCCCATAAAGGCGGCGCCGAAGCGGCCACCGAATCTTCCTCGACGGCCGAAGGGGCCATGATGGGAATGGCGTTCGTAGCGCTCGTGGCGTTCGTAACAATTGAATTCGTGATGTCTGTTCATGTAAATCTCCTGATATGCGATTGCTATTTCATAATAGCTTACGCTATGTCTCTGTGTATATCGTACGATATGTTGTGTGTCAATAGAGATTTTTAGATAATTTGCAAACTATTGACTCGAATAGTTTTATTTCATCAATTGTAGCGAGTGGCTAATCGGAGTTTGCGGAGCGGCTGGTCGCTTGGGTTGTCGGGGGCGTGCCCGAGGGGTTGGAAGCAGGCGCGCCGGGGATGTTGGCCAATGGCCCGCTGGCGGGCTGGGGCGCTGCGCCTGTGGGCAGTAGGTTGACTGTGGCGGATATCGATGAACTGGCCCATTGCAGGCGGCCGTTGCTGTTCGATACTTCCTGTACAATTTTTGAGAAGAGTTCGTCTTGTTTGGCGGTTCTCTTGGTGTAATCGACCACGTAGCTCAGTCCGAATTCCAACGAGCCGTTATTTACGGCGAGAGTAACGATCGGCTCCAGCGGTGGGTTCACAATTTTATAATTGTCACTGATGACCTTCCAGGAAATCTGCGCTTCGATCAGGTACTCCCCGATGGATTCTCTCGCTACGCGCAAAAGCATTTCGCGCGCGTAGTGGCAATCGCTGGTGGCGGTCAAGACGACCTTAATTTCGTCCCATATGAATTGGAAGCCCTGCGAGTAGTTAAAGACATTGCCCTTTAGAACCGCGCTATTGGGGACGCGGACGACGCGGCCGTTGTACAAATCCCTGCTGACCCAGTTCCCCGTTTCCATCAAGGTGGTGCGCAGAAGGCCGATGTCGATCACGTCCCCGCGCGTGTTGTCGCCGATCTGAACCCTGTCGCCCACGGTGTAAAGTTTTGAAAAACCGATGGAGAAAGCGCCGGCGATGCTGGCGACCACGTCTTGAAGAGCGACGGCAACGCCTGCGCCGACCACGCCGATGGCAAAACTAAGGCGTCCGAGGCGATCTTCGAAAAGAACGGCGAGAAAAAGGATGATGCAGACGTATCCAAAAAAAGCTACAAATTTGCGAACTTTATAGCGAGCGTCGGCGCGTCCGAAATGGCGAGGAAGAGTTCGTTCAAGGATCCTGAAGATAGCGTAAATGACGACGATACCGACAATGGCAGCAACGCACTTGGCGAAGAGCGAAAGCGAGCCAGCTTGTTGTAAGAAGCCATTTGTGACAGGCATCGTTCGTCCTAACCGGCTCCAGAAGCGCAAGTCAAGATTACACCAGATAGGGCGGGGAGGGACCGACGTTATAAAGTCTGCGGGTGAGTAATTGCCGGGAGGTCGCGAGATCGAAGATAAGTCTAGGAGGCGGCTGTTTGGCGAACGATTTTCGCCGAGCATCTGCGGCGGGCGCAGCATGCTGCGCCCCTACAAAAGCTGGCGTCAGTGCGCCAGTGTTGCGATGCGGCCTGCAGGAGCGGAGTTAGTGTTTGGGTTTTGTTCCGGGTTCGTTGTAGGTGAAGTTGACCAGGCCGTCGCGGTAATCGATTTTTATGTCGAGCAGATAGAGCATGCGGAAGCCCAGCAAGCCGGAGACTTCGGTGCCGAGGGAGTTGCTGATGCCATCGAGGCTGAAGGTGATCAGGTCCTGCCGATCCTGTTTAAAATGTGCGAACTTCAGGTCGGCCTTATCGGCTACGTAAACTTTTTTCACGTCACCGCTCAGTCCCCTCACTCGGGCATCTGTGTCGCGAATGATCTTGGTGACTTGCTGGGCGGCGTCCGGGGTAATCGTATTGTCCCAGGAGCCGGTATCCATAGCGAAAAGCATGGGCGGCGAATTGTTCACCTGTGTAGGAATCAGGAGCATGTGCCCGAAGCGGAAGACGGGAGTGTAATCCTTCATGTCCGGCGCGATGTAACGATCGTGGCGCTGACTGTCATGTGAAGGCTGCGATTCTAGTGTGGCTTGCTGCGAAGCTTCACTTGGCGACGCGTCGGGATAAGGCGGCAACTGGGCGAGCTTGAATTTGGAGCTGGGGAAATCAATATCGACGAGATAGCTGGCGAATACGTCGGCGCCGATCAAGCCGTCGTCTTCGAGGACGGAATTGCGGTTCACAACCTCCACATAGCAGTTATCGAATTGCAGGTCGCCGATTTGGATGGTGTCGGCGAGGGCGGTATAGCCACCGGCGACCGGCTTATCCCCAATGCCACGCAAGTAGGAATTAGCGATTTTCTTTACACCGGCCTTCTCCGCGATTTTCTTGTCGATAGTGATACCGCTCGCACCGGTGTCGAGCATCAACTTTGCGGAAGCGTCGTTTACTTTCACTTTTAAGCCGTAACCGCGCAACCGGTTAGGGCCTTCGAGCAAAGCTTCCAGGTTGGTTTGCGTGGCAGTCACTTTGGAAGTGATGCGGCACGGCGCTTTTTGCTGATTCTCATCTTCGAGGAGCTCCAGTTGGCGCTGGAGGTTTTGGCGGTGTTCTGTATCGTCGTCCGTCTCGCGGCTTAGATAAGCGCGGAGAAACGCAACCACTTCGAAGCGGCTAAGCGAGTACATGTAGGAACGTTGGATGTCCGGATCGTCGGGATCGAGTTTGTAAGCCTGGTCGATCGCTTTTTTGGCGCGTTCGTGATTTGAAGTGGCGCGATAAAGGCGCGAAAGGCCGAGGTAGGAGCGCGCGTCCACATCGCACGCGCGTAGCGGATTCAGGAAGGACCCTTCGGCTTCCTTTAATTTCCCCTGGCGGAAATAAACTTCGCCTAAAGCCGTGATCGCGGGAGTTTTTCCCGGGGTTAGTGCTACGGCGCTATTGGCTGCGGCGAATGCTTCGCTCACTTTTTCCTGGCGGAGATAGGCGCGTGCGAGGCCCGTGTAGGCGAGGACTACGTCGGGGCCGCCCGCGGAGATGACGGCATTGTAGGCGGCGGCCGCTTCGTCGAATTTCCCGGTGCGGTAGAGATGCAGGGCGTTGGCGATGGGCGCGGAGAAAGTTTTCGGCGAAGTGTCAACTGTGCAAGTTACCGTCTTGGAGCCTTGCTGGATGCTTGTTTGCGGCGGGGGTTGTGCTTGCGGAGTTTTTGCGGCGTTTTGCGCGCGGACGGCTGGCGTGAGCGCAATTGTGATTGCCGCGATCGAAACTACAAGAATCGCAAAGCTGAGCCGACTGCCAAGCGGGCGCATTCGAACCTCTAAATGTCCTCGACAGAATTCTGCTTGGTAGTTCCCTACCTGTCAATTAAAGCGGAGAGGCAAAACTAAAACGAAGGATTATGCGGTTTGCAAAATGGGTGTTATCTCTGAGACGACGCGAAAGGAAAGTGCGCGGAACTTAGATGCGAAACTCGTGTTAAATCGATCATGGGGGCGCGCGTTTGCGTGTGTCCTTTGGCGTAAAAATCGATTGCGAGGAAATCACGAATGAAAACACTGGTTAAACTTTCGCTTGTCGCGGCCGCACTGGCTCTTCTGTTGCCGGTAGCTTCGCAACAATTGCTGGCTCAAGGACGCCATCCGCATTACATGCATGCGCTTTCGGATTTGCGATTCGCCCGAGCACTTTTGCAACGTCCGAACGGCGGAGAGCTTGGGGCGCAGGAACGGGACGCTATTCATGACATCGACGAAGCGATACGTGAATTGAAGGTCGCTTCTATCGACGACGGGAAAGGGTTGGACGATCACGCGGCGGTAGATCCTCACTGGCCGTGGGCAGGGCGTTTGCACAGGGCTCGCGAGGTTCTCAACCGGGCGATTGCTGATTGCTCTAAGGAAGAGGACAATCCGACCACGCGGGGCTTGCAGGCGCGGATTCTGGAACATCTGCAACACGCGCATCATCACGTGGACGAGGCAATCGCCGTCGCCGAACATCACTAGGGCGTATCGTTAGCGGTCTCACAATCCGATCGAAGCAGTTAAGGGGACATTCCGAAGCGACGCGATTCGCGCGGCTGAGGAATATCCCCTTTTTGTTTTCGGCAACCCGTATCTTGAATGCTTCTCTTGGGGAATTATTGCGCCAAGATTTGGGCGCCGAAGAAAACCTTCATCAATAGCGAGGCGGCTGGCGCGTATTAGGGGTCGCATATCCGTGGCAAGACCTGCCGAACCCGAGTGAATGTTAAAACTGGGCCATGCGTCCATTGGTTACCCGTTCCAGCCGGTTTATAAACGAGAAAGGCCGGCGAACTCTAACGTGCCGTTCTGGTACTTTTCGCCAGAGCCATTCCCTATCCCTCGGTATTCCTTTTAGTTAAGCGGGATTACGGTAGTACTACTGATTTCACCTGAGGAGTACTGCGAGAATGTGACTTCCACGCTAGTGCGCGTGCTCCCTTTGATTGCTACATTTCAACCACGGACAAGTTACACCAAGGGGTTCACACGGGATGAGCGACGCGAACAATTCCAATATTCATGATGCAAATAACTTGGACAATATCTCCTCCACACTGGCGGCCGAGATCGAGCGTGGCTTGCGCGAAGCAGCCAATGCTGCCAATGCCGGCCACACAACAGGTTTCGACAGCGAAGGTCGCATGCTGGATGCCATGTGCGATGCGGTGATCGCAGGACGGCCGAACACGGATGCGGCGCTCGCTGCAGCAAATGCGGCCGGGCCCCTGGCTAGTTTGCTGCACAGTATTCAGGCAGAAGCACACGCGACAGTGAAGCCGGACGCACGTCATGAAGACACCAAATTGCTGGAAGAGATTGAGAAGGTAGCGGAGGCTTGCGTGACGGAATATTCGCTGCATGATCTTGCGGAAAACTGCGCGGAGTGCAGCGAGCTGGTGGTGGAAGACATTCCCAAGACGGAGTCGGAATGCGCAACGATCCCGGCGGCAGGGCCGAAAGCGGCGCCGGATGAGAAGGCCGTTCAGCTTGAAGTTCAGAGGAGCAAGACATCCAATGGGCAACCCGGCTCGGATCGCAGGCGCCGGCGTCGCGCGCTGATTTCATCTCCAGTGCGAGTCCGCGGGGTTGACCTGACGAATGGCGGGCCCGACGAAGTTACTACTACGGTGGACGTTTCTCGGCTCGGATTGCTGTTCGTCACCTCGCTGAATTGCTATTCGCGCGGCATGGATGTGATGGTTACCTTTCCTTTTAGCAAAGCGGTGAACGCGATTCAAGCAGAACAGCCTGGACGCGTGGTGCGGGTTCACGAAGGATCCGACGGCAATCGGCGCGTGGCGATTGCGCTGGGAATTGGCGTGGGCGAAGACTTGGTCGATTCCTGCGGGCGCAAATTGACGGATGCGGCGATTAATGTCCCGATTTCAACTGCGGCGCGGGATACAAAACGGCCGCTGGTGTTGGCCGTGGACGCGGACACGGCGCTGCGTGATTCGTTGAAAACATATTTGCAAAACGAGGGATACGAGGTAATCGCGGTGAGCACGAGTGCCGAGGCGCGCGACGTGCTGGATATGTTCACGCCCGCGCTGGTGATTGCCGAAGTGGAAGGCGAAGGATTACCGGGATTTGATATTTGCGCGCACGTGAAATCGAGTTCGCGGCTGCGAAATATTCCGGTAGTGTTGGTTACGCGCTCGGCTTACCCCAGCGATTATTCCACGGCGCATTCGGTGGGTGCGGTTGTTTGCATGGCTAAACCTTTCAAGCAGGAACGGCTGGGGCATGTGGTGCGATTGCTGGCGCCGTTGCCTGTTCATTTGCAGCCGAAATTTATTCCGCGGCCGGGGGATCCCACGCGGCGTCCTGGATGCGATGCGAATGGGCGGAAGAAGGCGCCGGGCGTGGTGAATGGGATTGGCAAGCGTTTTAAATTTCCTTCCTTTCGGTAAAGCGGAGCCAGCGGCACGAGTATTTAAGGTTAAGAGCAGCACCGCCTAGCCGTGTAAACCTCGATCGCCGCTCCGCGCCGTTCAAAATACCGCCGCAATAAAGGTCGGCGACGCTTCGTTTAGAATCACGAGATAACAGAACGAACTGAAAACAATCCCGGGCCAAAGACCCTGGCGATACATTCAAACCTAAGGACGCGCTCGTGGCTGATGTCGGCGTCTGTTTCGTTCACCTGTACATGAGTACAGTTAACGCCAAGCTGCGTTTCCGCCCAAGCGCATCTTTCTCGGCGCGCTAACCAGATAAACTATGAGCATGAGCGGGAGCTTCACGCCGGGTAAACCTGGCGATACGATTGCGAAACCAGCAGACGCAACTAGTACGGAGACGCGCACGGCTGCACCGGTTGCCGGCGCTCGGACCGGAGCTGCGCCGGGCGTGCGAAGCGGAACGTCGCTGAACGCCACGCCGATTCCGCAGCGCATGATGAAGTGTCCCAAGTGCGCGGCGGACGCGCGCGAGGTGGCCCGGTTTTGTTTACGATGCCACGCTACGCTGCGGTTTGAGTGTCCCGCCTGCAAGCACGAACAGCGCAAGGGCGGCTCTTGCGAAAAGTGTGGAGTGGATTTTGCGAAGTACATCACCGCAGTGGTAGCGGCTAAGAAAGTTGAAGCGGACCAGGTTCACGATCGCATCGAGCGCCGCACGGGAATTATCAAACAGGTTTTCTTGCTGCCTCTTACTGGCGGCTTGTCTCTCTTTAAGTATTTCTTCCGGCAATCGAAGAACTAACCCTCTACTGTTCTTGCTTGCAATAGTGGGCAGGACCAATGGCATTCTGCAAATCAAAGTTACATAGCGGCCGCCTACGGGACCCGGCGCGAGATCACGGCGAGTGGGGCGACGAGGCCACCCCGGGCGTCTTAGGCGACGAGGCCGGCGAAGGCGGCCGGCTACAACGACATTCGACGAACAATGTTTGCGATGCCGCGTTCTCTGGGTGCGAAACGCGATAGAATGGATACGCGGCTCCTGTGCGCATCCGCCAGTGATTTGCGCGGCAGGGCTGCATCTTCGCGCGATTAAATTCAAGACTGCATATTGGCAAAGGAGCGGTGGCAATGGCGATGTACCCTGAGGATTTGCTTCGACCGATGAGAGAGGAATTGCGAAGCATCGGATTTAATGAATTGCGTTCGGCGCAGGAAGTGGACGCGGCGTTGAGAGAGGAAAAGCGCACGGCGCTGGTGGTGGTGAACTCGGTTTGCGGATGCGCGGCGGGACGAGCGCGTCCGGCCATCGCTCGAGCAATTTCGCGGACGCCGCGGCCGGAACTTTTGTACACCGTATTTGCGGGGCAGGACGCCGAAGCGACCGAGCGGGCTCGCGGGTATTTCACGGGATATGGTCCGTCGTCACCGTCAATCACGTTGATGCGCGACGGCAAAGTCGTGTTCATGCTCGAGCGCACGAATATTGAGGGACGCGATCCGTCGGCAATTGCAGCGGATTTGACCAAGGCTTTCGATCAGTTCTGCGCACCCGTGGCCAAAGCGAGCGCAAGCAACTAAGCTTCGCACCTGTTTTCTATAATGTCGATGCACACCTAGGCTGAACGCCGAGTACGTCCGCCTTTCGTGCACAGCCGGGCGTTCAATTCCATCTGGAAAGTCTCACCCGCGTGTGCGCTTCGCAGTAATATGAATGTCCATTACGTGCGCGGATTCACGCCGCGTCGTTGGATTGATGCCGACAAGCGAAATCATTGCTAAACACCTGATCGCAATTTTTCTGATTGTAGCGGTGCCCATTTGGGACCACTTCAAAACCAAGCGGCTGAAGAGCAGCACAGACCCGCGTATAAAGATTCGCACATACAAGAAAACGATCGGTTGGTTGTGGAGCTTTTCGGTGGTGGCGTGCGTTGTGTTTGGATGGCGCGCTGTGCTTACGATTCATCGCGAGCCGAATGAGGCGTCGTGGCTTCCCGGGTCGAGCTTCGTGATTGGATTTGCGGGCGCGGCAATGATTGCGTTGTTCGTTCCTATTATTGTTATGATGCGGAGCGAGACGACGCGCGCGCGGGTGGCGAAGAGCCTTGAAAGGTTGAATTTTATTCTTCCCGGAACTTCCGAGGAGCGGCGCTGGTTTGTCTTAGTGGCGATTACGGCAGGCGTTTGCGAGGAAATTCTTTACCGCGGTTTTTTAATTCAATACTTCCGCCAGTTGCCGGTTCACATTGGGTTGACTGGGGCGCTCGTTGTGTCGGCTGGCGTGTTTGGGATTGCGCATTTGTATCAGGGGATCATTGGGATCGTACAGACAGCGGTTCTTGGCGCTCTTTTCGCCGTTTTATTTTTGGCGACGGGTAGTTTGGTGTTGCCGATGATTTTGCACGCGGCGGTCGATTTGAGGATTCTGCTGATTTTGAGAGAGAAAAGCGGATCGTTGAGTCCGGGCGTGTCGGACGCGAGCGGAAGTTGAAAATGAGCTTATTTGTGAGCGGGAATACAAAATAGGGCAAAGAAAAAGCAGGTCCCTCGTCTACTTTTTCCGGCCGCTTCGTGGCCTTTTCCCCAGGCTCGACTAACCGTCGACCTGGGCGGCCCCTGAACAAAACGGTCTCGCTCGGGATGACAACGTAAAGGTGGAGGAGGACACATGTTTTTAATTCTGACGATTGTGTTGATCATTGCGCTGGTGGGAAGTTTGCCGACTTGGCCGCATAGCAAAGGTTGGGGCTACTATCCTACCGGAGGCGTGGGGCTCATTTTGTTAATTTTGCTGATTCTGTATTTGATGGGCAAATTGTAGACACTCAATCCGCGCTGAACTTCAGAAATATTTCCTCAGAAGCCATGCAAATTAATGCAGCGAAACGGACAGGTCGCGTTCGTTTCGCTCACTCATGTTGTTCTGAACTAAATATTGCTTGTGGTTTATGAGGTGGGCGACAGTGCCTTTTGCGCCGACGGCCCAGCCGTTGTATATGTCCAGGACGAAAACGGCGTTCAGGTCTAGCGAGCCGACGTGTTTCCAGTGAGCGCCGAAATCGTCGGAGATGTCCTCACCAGTGGGACCGACGGCCAGAATTGAACCATACAACGCGGCGGCTCCGGAACGATATCCACCCGGCTGTTGCGCGGCGAGCTGCCAGGTTTTTCCTTCATCTTGAGAATAAGCGGCCACGCGATAGGGCCGACTTGTATCCTTATAATCGCCGCCCACAGCCACGACTGCCCCCGTCATACAGACGACAGAAAATATTCCTGACGAGGCGTTGCCGATAGCAATAGGAGTGTCCGTAACGCTCCAGGTCTTGCCGTAGTCCGCCGAGTGAAAGATGCGAGCGGCCTTTGCTCCGCCGGTGCCGAAATACATTGCACCATCGGTGCCCAGGGCTAGCGAAGTTCCGCTAGCAGCAAACGCGCCCTCTCCTGGCAATGCGTCGGGCATTCGGTCACCGGGGAGCTCGCTCCAGGTTCCGTTATTGTGGTCGGAGAGCAGCAGAAACTTTCCATCGACGGGATCGCTAAGCGCGTAACACTGCGAGTTGCAAACAAGCGCGTCGAGAAACAGTGACGGATTTTTGCCGGTAAATTCCAGCTTCCAGGTTTCTCCGCCATCTTTCGTTTCGTAGATGCGCGATTGGTCGCCGTTGCCGCTGGACATTACATAGGCGTGCTTGGCGTCGAACGCGACGATGCTGCGGAAATCGAGCGACTCGCCTCCGGCCACGTGGAGTCGCCTCCAGGTTCTGCCGAGGTCGCTGGAGAAGAGGATCACACCGTTCGAGCCGCTGGCCCACACGGTGATGTGGTTTGCGCCATTTGCGTCCACGGTATTTGCGGCGCTGATGCCGCGCAGGCTGGTATCGATACCGCTGGTTTGCACGGACCA
>JBEKHG010000043.1:0-31049 GCA_050012395.1 Candidatus Acidiferrales bacterium
CTCTGCACCAAGTAATGCCCCACGATCGTCGGCACACCACACCAGTCGCCCGGAAAACTATATACGACTTTCGACTTCGGTTCGTTCGTGTCCACCGCGGTGATGCGTTCCAATCCGCAGCCGAGCGTTTGAATTAAAACCGACCCATCCGGAGCGACCCGCGCCTCCTCCGGACTAATCTGTGCGTAACGATTCTCCCCCACATCAAGGTAGGCCGTTTTGAGCAGCTTCAGATCGGAAAGGCGGAACACCTGGTACGTCACTCCGCTGAAAATATCGTCCATGTGCATGGAAGAATCTGTAGTGACGATGCGATCTATATTTGGAAGCACAGCTAGGCTGTACGGCATCAGCAACGCGTCCGCAAAAGCCGGGTCGGCATTGCTCGCCGACCGAACCACTTTCCCCTGGTCGTCAATCTCCACCAAGCCGCCGGACACTCCGCTCTGTCCGTCGCTGTCGCCGTGATGCGCGTGCTGAAACGTGGCCAGCACATTCCCGTTAGGCAGCCGCAAATAAGAGTGCGGATGCATGTAGCCCGCCATGTCCGTAAATGAAGTAACCATCTTGGGATGCAATGGGTCGCGCACGTCAAAGATAAAAGTTCGCCCCGCGTCATGATCGTTGGCAAAGAGCATCCCACTGGCAGGCATGGTGTATTCGGTGTGATGCACTCGCATGGACTTTTGATCGGTAGCCAGCGTCGTCACCAAATGCCCATACGAAGCTGACGACGGGTCGGCATCGATCACCGCAAGAAAATCGTTGCCCTTGTGGTCCGCGTCACCCGCCCACACAAACAGATAATTCCCCGGGGCCGAGGTTTTGTGATCCTGAGAGTGCATCGGAATGCCGCCAAAACAAACGAGCAGCGCCAACGCAAAAACAAATCGTGGCATGAAGTCCTCTGTCATGAAAAGTTAAATGCGATCGAGCGATAGCGCGAAAGCGTACCAGACTTAATAACGGTAGTACAGAATGACGGCCGTACAGCAAATCTCCTCGCGTAATGCCGACGCTTGTCCCCGCGCCGCCGCTCAAGTATTCTTTCCAATCCCCTATGCCCCACAAACGTATGACGAACTTGCCGGGCGTGACCGACCGGCGCATCGACGCGCTGCTCACGCTCCTATCCGAGAATTCCACCATCGTCATCAGCGGGGAAAAAATCGCCAAAGAAATCGGCGTGACGCGCCAGCAAGTTTGGCGCTGGGTCCAGAAAATGCGCGAGTTGGGAGTGCGCGTAAAAGGCCACGCCCGGACCGGTTATCACATCGAACGCGTCCCGGACATTCTCGCCCCGCAGCTTCTAAGCCACCGCTTGTTCGGCACGCCTTTCGGCCGCCGGATCTATCACTATTTCAAAATTGACTCCACCAATACGGTTGCGATGCGGCTGGGAGAACGCGGCGAGCCCCACGGTGCCATCGTTCTGGCCGAAGAACAAACCGCAGGCCGCGGACGCGCAGGCCGTAAGTGGATTTCAGAAAAATCCGCGGGAATTAGTTGCAGTATCTTGCTGCGGCCACCGATTCCTCCGGCACACGCGCCGCTGCTGACGCTAGTCGCAGGCCTCGCCGCACGCGATGCCGCCGCGGAAGAACTCGACGTGCTTCCTGACCTTCGCTGGCCCAACGACCTGCTCGTCCGCGGCCGAAAATTCTGCGGCATCCTGACGGAAATGCACGCCGAGCCCGACCGCATGCACTACGCCGTGGTTGGAATTGGCATCAACGTCAACCAAACAAAAATGCCTGCCGAGCTTGCCGACATCGCCACGTCGTTGCGTCTGGAAACCGGCAAAGTTCATTCGCGCCTGGAAGTCCTGATTCGGTTGCTGCGCCACCTCGACCGCTACTACAATGAATTTATCGTTGAAGGCGCCGCGCCGATTCTGCGGCGCTTCGCCGAAGTTTCCAGCTACTTTCAAGGAAAGCATGTGCGCATCACGACTCCCATCGAAGTGTTCACCGGCACCACGGCGGGCTTGGAGCCCAGCGGCGTTCTGCGCGTGATGCGCGATGACGGCGGCGGGATGGAGTCCGTGCTCTCGGGCGACGTCGCGGAGGCCTCCTGATGCTGCTTGCGCTCGACGTCGGCAACACCAACACCGTTCTCGGAGTTTTCCGCGGCGCGCGACTCGTAGCGAATTGGCGGTTAACGACTGCGCGCGATCAGACCATCGACGAGTACGGCATCCTATGCCGCGAACTTTTCACTCTGGCCAATCTTGATCCGCGATGCCAGTGCATTACGACAATCCCCAGGAAGTCGGCGCTGACCGTATCGTAAACAGCGTCGCAGCCTTCGAAAAATATGGCGGCCCATGCATCATCGTTGATTTTGGTACTGCCATAAATTTTGACGCGGTTTCAGCCCGTGGTGAATATCTGGGAGGCGTCCTCGCCCCCGGAATTGGAATTTCCGCCGAAGCGCTGTTCGCTCGCGCAGCGCGGCTCTTCCGCGTGGAAATCAAAGACCCAGGCAAAATCATCGGTACAAATACAGCCGCCTCCATGCAAGCCGGCCTTTTTTACGGGTACACCGATCTGGTGGACGGCATCCTGGAGCGCATGAAGAAAACCATGGGCGCGAAAACAAAAGTTATCGCGACAGGAGGCCAAGCGCCGCTGATCGGCGCCGCGTCCAAACATATCGAAACCATCGACGAATTTCTGACGCTGGAAGGCCTGCGCATCATATGGGAGCGCAATCAGGACGCTGCGGAGACGCAGGGTAAAACGCCGAAGCTGGCAACCGTTCCGCCGCGCACAAAAAACTAAGTCTTTGCCGCAATATTAAGAAAGCTAGGCGGCGCGAAAAATATTTTCGGCGCGACAAACAGTTCCACAGAATTTCAGCGAAGAAGTTCAGCGAAATGGAATCCTTTAACTACTTCAATTACTTCACGGAAATCGAAGATTATTTCTGGCGCAAACGCGGGGCGCACCTGCTCGTCTCCCCTTTGGACTGGGCCATCGTAGAAACATGGCAGAGAGCCGGCATCCCGCTCGGCGCGGTGTTGAAGGGCATCGACCGCGCCTTCGAGAGCTGGGCGCGATCCCGCCGCGCCGCCGGAGGACGCCAACTGAAAAGCCTGGCCTATTGCGTTGACGCCGTCCTGGACGCCGCAGCGGAAGCCTCTGAAGCAGCCGTTGGTGCCGGCCCCGAAGTGAAATCGTCGCGCATCACGGAGCCTTTTTCACGCGACGAACTAAAAAAATATATCGAACACAACGCCGCGCGTCTCCGTGCTGCGTCGGCAAAAGTACCGGAATTGTCACAGAAAAATGGCACCGGCACTCCAGCGCTCGCCGCGCGTCTGGAAGACACCGCGAAACGCTTAGAAGAAGTTTTGCCGCTGCTCGATTCGCCCGGCGCGCTCGACCTGCAAGATCTCGAACGCCGCCTGACGGTGCTGGAAGAAAAATTATCGGCGGCGCTTTCCGCGGACGCGGACGAAGAGGCCTTGCTTTCCGTCCGCCGCGAAATGGATCGCTCGCTCGCGCCCTACCGGCGTAAGATGTCCGCAGAGCAATTGGCGCAGCTCGAACGGCAATACATTCAGAAACGGCTTTTTGAACATTTCAACGTGCCGCGCCTGAGTCTGTTTTATTTGGCCTAACCAAAAAGCGGCGCTTTCGCACTCTTAGCGAAACACCAATCGACATTCATGCCACCAATGGACCTAACAATCGAAAAGTTGATTTACGGCGGCGATGGGCTCGCGCACCACGAGGGCTCGACGGTCTTTATACCTTTCGTATTGCCCGCCGAACGCGTGGTAGCCGAACCCGTCGAACAGAAAAAGAAATTCGTTCGAGCCCGCGTGGAGGAACTGCTCGAACCCTCGCCCCAGCGAACTCTGCCGCCGTGCCCTCATTTCGGAATTTGCGGCGGCTGCAATTACCAGCACATTCCTTACGAAGCGCAGCTCAAATACAAAACTGAAATTTTGCGCGAAACCTTGCGGCGCGTCGGCCGCATCGACTGGACCGGCGAGATCAAAGCGCACGCCTCACCGCCCTGGGGCTACCGCAGTCGCGCGCAATGGAAAATTCGCCGGCCTTCGGAAGCCGCGACACCCGGACTCCCATCGCAGGCGGCTGCGGGCGCGGCTAGTGAAACGATAGCCAAACTTGAGATTGGATATTTTCGCGCGAATTCCACGGCGCTGTGCGCGGTGGAAGATTGCGCCATTCTGTCGCCGCTGCTCCTGAAAACGTTGCTCGCGCTTCGCGAGGCGCTCGCCGCAGGCGTCCTTCCACGCGAACTCCGCGAAATTGAAGCCTTCAGCAATGAAGGCCCCGGCGACTTGTCCACGCTCGCCAACGCGAAGCTTTTACTCACGGCCAACTTCGCGGGCTTCCCTTCTCGTATCGCCGAACACGCAGAGACCATTCGCGGCATTGTGCCGGAAGCGGCCAGTATTTTGTTCCACGATCCCAGCCACGACCGCATGGAACTTTTCGGCCCGGGTTTTCTGGAGACTGAATCTGCCGGCACAAAATACCGCGTCGGACACTTTTCCTTTTTCCAGGTAAACCGGTTTCTGGTGGATGATCTGGTCCAATCGGTTTGCGATGACGAAAACGGCCGGCTTGCTCTCGATTTATTCGCCGGCGTAGGGTTATTTTCGATTCCGCTCGCCAAGCATTTCGAGCGAGTTATCTCCGTGGAATCGAATCCAGCCGCTACTCGCGACCTCGAAATCAACATGCGTGGGCTGAGCTCCATCACCGTTCGCACCGCAGACGTTGAACGTTTTCTCGAAAGAAATAAGGAGCGCCCTGAGCTGGTAGTTCTCGATCCGCCACGCGACGGATTGGCTCCCGAGGCCGCCAAGCGCCTGGGCCGCCTGCAAGCTGCGCGTATCACATACGTTTCCTGCGAACCACCTACACTCGCACGCGATCTCGCCGTGCTGGTCCAAGCCGGCTACGAACCGGTCGAAGTTCACTTGTTCGATCTTTTTCCGCAGACATTTCACATGGAGACGGTTGTGCGCTTGCGTAAACGCGAATGAAATTACCCGCGCTGTGGATTACCGCAGCCTTTGCCTCGGGCATTGGCCTCGCTAGCCGCGGGCAAAGTTCGCCGACAATTTGGTTCGCATGCGCAGCTATAGGAATCGTCGCCGGTCTGATTTTAATTTGGCAAGAACGCGCAGCATTCGCGTGGTGCCTCGCATTGCTCGCATGGCTTGCGCTTGGCGGGCTGGCAATCACAGTCGAGCGTGCCGCGGTTCCTGCCAATCACATTTCCCGGCTGATTGTTAACGGAGACGTGAATACGAGCGTTCCGCTTCGTTGGCGGGGGCGCCTTCGCGAAGATCCTCTCAAACTGCCGTGGGGCTTCCGCTACGAAATAGATTTGGAGAATGTGGAATCTGCGGGCCTTGTGTTACCTGCAACCGGCGGACTGCGCGTGAATTTCTATTTTGCTCCGCATGCTGTTGAGCCGGTGCAAGGCTTGCGCGCAGGCGATCGCGTGGAAGCCTTGTTGAAGGCGCGTCCGCCGCGCAATTATTTGAATCCGGGCGCATTTGACGTCCACGGCTTTCTAGCGCGGCAAAAAATCGATGTAGTAGGTTCGCTGCGCAGCGGCGAATTGCTACGGGTGATTGACCACCCTGCGCCCACGTTTCAGCAGCGTCTGGCGCGGGCCCGCGGGAATCTTCTTGCGCGCATCGATTCCCTATTCTGCGATCTCCCCGAACGCGCAGCCCTTCTACGCGCCATGCTGCTCGGCGACCGCAGCTTTGTGGATTCCGACGTGGTTCTCGCCTTCCAGAAGACTGCTGCCTATCACGTTTTAGTAGTCGCCGGGCTCCACGTGGGCGCGCTGATCGTTTTCCTGTACTGGCTCGGACGCCGTTTGCGCTTGCCGTCCATGGCCGTCGCCTCGATAACGCTAATCGCGCTCGCAGGGTACGTTGGAATTGTCCAGGACCGTCCACCAATTCTGCGCGCAGCGTTAGTAGCTGCGTTTTATTTATGCGCGCGTCCTTTATTTCGCCGGGTTGAATTGCTGAACACAATTTCGCTGGCGGCGCTGGCGATTTTGCTGTGGAAAACGTCGTCGCTCACCGACTCGAGTTTCCAACTTTCATTTCTCGCCGCTGGAGCAATTGCGGCCGTTGCGCTTCCCTGGATGGAACGCACGAGCGCGCCGTACCGCGCGGGTTTGCGTCACTTGGGAGATGTCACAAGGGATGGGGCGCATCCACCAAAGGTGGCTCAGTTTCGTATCGACATGAGGTTTCTTGCCAAGTGGTTTTCCACCCGACTGCCCAAACGAATCGCTCCGCGCGCAAATGAAATATTGTCAGCGCCCGCGATCGTCGGCCTGCGCTTGTGGGACATCGTCCTGCTTTCGTTCGTAATTCAATTCGGCATGCTTCCGTTGCTGGCTCAGGATTTTAATCGTGTGAGTCTCGCCGGGCCTTTGAGCAATATCCCTGCGGTCCTGCTGACTACGATTATTGTGCCGCTAGGCTTCGTGGCGCTTTTCGTTTCGTTTGTGTGGTCCCGGCTTGCGTTGCTGCTTGCCAAGGCGCTCAGTTTTTGCACGGGACTTTTGCTGTCGACCGTTCAGTGGTTTGGACATTGGCCGGGGCTTTCATATCGAATTCCCGGCCCGCCCGTTTGGCTTGTGATCTCATTTTTCGCAGCATTTATCTGTCTGGCGATGTGCGCTCGCACTGTGACATCGCATCGAATGAACCTTGCCATACGCCGTCAAATGCCACGTCCAATTCGCCCCGCTGAATGGCTTTCCGCCGTCGCCGTGGCAACGTTTGCTCTCTTGATCGCGACGCATCCGTTTGGGCCCACTCTTAAATCCGGCAAGTTGGAAGTGGATGTCCTGGATGTTGGCCAGGGCGATTCGATCTTCGTCTCCTTTCCCAATCGCGGAACGATGTTGATCGATGGTGGCGGCCAAGCCGGTTCGGAATCGATCGGCGGATATCATGCCGGCACAGATGTAGGCGAAGAAGTGGTCTCCCCGTACGTATGGTCTCGCGGCCTGAAGAGGCTGGACGTGGTTGCGCTAACCCACGCTCATCACGACCACATCGACGGCCTGCGCAGCGTACTGCAGAACTTCCGCGTTGGAGAATTATGGATTGGCCGCGATGAGGAAACGCCGGTGTTCAAAGCTTTACTGGCGGAAGCCCGATCTCGCGGAGTGAAAATCGTGGAGAAAGAGCGCGGCAGCGACTTTCAGTGGGGCGAGACAGAAGGAAATGTGCTTTGGCCCGAGGATATTTCCGCCGTCCCGCAAGCCGCCAATGATAATTCCCTCGTGATACGACTGAAAGACAACGCAGTAAAATTCTTGCTTCCCGGAGACATCGAAAAGAAAGTCGAAGCGAACTTAGTGCACGACCATTCCGCGATTGAAGCCGATTTCCTGAAAGTGCCGCATCACGGCAGCAAAACTTCGTCGATCCAGGAATTTGTAAACGCGGTGAATCCACGCGTCGCCGTAGTTTCTGTGGGCGACGGAAATCAATTCGGACATCCGGTGGAAGACGTGGTGGAGCGCTACGCGCGCGACGGCGTGCGTTTCCTGCGCACCGATCGCGACGGCGAAGTCACCGCACTGACCGACGGACACACTCTCGAAGTGCACACATTTGTGGAGTCGCATCCGCAATGAAGCCGCAGGTTATCGCTGGATTCTTACAGCACAATCCGCTTTACGCTTTGTCCGTGTCGTCGCCTTCAGCGGCAGAGGACTGATTGCCCTTCTGATATTCCTCGATAAGCTGCCGCGCTTCGTCCGCTCGCGGCTCGAGAACATACACTTCAACACCGTGCGTGCCTTCCGGCGACTCGCGCAACGGAAAAGGATCGTTGGAGCCGGAACCTGGCGAGCTAATTCCGGCACTTTCCAGCAGCCCGCGAATTACCATAGCTTCCGCAGCAGTACCTGCGGTGTAGGCAACAACGACGCGCTCTTGCGATGGATCGTGGGCTTCTTTCTGTGATGAATTTTCAGTCATTTAAATTCCTCGAGAATAACTCCGAACACTGTTCCACAGTACTATTGCGCGGTTTTGAGGCCAAGTCCATAATAGCGTTAGAAACTCTACAGGAATCCATTATGGAACCGGTGGAAAACAGCACGTCCTTTCAGCCTACGCAAGAACAGATCGACGATGAAAGCAGACGCATTCGCCGGCTACGCATCCTGGTTCAATTAACTCTGGAATCGATTGCTGCCGGTGACCTCACGCCGGAAGAAGCCTCCGGAATGATTGCGGCCACAAGGCGAGTAGCGCTGGAAATGTTTCCCGGCAAAGAGCGCGCTTTCGATCTGCTCTATCGGCCGAAATTTCAACGCGTGATGCACGCCATCTACCGCTTGCAGTAAAAGCCTAGAATCCGTAACGCGACCGCAGCCACATCCTCAGCCACACGAAGGCGAAAGCACCCATCGTTCCAATCAGCGCCTTATATTCGCGGTTTCGCCGGTACTGTGCCCAGGAAAACGCTTTTGAAGTCTCACCAACTGCAGGCTGCCTCGCGGCGCGAAAAATGTTCGGAAAAAACAAAGGAACTCCGGCAGCGTACTGCTCAAACGACGCTCCAAATTTCGCGCGAAGTTCGTCTTCCTCGTTGCGCATCACGGCGTAATAAAACACGCAGAAATAAACTCCCACTAGCAGCGCGGCCCATAAAGAATTTCCCGCGATAATGAATCCAGCAGCCAGAATCGCGCTTCCCAGATAAAGCGGATTTCGCGTGACTGAGTAGATTCCGGATGTGGCTAGTTCTTGATTCTTTCGCAGTTGGCCCGAAGCTGCCGCGCGAATGATTAATCCAAGACCTGAAATCACGGCGCCAATTGCGATCCAATGCAGAGTCGGCTTAGCAAGGAGCCAATAGAGAACCGCCACCGGATATCCGACGCGGACTCGCCAGCGCATCCAGAATCTTCGGGGCTGGCTCACGAACTACGCCTCAAACGGCGTTCGACCGCGTTAAGTACCTGCTCCACCGTGATGGAAAGCATGGACGGCGAGTAAGACGCGCCGCGCCGGTAAGTCGTTTCGCTGAATTGCGCATTTCTAACAACGACGTCTTCTCTAGAGTACGGGCCGTTTCGCACGGGGTCCGTGGGGCCAAACAATCCAACCACCGGAGCGCCAAGCGCGCATGCCAGATGCAGCGGACCGGTATCAGCAGACACCACGAACTTCGCGCGCCGCAGCGCAGCCATTAACGGACCGAGCTCAAGCGGCAGCGCGACAGGAGCAGGATCTGCTGCGGCACGAATTATTTCCTGCGCTAACTCTTCTTCACCTGGGCCAAACGTGACAATTCCGCGCAACCGATATCTCTCCGCGAGTTGCCGATGCAGTGTTCCGTAACGCTCGGCCGGCCAGCATTTCGAACGCCAGCCTCCTCCGGGATTTAGCACAAAATATTCCTGCAAGCCGTGTGCGGCGAGTTCACGAGAGACGCGCTCATCATCTTCCGAATGGATCGCCATCGAAAATCGCACATTTCCGATCCGTGCGCCGCCGCGCGCGGCGAGCGTCAGATTGTGATCAACCTTATGCGGCCCTCGCGGGTTCAAGCGATCCGTATAGAACACAGTTGCAAGCCCTTCTCGCGCATAACTGCTCTGAAACCCGATTCGCCGCGGCGTGCCCGATGCAAAAGCCAACGCTGCTGATTTGTAAAGTCCTTGAAAATCGATCGCGTGCGTATATTTTCCCGCACGCAATTGGCGTACCGCGGCGGAGATCCCAGCAGCGCTTTTACCTTCCATTGAAATTACATTTGTCAGATCGGCGTTCCCTTCCAGCAAGCGAGTCCACTTCGAGTCAACCAGCCAATCGATGCGCGCATCGGGAAATGCGTCGCGAATCGCCGCGGCGGCAGGCAGCGCGTGCACAATATCGCCCAACGATCCGAGCCGAACGAGCAGAAAACGCGATTCAGACATCTTTCTGATCGCGTAAGCGGGCAAGAAGTTCGCGCGTGGAATGATTTTTTGAGTCGCCGACGATCGCTACGCGAATTCCGAGCAACGTTGCCAGCTCGCGTTCCGGAACGGTTTCCGCCGTATAGTCCGTACCTTTGGCGTGCACATCCGGCTGAAATTCGCGCAGCAGCGCGTTCACATCGAGATCATCGAAGATCACAACGTAGTCCACCGCAGCCAGCGCCGCTACCAACGAAGCGCGCGCGCGTTCCGTAAGAATCGGCCGTCCCGCGCCCTTTAACGATCGCGTGCTGGCATCCGAATTAATGCCGACGATGAGTAGATCGCCTTCTTCGCGCGCCGCTTGCAAATAGCGCACGTGCCCCGCATGCAGCAAATCGAAAACGCCGTTCGCGAACACAACCCTGCGGCCGGAGCGCCTATGCTCGTCCAGCACATCGTGCAGACCTTCGCGCGACAATATTTTTTCGCGGGTATCCATGGTGTTCAGCGCTGCGCGGTTGCTTCGCGGCGCAATACGGCTTCCAGTTCCGCGCGCGTGACAGTCGCAGTTCGCCGCTTCATCACTACGATTCCGCCGGCGTAATTTGCGAGATGGGCAGCTTCCAGGTTCGAAGCGCCAGCGGCCTGCGCCAGAGTAAACACTGCAATTACCGTGTCACCAGCCCCGGTGACGTCCACTGGAGCATCCGAGCCATAAATTGTAATGTTGTGCATGCGCCCTCCTTTGCCCGCACTTTTCTCGAAGAGCGCCATCCCATCTTTTCCACGCGTCACAAGCAATGCTTCCAGGTTCAAATCGCGAAGAGTTTGCTGCCCCAACTCTTCCAGCCTCTGCATGTCGTTTCCGACGGTCACGTGATAGGCGGCTTCGAGCTCGGGCTCATTTGGTGTCGCCGCTGTAATCGTTGCACCGCGATACTCGAGCAATCGATAGCGCGAATCCAGCGTCATCCGATTCGCGTTTAACTTGAGAACAATCTCCGGTGACGCCGCCCCTAGCCCGTAGTCAGAAACAAGAACAGCGTCGGCACTCTTCGCGTTTGTGCGAGCCTTGCGCGAAAGCGATCCCTGGACGCGCTCAGGCAGCTCCTCTCGCGGCTCGCGATCGACCCGAAGGACCTGTTGCTCGGTAGTATGAGTCCACCCGGCCAGATAACGCGTTTTGGTGGTCGTTGCACGATCGCGCGCGCGAAGAATTCCCGAAGTATCGATTCGTTTCCCGCGAAAATAATCGAGCAGGATTTTTCCGCCTTCGTCGTCACCCACAACACCCACGGGCAAAACGCGCGCGCCAAGGTCGGCGAGATTGTTCACTGCATTCGCCGCACCTCCCGGGTACGCCTCTGTGCGACGATGGCGCAAAATCAGAACAGGGGCCTCGCGCGAGATGCGCGAAATTTCACCGGAAACAAACTGATCCAATACAAAATCTCCCACCACACAGATTGTTCTGCGCGGAAAAGTTGCGACGATGTCGAGTAACCGCGTGAGGTCAACTGTCGTATCCGCGGTCCGGGCCGCAGCACCCGCTTGCTTCTTCGAGCCCGGTTTAATTCTTCCCCGTTTGGCGCTCAACAATTCTCCTCGTGTCTCGAACCAATACGATTCAATTTAACGGTTGGTCGCAAGGTATCACAGCGGCGATGAACGCGGCAATCCGCCCGCAACCGTTCGTGACCAACAAATTCTAATTTCGCCGGCCTTCAAGAACTCCTGCCTGCGCATTTTCGCGCACGGTCCGCCAGAAATCCTCTTCCTGATCCACGTGCAGCGAAATCGCGCAGACCGATAAGTCCATCGACGGCAAAGATTCCGGCAGATTGAAACTGTCTTTCTCTGTGCAAATCAGGCCGCTAGCACCCGCTTTCTTGGCTTCCTTCTCGATCTCTGCAATGTCGGCCGCGGTGAAGCGATGATGATCGCGAAAAGATTTATTGCCGACAACGTGAAATCCCCATTCCCGTAAGTCGGAATAAAACGCGCCCGGATTGCCTATCCCGCAGAAAGCAAACAGCGCTTCGCCACGCAGTTCCGCAGGCGTCCGCTGCGCCCCCGAACGTGAACGCACCGAATCCAATTCCGCGCGCGCGTAAAAAATGGGCGCGCTCGAATAATGCCTAACAACCGACTCAATAGCCGGCGCATGGCTACTCCGCGTAATGACAATTACATCCGCGCGCTTTAGTGCTCCGCGCGGCTCTCGCAAACGCCCGGCCGGCAGCAAATGCCCTCCGCCGAAAGGCATGCTGGTGTCGATCAAAGCAATGTCCAAATTGCGGGCGAGTTGCAAATGCTGAAATCCATCGTCAAGAATGATCCATTTCACTCCACGATCTGTCAGCGCGAGCCCATTCTTGTAACGATTCGAGCCAATTCCAAACAGCACACGGTCTGCGAGGCGAGATTTCAGAAGCTGCACCTCATCACTGGTCGAAATAATCTGCGATCCGCTATCCGTCTTAGACTCTGTTGCGACAACCGCCGACTTGCCGCGATACCCGCGCGTCAGAATTCCCACGCTTCTGCCCTCTGCCAGCAGACGCTCGGCGATCCACAAAACCATCGGGGTCTTGCCCGTCCCGCCCACAGTCAAATTACCCACGCTAATGACTGTGCCATCCAATCGCCGCTGTCGAAAAACTCCTCTGGCATAAGCCCTCGCGCGGAGAACCGACACGCCACCGTAAATTAACGACAGCGGCCACAACAGCGATTCCTTGAACGTCACGCTGCGCTTCCCTTTTCTCCGCGCCCCACCGAATTTAGTTGCTTCGCGGCATTCCCAGTCACCGCACTAGCGCCATCAGCAATAATCGCCGCGATACGTTTCAACGAACGCGCAGTAGCTCCACGATTGCGTTCCGCTATATCGAGCGCGGCAATGCCCATGCGTTCGCGCATCGCATTATTCTCAATTAGTTGCACCCACACTTTGCCGAGTTGCTGGCCGTTCGCAACTTGCACGCCCGCATGCGCGCCCAGAAATTGGTCGGCCATCTCGGAAAAATTTTCCATGGAAGTTCCGAACACCGGCGGACGCGCGAAACACGCCGGCTCCAGAATATTGTGCCCGCCAGCGCGAACCAGCGACCCTCCGACAAATACGGCATCCGCGAGCGAATACAATCCGGCAAGCTCGCCTATCGAATCCAAAATCAGCACATCGATGTTCTCAGGCAGAACTTCGCCGAGATTCAGTTGGCTCCGGCGCAGAGTATTCCATCCAGCCTCCGCTGCAATTTTTTCCGCAGCAGCAAATCGATCAGGCTTTCGCGGCGCGAGTATTAGCAACGTCCGGCGCCATTGCCGCTGAACTGCATCGTATCCGGCAAGGACGGCCTCTTCTTCTCCCTCTACCACGCTGCCGGCCACCAACGCCGGCCAGCGCTCCTGCCGCCGGATTTGCGCTTCAAGCCATGAGCCAAACTGGCCGAGCGGCGCGGGTGACACGTCGTATTTCATATTGCCGGCAACTTCCACGCGATCTTCTGCCGCGCCCATGCCGACCAAACGTTGCGCATCCTCTTCACTCTGCGCCAGGAAGAGATCCGCATCCGCTAATGTTCTGGCAAAAAACTCGCCGACCAGAAATCGCCAGCGCTCGAAACGCGCAAAGGATTTCTCCGATATACGTGCATTCGCAAAAATCGCCGAGACACCCTCGCGCCGCGCTTCCCTAAGAAAATTGGGCCAGATTTCTGTCTCCATCACGATTACGACAGCCGGACGAATCGTCCGAAGCGCCTTCCGCACCGGGACAATCCAATCGAGAGGAAAATAAAAAATGGCATCGGCGGATTTCAGTCGTTCGCACGCAAGCCGTTGCCCTGTGTCCGTGGTAGTGGAAACCAGAATCGTACGGCCTGGGAATTCGCTCTTCAGTCCTTCGACCAGTGGTGTAGCGGCAAGAACTTCGCCCACAGAAACAGCGTGAACCCAGATTGCTCCTCCGCCGCGAACAGAACCGGTAGCTTCGGCCGCACCGTTCTTTGCGGAAGCTACGATATTCGCAGGCAAAATTCCCAGGCGCTCGCGCAACGCGCCGCGACGCTCGCCCCGCCGCCAGCCGCGCAACGCGAGGTACGGCGCGAGCACGAACATGCCCACCGCGGTGACGATGCGATATAAGAAATACATTGGAAGGTGTTGCGAATCGTTGCCTGCGCGTCATGCGCTTCCCACAGCAACTTCGCTCACAATTTGGGTATTATAGTGGCAGCAAGCCACAAACATGCACAACTTCCCGCCGACACCGGGCATCGAAACGCCAGGATGGGAAATTTCTTTATGATTCGATCGAGCGGTTTAACCTTGGCGGGATTGTTCCTGTGCGCCAACGCTGCCCTTGCGCAAGCGCCTGCCGCGAAGCATACCCCCAACGGCTCGCCCGGGCCGTCCGTCGCCCACGACACGCACGAGGGTATGACTGTCCTTGCCGATCCCTATGCCGATCGTGCTCGCGCAAAAGAAAAATTCGGTAAAGCGAATCCGGTGGAAGTGGGAATTCTGCCGGTAGAAGTTTTTCTGCGCAACGAATCGGATCATCCCATTCGAGTAAACCTGAATACGATTCAGCTCGAAATCCATTTTCAGAATGGAGGGCAACAGGATATCGATTCGCTGAGCCCCGCCGACGCCGCCTACCTGATCGCACATCCGAAGGGCCCGACCGGTCCGAAGCCTTCGCGCGTGCCGAGCCTTAACCTTCCGGGCGGAGATAAAAAGGCTTCGCAAATGGAAGATATTCTTGCTCCGCTTGCCCTCGACGGGGATATCGTTGCCCCTGGGGCCACCGTTCATGGCTTTCTCTTTTTCGATCTCGACCGCGACATGTCACTCGCAGACACATCCGCGCTCTATGTTCCGGATGCCAAAGTCATTCCCGGCAACAAACCGCTGATGTTCTTCGAAGTTCCGCTTGCCAAGCCAGGAAAGTAACGGGCTCTCGAAGAGCCCGCCGCGGAGACGCTCAAAAGGCAAAACGAACACCGATTGTCGGAGCAAAGTTGCTGTGGTGGTTATAGGGAACGCCAGGGCCATGAGGAATGGCGATGGCCAGACCGCCGTCCACGTAGGAATACGCAATTCCGGCGTAACCGTCGAAACGCTTGGTGAAGCGATGGTCTGTATAGAGCGACACCTCGTTGAGGGTGCCCGCGCAAGCGCTGCGGAAACCGGCTGTAGCCGAGCAAGTCGGCGGTACACGGAAGTCGTTCTGCCGCTGTTGATACCAGGACAAAGTGACGTCGGTTTTTTCGCGGTAAGTGTATTTCACGCCCGTCCACCAGATCTGCACTAACTTCTGAGAATCGAGATTGTTGTCTTCGACTCCGCTCATGATGTAGCCGCCCTGGTCCGTGGCGCCTACGCCCAACGGGTTCGACGGGTTGTTCTGCCATATGTATTCGTAGCCGACGAAAAACTTGAACGGGTCCCAAATATATTTGGCAGCGACCATAATGGCGTCGTTGTCAGTCACGATGCCATATACGGTGTCGTTCGGGTCGATCAGATTGGCCCCGGTGATTTGGTTTGTATTGATGCTGTTCACCGTCGACTGATAAGGCTGCGTCAAACTCTGGGGCCCCAGCAAGGGGTTTAATACGCTGATCGCCTGATTGTAATGTTGGAAGACGAAGTCGGCGGAGAGTTTGCCGTAGTTTCCGCCGAAGTCGAATCCATAGGCGTTGTTATGCGGACTTTCCGGCGTGCAACTGGCGGCAGTCCAGCTTGTGGCGGCCGAGAAGCAGCCGCCGGAACCATTGACAAATTTATACATCGCGCCGACATGGATCGGACCATACGCGAGACGATACTTCAGGGCGTCGTCCCAACGGCTGTCGTCGGTGTCGCCGCCGCCGGCCATCGTGCCGTTATACCCAATGTACGAAAAGCCATAGCCGCCTCCGACCGGATCGTAAAGGAGCATCGCATCCGTGCCGAGAGAGCGCTGACGACCGAAGGTCAGCGTGCCGAAATGTTCGGACGATACACCGCCGTAGTATTCGTCATTGAATGGTTGGCCCGCGCGCGCGCCATCTATGGCTTCCGAATAGCTAGCCCTGGGAAGGCCGTTGTTAACGGTATTCGTGGCGGGCGCATTGGCGAGCAGGCCGGAATTCGGATTGATGCCGGTTGAAGCGTTGAACACTACATACCAGCCAGGTAGAAACTCTTCCTTGCCCCTGATGCCGAAACCCGTCTGTTGCAGGTTGTTCGGCGCAACGAGGAATCGAGATCCGGCGCCATTTCGATTTACCAGAGACTCGCCTTCGTAGTTATATCCGTTTACCGGTAAGCCGTGGCTGACCCAGCCAACGCCGATGTCATACGCTCCGTACAGCGTGATGCCGTGCCAGGTCAGTGCGCAATCGGTGGTGGCGAACTCCTTGCCGCTCGTGCAGGCGTCGGTAGCCCTCGCCACCATCTTAATATCGACCGTGGCGCCCTGGCCAGCCGCCAAGGTGATTTTCGCGCGCGTTTCATCGGCAAAACCTTTCTTTGCCGCTCGAATCTCGAAGCGCCCCGGACGCAGGCCAGACGCCTGATAGCGCCCCCCGCCGTCGGTCGCGATCGTCCGCGTTTCAGCTATGTCGACGTTCTTGATTGTCACCGCGACATCGGTAAGCGCTGCGCCGGTTTGGTCCGTCACCACGCCGGAGAGACTCGCTCCCGCAGCGGTATCCTGCGACGCGTTGATCGATGCACTCGCGGCTGTTATTGAAAACGAATTGCCGCCAGAAAGCTGCGCATTCGTTGTGATTGGTAAACAGATCAACGCACCCGTCAAGACAAGGTAATAAAGGTTCAGTTTCATGGGAAATCCCTCAGTTTAATTTATCGTGCAACACACCCGGCACAAGTAATACGAATTTATGTGTTTAGAAACGGCAAGTCAATACGGTAATCGATGATTGTGTAGCGGGACTATCCTGCGAGGAAAAGAGGGTTTAAGGACCGGATCAAACGCGAATGATCATCACTTCCGTGGATTTCACAAGCGCGGCCACTTTCTGGCCTTTCTGAAGACGCATTTCACGCACCGCATCTGCCGTAATAATGGATGTGATGTGCTGCCCCCCGATTGAAATGCTCACTTGTGCCATTAGACCGCTTAGTTTCACGTCAGTCACGCGCCCAACCAGCTGATTACGCCCGCTGATTCGCCTGTAATTGTTGCGCCGCTCCGGGACCTCTGCGCGGTCGGACTCGCGATACAAGAACCTGTCCACTTCTTTCTCCGGTACTCGGTGATGGCCGCCGGCCGTCTTCACCGTCTTAATTTTGCGCTTATAAATCCACTGCTTCAGCGTGGGGTAACTGATTCCCAAGACTTGCGCGGCTTCGCGCGGCGTGAACAATTTCGACGGTTCCATCCTTGCTGCACCCATATTCCACGGATGCTAGTCTTGAAAGCCTGTAACTGTCAATTTAAGCCTGCCAAAGTCCCCATGCGCTGGTAGCGGGTCAGTTTGAATTCACAGGTCGAATCGGTGCTTAAGTAACCGGCCAATTTTCGAGTAGCCGACAATCCCGGAGCTACTGAATTCAATGGACACAAACGCGCTTGGGGGGCACATCCTCTGGAACTCGGAGTGGGAAGAATTCATCAGCATCCCGAAGGAGGTCATTGGGATGGCAACGACTTGTGAAGACAAGTCTCGAGCAGTGCCAAAGGTCATTCGGAGTGGAGTGTAGTGATCGGATCGAGGCGCATGGCGCGCAGCGCAGGGACGTAACTGGCGGCCATGGCGACGGCGGTGAGCACGGCGGTTACGCCGGCAAAGGTGGAGAGATCGTAGGGCGAGACACCGTAAAGCAGGCCGGCCATGAGATGAGAAACAATAAACGCGCCAATCAGGCCTGCGCCGGCGCCGGCGGCGGCTAGAGTGAGGCCCTGGCGTAAAACCATCTTGAGGATATCGCGCCTTTGCGCGCCCAGCGCAAGGCGAATGGCGATCTCGCGCGATTGCTCATGGACCAGGAAGGAGATGGTTCCATAGATTCCCAGGGCCGCGAGCAGCAGGGCTGTGCCAGCAAACAGCGCCACCATTTCCATGGAGAACCGCCGCACAGAAAGCGAAGAGGAGAGGACATCGTCCAGGGTCTCCGCGTGGAACACGGGAAGGTTCGGATCGACGGACTGGACTTGCGTGCGCACCTGCGCGGCGATTGTGGCGGGATCGACCTGTCCGCGCAGGTACAACGCAAGAAACTTGGAGGGGCGCTGATAGATGTCGAGGTACATCTCCGGAATGCTGGCGTCCGCGAGCGATTCTGTGCGTGCATCGGCAATGACACCGACGATGGTGGTCCAGTCCGGCCTGGCACGCCCCAAACGGCCCAGCAAATGGACTCGCTTGCCGACCGGGTCCTCGCTGGACCAGTAGGTGCGCGCGGCGGCCTGGTTGATGACTGCGATCAAGGGCGTAGCTTCAAGGTCCTGGTCGACGAAGAGGCGTCCACGCAAGAGAGTCATGCCCAGCACGTGGAAATATTCCGATGAGACGATCGATGTATCGATCAGCGGAGGCTGGCTGCTCTGCACTTCCTGGCCCTCGCGAAAGAATGGAACCGCTCTGCGATCGCCCTGGTTGTGGCCAAGGGGAATGGCTGCCCGATCACTGACGGCGGTTTCTTCCACGCCTGGAATCGTCCGGTTGCGGCGCAGAACTTCGCGCAGCAACACGCCTTCCTGCGTGGCAGTGCGGTAAATGTCGGTTTTGGGATCGTTCGGAACCGGGAGCGAAGTCTCGATCGCCATGACTCGAGTGGGATTGAAGCCGGGTTGCACCTTGAACAAGTCATAGAAGCTACGCAGCAGAAGGCCGGCGGCGATCATCAACACCAGGGAGAGGGCTATTTCACCAATCACCAGAACATGGCGCAAGCGCGAGCGCCGCCGGGAACCGTTGGAGCCACGACCTTCCTGCCAGAGCGTCGCCGTCAAATGAAGGCGGCTTGTGAGCCACGCCGGGGCCAGCCCGAAGATGGCTCCGGCGGCGACAGAGACGACGATGGCGAACCCCAGCACGCCCCAGCTGATGGATATGTCATTGAGGTGCGGCAGGCTTTCGGGAACAAATTGCAGCAGGAATTTCCGGGCGCAAAAGAGAACCGCGAAACCGGTGATGCCGCCAAGCACGAACAGTAACAAGCTCTCTGTGAGGAGCTGACGAACTAGGCGCATTCTTGCGGCTCCCAACGCCTGGCGAACCGCCATCTCGTGTCCTCGCGCGCTGGCGCGAGCAAGCAGCAGATTGGCGACGTTGACGCAACTGATCAGCAGGACCAGGCCCACCGCGCCGAACAGCAGAATGAGCGACTGGCGAACGTTGCCGACCAGAGTCTCGGCCAGGGGCGTCAGCTGGATGCTCCACGCGGCTTGCGGCGGATAATCCCCCGGATATTGCTTTTTCAACGATGCAACCAGGGCATCGAGGTGCCCCTGCGCGGCCTCAGGCGAGAGACCGGGCTGAAGGCGCGCTATGGTCACGAAGGGCAAACGCGTGCCGCGCATTGGCGGCGGGGAGGGGTCGGCGGCAAATCCGCCCGCCGCCCACAATTCGGTACCGATCTCCTCGGGGGTTTGGCCCTGGTCGCGAAATCCGGCGGGCATGACGCCGACAACACGAGCGGGATCGTTGTCAATGCGCAGAATCTTGCCGAGAATGTGCGGGTCGCCGCCAAATGCGCGCTTCCAGAGCCCATCGCTGATGACGAGTTCGTTGTTGAAGCCGGGTGTGGTGTCGTTCGGATCGAAGGTGCGGCCCAACTGCGCGTCGACGCCGAGCACCGCGAAATACGCCGGTGTCACCGACTTTCCAGCGATGCGCGTGGGTTGGGTATTGCCTGTAAGAGTGTCGGTACCGAAAAAACAGAGGGACACATATTGGAAGATTCCCGAGTTCTGAAGGTCTTTCAACTCAGGGATGGAGATGCCCACGTCGTGCGCGCCCACGCCGGGAAGGTTGGCTTCAATTCGCACCAGTTCGCTGGGGTTGGGGTAGGGCAAAGGATGCAGCAGGGTTGCGTCGATGACGCTGTAGATGGCGGTGGTGGCTCCGACGCCGAGGGCGATCGTGGCGATGGCAATCAGGGAAAATCCGGGAGACCGGCGCAGCATCCGAAACGCGTAGCGGATATCGAAGAGAAAATTCTCGGCTAGCGGAAGACCCTGCTCGGCGTTGTGGTCCTCGCGAATGGCCTGGGCCGCGCCAAGCTTCAGTGCGGCCTGCCGCCGCGCCTCCATGGGCGACATGCCGGCACGCAAATTCTCCTCAGTCTGCAAGGCAATATGTTCGGCCATCTCTTCTTGGAGGCGCTGGTCGGCGCGCCTTGCGCTGCTGAAGTTTGAGAGGCGAATGAAAAAGCGGCGCAGGAATTTCATTGAAGATCCTCTGCGTTGATTTTGGAAAAGCGCGCGATGATCGCCGCGGTCTGCTTCCAATCGCCTGTCTCCGACTGCAGCTGTTTGCGGCAGGCAGTCACAGCGGGACTCGAGTAGCACAACCAGTAGAGGCTATTCATGGCGGAGCGCCCTCAGAGGGTCGACCCGCATCGCACGCATCGCCGGAATATAACTAGCCGCGAGCGCCGCCGCAGTGAGCACTAGCGTGACCCCAATAAACGTCAGAGGATCGGTGGGCGAAACGCCGAAGAGCAACCCTGCCATCAAGTGCGACACAATCAATGCGACAACAAGTCCCGCGGCGGCGCCGGCAATGGCAAGCTCCAATCCCTGGCGCAGAATCATTCCCAGAATCGTCGTCCTTGTCGCTCCCAGCGCGAGCCGAATGCCAATCTCGTGGGTGCGCTCGTTGACCAGATACGAAATGGTTCCATAGATTCCAAGGGCCGCAAGCAACAGAGCCGTCAAGGCGAAAAGCAGAACGACTTCCATCGAGAATCGCCTTTGCGACAGGGATCCCGACACAACGCCCGGCAGAGTCATTGCTCCAAAGACAGGCAGTTCCGGGTTGATGGACTGCACCGCCACGCGCGCCTCATCTGCGATTCGAGCTGGGTCCAACCGCCCGCGCACGAAGAGAACAAGGTCATCATCCGTTCCTTGAAACAAGCATTCGTAAATCTGCGGAACGTTTGCTTCCTCGAGCGATTCGGTGCGCGCATCGGCGATGACACCCACCACCGTAGTCCAGGAAATGGCCGCACTGAGACCATTGAGTTTGACGCGCTTGCCTACGGGATCGTCGTTGGGCCACCAGGTTCGCGCAAGTGCCTCGTTGACGATCGCGACCTCGGGCGCATTCTCGTTGTCCTGGTCAGCAAATAAACGGCCATGGAGCAGCCGTATGCCGAGCAGATGAAAATATCCCGGGCTTACAGTTGATGCTTCGACCAAAGGAGGGCCGCTGCCGCGAAGGTCACGACCTTCGAGGATGAGCTGGTTCAGATTTCGGCGATGATTCAACGGCACTGAGTCGATGCTTCCGACGGCTGCCTCTTCGACTCCGGGCAGGGTCCGGCCCCGGCGCAGCATCTCGCGCACAAAAACGGCCTCCTGGGCAGCGGTTCCATAAATATTGGTCTTGGGATCGTTTGGCACCGGCAGCCTGGTGCGCACAGCCATCACATTCTGCGGATTGAACCCCAATCCCACGTTGAACACATCCCAGAAACTACGCAGCAGAAGCCCCGCTGCGATCATCAGCACCAGCGAGAGCGCAAATTCCGTCACCACCAGCACGCGCCGCGTGCGCGCCTGCTCCCCTGATCCGGTTGCGCCACGCCCTTCCGCCTTGAGCTTGGCAGTGAGGTTCAGCCGGCTCGCGTGCAAAGCCGGAGCCAGGCCGAAGAGGATGCCTGCAACCACTGAGAGAAAGAGCGCAAACAGCAGGACGCTCCAGTTGATGGAGATGTCGCTGACCCGCGGCAGGCTTTCCGGCACCATGCGCAGCAATAGCCCCTTGGTCGCGAACAGAATGGCTATACCCGCCAAGCCGCCGAGCAACGAAAGGAGGAGGCTCTCCGTGAGCAGTTGCCGCACCAGGCGGGATCTTGCCGCTCCCAGCGCTTGGCGAACGGCGATCTCGCGTCCCCTGGCGCTGGCGCGCGCCAGCAGGAGATTCGCGACGTTCACATATCCAATCAGCAAAACCAGTCCCACCGCGCCCTGCAGCAGCAGCAGGGACTGGCGAAGACTTCCGACCACGCTCTCCTTCAGCGGCACCAGCCGGACTCTCCACGCACTTTGGATCGGATAGTCGGCGGGATATTGTTTTTGCAGAGATGCAACAAGCGCGTCCAACCGGCTCTGTGCGGCGGCCAGTGTCATGCCTGGGGCGATGCGCGCTATGGCTCCCGGAGCGAACCGTGAATTGCGCAAGGGCGGGGGGAACGGAACGGCGGCGAACCCGGCTGCCGCCCACACATCGGAATTCCTTTCCTCCGTTGTTCTTCCCTCATCGCGAAAACCGGCCGGCAAGACGCCGATGACATGATAGGCGTCGTTGTCGAATCGCAAACTCTTGCCCAGAATATGCGGGTCGCCGCCAAACGCCCGCCTCCAAAGCCCATCGCTGATGACCACTTCGAGGTTGAATCCGGGAGTTTCATCACGGGGATCGAAGGTGCGGCCCAACTGCGGATTCACACCCAGCAATGCGAAATAATTCGGCGCAACCATTTTGAAAGCGATGCGCAAAGGCTGGGACGATCCGGTCAGGTTCCCTGAGGTGCTCCAGTCACCCGAAACGTATTGGAAAATTCCCGAACGCTGAAAGTCCTTCAACTCCGGTACCGACAGACCAGCATCCAGCGCACCTGCGCCTGGAAGATCGTCCTCGATGCGCACCAATTGGTCCGGATTTGGATAGGACAAGGGATGCAAGAGCGTCGCGTCGACCACGCTGAAGATGGCCGTGGTGGCGCCGATGCCCACGGCCATGGTCAGAATCGCGGCAGCGGTGAAGCCCGGCGACCGGGCAAGCATGCGCAGGGCGTAGCGCGTGTCCTGCAGCAGATTCTCCATCAACGGCAGCCCCTGTTCCGCGTGATAGTTTTCCCTTACGGCCTGTACCGCTCCAAACTTCAGCACCGCTTGGCGTCGCGCCTCCGCGGGCGTCATGCCTGCGCGGAGATTCTCCCCCGTCTGCCGCGCTAGATGCTCCTCCATCTCTTCCCGCAGCCGTTGATTGTCCCGCCGCCCGGCGGCAAAGTTCTTCAGCCGCGCCAGAAACCTTCTCAGAAATCTCATGGCAGGTCCTCGGCTTTCACATCAAAGAACCGCGCGATAATTGCCGCGGTCTGCTCCCAATCGCGGGTCTCCGTTTGCAGCTGTTTGCGACCCGTCGCGGTAAGCCGATAAAAGCGGGCGCGGCGGTTGTTCTCCGATGCGCCCCACTCAGAGGCAATCGAGCCTTCATGCTCTAGCTTCAGCAACAAAGGATAGAGAGTGCCCTGGTTGACCGCCAGAAGGTCCCCACTGATCTGCTCGATGCGCCGGGCGATTCCCCAGCCATGCTGCGGCCCCAGGACATCGAGTGTCTTGAGAACCATCAGCGCGAGCGTTCCTTGCAAGACGTCCGGTTTTTCTTTCATGCCGAATCAACCTTTAGGTTTCCAACAGGACCATGACATAACTCCTTTTGGAAAGCAACAGGACATTTTGAACTTTCTTTCGGCGACAAATCGAGAAGATCGGTCGGGACACCCGCCGGGATACCGTTCATTCCTTTCCATTCAACCTGATCCACTGCCCTTGCGCTCATCCTGTTGCGGTAAAACGGCTTTCGTAGTAGCCTCGCCCGCATGCCCCAAAAAGCCAGCCGAACGTCCCGCAGGCAGGGGATCAAGAGTCCGAAAAGGAGAGGTCGCAAAATGGCATCCGCGGCGAAAGACCCTAATCCGTCAAATAAAGAAGCTCCCGAAGGCGCAAATGTAGACAAGATACGCGATATTTTGTTCGGTTCGCAGATGCGCGATTACGAGAAGCGTTTCGTGCGGCTGGAAGACAACGTCACCAAGGCCATTGAAGGCCTCCGCGAAGACATGACCAAGCGCCTGGATACTCTGGGTGCGTTTGTGCGCCAGGAAGTCGATTCCCTGAGCACGCGGCTCAAGAGCGAAAAGTCCGAGCGCACCGAAGGGCTCAAAGAAATTTCGCGCGAGATCAAGGACGGCACCAAAATCATCGAGAAAAAGCTTTCGCAGCTCGAAGAACAGATGTCCGACGGGCAGAGCGAGCTTCGCGCCAAGCTCCTCGAGCATTCCAAGTCCGTCTCCGCGGAAATCGACAAGCTCCGCCGCGACACTACAGCCGCGCTCAATCGAGAAGTGGATGTCCTGCGTGACGAAAAAACCGATCGCGCATCTCTGGCGGATTTGTTCAACGAATTCTCGCTGCGCCTGAAGAACAAGTTCGAATTGCCCGAAGAGTAGGAAACGAACGAAACGCACTCACACGCTCTCGGCTGATACGCGATCAAGTCCCGCCGGGAAAACCCTGATGGCTAACATGGCCGACCAAGCTCATCGCCGCGCTCCCGCGAATCAAACGGAAGAAAATCCCTCAGCCAATAATCACGCCTACGAAGAGCTTCGCCATTTAATCATGGCGCCCGAGCAGGAAGAGCTTGCGGACATACAGGAGCGTCTCGACGATCGCGCCCGGCGGACTCAGGATGTTAGTTCCGTCGTCGCCGAAGCTATCAGCATGCGTCGCGATCAGCATGGCGAGCGCGCCCTGGCCCAGGCCTTAGCTCCGACGGTGCAGGAGACCCTTCGTGAGTCCGTTCGCCGCGACCCTCACCCTCTCGCCGACGCCCTGTTCCCCGTCATGGGCCCAGCCATCCGAAAGTCCATCAGCGAAGCCCTTCGCAGCATGCTCGAATCTTTCAACGAAGCTCTCGAACACAGCCTTTCCGTTCGCGGAATGAAATGGCGAATCGAAGCTTTTCGTACCGGAAAACCTTTCGCCGAAATCGTAGTGATGCACAGTCTGCTTTTTCGCGTGGAGCAAGTTTTCCTGATTCATCGCCACACCGGGCTCGTCCTTAACCACGTCGTCGCGCGCGAGGTCGCCACCCAAGACGCTTCGATGGTCGCTGGCATGCTCTCCGCGATTCAGCAGTTTGTACGCGATTCGTTCAATTCTAAAAATGACGAATCGCTCGATCGATTAGACGTGGGCGAACTCGAAGTCTGGATCGAAGAAGGCCCTGACGCTGTGCTCGCCGCCGTGATTCGCGGGCACGCTCCGTCCGATTACCGCCTCGCCATGAAAGAGGCCCTTGAGGAAATTCAGCAGCGCTATAGCTCCGCGTTGGAGAATTTCAAAGGCGATGCCGCGCCATTTCTCTCCGCCGAAGAACTCCTCAGGCGTCTTCTTGCTGCGCAGCACCGCGAACCCGCCGCGCAAAAGAAACCGCGTGCCGCGCTCGCGACCATAGCGGTACTTTGCATCCTGCTGGTCGCCTACTTTGGCTACTCCATATATCTGATGGTCGAATGGTCGCGAATCCTTCATGCCGTTCGCGGCCAACCCGGCATCGTGGTTCTTTCCTATGACCACGAAGGCGGCCGCTATCACATTCAAGGTTTCAAGGATCCTCTCGCGCCAGATCCAAATACATTGCTCAAACAAGCGGGCCTCGATCCAAGAACCGCCCAGTTCGATCTAGCGCCCTACTATTCTTTGGACGACTCCATCGTCGCGCAGCGCGCTCGCCAATTATTGAATCCGCCCGAGGGCGTCACGCTTTCCGAAAGCCACGGCGAGTTGCATGTGGAAGGGATCGCCGCGCCTCAATGGATCTCTCGCGCCCAAGAACGCGCACCTTATATTGCGGGCGTCACATCCGTCGATACCTCGCAGCTTCAGAATTCCCATCTGTTACAACTCAACGGGCCAAAAAGCTCGATCGAGTCCATGATACTGGTATTCCCAATCGGTCGCGCCGAGCTGGAACCCGGCCAGGAAAGCTCCGTCGCGCAAGCTCAAAAAGGGATCCGCGAAATTGTCGAGAAGGCCAGTCATCTCGGCGAACAAACAAACGTCGAGCTTACCGGACATAGCGACAGCACCGGCATCGAAGGCACCAACATGCTGCTTAGCCAGGAGCGTGCCGATAACATTCGCAGTATTCTGATTCGCGGCGGGGTCCAGCCCTCAAATTTGCATACTCGCGGCGTTGGCGCCACGCAACCTTTGCGTCCCGAAGATACAGAAGAAAACCGTCGCCTGAATCGCAGCGTCACCGCCAGAATTACTTTCACTCCAACCGCTTCTGGAAACTGAGCGAGCACTGGAATGCTTCAAAAGAAAATCTGCATGCTCGGCTCTTTCTCCGTGGGCAAAACGAGCCTGGTCCGCCGTTTCGTCGAGAGTATGTTTTCCGAGGTCTATCAAACCTCCATCGGCGTAAAGGTCGACAAGAAAGTAGTTCGCGTGAACAACGAAGACGTCACTCTCATTCTGTGGGACATTCATGGCGAAGATGTGTACCAGAAAATTCACATGTCCTACCTTCGTGGCATGTCCGGCTACCTGCTTGTTATTGACGGCACGCGCCGCCAAACTCTGGAAGACGCTCTCGCGCTGAACGAGCGCGTCGTACAGGAAGTCGGAAAGGTTCCGGCCATCCTGGTGTTCAACAAAAGTGACCTCGTCGATAAATGGGAGATCGACTCCGCGCGCGAATCGGAACTCGCCGCGTCAGGATGGACTATACTTCGCACCAGCGCCAAGACGGGCGCTTCAGTCGAACAGGTTTTTTCGCAACTGGCCGCCGCCACTTTGGCTGAATAGCTGAATAAATGCTCTCGAGCTCGATTTTTGAATCGTTCCTCATCAGCCAGGGCTACGCTTTGTTCGAATCGTTCAGTAAAGGCGAATTCTTACCCCTCGGCGATTGCCCCACATGGTGCAGCGACATCTTCGAATTGCGTTCCCGCAAGGCAAACCGCGTGCGCTTGGCCGACAATTCTCCGTTCCTCGAAAATTTCCTCGTGGATGCCCAGGACTTCTGGAATTCCAAATCAGAAGGCTCCGTCAGCTCCGGAAGCTGGATCGAACGCGATAAGGCCGGCCGCGACATTCCACTCGAAGCTTTCGCTCTCTCGCTCGATAAAAAGAAAATCCTGATTCTGCGCAATCTTTCCGCGCACTTTGCCGAACAGCAGCAATGGTTTCAAGCCGCCCGGGATTCCCTGCTCGCCCACGAGCAGCTTCTCAGCGAAATTCAAAAAAAAGAAATCCTGCTGCATTGCATCGTTCACGATCTCTCGCAACCCCTTACTGCCATCAGTGGCTGTTTCAATTTACTGCGACTCGAAAATTTACGTCCCCCGGCTGGAAAATATGTGGAAGCGGGCCAGCGTGAATCGCAACGCCAGGAATTGATGATCCGCGGCATCCTTTCCGCGTTTTCGGGCGATCTCGTCGCGCAACAATCCTCGGATAGGAGCTCCGCGTCGCCTCCAGACCTAGCCGTTTGCGCCCAACAAGCCATCCAAGAATTCTCTTCCGCGTTTAAAGATAAAGGCGTCAATCTTCGCTTCGCTCCGCCGCCAAACGCAGCATCGGATTGGCATGTGGTCGGCGATGCGCCACGTCTGGACCGGATCTTCGGCAACTTGCTCGAAAATACTCTGCGTTACAGTCCCGCGAATTCCACAGTCACCGTCGGCGCGGAAGATCACGGCGAAAGCATTCTCGCGTTTGTGGACGACGAAGGCCCCGGCCTCCCCGCGGATTTGCCCCCGACGCAACTCTTCTCCCTTTTCTCCAAAGGTAAAAGTCATTCCGGCAAAGCGGGCCTCGGCCTTTATTTCTGCAAAATAACTGTCGAACGCTGGCACGGAACCATCGGCGCGGAAACACGTCCGCAAGGCGGCTCGCGCTTCTGGTTTCGTCTCCCGCGCGCGTCCGCGAAATCGCTTGAACAAACAGCCGGAGACAGCCGCGAAGATAGCGCTACAGATGTCGTGCGTCCGCCAAATGCTCGCCGCGGCCCGCCAGCAAAAACTCTGCACATTCTTGTGACCGAAGATACCGAAATAAATCGCGAGCTCGTCAGCGAGCTGCTCACAAAGCGCGGCCACTCTGTCACAACTGCGGCCGACGGAATCGAAGCCATCGCCGCCCTCGAGCACAATTCGTTCGACGTTGTCCTCATGGACGAGGAAATGCCGCGTATGAACGGCCTGGACGCCACTCGCGCAATTCGCAAAATGGAAACTTCGACCGGTCACCACCTTCGCATCGTCGGCTTTACCGGAAACGCAACGGACGAAGACGCGCGTCGCTGTCTCAACGCCGGTATGGACGCCTTCATAGCCAAGCCCGTTCAGATAGACAAACTGTATCAAGCCGTCGAATCACAGACGGAAGCGTCGCAACACATCATTCAAACGGAATCCGTACCCGACGCTTTGGCGCCGGCGAGCGCCGAACAACCGGCGGATGCTGAGAGCGCAGCCACGCACCTGCATCGCGCCACCGGAGGAAACAAAAAACTCCAGCGCTCCCTGATCAAAACTTTTCTGGCAGACGCACCCAAAACTCTTTCTCGCATTCGCCGCGCCATTGCCAGGAAAGACGCGCAGAAACTCGCCAGCGCCGCGCATGCCTTCAAAGGCTCCATTGCAATCTTCGGCGCCCCGAAAGCGGTTTCAATGGCACGCGGTTTGGAATCCATGGGACGTTCCGGCCATTTATTCAACGCCGGGCCTCAGTTCCGCGCGCTCGAATCCGAATTCGCGCGCATAAAGCCGGGACTTCTCGCGATTTTTCACTCTTCAAAGCCCAAATCGAATACCAAACAAAAAGCAAAAGAAAAATCCCGGCGCGTTCGATCGCTCCGAGCTAGAACAACTCCACGGCGTGCTGACTAACCCGGCATAGTCTTCGCGCCTGAACTTGCCCGCCACCGCTTCGAGCGCCATACTTCAAGTGTATGGTTCACATTTCCCCGTTCCGCTGTGGCTTGACGCGCGCAATTTCTATCGCAGCGCTCGCGCTTTTCGCATTTTGCCCTCCTCTGCACGCTGACGAACTAAAACTAAAAGACGGCACAACCATCACCGGCAGCATCGTGGGATTCGAAGAAAATTCGTTTAAGGTGAAAACGAACTACGGCTTCGCTGAGGTCCAAAAAGACCAGGTCGTGTCGATTGTGATTTCTGCCGGCTCAAAAAAGAAAGAATCGGAGAAGAAACCGGAACCGGCGTCCGATCCATCTCCCGCCGTGGACCCGCACGCCGCCAAATCCTCAGAGCCGGCGCCGACTGTTGCGGACAATTCAGCGGCCCCAACAAGTTCTGCCGCGCCATCCAGCCCAGGCGCGCCAACCCCGCGGTCAAAAAGCACCAGCAAGCCTGTGACAAATGTTGCTGCGTCCAACGCCGCCGCTGCAAATGTCCCGCCGCCCGCTCCGCCAGCGCCGGCTAAACCTGCCGCACCCGAACCTATGCGCGAGGAAGTAAATGGCAACAGCTACGTTAACGACACGTATGGCTTTCGCATGTACAAGCCCCCCGCGTGGAAAGTAATTGAAGGTGCGCGCTCCCTTCTGCCCGGCTCAATCACCGCAATGGGCACTGATGACCAAACCACTTATCTCTTGATCGGCCAGCAGAGCGGCGCGTCACAATCTGTCGCTACCAACATGGACGCCACGGATCGCCGCCTTCGCGAAATTATGCAAAATTTCCGCCCGCTTGACGAAAAACACATCACCATTTCCGGTGCGCCCGCCGTCGAGCGCCATTTTCGAGGAAGTGTCGACCAGCGCGATTGGTCCGGCGTCGTCGTATATGTTCCCCACGACTCGCATCTCTACACGATTTTCGGAATGACCATCGCCGATACCGACCTGGTCCAAATTCAAGAAAACGTCATAGCCCGGGCCATCTCCAGCCTTCAATTCACGAAGTGAATAGAATAATCCTGCACTTGCAACCAACTCTTGAGCATGCGTAACTAATCTTCTTGTGCCTCTGAAAATATCAATCCTTGCAGCCGCAATTGTTCTGGTGATTTTTGCTGCTGCAGAACCCCGCGTAACAAAAGTCCAGGAAAAGAATGGCGATGTTACGCCTCCCGTTTTCTATCGCGACGTTCTCCCAATTCTTCAGCAGCACTGCCAGAGCTGCCATCGCGCCGCCGGAATTGCGCCGATGCCCCTCGTTACCTATGACGATGTCCGCTCCCGCGCGCATGAAATTGCATTCGCCGTAGCCAAAAGAAAAATGCCTCCATGGTTCGCCGATCCACACTTCGGCCATTTCTCAAACGATCCGTCGCTAACCGAAGCCGAAATTCAAAAGATATTGGCGTGGGCCGACGGGGATGCGCCGGCCGGAGATCCCAAGGACGCCCCACCTCCGCGCGAATGGGTACCAGGATGGAATATTTCGCAGCCTGACGTAATCGTCACAATGACAAAGCCGGTCGCTCTGCCCGCTCACGGCGATATCGAGTACACCTACGAAATCGTCCCCACGGGCTTCACGGATGAAAAATGGGTACAGATGTCGGAAATTCGTCCGTCATCCGTGGGCATTCCATTCACAGCCTCCGATATGACCGACGAAGATAGCCGCCACGGCGCGCATTGGACAGACAGCGACATTCTGCTCGTCTATGCGCCCGGGAGTTCGCCGGACAATTGGCCCGCAGGTATGGCTAAATTCGTTCCTCCCGGTTCGGACTTGGTTTTTCAGATGCATTACACTACGCATGGCCACGCGGCCAGCGATCAGACGAGCATCGGCATCGTCTTCGCCAAGAAGTCGCCACTAAAACGCGTGATCACCTTGCAACTGACCAACGATCACTTCGTGATTCCGCCCGGCGCGTATGACTATCGAGTGGAAGCGCGCGGCACTCTGCCCAACGACGCCACTCTCCTCAGTTTTTTTCCGCATATGCATCTGCGCGGAAAACAGTTTGACTACAACATTGTCGGCGCCAAGGGCAGCATCGAAACTCTTTTACGGGTGAACTATGATTTTTACTGGCAGCTCAGCTATCGTCTGGCCGAGCCACGGGCGCTAAAAGCCGGAACCATGCTGCAAGCCGTCGCACTGTATGACAATTCACGCAACAACCCGCACAA
>JBEKHG010000044.1:0-30607 GCA_050012395.1 Candidatus Acidiferrales bacterium
CTGTATACATTTGTGGTCAGCCCAATTCCGAGCGCCATCGAAATAATGCCCACCATTGCAAACCCTGGCGACTTGATCAGAGCTCGAAACCCGTACCTCATATCTCCACGCATTTCGCTCAGATATTCGAGCGGCACGCGAATTGCAATGTCCGCGATTAGCCGGCTTAGCCCTGCCATTCCTTCTCTCTTGGCAATCTCTTCCACGACGTCCTCCCCGAGTTGCGTCACCTCCGCGCCGTATGCCAATTTGAATTCGTGTGGAAACGCCTGCGCCAACCGCCGGTAAATACGCCATGCGAAACTCATTCGGTCACCATGCCTCGGTTCACTCGAATGCTTCGAACCAACTCCTGCAAACGCTCGCATTCCGCGTCCAGCACGCGTTTGCCCAGAGCCGTCAGCCGGTAATAGCGGCGTCTCGCGTCGTCTAATTCCGGGGCAGGGCGCTCGTCGGATTCCTCGATCAGGTCCGCCTCGATGAGCCGCTTGATCGATCCATATAGCGTCGCCGGCCACAACCGCACTTTCCCGGTCGTGCGATTCAGGACATCTTGCATGATTCCGTAGCCGTGCTGCTCCCCGCCCGCAAGCGACAGCATGATGTGAAACCAATGGGTCTTGAGTGGAATGAACTTCTTAGGATCGATCTTAGTCATGTCAATATCTATATCATTCTATATCTATACGTGTCAATAGATATTTGTCAGGGTGGCCGAGGCCTACCTGGTTAACGATTTTTGCGGAGATTACCTAGGCTCAGATTCTGCGGATTGGCCGTTGTACAATTACTTCAGCCACCTCACATCGCTTCGTGCCGCGAGGATCTGCTTTGATGCCAACCCCCCCTATTCTTGTAGCAACGTGGGATAAAGGACTATTCAACGTCACTGGGAAGACGGTCGAGCGAGAACTCGTCAATCAATCGGTTCGCGGTCTGGTGGGCGATGGACGTAGAGGAGTGCTGGCAATCGTTGACGGGCATTCGCTCTATCGACGATCTTCTGATGGCGAATGGACTGTCCTAGCAAAAAGCGAATTCCCGCTTTCGTGCTGCGTGCCGATTGGAAACGTCGTCTTTGTTGGAACCGATGACGCAAATATCCTGCGTGTGGATCCTGACGGCGCGCAGCGACGTTTGTCGGGTTTTGACGCTGTAGCGGGTCGTGACAAATGGTACGCGGGATCGGCGATCGTTGACGGTAAGCGGATGGGGCCGCCGCTTGGAATTCGGTCGATGGCGGCGACGTCCGATGGCGCGGTGCTTCTGGCCAACGTCCACGTTGGCGGAATTCCGCGATCGACCGACGCTGGTTTAACCTGGCAGCCCACTATCGATATCGATAGCGATGTTCATCAAGTGTGTGCGCATCCAACCCGCCCGGACGTCGTAATAGCGGCTTCGGCGATGGGACTTTACATTAGCCGCGATGCTGGAGCGACATGGACTGTCGAACAGCGAGGACTTCACGCCCATCATTGCTCCGCCGTTGCTTTTGGCAGAAATGACATTTTCGTGTCAGCGTCCATCGACCCTTTTGCGCCGCAAGGCGCAGTTTATCGACGCCCGATCGACGGCAACGGTCCGCTACAACGTTTGCGCGGAGGCCTGCCGGAGTGGATCAACGGCAAAGCCGATACCGACTGCATCGCGACGCGCGATTCAACGATCGCCGTGGTCGATTGGTCCGGACATCTCTACGTGTCAGATGACGATGGTGTTTCCTGGTCCTGTCTCTGCGATGGCCTAGCTGGTCCAAGTGGAGTTCACATCTGTTGATTCGTCGCGTCACCGCATGCAGTTTTAATGGGTGCTGATCCTGGAACGCAGGTTTGGGAAATATGTCGCCGGTTTTGTGAAGAGAGCGCCCGCCGAGTGCTCGTCCGACCTCGCGCCCGTTGAATTTATGCCGCGTTGCTGGCGGCTTTCGGCGCGGCCGCAGCCTCGGCTTCTTCCCACTTGACCGAGACCAATTTCGAGACGCCCGGCTCCTGCATGGTCACGCCATACAGCACCGACCCCATCTCCATGGTCTTGCGATTGTGGGTGACCACGATGAACTGCGTCTGCGCGCACATCTCGGCGAGCATTTTGTTGAAGCGTCCCACGTTGGCTTCGTCCAGCGGCGCGTCCACTTCGTCCAGGATACAGAATGGGCTGGGCTGGTAACGGAACACCGCGATAAGTAACGCGAGCGCGGTAAGCGCTTTTTCTCCGCCCGACAGCAAAAGAATATTTTGCAGGCGTTTTCCCGGTGGTTGCGCGGCGATGTCGATGCCCGCTTCGCCCGAGCTGTCCGGCTCGCTCAGTCGCATTTCGCCATGTCCGCCGCCGAATAGCGACTGGAACGCAATGGCGAAGTGTGCGTTGATAAAGTTGAAGGCCTCTTCGAATTTCTGTTTGGAGACTTGATCGAGTTCGGTAATCGTAAGCCGTGTATTCTCGATCGCCGAAACCAGGTCGTCGCGTTCGCGGCGCAGGAATCCTTCGCGCTGCTCGCATTCCTGAAATTCTTCCAGAGCCATCATGTTTACCGGGCCCATGGCTTCCACGCGCGCTTTCATCTCGTTGTAATTTGTCTCTGCGCTCACCAAATCTTCACCAATCAGCAACTGCGCTTCCTGCGCCATCAAATCTTCAGGCTGCGCGTTCAGTTCAGCGATGCAAGTCTGGCGGAGATAGTCACGGTCCGCATCGTTGCGCGCTTTTTCGATTTGCCGCTGGCTGCGCTCGGCGCGTAGCTCATCCAAAGATTGCCTCTTGCCGCGCACGGATTCTTCGAGCTGTGCCGTGAGTGTGCGAGCCTCTTCCCATTCCTTTTCCAGCGCGCCCTTCTGTTCTTCCAGCCGCGATTTTTCCGTGCGCAGATCGTCCGCCTGAATGGAAAGCTGCCCGCAGGAAGATTCCAGCTCGGATTTCTCCTGGTACATCGCTTTCTGTTGCTGGCGCAGCGACAGCAAACGCTCGTTGGCGATGGCAATTTCTTCGGTCACTTTTTGTCCGGCAGCTTCCGCGCTCATCAAACGCTCGGTCATCGTGGCAAGTTCTTCGCGGTTCGCACCGAGCCGATCCTGCAACGCTTGGAAATCCTGACGCATGCGCTGAAGCTTTTCCGCAGCCTCAATGCTTTCCGTTTCCGCTGCGGCCCTGGAACGCGTCGCTTCCGCGTGCTGCTGACGAGATTGCTCAGCTCGCGTGCGCGCCGCTTCTGCTTCGGCTTTCAATCGATTGATTTCCTGGCGCTCGGTTCCAAGTTGCACATCGATTCTGTGCAGTTCCGAACGCGCCTGGTCCAGAAGATGCGTGGCGCCCACCAGCGATTTTTCGGCCTCCACGTGAAGCGAAATCGCCATGGCTACAGCCAATTCGCCATCACGAATTTGAGCGGCGAGCCGAGCGAGCTCTTCTTGTTGTTCCTGGGAAACCTTTTCCAGGCGCGCAGCCTCCGTCTCGTGTTGACGAAGTTCGCGCTTCAACGCGAGCGGCCCTGCTTCGCCCGCGCGTCCCCCGGAAACAATGCGCCCGTGGTAACAACTGCCGTCGAGCGTCAAATAATAGCTGTGCGGATTTTCATTCGCGAGCTGCTCAGCTGCGGCGGAAGTCTCCACTAAGTAAGCCGTGCGCAGCTTCGTTAAGAAATTTTTCGCAGCAGACCCGATGGGCGCGCGAAAATCTACCAGCCGGTCTAGCCGTGCTACCACGCCCGCCGCCAGCGGAAGGGAACCGTCGGCTTCAAGCGTTGGGGCATCCCCATTGTGCAGCGAGTCCACGAAGAAAGTTGCGCGGCCGCCCATTTCGTTGCGCAACAGCGCGATTCCCGCGCGTGCGCGGTCGAACGATTCGACCACAATGTATTCCAACTCTTCTCGCAGGAACTGCTCGATGGCGCCTTCGTAACGCTCTTGCACTTCGGCGTAATCGGCCAGCAATCCTGCCGCACGGAAGTCATTGCCGGAGGAATCCGCGTCTTCGCTGAGCTTTACGGCAAATAATTTTTGCACTGCGTCGGCGGTGTAAGCGCGATCGCTCAAGATTTGCTCGATCGACGCCCGTCGAGCCTTCTCTGCGGAGAGGCTTTCGCGAATTACCTCCAGCCGCTGGCTGGCTTCGTTTTGGTTGCTGCGAAATTCTGCAAGCCGCTCTTGCGAATCGTGAACGGCCTTGCCGAGGTCGTGAGCCTGCGTTTCCGCTTGCTGAAATGTTGTTTCTGCTGTCGCCACTTTTTCAGTGAGCGCCGAATATTCGGACTCGATCGCTTGCAACGCTGCGCCGCGCTGTTCCTCAGCCGCTGTGTACCGCGCGGCAGTTTCCTCCGCCTGCAACGATTCAGCCTGTTCGCGCGCGGATTCTTCCACCATGCGTGCCGCGAGCTGCCGAAGTTCCGCGATGCGAGCTTCCAACTGCTCCTGCTCCCCGGTACTCGACGTAGCTTGCTCCGTCGTCTGGCGCAGCGCCGCTTCCAGAATCGCGGTTTGCTCGCGCAGCGTCCTTGCCGCTTCGCGTTGCGCCAGCATTCGCGCGCCTAACTCTGTCGCCTGACGCTCAGCCTGTTCCAGCTCAACCACCAGCCGCATTGCGCGCGTATCGATTTGCGCGACCTGCTCGCGATTGAAGGTAATTCGGTTTTCGGCGCGATCCAGATCGAGTGCGGTTTGGCCCAGCAGGTTGTGAATTTGGCGCATCTCGCCGTCGAGTTCGTAACTTCGCGCGCTCAACCGTTCTTGTTCGGACTCCAGCTCATGCACCGTCCGCGCATCGCGCTCTTCGGCTGATTCCATTTCGCGCAACAGGTTTTCCAGTCGCGCGGCTTCAATATCCAGATGCTCAGCCTTACTCGCGAGAACGCTCCGTAGCAGACCGCGCATTTGCTCCCGCAGTTCCGCATAACGCCGCGCCTTGGAAGCTTGCCGTTTCAGCGAAGCGAGCTGCTTTTCTACTTCGACGAGAATGTCGTTCACACGCGACAGGTTAATCTTCGAAGCTTCCAGCTTGGCTTCCGCCAGACGACGCTTCGTTTTGTACATCGTCACGCCGGCAGCTTCTTCGATGATCGCGCGGCGGTCCATCGGCTTCGAATTCAGAATTTGCCCAATGCGTCCCTGTTCGATGATCGCGTAACTATCCGGCCCCAATCCCATGCCCATGAAAAGTTCTTGCACATCGCGCAGACGCGCCACACGCCCGTTGATCAAGTATTCGCTCTGGCCTGAGCGATAGAGTCGCCGTCCCACTACAACTTCGCCAGGCTTTAAGGCGATCGCCGGCTTCTCAGCCAGGCGCTTTTTCCACGGCTTCTTTTTGTCTTCTTCATCTGCTGCTTTAGCTTCCGCTTCGGCCATTACGACACTGTCTGGAAGGGCTTCGGTTTCCTTGCCCACAATTTCCACAAATCCATCGTCGCTTGTTACCGCGACCGGCCCTGGATTCTCCACAAGCGCGATTCCGCTATCGGCAGGCGTTTCTTCCGGAGCGTTGAGAACTTTGGCGACTGCTTCGGACAATTCCGGGTCCACCAGCGTCAGCGTCACTTCCGCCAGTCCCAACGGAGGCCGCTTCGCCGTCCCATTGAAAATGCAATCGGACATGCGCTCGGCGCGCAGTTGCTTATGGCTCTGTTCTCCGAGAACCCAGGAGATCGCGTCCACCACATTCGACTTGCCGCAGCCATTCGGACCCACGATGCACGTGATTCCGCTGCCGCTGAACGTAATCGGCGTCTTCTCGAAGAACGATTTGAACCCCAACAACTCCACTTTACGCAGCTTTAGCACCAGTTTCCTCGCACAGTCCGCTTCCTGAGCCTGGTCGGCAGAAGCGGATTCGATTTATATTTCTTTGGAGGTCTTCCGAGACAAAAAATGCAGGAGGGTCGACGGATCAATGGCCCTGCCGCCTGGCGCTATCGGATCGGCGGTACGGGAAGAGAAATTAGCATGGTGTGCATGCAGTGTAAAGAGCGCTTTTCCAATTTGTTCCAGCGCGTTCTGGCATCTCCATTGCGGCGCCGTTTGCTTTCTCGCGATTTTGGTTTAGAGTCTAGAGACAGTTTATGACCGACCATTACCTGCTGAAAACTGAGCCCTCGGAATATTCGTTCGCTGACCTTCAAAAGGACAAAAAGACAGTCTGGGACGGCGTTTCGAATCCCGTCGCTCTCCGCAATTTGCGCGAGATGAAACCCGGCGCGCACCTCATCGTCTACCACACGGGAGACGAAAAGAGCGCCGTTGGTACCGCTACGGTGGTGTCCGTGGACGCCTCAAATCCCAAGAATCCCAGAGTGGAGATTCAAGCCGGGAAACCGCTCCCCCAGCCCGTGTCGCTGGCTGAAATCAAGGCCAATAAGCTCTTCGCCGATTCACCCTTGGTGCGGCAGGGAAGGCTCTCCGTAGTCCCCCTGACCCCTGCGCAATATACCGCCTTAACCTCCCGCTAGGCGCTTCGTCTGAAGTTGTCGCTCCGGCTTGTGGGAGACCACCGCCGTCCCGGAAATTCGAAAGCAAGCGGTAGATCTAGCCGAGCATATCGTCCATTTGTTCGCCTACCGTTCAAATTCGCGTCCGAAAAATGCTGTAGTGCAAGCCACCGCATAAAGCTCAAGCGCTTCGCCCAGAGTTGCACTCCCGAGCTTCTTGCGCATTGACTTGAACCATGGCGCGGCCTAGGATTGCGCGCACGGGGGGCCAATCTTGGAGCTGGAAGTTTCTTCTGGTCCGCGAGGCCTGCTGCCTACCGCAGTAATCCTGATTGCAATTTTTTTTCTTGCGGTGGCCAGCCGGCGTCCTCCTGAACCCAAGCAAGCCACCGTCCCCGCTACTGAATTTTCGGCCGGTCGCGCGCGTGCCGTGCTTCGGCGCTTGGTCGGCGACGGCGTTCCGCATCCTGCCGGAAGCGCCGCGAACGATATTGTGCGCGATCGCGTGCTCGCTGAATTTTCCGCGCTCGGCTACCAGCCCCAAATTCAAACTGGTTTCGCATGTGATGAGTACGGAACCTGTGCCACGGCGAAAAATATTTTGGCGCGCCTGGACGGAGCCGAGCTCGGTCCCGCCGTCCTCCTCGCCGCTCATTACGACTCAGTTCCCGCTGGTCCGGGAGCGTCCGACGACGGCGCTGGGGTCGCCGCCGTTCTCGAAATTGCACGCGCTCTGAAATCCGTTGCCGCACCGCGCCACTCCATTATTTTTCTGATCGACGACGCCGAAGAAGCCGGAATGATCGGTGCGCGCGTCTTTGTGGACCAAAGTCCGTGGGCCAAAGACGTGCGCGCAGCCGTGAATCTGGAAGCTCGCGGCACCTCCGGCCCAAGCCTGATGTTCGAAACCGGCAGTGCGAACTACTGGGCGGTGCACCTTTATTCGAAGTTCGCCACACGTCCGGTTACCAATTCAATTTTCTACGAGGCCTACAAGCAGCTCCCGAACGACACTGATTTTACAGTCTTCAAGACTGTCGATTATCAGGGCCTTAATTTCGCGTTCATCGGTGGAGTAAATCAGTTCCACACGCCTCTGGATAATCTGGAAAATTCCAGCGCGCGCAGTTTGCAGCATCACGGCGAAAACGCGCTGCCCCTGGTGCTGGCTCTCGCCAACGGAGACATCGCCAACCCGCCTCACACCGATGGAGTCTTCTTCGACATTTTCGAACGCCGCGTGATCTTGTGGCCCGCGAAATGGACTCTGCCCTTGGCCATCTTTGCGTTGGCGCTTCTGTATTTTGAAATTGGATGGCTGATGGCGAAAGGCCGCCTTCATCCTGCTGCGCTTCTTTGGGGAGCTATCAACTGGCTGGCCATCCTCGTCGCTACCGGCGTACTTGCGCTAATTCTTCATGTAGTCCTGCGCACCGTGGGGGTAACTCCCGCCAACTGGCCCTCGCATCCTCTTCCCTTGCAGGCAGCTTTCTGGTCGCTGGCGGTCTCTGTTGTGATTGTGTTGTCGATTGCCTTTGCCGCTCGAGCCGGTTTTTGGGGTTTGTGGGCGGGAGGCTGGCTTTGGTGGTCACTACTATCCGTCATCCTTGCCTGGCTCACCCACGGCACCAGTTTTATTCTGCTGGTTCCTTCCTGCGTGGCCGTAGCCGTGGGACTGTTCTTCACCTTGCGCCGTACTACTTCTCTTCGAGGCTTATGGCTCGTCGCAGCACTGCCTTTATTTACCGCCGGAATCATCGGTTTCACTTCTTTGCTTTTCCTTTACGACGCTCTCGGTGCTCGCCTGCTTGCCGGGACCGCGCTGATCGTCGCGATATTATTCACTCCCGCTGCTCCGTTGTTAGGCAGCTTGCGCAGTTCGCAAGGCCTGGCGCGTTTCACTTTTCCCGGCGCGACTATCGCCGTCGCAATTCTCGCCATTTTCGCCGCCGTCGTGGCCCCTCCGTATTCCGCCAAATCCCCCGAGCGCGTGAACCTTCAATATCGCCAGGACACCGATTCCGGAAAGTCGCAGTGGGTGGTCTACCCTGATTCCGGGCGGCTTCCCGAATCTATTCGCGTAGCCACCAGCTTTCATCGCGATGATCGGGGAATGTTCCCATGGGAAACACAGCCCGCCTTCGTGGCTGACTCCCCTCATCTCGCCCTGGCCCCGCCCACCCTTACGATTCTGCAATCCTCCGCGCTTGACGGCAAACATCAGTATCGCGTTCTGCTGCGCTCTGAACGCGGTGCCCCTGATGCCATGGTTTTCTTTCCACCCGATTCAGGACTCACCGGCGTTCGCATACAGGATCAGACTGTGCAGGCTGAATCCGCGCGAGTTCGCCGCTTTCTGAACGGCTGGGAAGTTTACGACTGCCCCACCATGCCCACGAAAGGTATCGAAATTAGCTTTGAATTGCCGGCGGGAAAACAGGTGGAAGTGTACGCGCTCGACCGCACCTACGGCCTGCCCCTGGAAGGAATGTTTCTCTTGAAATCGCGGCAATTTACCGCTTCGCCTTCGGGAGAAGGCGACGTCACCATCATCAGCCGCCGAGTCCAGCTCAATCCGTAACCGCGGAGTTGGCCTTATTCGCAGAACTGCCTGACGGTTGCGCCGCCCTGGTCGTCGGCAATTAAATTTATTCTTGTTGCTACCTTAGCGTGGTGTGGAGATCACCACGTTCCCGGCATTGTCCTGTACCGCCACCAGTGCCGGCTTCTGCGTCCCGGCTTTTTTCATGGCCTGCGCCTCACGAGCCGCTTCCGCCACTTGCGGACGCTTCGCGTCCAACTCTCTTTGTCCCGCGCTTACCGCTTCTTGGTAATTCTCAAAAAACGTCGGCACGAATTCTCCGGTATTAGTCCCGCTCGCGTTGCTGCGCGGAAGAGAATAGGGCCCCGGAGTCGTGCTGCCTAAGCTGGTTGGGGAAGAGAACCCCCCGCCTCCCCCTGAGGCCCCGCCGCTTAGACTCGGTGCTCCGCTGGAAGATGCCATCGCCCTCTGGGCATGCGTTGCGCAGGCCAGTGAAAAAAAAGCCGCCAGAACAATCAATTTTTTCATCGTTTTCTCTTTCGCTCGCGACAGCCCTCAGTTTGAGCCGAACTTCATCTCTATACTAACCGAGCACATTTTTCAAAAAATGGTTCGGAAGTACCATTGGTACCGTTGCCGCTCGCCCCACAGCCAAAACTACCCAGCCAACTTTTGCCACCTAACTAGCAATTTTTCTGGGGTTTTAGAGTGTGGATACGATGGTCTTCGAGGGCGGGTACTATAGGGCGCGCGGGGACGCCCTTAAGTTAGGCGCAGCAAATTTCGTTACCCCTTGGATTTTTGAACTTGGAGCTTTTGAATGCAAGGTCGCGCACCCGAAGACGGGTCATTCGACGAAACTATCGTAATTCGCGCTGCGTGGATGCAGCGCAGTCCTTGCTGGATTGGTATCGAAGTGAATGCGGGCAGTGGAGGATTTGCGGCGGGTAAAACAAAGCTCTAAGGGTTGAAGGAAAACTCTACGGCTTGAAGCAGATGTTACGGTCTGCCGCTCGAGGAATTGCTTATTTCCGAAGTAACCGCGGGCTGCCGGTTCACCGCGTTCAGCTTCCCTTGCGGTCGGGGTGTCACTGCTTTGTTCGGGCTAGCGTTGCGCGGCTTGGAGATCACCACGTTACCAACGTCGTCTTGGTCCGCCACGAGAACCGGCTTTTGCGCCGTTGAATTCTTCGCCGCCTGCGCGGTTCGCGCCGCTTCAGCTAATCCGGACTTTGCTTTCAGCTGCTCCTCGCCCGTGCTTAACGCTTCCGAGTAGCCTACGTACGTGGAGGGCTCAAATCCAGGCCCGCCCGAAGCGCTCGTAGCGCCGTGTGAGGCCGCCGCCGCTGCCGCTCTGGCATAGGGACACTGTGCGTGCGTTACGCTTGCCGCAAACGCCAAACTTGCCAGCAGGATTAGCTTTTTCATTGGTTCTCGCTTAAGCCCTAAAGTCTTCCGCGCCAAGGCGCAGGCATCTAGCCCTTATCTTAGGGCAGGGCCAGTCCCTTAAAAAATAGTACGAAAGTACCAGGATGGTAATATTGTAAAATCGTTAAATAGACCTGACGTTTATCTCGGACGCCACGGAAATCCGCATAAATGGAAGCTCGTAGTTGGTCATCTCCAGGTCCTCTTGGGCTGTCTGCTCTAGACGTAAACGACGCGCCGTCATCGCCATCGGGACATCACCGGAAACCTTGTTGCTCCCGGCCTTTGCTGCAAACCGAACCCTCAGATAGAATTACACTTTTCCAATGGGCGCAAAAAATAACGCTGTTCACTTGCATAACACGCTCACGAACCGCCTCGAGCCTCTCGAGCCGGTTCACAAGGGCGAAGTTCGCATATACACCTGCGGACCAACGGTATATGACTTTGCCCACATCGGAAATTTTCGAACCTTCGTCTTTCAAGACATCCTGCGGCGCTTCCTGCAATCGCGTGAATATCGTGTGCTGCAGGTGATGAACTTAACTGACGTGGATGACCGCATCATTCAGAAAGCCGCGGCCGCCGGCGTCTCCATACGCGAATACACCGAAAAATATGTCCAGGCTTTCCTCGAAGACATGGACGCGCTGCACTTGGAGCCTCCCGAAGAAATGGTGCGCGCCACCGACCACATCGAAGATATGGTCGCTCTGATCGAACGCCTCCAGAAAAAAGGCTTCACTTACAACACTGAGGGTTCCATTTATTACAAGATTTCGAAGTTTCCGCACTACGGAGAACTCTCTCACATCGATCTGGCCGGCATGCAGACGGGCGTGCGCGTGGACGTCGACCAATACGAAAAAGAAGATGCGCGCGATTTCGCCTTATGGAAAGCGCCGAAAGCGGGCGAACATTTTTGGGAGACAGCCATTGGCCCAGGCCGCCCTGGCTGGCACATTGAATGCTCCGCCATGGCCATGAAATATTTGGGCGACACTCTAGACATCCACACCGGCGGCGTGGACTTGACCTTCCCGCATCATGAAAACGAAATTGCGCAGAGCGAAGCGGCCACCGGCCATCCGTTTGTCCGAATATGGCTGCATGCCGAGCACCTCATCATCAACGGCGAGAAAATGTCCAAGTCGCTCGGCAACTTTTACACCCTGCGCGATTTGTTCGCCAAAAATAAAAAGCCTTCAACCATACGGTTTCTTCTGCTGTCTGTTCCATATCGCCGCCAGTTGAATTTCACTGCGGACAGCCTGAAACAGGCCGAAAGCTCCTTAATACGCCTGCGAAATTTCGTCTCGCGGCTCAAATCCGAGCAGTTTCCGGGCGGCTCCGGCGCCACCATGCGCAAACGCGCCGAGAAAGCCGAAGCCGATTTCGACGCCGCCTTGGCCGACGATCTAAACACCGCGCAAGCCCTCGCCGCCGTCTTCGATTTAGTGCGCGACGTGAACACCGCCATGGATCAACACGAATTTCTGCAGCAAGACGCCCCGCGAATGCTGGCCGCCATGGAAAAGTTCGATCGCGTCCTGGCCGTCCTCGTGGATGATGACGACGAAAAGCTCCGCAAACTTGGTTTTGGCTCGGGTCAGCAGCGAATGTCCGCCCAACAAATCGAAACTTTGGTGAAAGAGCGTATCGAGGCCAAACAGCGCCGCGACTTCAAGCGCAGCGATGAGATACGCCAACAGCTTGCGGAATCTGGTATCATAGTCGAGGATACTCGAGATGGCAGTGTCCGCTGGAAATACAAGTAAGAGCAAAAATGAAATTTTCCGCCAAATATGACCTCTCGCCCCATAGCCAGCCCTCCCACGAGCGCCCGAACCTCTTCGGCGTAGATTAAGTCCTCTTCCTCCATCTGAACCGTTCCGCGCGCTTCGCAGAAATCCGCCTGCGCGTTCGCTAAACCTTCACAAATCTGCTTCCCGGAGGAAGACATGCAAGCCATCGACACGAAAGCCGAAAGCACCGCCGAATTGAAGTTGCCGCACCTGATAACACCGTTGCCGGGGCCGAAGGCCAAGCAAATTGTAGAGCGCGATAGCGAAGTTGTATCGCCCTCTTACACGCGCGATTATCCGCTGGTCGCCAAGCGAGGCCGGGGTGCTGTGATTGAAGACGTGGACGGCAACAAGTTCCTCGATTTTGCCGCCGGCATTGCCGTGGTTTCAACAGGGCATTGCCATCCCGAAGTCGTCGCCGCGATTCAAAAGCAGGCCGCCGAACTGATTCACATGTCCGGCACGGATTTTTATTATCCAAACATGGTGGAACTCGCTGAGAAGCTGGCTTCCATCGCACCGGGTAAAGACCCCAAGCGCGTTTATTTTGGAAATTCGGGCACGGAGGCAGTCGAAGCGGCCATCAAGCTCGTGAAATACCACACTAAGCGCGACAAGCTCGTCGCGTTTCATGGCGCATTCCACGGGCGCACCATGGGCTCGCTTTCGCTGACCGCTAGCAGAGCTGTCCAGCGCAAAGGGTTTGGCACGTTGCTTTCCGGCGTCTTTCACATGCCCTATCCGGATACTTATCGCGGCACGTATGCCATTCGTCCGGAGACTGCCTCCGCCGATTGCTTGTCCTATCTCGAAAACGAATTGTTCCGTCGCCGGGTGGACCCTGACGAAGTAGCCGGAATTTTCATCGAGCCGATTCAAGGAGAAGGCGGTTACTTGCCTGCGCCCGCCGAATTCCTGCAGGGGTTGGAAAAAATCTGCCGCAAGTACGGAATCATGCTTGTCGCCGACGAAGTGCAGTCGGGCATGGGCCGCACCGGCAAGTGGTGGGCGGTGGATTACGCAGGCGTGGAGCCGGATATTATCTGCACCGCGAAGGGAATTGCCTCGGGCATGCCGCTTAGCGCCATCATTACGAAAGCATCCGTCATGGACTGGAAGCCCGGCGCGCACGCCTCCACGTTTGGCGGCAATCCTGTGTGTATTGCCGCGGCGCTCGCCACGGTTGGTTTAATCGAACAGAAATATATGGCCAACGCCGCCCGCATGGGTGAATACATCAAGCGGCAAACCGCAAGCTGGACCGAGCGTCACAAAATCGTCGGCGAAGTTCGCGGACGCGGTCTGATGATCGGCATCGAGTTTGTGCGCGATCAAAAAACCAAAGAGAAAGCTCCCGACATCCGTAACCGCATCGTCCAGATGGCTTTCCACAACGGTCTGCTGGTTCTCGGTTCGGGCGATACCACTCTGCGGCTTTGCCCGCCGCTCATGATTGACGAAGAACAAGCCGATTTCGCCGTGCGCACGCTGGACGGTATCATCACTGAAATCGAAAAAACCTTGTAAACGTTCCCTGCCTCTTTGTGCTTTGAAAACGGCCAGGCTCGTCATCGCGACGCGCCTGGCTTTTTCATTTCTACGCCCGCCATTTACAAATATTAATCTCGCGCCACCTCTTTAGCCGTCTTGTCGTGCCATAATCGACCCAAACCACAATGCTTCCTCAAATCATGTTTTCGATTTTGAATTTTGCCGCCAGCAAAGGATTCGCGCAAGATTCCGCCGATTCATCCGCCAAACAGCTCGCGCGCAGAACCGGCGTGCGTGGCGAAACTTACGCCTACTGGTACCTGCGTCGCGAGGGTTACATCGTGATTGCGCGAAATTTCACCATACCGGGAATCAAAGGCGAACTCGACCTCGTCGCCTATGACGGCGCTGTTCTCGCGTTCGTCGAGGTGAAAACGCGGGCCAAAGCTGAACCAGGCCAGCCCACTCCCGAGGACGCTATCAACCTGGAAAAACGGCGCAACCTCGCGCGCATAGCTCGCCAATTTATTCGCGCCCGCCGCTTGGAAAATACGCCGTGGAGGTTCGACGTCCTGGCCATCGAAACGACCGCCGGACAAAAACCAATAGTCCGCCTGCATAAATCCGCCTTTAGCGAACACAAATCATGACCGGCAGTCGTGGCAACGGATTCGCGGCCTGACACCTTCCTAGTACTTTAATCGCGCAATAACCGATTAGATGTCTTGTGCTCCTTCGCTATAGTAGAGAATAATTCATCGCGAACGGGACGTTTCGCACGATCGCGTCGAGCGACATTTGTAATACGGGGAGACAAGTTTGCCAGAGCTTCGCAGGGATCCCATCACCGGACGTTGGGTAATCATTTCCACAGACCGGGCCAATCGCCCGATGGATTTTATTCGTGAGAGCGTTGCCATCAAGGGCAATGCGAATTGTCCTTTCTGTCCCGGCAATGAAGGAAAAACACCGCGCGAAGTTCTCGCCTATGGCCGCAACGGCAGCGGCAAAGACACCCCTGGCTGGTCCCTGCGCGTGGTGCCCAATAAATTTCCCGCGCTAGGCATCGAAGGCGGTCTTGACCGCGAAGGTGAAGGCCTCTTCGATCGCATGAACGGTGTTGGCGCGCACGAGGTCATCGTGGAAACGCCGGACCACAACCTCACACTGGCGACCATGCCGGAAAAGGCCATCGAAGAAGTTTTCTGGGCTTACCGTGACCGCATGCTCGATTTAAAGAATGATCGCCGCTTTCGCTACGTTCTCCTGTTCAAAAATCACGGTGAACCCGCCGGCGCCACGCTAGAACACACGCATTCGCAATTGATCGCGCTGCCCATTGTCCCCAAGCGCGTCCGCGAAGAAGTGGACAACTCCAAGCGCTACTACGACGAAAAAGAACGCTGCATTTTTTGCGACATGATTCGCCAGGAGACCGAAACCAGCACGCGCATGATTCTCGAGAACGATTACTTCATCGCGCTCGCGCCCTATGCTCCCCGCTTTCCCTTTGAAACCTGGATTCTGCCGCGCCAGCATAGTTCCGCGTTTGAAAATATGCCCGCACCATACTACGCAAGCCTCGCCAGAATTATGCGCGATTTTCTCAACCGATTGGACTCCGTCTTGGCTTTTCCTTCTTACAATTACGTGATTCACACCTCTCCCATCGGAGAGGAAATTAACGACCATTATCACTGGCACATCGAAATGATGCCCAAGCTTACAAAGGTGGCGGGATTCGAATGGGGAACCGGCTTTTATATTAATCCCACTCCGCCGGAAGAAGCCGCGCGTTTCTTGCGTGAGGCAAAGCAGTAGAAACTTAAATTGTCGTGCAATGATTTGAACCGCCGGCCAAAACCCGACCGGCGTCTAGCAAGTTCCGGCAGGTTGTAACGATTCGGTCTTGCCGCTGATTACTTCTGCAATTTTCCTCAGCAGACTTTCTCGCGTAAACGGTTTCTGCAGGAAAGTGGACTCCGGCTCATACCCATCCGGCTGGCTGTTGTGCTCCAGATACCCGGACATATAAACAATCTTCAATTCCGGATGGCACCGTTTCAATTTTCGCGCCAGTTCCGTTCCGCGCATCCGCGGCATCACCACGTCGGTAATCAGGACGTGTATCGATCCTCTGCGCTGTTCCGCGATTTCCAGCGCGTCCAGCCCGTCTTTCGCGACTAGCACCGTGTATCCGCTGGCTCTCAAGAACTCCGACGCCAGATCCCTTACCGCTTCTTCATCTTCCGCAAGCAGTACCGTTCCGCAACCGCGCATTGACATCCCGCTTTGTTCCGGTTTCGCCGCTTGCACCGTCTCTCGATTTTGCGGCAGGAAAATTTGAAATCTGGTTCCTTTCCCCAGTTCGCTATCTACCCATATATATCCGCCGCTTTGCTTTACCACACCATAAACCGTCGAAAGTCCCAGTCCCGTTCCTTTTCCAAGCTCCTTGGTTGTGAAGAACGGTTCGAAAATTCTCGCTTTGGTTTGCGCGTCCATTCCTTGTCCGTTGTCTTCCACTTCCAGTAGCACGTAATTTCCCGGCACCGTGGGCGGATGCGCTTTCGCATATTCCGCATCGTGCACGATATTTCGCGTGCGAACGGTTAGCTTCCCGCCTCGCCCGTCCATGGCGTCTCGGGCATTTACCGCCAAATTCATCAATACTTGTTCAATCTGTGTTGGATCCGCTTTCACCAAGCCTAGCGACGGTTCCGGGTCAAACTTGAAATCAATGTCCTCGCCGATCAGCACCGGCAGCATTTTGCTGGCGTCCGCAATCAGAAAATTTAGATCTAAAGTTTTTGGCTGCAGCACTTGCATGCGGCTGAATGCCAGGAGCTGTCGCGTTAGCGATGTAGCGCGGTCCGTCGCTTTCCTAACTTGCGTGATGCTGTGATACAGCGGCGTCGATGCCGGCAACTTTTCTTCCAACAAATCGCTGTGCCCTTTGATTACCGTCAGCAAATTATTAAAGTCGTGCGCCACGCCGCCGGCCAGCCGTCCCACCGCTTCCATTTTTTGCGCCTGGCGCAGTTGATCGCCCAACCGTTTGCTTTGCTCTTCATTCCGTCTCAGCGTGCTGCGCATGCGGTCGAACGCCGCGGTAACTTCTGCGACTTCATCTCCGCTACCCACGTCCACTGGATATGTGAAGTCACCTTCTTCGAGGGCGCGCACGCCGTTCACCAGTGTTGCCAGCGGTTTCGTGAACGTATCCGATATCAGGAATACCAGCCCAGCCCCGGCGACGACCGCAAATAATCCAAGACCGATCAATGCTTGATTCAGCCGTGCGATGAATGCTGCTGCATCGTCGTATGACTTTAAGACCGTGAACGTGACTGGCGGAAATGATCCCGGCGTCAAGTCCACTGTGCTCGCGCGATAATGTTCCTTTCCAATTTGAATATCATTCGACGTTGGCGAATTCTGAAGCTCGGTCGCCAGCGCGCGTTCATCCATCGCCTGCAACGAACTCACCACCAAATCGTCGCCATATCGAAATGCAACCTGGCAAAAGGCAATTCGTCCCACGTCGCTGGCCACGCTCGCATCCACTTCGCGCCCCACGACAACCGTGCCCACGCGTTTGTTTCCCGTATTTGTGCCTAGAGCCACGGGTCGATAAGCTACCTGATACAAATGTCCGTTGCCGTACCACCATCCGCCGGTGTTGCTCATTCCTTTCGAGCGGGCCAACATCTCTTCTGCTACACCCTGCGAAAAACCGGGTATAGATGTATGCAGCGCGACAATTTTTCCCTGCACGTTGGCGAGAGCCGCAAGCTCGTACCCGCCTGAAAGCCACAAATCTTCCGCCGCGTCCTGCACGTCCGGTGAGTTATCTTCTTCTGAAAGCAACGACTTCACGCTCGGTAGCGTAGCCAGCAGTTCCGCTTGGCGGCTTTCTTCGAGCTGCCTTTCCGCCCGCAAGTTCTCAAATGTCAGGATTGAATTCCGCGTGTCCTTATCGATTTCGCGCTGAACTTGTCCCTCCGCTGTGTGCCCCACAATCAGCAGCGTCGCGAACGTAAGCCCCGCGATGATCAGTACGATCGACAATAGAAATTTCGTGCGCAACCCCAAAACAAAGGAACTTCCGCGTGCCCGCCGGATCAGTCCTAGACACTTCGAGATTTCGATGAGTCGCATTCGCAGTTTTCCCCGCACACAGAAAGTAACAAGCGCAACCGCGGAGGGAAATGGTCCGCTAGTACTAGGGGACAGTCCTGTAAAGTATTGATTCAACTAGAGGTATGGCTTATTTTTGTCCAAAGTGCCACTACTACAACCATCATTGTCGTCCCTTTCCTGGAACGCAATCTCGGTCATCTATCGAGGAGATTTATAAAGAAGTCCTGTTACTCCGGCAGGGGCAACCGGACGTCCAGCGTGGTCCCCTGTCCGGTGGATTTTATCGAGAATCTTCCCCCCATCACGCGCACTCTTTCGCGCATCCCGGCGATACCTACGCCAATAAGCTTCCTGCCGGCGTCGAACCCTTTCAGCACATCCGGGTCAATGCCGCGTCCCTCGTCGCAAATTTCCACGTGAACGCTTTCGGCGTCCGCCTCCATACGAATCCTGGCCACATGGCTCCCCGAGTGACGATGTATGTTCGCCAAGCTTTGCTGTACCACGCGAAACAGAACTGTCTCGGTCTCGCGCGGCAATCGTCCCAGATTTTTCGGCGCATCCAAGTGCACTTTGATTCCACTTCGTTCCGCGAACCCTTCCACGTACCAAGACAGCGCGGACACTAGTCCCATTTCGTCCAGCAGAGGCGGGTGCAGCAAATAAGAAATCGTTCTCACTTCAGACGTGCAACGGTTCGCCATATCCAAGGAATCCGAAATCTGGCGCGCCACCGATTCGTCCAGATTCGGATTTTGGCTCAGACCGCTTAAGTTCATCTCGATGGCCGCCAGGTATTGCCCGGCGCTATCGTGCAATTCTCGGGCGATGCGTCTGCGCTCTTCATCCTGCAAGCTGATCACCCTTGCCGAGAGATGCCGCAATTGCTCTGTGCGGTCATCGATGATCGCTTCCATTTCCGTCTGCGTTTGCCTCAACAGAGTTTCAGTGCGCTTGCGAGATTCGATGTCGTCTTCGCGTTCCTTGCGAGCCGCGCGCTCTGCTTCGATCGATTCCAACAAATGCAGGCCGCAGGAGGTGAATTCCGCGAGGACGGTCATCAACCGCACGTCCTCAGAATCGAACTTTGCGTTTTCGTCGTGTGAAACAATCCAAAGTGTCCCTTGAATTTCCTCGCTGATCGGAAGCGGAAAAATTAAGGTCTCCACGATGGCAGGATTAACATCCCGGAAGTATTCGAAGTATTTCGCCGGGTAGGAAAATAGCTGCGGAGATCCCAGCTTCAAACATACTGCGCTCGGACTAAAATCCTTGGGCTTTACTTTCCCGACGTATCCTTCCAACGCCCCCGTTAAATGCGTCCAACGAAAAACCGCGTCGGCGTCTGGCCGTTCTTCCAGCAAACTGATGCCTGCCGTTCCCGCGCCGCAAAGACGAAGTGCCATTTCCAGCAGCGTTTCCACAAGCTTGTGCGGTTTACGCGCCATCACACGCGCCAGCCTCTGCAGCGATTCCCCTTCTTCTCTTGGATCGCGTGCTTTTTGCGGACGCGAATAAAGCTGCCCGGTAATCAGGACGTCTTCCAATTTCACGGGTGCCCGTTGAGGTATTGGTGCAGGAGTGTTTGCCATTATTGCGCCAGATCGAATGTGCCGAATGGCACTGTCGCCCAGGAACAGCAAGTGAATATTACCACGACCCGGCAGCATACCGTATTTCCGAGAACGGCCTCAGGGTTTGTCCGCGGGCGAACCCTTATCTTTTAAGGAAATACCGCCCATCTACTCTCTAATTACGTCGTTCCCTGTATGGTTGCGCTCCGCGTAGCAAAGTAGGCTTGCTTCGCAATACCAATAATAAGACGTGGGTGAGTGCACTACCTCGGTAAATAGGCAGCGCAAACTTAATTCGAGATTTTCCCGGTTCAATCGATTCGTTAGTGACGAAAAAGGAGAACACAGATGGCAAATCAAGAGAGCAAGCAGTCGAACCAACAGCAGGGCAATCGCGAAAATCAAAAGGGCGGTCAGCAGGGCAATCAGGGTGGCGGCCAACAAGGCGGTCAGCAGAGCGATCGCGGGGAAAGTCAGAAGGGACAGCAAGGCGGTCAGCACCAACACGGCGGTCCGGAACAGGGCGGCCGGCAAGGCAATCGCGAAGGACAGCAAGGTGGCCAACACCAGGGAAATCAGGCCCAGAAAGATAAACAACAGAATAAGCACTAATTTAATTTCTAACTTGAAGATTAAAAGGAGAAAAAAGTGAAAGTCGGAAAGTATTTCGCAGCACTCGGAAGCACGCTCTTCTTGAGCGCGGCGCTTTTCGCGAGCGTTCCGCAAAATCAGCAACCAGCTCCGGACAATACGAAGAACAACCAAGGCGACGCCAGTAAGGACGCCACCACCGCCGATCAGCAGAAAATGAATCCTGCCGATCGCAACACGACCAAGCAAATTCGCAAGTCGATCATGCAGGACAAATCGCTTTCAACCTATGCGCACAACATCAAGATCATCACGCAGGACGGTAAGGTCACTTTGAAAGGGCCGGTCCGTTCTGACGATGACAGAGCCAGCATCGAAGCCAAGGCCGTCGCGGTCGCCGGTGCAGGTAACGTCGTAAACCAGTTAGAAGTCGCCCCCAAGCAGTAAAACTTTTCGGAAAGAATCATTGCCATAAAGGAGAAATAAAAAATGTCGGACAATAAGAAAACGTCGGTGTTAGGCATCTACAACACGCGCGAATCAGTCGAGCGTGCTGTCGATATATTCTTGAAGAGCGGCTTTACTACCTCGGACGTCTCCGTCCTCTTGCCGGAAAATCTGGGCGGGAAGCCAATCGCAACTCACAAAGACACCAAGGCCCCTGAAGGCGCGACCGCAGGCGGAGCAGGCGGCGCGGTAGTCGGCGGCACGCTGGGTCTTTTGGCTGGAATCGGCGCTCTCGCGATCCCCGGCCTCGGGCCTTTTATCGCTGCGGGTCCCATCATGGCCGCTTTGGCCGGCATGGGTGTGGGCGGCGCGGTCGGCGGCTTCGCCGGCGCGCTGATCGGCATGGGCATTCCTGAATACGAAGCAAAGCGCTACGAAGGCCGTATTCAGAAGGGCGGCATTTTGTTGTCCGTTCATTGCGACACTTCCGACCAGATCAAGCGCGGTAAGGAAATCCTGAAGAACACTGGCGCCGAGGACATTTCCTCCACCGGTGAGTCTTCGGCCGATGTGAAGGATAGCGACGTGAACCGTCGCGCCGCTCGCGCTTCGGACTAGCTACCGCTTTACTTTCTACAAAGTGGGGGAAGGTTTCGGCCTTCCCCCTTTTCTTTTGGCTGCCGCGCATCAACAGTCCGAGTGTTACACTTTTGCCGACGGAGGTCTGGATGCTTCTCTACATCGGTCTGGGAATATTAATTGTCTGGATACTCGGATTCATCGCGTTCCACGTGACGCTGGGTCTGATCCATATTCTGCCCATCCTCGCTTTGGCTCTAATCATCACCCACTTTATCCGGAGAAGACCAACCAGCTAGTTCGGAATTGAGGCGTGACGGCCGATCATTTTCAACATCAGTTTTTCGAGCAGGTTTTCCATGGCTACCGAAGGAAAGAACTGCGAACATCTAGTTTGTTCCTGCGTCACTACGAAAAAATATTGCAGCGGAGCTTGTGAGGCGATGGAAAAAACTTCCGGTATCGAATGCCGTTGCAATCATCCGGGCTGCAAAGGAAACGTTCGGTAGGGTCTTTCGGTTAGGCCTTCGTCAGAAGAACCACGACTGAAAAGACGATTGCTACGCAGCCCGCAGGAAGAAACGTGTGGAACATTCCTGACAACGATACGGCCGAATGCGCACGATATTCAAAATTCGATCCACGATTCCTTTTCTGTGTGACCGTCGAATTATATCGCTACCGCAGTAGGGGCATGTATGCACTTTATCCATAGACATGGAATTTCTCCCTCAAAGTCACTTACCAGGACCTCCCATGACGGAACCAAATAGACCTCGTCCGGGCCCAGGATCCCGAATCCGCTTAACGTAAGCTACCGCTTGCCCCCCATCGCATTGTTAGCTCGGAAAATGGGAGGCGCGCACGGACTGTATCCCCGCATCACATTTCGCACAATGCGGAGATTACTGTAGTTCCTTCCCAAACCTTCCGCGCTCATTTCTCGTCAGCCTGCACTGACCACGGTTAGAGACTCGCGTTTTCCCTGCGTCGGGGCTGCCTCTTTTTCGCTTATTTCAACCCTGGATGCCGCCTTTTGTTGCGGTGAAACGCCTTGCTGGCCCCACCCGGCCGGCGCCTTCTTCGCTCCTTGCTAACACCGCACCGAAGCCGGGCCACCGTACCAAGGGAATCTACATAGCCACGCCGGGAGGCCGCTCTTGGGGCCAGGAGCTCCGTGCCGCGAAAGTTCTCTGTGGATTTCACCCGGGGCAAAAGGCCTTCTTTATCCGTACCACTCCACCTCGCGCAATAAGCGCATGAATTCGCTGGAATCGAACTCCAGAATCAGCTCGCAGGCCCGCGCAATCTTGAATTTTCTGGCTAGGTTTTTTGCTTTACCCATCTCCACATTCAGCCCTTCCAGTGAATGCAGGGTTGCGCGATGCCTCAAAGCATTCCTCTCAAACTCGCGAGATGCGCGGTACGTCCGAACTCCCGCCACCAGCGCCGGCAGCAGCACAGCGCCTAGCACTAATGCTTCGCCAAATCGATCAGGGGCTTCTTTAGGATGCGCGGAATCCAGCGCCACGTGAAACAACACCAATCCAAAGCTCACAAAAAATAAAACGTTGGTCAGCAGACTGGACACCACGCCGCCCTTTTCATCCTCTTCGCTCTTGGCCGTCAGATAATCCATTTGCGTGCTCAGCCTCTTCTCGCAGTAATAATGGATTATTTCGTGCAGAGCTTCCTCGCAGGATTCCGGGCAATGGATTTCCGAAACATCCGGTATCACTCCGTGTGCCGCACTCTCCTTCACATCCTCATAAACCAGCCCCTCGAAGGCGCGTACCGCCGCGCGCACGTCTGCGCGTACGTGGTCTGCCGGCGTTTCACCGCTTCGATCCGACGCTCCGCCGTTCTCGCACCACAAACGGGGATCTGCCAGCGTTTTGAATTTCAGTAGCCGCAAATTTTCCGCGCGGTATCGCGCCAGCAGCCAATTATTCTTCGGTTTATAAATCGTCCCCAGCAGGATGAAAATCAGACAGAAGGCCGCGGCCACGCCCTCTGACACTGTCAAACCAAGCTTCGCAACGTCATTCCCGTCTTTCGGCAAAAGGATTTCGCAGATCCCCAGCATCACCGCCAGCAAGCCCATGCCTACCGCCCCCAGCGATATTTGCTGATATTTTGCGCGGTAATGGGTAGCGCGTCGGTCGGCTTCGCGGAATACCGGCAGGATCAATTCCTGAGACACCGTCAATGCATTCAGCAGCGGCAGGTAACGCCGGTGCCCTGCTTGCACTTTGTCCCGGCAAAACGAGATCTCGAAGCTGTCGTCCATATCGTCGAACGATCGAGTTAGCGCCGGCCCGGAAGTTGCCATCTCTCACCGTTTGACGATCTGATATCCCAACGCCAGAATAGTCTTCAAAGTTTGATTCACCAGCTCGCGATCGTATTCTTTTTCGGATTCCGGCAGCTCATCGTAGGGAACCAGGCATGGATGCTTGCGCTGCGCATCGTCGCGCTGCGGTCCCAGCCTCCATCCATCTTCGATCCGTTTCTGGGCCCATACCTCGTGCGCGTTGCGCGCAAGATTTTCCAGCAACGGCTTCAAGTCGTCCAGTTTGATTTGAGAAGTATCGATCGGATGCGGGACGTAACCTTGTTCTGCCATGCAGGGCGATCTCCGATGAAACGAGCCTGGCGCTAGCGGGATCCGGGCCATTCCCTGCCGCTCGAAATTCTCGCGCGCGCGGCCACTATACCAGAACTCCAAAACCACCCCAACACGGCGCGTGTTCCCACCGCCGCGCCCTGAATCGCACGAAAATGCCCGGTACCGTTAGTCGATTTGCGTTTGCAAATGTCTCGACGGCTATTAGACAATGCTCTAGCACCCGTCTCCGCAAAGATTCGGCCCTTGGAGTAGGTATGGACCCCAGCTCGAAGAAGATTTTCGTCAGTTACGTTGAAGAAGATGGCGACGTAGCCCACGAGATCGCCCAGCACCTGGAAGCTCACGGTTACAGCAGTTGGTATTACGAACGCGATTGTCCCGCAGGCGCTGATTATTTCGAAGAAACCTTCAAAGCGATTTCAGATTGCGAAGCCATGGCCATTATTATCTCGCCGCGCTCGCTGCCTTCCGACCAAATCACTCGCGAAATTGTGCGCGCCGTCGAAGCCAACAAAGCCACTCTTCCGTTGCTTCTCGATCTAACGCACGATGAATACGCGCACCGCCGCCCTGGTTGGAAACAAGCCATGGCCGCCGCAAACGCCACGCGCCTTCGCGCCAAAGAAATTCCTAGCATCATTCCGGCCCTCGTCGCCGGACTGCACGCAAAGGGCATTAAACCTCACCCGGGCGCGGCGGTTCCCCCGGCCCCGGCGGCCTTGCCTCAATCGGGTGTAATCGCGGCCCCTGCTGTTTCGCCGCAGTCTGGAGTAGTGGCCGTTCCCGACTTTTCACCGAAATCTGGCGTAATTGCCGCTCCAGACTTCGCCCCGGTCTCCACCAGCTCTGGAACGATTGTTGTGCCGCCGCAGCGCACCGAGATGGCGCCCACGCGCGACGCGCAAATTGCTACCGTCGGCTCCGGACCGCTCGCCGTCGCAGGTGGCAAATTTCCTTTGATCCCCATCGCCGTAGGCGCGGCAGTTCTTATCGCTGTTTTCGCCGGTTGGCATTTTCTGAAGCCTAAACCGAAAATTGCCGTAGTGCCTCCCGCCGCGCCTGTCGGCGCCACCGTCATGTTGCGATACAACGCTGACCGCCACATGTGCACTCCCGACTTGAACATGATCCTTGCGGGAAAGTCCTATCATCTCGCGACGAATCCGTACGCGGTGAGCGGCGTACCGTTGGGCGTGCAGCATTACACCATCGACGGAGTAGTTTCTTGTCCCAACCGCCATCCCAGCAAAGCCAGCGGCGGTGGCGATATTAATGTTCGCGAAGGGGCCGTCTTCGACATGAATTGGCAGGCCAAGCCCGGCGGCGTCGGAATCATGGACGTCGTTGACGCCAGCACCGAACCTGTGTCCACAGCGCCGCTAGAAACCACACATGTAACCCACGCGCCCGCTTCACCGCCGCCAACCGCCGTCGTGCAGCAGGCCGATCCCGCTAAGCCGCTCCTCGTAAAAGCAAATGCCGCCTACGCCCAGGGCCGTTACTTCGAGCCCGCCAACGATTCCGCGCTGCACTGGGCCATCCTCGCGGGACGTGCAGGAAGCCCCGCCGGAAAAACGATGGAGCAGCAACTCGGCAACCTATTTCGCGCGCAGGTCACCCAGCTCTTTCAACAACAAAATTATCCTGCCGCGCTGCATTTGGTGAACGCCCTGCTGATTTATTACCCCGGCAACGCCGAGCTCGTAGGCGATCAACAAAAACTACTAGCGGCCCAAAACGGCGGCCCTGTTCAACAGGTCCAGATGAACCAGGCAATGCAGCAGCTCTTCACCCCAGGCCAGCATCCCCCCGCGGGTTACCCCAATCCTGCCCAGCGTTCCGGTCCCGGCGCGCCTTCTCAAAGCGCATATGACGCCGCCGTCCGCGCGCAAGCTAGGGCCGCCGCTCAAGCCGCGCTTGCACAACAAAGAGCCGCGCAGTCCCAGTCTCGCCCCCACTAACCTTCGCTCCGCCCTTAGCCTCGTCGCATCTCGCTTTTGGTTTTGATCTGGCTTTGTCTTGCTTTGGTCTTTGTCTTTCGTTTTCACTTTCTCATCCCGAATCCCATACGCGCCTTTCGATATTGAAACCGTTCCATCCGCAGACCGCGGGTTTGTGGCTTTTGCATGACGCCACCGGCGACTCTGAATTTTCTTTTCGCGCTGTACCCGCTGGCAGGGATTTACTCGGTTGGTGGATCGTTCCGCTAGGCCTTCTTGCCGGCTGCGCACTCGCCGTTCCCATCATTGCCCACGGAATCGGCGACACCATCGACTTCCTCCTAATCTTTCTCGGAAGATATCCCGGCATGTAAAACCGCCGCGAACTTAACCAGCGCCTTTGCGCTCACCGCGAATATTTACCGGCCTGGTGTTCGATGTAACGCGTGGATTGCGGTTCGCCTTAGTGCTGCGCCGCCGCCCCATACTGCGCAAACGTGACAAAGTGTCCCGCCGGATCTTTCACTCCAATTTCCTTCGCTCCATAAAACGTAGTCCGCACCGGCATCACCACCGGGACGCCTTTCAACGCCGCGATCACCGCGTCCAGGTCACCCACCTCCACGTAAAGAAATGTCGGCCCTTTGCGCGCGTCCTTGGCCGCTTCTACGTTGTCCTTCTCCACGCTCGCAAAAGTTTGGTACATCACTTCTGTCGCGCCTTTCTGCAGAATCACAAACGCCAGTTTGTTGCCATCCGGAACTTCCGTTGTCTTGGTAAATCCCAACCGCTCCACCCAGAAATTCAGGCAAGGCTCGATTTCTTCCACCAACAGCACCGCCGTCACTTTTTTCACCTCGATCGTCTTCACGGTCTTACTCCTTGCGCCGCAGCGGAGCTCGCAAGCAACAGCAGCCCAACCATCGGCAGAATTAAGACAGGTCGTCGCATCTCTAAGAAAAAACCTTCTTGTCTAAATCAACTAGTCTTATTTATACTAGTGGAAGATAGCGGTATAACCTATGCCTGTCAAGGAGGTTCTTATGCCCCACGCCTCACAACGCCGTTTGCAGGATTTGGTTTCCGTCGGCCCCGCCATGCTTCGCGACTTCGAAATGCTGCGCATTCGTTCCATCAGCCAGCTCGCGCGCCAGAATCCCCGCAAAATGTACGAAAAACTTTGCCGCCTCACCGGCCAGCGCATTGATGTCTGCTGCCTCGACACCTTTCAAGCCGCGGTAGCGCAGGCGCGCGACCCGTTGCTTCCCGCGGAAAAATGTCAGTGGTGGTATTGGAGCCGCGTGCGGAAGCAAAAACATGCCAAAAAATAAGCCGAGCAGCGTGACCACTCCCGATCTCGTCCTGCTCAGCCTGCTCGCTGAACGCCCCATGCACGGCTATCAAGCCAACGCCGAACTCGAGCGCCGCGAGTGGCGCGATTGGGTCGCGATCTCGCGCCCGCAACTTTATTACTCCATGGTAAAACTCGCGGGCGCCGGAATGATTGTCGTCGCAAACACCGATGAACCGTCGGGAGGCCCCGACCGCCGCGTGTTCGCCACTACCGCCAAAGGCCGCGCAGCTTTAGCGTCTGCGCTGGAACGCGAGGATTGGTCGGCGCAACGCGAGCGCCCAGCCTTCCTCACCTGGCTCGCGCTTTCCTGGCAAGCTCGCCCAGGCGTCGTCGCCCGCCAGATCGAACGCAGAAAAGAATTCCTGCAAGCTCAGCTCGCCAGAGAGCAATCCACTCTTCGCGACGTTTGCCGCGAAGTGGGCCACCGCCATCACGAAGCCGTATGGATGATCGAGCTGATCATCGCTCAGTTCCGCACCGAGCTGCGCTGGCTAGCCAAACTCTCTCGCAACCTCCGCCACCGCGCCCCAGCCCGCCACCCCTCCAACGCCTCCTAAAGTTTTCTGCCTCCGCTCTTCGCTTTAAGTTGTCATCCCGAATCCCATCCGCGCTCTTCGCGGACGCGGTGAGGGACCTGCTGCGGTCCCGCTGCGCGTGCGTCCCATAGGCGGACAGTTTCAGCAGATTCGTCAGAAGCACAGCTACTAAACCATGCGGCCACATTCTCTTAAAGAAGACCTCAGATGGGCCGCGACATGCTTCAATCATCACAACTAGTCCTTGGAGGTAGCTCGATGACCTCGTTCTGGCAAGACATACGGTACAGCCTGCGTATGCTCGTCAAGGCCCCGGGATATGCGGCGATCGCCATCCTGACGCTTGCCCTGGGGATCGGCGCGAACACCACGATTTTTAGTTGGATCAATTCAGCATTGCTGAACCCGGTTCCCGGAATCTCCAATCCGAATGAAGTCGTTTCGTTGACCTTGGGGAAACCCGGGCAGCCTTTCGGGTTTACCTACCCTGATCTGGAAGCTGTACGCGACGGGCAGCAGAGTTTTACCGGCATCGCCGGCTGCTGGTTCGTTCAAATGAGCGTCACCGGTAGAGCTAAGCCCGAGCGCGTGTGGGGCATGGTCGCCTCCGCGAATTATTTCGATGTGCTCGGCGTCCGGCCGATCCTCGGTCGCGCTTTTCTTCCTGCTGAGGACGACAAGCCTGATGGTGCGCCCGTAGCCGTGATCAGCTACCGGCTGTGGCAAACACATTTCGGCGCAAATCCGGATGTGGTCGGCCAGAACATTGAAATCAACAAACACGCCTACACCATCGTGGGCGTAACGCCAGCAGCCTTTCAAGGAAGCCAGACCGGTGTGCGCACGGAAATTTGGGTTCCCATCATGATGGATGCGCAATTGGACTCAAGAGCCGACCTGCTTCACGACCATCACACTTTTTGGTTATTAGTATTTGGACGGTTGAAACCGGGTGTATCGCTGGCCAAAGCGCAGGCGGAAATGACGCTCCGCCTGAAGCCGGAGGCGAAGAATTATCCCGAAGAGCACAAAGGGAAGGACACTGTCGTAGCGTACCCGCTGTGGCGAAACCCGTGGGGCTTGAATTCGTTTCTCTCGACCCTGCTTCCCATGCTGATGATTATCGCCGGCCTGGTGCTTTTGCTGGCCTGCGCAAACGTGGCGAATCTGATGCTGGTGCGCTCGGTGGCACGGCGCCGCGAAATCGCCATTCGAATGTCGCTGGGTGCGAGCCGATGGCGGCTGGTTCGCCAACTGCTCGTGGAAAGTTTGATGTTGGCGCTGGCAGGAGGCGGTGTCGCGCTGCTGATCACCTTCTGGACCGCGGGTAGTTTGATGAAATTCATGCCGGATACGGATTTCCCTTTGGGGCTCCCCATCGGAACGGATCGCACAGTCATGTTCGCGACTCTGGCCATCGCGCTGCTCACCGGCATTATTTTCGGCATTCTACCCGCGCTACGGTCTTCTGGAGTGGCGCCGATAAGCGTATTGAAAGAGGACGCCGGCAGCGCGTCAGGCACGTTGCGCAAGGCACGCCTTGCCGGAGGGCTGGTAGTAGCTCAAATTTCTCTGTCGTTGCTGCTGCTGATTTGCGCTGGATTGTTTATTCGCAGCGTCAGAAGCGCGCAACAAATCTATCCGGGCTTCAACTCACATAACGTGTGGATCGCTTCCTACGATTTATTTACCGCGGGATATTCGGAGCGAACCGGCGCCGCATTCGATCGCCAACTGGTCGCGAACCTGGAAGCGCTTCCGGGAGTGCAGTCGGTGTCTTTGTCGGATCGCGTGCCTCTTGGATTTAGTGGAAGTTCCACCAGCGTGAAGCCTGAAGGCTACGTATCGCAGCCGAATGAAGTGATGGAAACACAGGCAGCCGTGATCACGCCGAATTATTTCACAACTATGCAGATTCCGATCGTGAAGGGGCGAGACTTCTCGCCGCAGGACATCAAGAGTTCGCAACGCGTCGCGATTGTCAGCGAAGGATTCGTGGAGCGTTACTGGCCGCATCAGGAAGCGCTCGGCAAGCAACTCAACTCCGACTTCACCAACGAATGGTTTACCGTTGTGGGCGTGGCGCGAGATGCGAAAGTGAGATCTCTGAACGAAACGTCAATGCCTTTCGTGTACTTGCCGCTGTATCAATATTACAAAGCCGACATGATTATCACTGCGCGCGTCGCCGGAGATCCGCTGACTGTCGGCAAAAGCATTCAGGATTCCGTCCATCAACTTAATCCCGACCTGGTGATGTACAACGTGAATACGCTTGAATCGCAGGAGTTGTTTGCCAGCTTCGGCCAACGTGTGGCCGGGACTTTTGTCGGCGCATTCGGCCTGCTCGCGTTGGTTCTTGCTGCGGTGGGAATTTACGGAGTCACGGCTTACACCACGCGGCAGCGTACCCACGAAATCGGCATCCGCATGGCGCTGGGCGCGAGCAAAGAGGACATTCTCCGGCTTGTGCTCGGCCATGGTCTTCGCTTAACCCTCATCGGCCTGGGTTTTGGCCTCGCAGCGTCGTTCGCTTTGACGCGCTTTCTGAGCGGTCTGCTTCTCGGCGTGACAAGCCACGACGCGCTAACGTTTTTCAGCGTCGCGACCCTGCTCTGCGCTGTGTCCCTGTTCGCCTGCTACATACCCACACGCCGCGCCATGCGCGTGGACCCCATGGTGGCGCTGCATTACGAATGACAGGCGCAGAATTCAGCTCTTAAGAACGGTTCTCGGAGACGAACATCCCTCCAGGTAACTGTTGCGCCAGCTCCTGCTCCGCATCAGGCGACATACCCTAGCTCCCCCATGCTAAATCTCGCGCTACAACAATGTACTTTCCGCGCGAAACTACGCTACGCAAGTCTGCGTACCCTCATTTCCGCGTGAGATGAAATTACAAAAAACGAATACCTCCAGTTTTTTCTTGCTCTTACCTCTCTGCGTATTTCCCACAATAGAAATCAATTTTCAATTCTGCTAGCGTGAGTCGGGGCATTTTTCAGGCCTCATGGAGGAAGCGACAGTGACGCTAGAAGAAGATAAGCAACGCCAGGAAGATTCCAAATTCGTTCGCGCCGCGTTAATGACGCCTCTCCGATCATCGGCGTCCCAAACGGACGGCGTGGTGCGA
>JBEKHG010000045.1:0-26122 GCA_050012395.1 Candidatus Acidiferrales bacterium
TAGCGGACCATGGTCTCCTGGTAGCGCATCATCTTCCAGTCGCCATCGCGGTTGGTCCAAAGCTCTCCGATGAAAACCCTTCTGAAGTGGAGGGCTGAGCTTTTGGGGAATTGCATGCTGCTTTCGTAAGTGACAAAAGCGTAGTGTGGCCCGAGTGGTTGAACCTGGAACATTTGAAGAAGGTAATCAGTGTACATGCTGTGTTCCACTTCGCGGAGCGTCTGCATCTTGGTGCGTTCACCATCGCCGTCGGATTCAACGGCCTGGAAGTCATCCGTTAGAAAATGTGCGTAGGCGTCTTTATCTCTTTTCTTGAAGGCGGCCCAGGCTGCTTGTATTTTTGCTTCGAGCAATTCGGCCAGCTTGGACTGAGCGGCGTCCAGCTTCTGTGAGGGTACGAACCCTGCGGGCTTATCCGGCGCCGCCGGTTGCTGTGCGGATGCAAAACAAGGAAGCGCAAGCGCGATAAATGCACAAAGAATGCAATTCCGCATTTTTTTCTCCTCAATTGAGCGTGGCGAATCTTACAAGGCCGTTGCTTCACAGTCAAAGCGGAGTTCACGGGCGTGGTGCAGCGCGAGATTACGTAGCCAAGTTGGTGACTAAATGCCCTTTGGCTAGTATAGAAGTAGAATGATTGTGACATGTCTTCATAATTTGAGCCATTTTTACGCAACTCAGAATGACCATTTCGCGCAGGTCCAAGGAGATTAAATGATGAAGCCAGTTCTTGTGTTTTTGGCGTTGCCGCTCGCCTTGGTGTCATTGGGATTTCCAGCGACGGCGCCATTTCAGACAAAGCCAGACCATGTGTGGAAACAATCTCTAAAGACAGATGCCGCGCGTGGGACAGCCTATGATCAATACACATTGACCGGCAAGTTTCTTAAAGCGCCTCAGAAGGGCGATCTTGCTAATCGTCCGGCATTGGTGGTGGACTGCATCCCTCCGAAGGAAACACGCAATGGAAAGGGCAAGTTCGAATCCGCGAATCTCCTAGTTGGTCCGGCTCTGAAGATTCATTACGTGGAACCCCAGGAGATACGCGGAACGTCTTATTTCCCGAAGATCTTCGTCCAATACCGCATCAATGATGGCAAAGAGGTGAAAGGTCAGTGGGCGCCAGGAAGCGACAAGGCTTCCGCGTCGATCCCGAAAGATATGATGAAGAGACTACTTCGGGCTCAAACGGTGGATATAACCACGAACGACGACACCGGGGCGCCGATCGTCATGAAGTTTGACATGCCGGATCCGGGGCCCGTTGCCCAGGGCTGCAATGTGGATGAGTAGATCTTTTCTTAGACTAGATCGAATTTCAATTCGCCGAGCTTTTCCAGACTGCAGGCGATTTTATCGCCGGGTTTGAGCCACACTTGCTGGTCCTTGGGCTTGCCTTGAATGACGCCCTGCGGAGTGCCGGTGAAAATAATGTCACCGGGTTTCAGAGTGATGACACGGGAAATGTAAGCGATCATCTTACGCGTATTGAAGATGAAGTCGCTGGTGTTGGAAGATTGGCGCGTCTCGCCATTCACGCGACATTCGAGCTTCAGGTTGTCGGGATCGATTTGGTCGGCGGTGACCAGGTAAGGGCCGATGGGGGCAAACTGATCCGGCGTCTTACCCACCATCCACTGCCCGCCAGTTTCAAGCTGCAAGTCGCGAGCGGTGAAGTCGTTGCCAGTGGCATAACCGGCCACGTAAGAGAGAGCGTCGGCTTCGCTCACCACTTTGGCTTCGCGTCCAATCACCATCACTAATTCCACTTCGTAATCGAACTTTGTGGCGTAATCGACCGGAAGTTTTATGGTGCCATTGTGATGGTTGAGCGTGGTGTTGAACTTGTTGAAAAGCACTGGTTGTTTGGGAATCGGAGCGCCAATCTCCATGGCATGCTGGCGGTAGTTCAAACCGACGCAGACAATTTTTTGCGGGTGTGTTACCACTGGGCCGTACTCGATTGAGTCTTCTTTGAGGAAGGCTTTTTGCGCAGACTTGGATTTGGCGGCGGCATCCACCAGGGCGTTTAGGCTCGGGCCATCTTCGTTCTGAAGCAAATCGTCGGTGGTGGCCGGCGCATGCATACGCAGAATTCTGGAGGCTTCGACTACATCGAGTATTCCTTTGTCATCCTTGACGCCGAGGCGGCATTCCGAGCCGTTGCGTATACTCAGCAGAGTGAGGCCGTGGGCCATGCCGCGCGAGTCTGAGGCAGGTTTCGGTTGTGAAGACGCGGCGGGCAGCCCGCCAGTGACTGCCAAGGCGCAGATCGCGCCGGTATCCTTCATGAAATCTCTTCGGTTGCGCTTCATGGCGGTATCTCCTTCAGATGCTTGAGTTTCTCCGCGCGGGAGGGTAGCTGGACCGGAATTATAAACCAAACTACGGACATTGATTATGATAGATTTGGGGGGCTGAAGGCGAGGGGAAGGCATTTTTACAGGGTTTAGCCGATTGTCAATATTTGGCTTAAACACGAAAATTGTTGTGAGCGCGTTGGTAAGCAACCGCGAATAAGGCTCTGGTCCATTCCGTTAACGGCCCCTGCAAAATTTTGGATTGAGTATAAAGGAGCGAGAAAATGAGGAAATATTTCGCAGCGAGTCGGGTTCGTAAGATGGTATTTCAAAGCGCCGCAATCGCTGCAATAGTGGCGATGTCACCTTGTTTTTTGGCGAATTACGGACGCGCGGCAGCTCAAGATGATAAGCCGAGGACGAAGGACAAGGTCGTGGTGTTGGCGCATTTGGCGGTGCCCGGATCGGCTGTGCGGCAAATTCTGGTGCAAGAAGAGAAGGGCAAGCGATATCTTCTGCTGCAACAGAATGTTCATTTCACCGTGGTGGATGTAACGGACTCCAAGAATCCACAGATCGTTGACCGTGTGGCTGAGAAAGGAAAATTGACTCAGCTGGGCGCGGGACTTGCGATCTCTGTGCAAGCCGACCAATCGGGACCAGGAAGCGTTCCAACACAGACGGTGAGACTGGTGGATTTGAGCGATCCGAAGAATCCACACGTAGTGAAGACGCTAACTGGCGTCACCAGCATTTATTCCGATGACGGGCGAAAGTTGATCTACGCGACCAACAACGAAGGGTTGTGGATCATCAAACATTACGAAACGTTCCGGCTCCCTTACTGCACCACGGAATCGGCGGAAAATACTGTAGCGCAGTGCCAATGAGAATTAGCGGTAACCGGACCGAGCGCTTCTGTTTCTGTCTGGCGCAGTTTTGGTTTTTCGGTCGAGGTAAGGGCGGCGGGTCACGCTGAGACCAACTCTTGGGGTGTTTCGTCGCCTTTACTATAAGAAGGCAGAAATTCCGTGAGCTTTAAATCCCTATTCCGTTTAATGGACACGAGTGGCCGCTCTGATTGATTCTAACAAGCGGTGTAGAAGGAACAGATTCCAGTTCCGTTCCTGTTCGGCGCATCGGGGTTTCAGTAACGTTTTTCGCAACCTGGCGGCGACGATCCCGGCTTGCAATTCCGGCATCTTCGTCCCCACCTCATTCCGGCTCCACTCGTTCTGAAGTCACGCCCATCGCTTTGCGCAGATTGACTTGGCCGGCTTCGCATCCTATTATTCCGTCTCTCCGTATTCATTTGCGGTATGCATTCATATAGCTCGTCCAGGAGGCGCTCGTGGAAGATTGGCAGTACGCGCAGGCTAACCCTGTGGAGGAATTAGCGCAACTGCATCATTTCACGATGACGAAGCATGAGGACGGCCGCGACATTCCGTTTAATATCACGGTGAAAGAGTTTGCAGCGCCACCGAAAGGACAGCACCTTCGCTTCTTTGCTGAAGCGGACAAACAGGTGAATCAGAAAACGGCGCCATTTGTGCCGTCCGGTTGGGGAGATTCCACGTTGAAAGCCCTAGCCGACTGTATGCGACTGATCCGACAGTTTCCGTTCGAAGGCTAGCCGATGAAATAACGGAGATGCGATCGATGGAAACATCTAAAATTTCTGAAAATGAGGTATGAAATTCCGTGATGCTAAAAAAGCAGGAGATTAAGCCGGGAATCTGGGTCTTCGAAATGAGCGGCCGCGTGCAGATGGGTCCCGATTGCAAACGAGTGGACCAGGAAGTAGAGAGTCACATCGAGAAAAAAGAAACGCGCATTATTTTTGATATGCATGATGTGGATCACATCGATAGCGCGTTCGTGGGCCAAATCGTGAAATCGTTCACACGCCTTTCAAGGTCCGGGGGTATGCTGCGACTCGCTCGTGTGAGAGGAATGGTGGAAGGCGTGTTGAACATGACGCAAGTAAACCGTGTGATTCAAGTGTTTCCCACCGCTCAAGCTGCCTCTGAAGATTTCCCTGCACAGAAATAATTGTCTCCATTTAGTTTTGTTCACGTCAACGCCTGAACGCTTGCGATTCGGCGTCCTACGGCTGGGGCAATCACGCGCACTTCGTCCATTAGACGCGCAAATTGTTCGGGATAAATTGATTGCGCGCCGTCGGACAAAGCGCGTTCGGGATCTTGATGGACTTCAATTAGCAATCCGTCAGCTCCCGCGGCAACCGCAGCTCGAGCCATGGGCGGAACTTTGTCGCGGCGTCCGGTGCCGTGCGATGGGTCTGCCATCACCGGCAGGTGCGAAAGCTGTTTGATCACCGGAATGGCCGCGATATCCATGGTGTTGCGCATGTACGTGTCAAAGGTGCGAATACCGCGCTCACACAGAATCACATTGTAATTTCCGCCGGACATGATGTATTCGGCGCTCAGCAGTAATTCCTCAATCGTTGCCGACATGCCACGCTTCAGCAGCACCGGCTTGGTGCTTTCTCCCAGCGCGCGAAGGAGATAATAATTTTGCATGTTGCGCGCGCCCACTTGCAGCACGTCTACATACTGAAGCATCAGTTCAATTTGCGAAGGATCCATCACTTCGCTCACAACCAGCAAACCGTTTTTGTCGGCGGCTCCGCGCAATAAGTTCAGCCCTTTTTCGCCTAACCCTTGAAAAGAATAGGGAGAGCTTCTGGGCTTGAAAGCGCCTCCGCGGAGCAGTTTTCCGCCGGACTGCGCCACGGCAGCGGCGATTTCGTTAATTTGTTCGAGTGATTCCACGGCGCACGGGCCGCCGGCCACAATCACTTCTGCCCCGCCGATCGAGACACCCTTGCCTAGCTCGATGACCGAGCCATCCGGCCGAAAATTGCGCGAAGCGAGCTTGAAGGGATGGGTGATGCGTATGATTTCTTCCACACCTGGCGCGCCCAGCAAAGCCTCCAGTTGGCTCTGATGTTGCGCGCTGCGTCCGACTACGCCGATCACGGTTCTTTCTTCGCCGCGGCTCAAATGCGCCTGGCAGCCGCACTCTCTAATCCGTTCGACTACGTGATTGATTTGTTCTTCTGTTGCGCCTTGCGCCATGTTGACAATCATGATTGATCTCCCAAGTTACGCCGCACTGCTGTTTTCACTTTTTGCAGAAATGTAAGATCCCAAAATGCGTACTTCGACAGCGAGTTTTATCAGTTCATCCAAGGCCGACTGAACCTCCGGGTCGGTTGCAGATGCCTGCAGGTCCAGATAAAAGCGGTATTGCCAGGGAAGACCGCGAACTGGACGGCTTTCCACTTTCATCAAGTTGATTTGTCGCCGGGCGAAAGGTTCCAGCGCATAAAATAGTGCGCCTGGAACGTGGGCCAGCCTGAACACCAAAGAAATTTTGTCCGCTCGCCCCGGCGTGGCTTCCGTGGCCGGTGCCAGCAAAACAAACCGGGTGTAATTCTCAGGATCATCTTCCAAATTCTCGCGAAGAATTTGTCCACCATATATTTGCGAGGCGCGTTTGCCGGCTATAGCGGCTCGTTTGCGATCTCCGGCTTGAACGATCTCGCGAACACTTCCCGCGGTGTCATCCGTTGCAATTCTTTTCAGCGATGGGCGCGAACTGAAGAATCCCTCGCACTGCGCCAAGGCGACCGGATGTGATTCAACCACGGTTACATCGTCGAAAGTGGATCCCGGCGGGCCGATCAAGCTGTGCTGCACGCGGATAATCACCTCACCGACGATCGTCAAATCGCCCTCCACCAGTAAGTCCAACGACCTTTGAACCGGGCCTGCCAAACTGTTTTCGATTGGGACCAACACATAGTCCGCGTCGTGTTGCGCGATCGAGCTGAAAGCGGCTTCAAAGGTCGGAAGCGGCACGAGAGAGACTTCCGCGCCCAGCAGTTTTATAGCCGCGTCTTCGCTGAAGGCACCGCGTTCGCCTTGAAAGGCCACGCGCTTGTCGTGGGAAAGTTTCATGCGACCCTCGGCTTGCGCCGCTTTGATTGAATTTCAGGCTGGTTTGTCCGGTTGCGATGGGGCGCGGAAACGTTTTTCGATTTTGTTGCGGCGCCGTAGCCGTGGCTTTCCTGGATACGAATCGATTGGTCCAGAATAAGCTGATAGATTTTTTCCACTGCTTCGCCGTCTAGCGGGCCCGGATTCAGCTTCTTCATGCGAGAGAGAATCTCGCGCTCGCGTACTGGAACACGCAGCAGCATGCCAGCCTCTCCTTTCAACTTGCCGACCTCGAGCGCAAAGGCCGCGCGCACGTTCAGCAGATGCAGCAGAGTTGTATCGATCGCATCAATCTTCGTTCTCCAGTCTCCAATCTTCAGACCTCGCATCCGGCCTCCTCGGAACATCGAAAAAGAATTCAAAAACTCGCGTGAAGTCTCTCAGTCACTTTGAGTTGCAAAAGTTTATTCCGCAAGTCTTACGCAAAACAAAAAAGGCCGCGTCCTCGTTGGAGGGTCGCGGCCGGCATCTTAAGACTTTGCGGTTTTTGCTGCTATTTTCTCAGATTATCCGCGCGCGTCTCGCCGGCCCGCTTCCCGTAAAGGAGAAGCGGTAAGTAAAGGCGAAACAGTAATAAAACAGATGCATCGCGGTTCCAGTTTCCTTCCGACTAGCGTACTCGCGCAGTCGAGCTGCAACTATAACGAAAGCGTTGCAAATGCGTCAAGCGGTCGATTGTAAAAAGATGTGCAGCTTTCTGTTACAAATCGGTACGAACTCGCGAAAACCATCCGCGATTCGTACGTCAGATCGCCGCAGCCTACGCGGTATGGCTCAGCGCGGCCAATGGAAGCGCCGATAGATCGAGTTCCACTTCATCTACATAGCACCAGCCCCAGGTCTCACCCGGCTCGAACGACTTCATGATGGGATGCTTGGTGTGATGGAAATGCTTGGTGGCGTGTTTGTTTTTCGATGAGTCACAACAGCCTACGTGGCCGCATTCCAAACAGAGGCGCAAGTGGACCCAGGTATCGCCCATTTTCAAGCATTCCTCGCAGCCATTGGGAGTGCGAGGTGTTACATTCCGAATCTGATTCATATGGGTGCAAGCCGGCATAAGTAAATCCTCCTTTGTGTTCGTGCGAGAATTTTGCGACCTAGGTGCTCGTCAAATAGCGGTGCACGAATGTGACGGCCATAGCGCCTTCGCCTACGGCGGACGCGCACCGTTTCACGGAGCCGTGCCGCACATCGCCTGCAGCAAACAGTCCGGGCATGCTCGTTTCCAAATAATAGGGCGAACGCTCCAGAGGCCAGTTTTGAGCGCGCACGCCGTCAAGAGACAAGTCCGGGCCGGTCACAAGATAACCGTCGGAGTCGCGGCAAATTCCGACGTCTCTGGCCCAGTCCGTCTGCGGTTCACCACCCAAACACAAAAAGAGCCAGCGGGTCTCGAAACTTTTTTCTTCGCCGGTTTGATTGTTTCGCAGTGTGACCGAGTGCAAGACATCATCGCCGTGGAGAGCAATCACTTCGGTACGCGGCAAAACCTCGATATTCGGAGACGAATGAATCCGGTCCACGAGATATTGCGACAGAGTGCGACGCAAGCAATCACCTCGAATCACAATAGTGACCTTTCGCGCAAACTTGGCAAAGTGCATGGCGGCTTGCCCTGCGGAATTGCCGCCGCCTACAACAAAAACGTGCTCGTTGGAACAAAGTTGCGCTTCGCTGGCTCCCGCGCCGTAATATACGCCCACGCCATAAAAAGCGTCTTCCTTTTCCAAGCCGAGCTTACGATAGCGCACGCCGGTGGCACAGATGGTCGCATGGGCGACAATTTTTGTGCCGTCCGCAAGGTAGCCGGTACCTTTGCCCGGTTCAAATTCGCCGCGCACTCCTTCGCGCAGCATCAGAATCTCGGTTCCAAAGCGGCAGGCTTGGTCGCGCGCGCGTTTCGCCAGATCGGCTCCGCTAATTCCGTCGGGAAATCCCAGGTAGTTTTCAATCTTAGAGCTGGTTCCGGCTTGTCCGCCAACGATGGAGCGCTCGATCAGAACGGTCTTCAAGCCTTCCGACGAACCGTACACAGCGGCACTCAATCCCGCTGGACCCCCGCCATAGATGGCGAGATCGTATTCAGCTTGTGAAGGGTTGTTGTACCACCCAAGCTTTTCGGCAATCTGGCGGATAGTGGGGTTTTCCAATCGCGTGCCGTTGGGACAAATGCTGAGCGGGAGCCTGGGATCGTTTAGTCCGGCGACGCCATATTGGCGAGCCTGTTCATCTGTTTTCAGTTCTACCCATTCGAACGGGATATCGGCGCGGGTGAAGAAGTCGCGAAGAGCATAAGCCCGCGGAGAACCGTTGCGGCCTATGATTCTAACTGCCGGCTGATTCGCTTGTTGTTGGTCGCTCATGATCCTCTGATGAAATAATCAGTGTTTTGGTCGCAACCTCACGCGTACTACCTGCGCGGGGTGCGGAATTCTTTTCCGCGTAAGAATCCCCAGCCGAGATTTAGCTTCATCTATTTAGATGCATGGGGCTTGATCAAGTCGTCCAAATAGTCGGGTTTGCTATCGTCGCGCTGAAGATGGGGATAGCGCTCGCCGCCATGATAGTCGATGGTACAGGTTTTGTAATAGTCGTCAACGATGACGAGCAGGACGATGGGGTTCGCGGTGTCTTTGCTGGCTTTAATTGCGTCTTGCAGAAGATCGTGGGTGTAAACGCGGCTGTTCACCGCAACTACTTTCATGCCCGAGGTAATGCCGGCTTTGAATGCGAGCCCGCCGACGATGGAATCGGTTACCGAACCATCTTCGCCAACTTGAAGGCCGATGCTATAGGCATCTCCGGCGCCGCCACGGCGTCCGGGCACCTTGGAGGGCTTTTCGGTGTAAACAACTTTCCATCCGCCATTTTCGATTCCTCCGACAGGCGCGTCGGGGGAAGTTGAGGTGAGCTTCTGGTGGAAGAAGCCGGCCCAATCGTATGGCGCGATGCTGTTGAGCGCGGAGACAACTTCTTCAAAGGTGTACGTTTTTATTTCAGGGCCGTTGTTTTGGCCGCCGTGAAACGAATGAGCGAAATCGTCGATGGTTTTTTGGCCGTGAGTTTCGCGATTGATGATGGTGGCAACTTCGAGCCAGATTAAATCGCCTTCGTCGTAATAGTCAGAGCCGCGCCGCCAATTCATCCAGCCTCGCCCGAAGCCGCCAAGTTGCCCAACGGCAGTGTCGAGCAGAGGACGCCAGGTCCTACCGGGGCGGCCAGGACCAAGCGCAGCCGAGATGGAGGCAAGGACATCGTGATACTGCTCTTGCGTCCAAAGGCCACTGCGAGCTGCGAGCATGGGGCCAAAATAATCCGTGAGCCCTTCGTAAACCCAGAGCAAATCGGTTTTCATGGGCACTTCGTAATCGGGAGTAGTCAAGTCAGCAGGGCGGCGAAATTTTCCGTTCCAGGAATGCACGAATTCGTGAGCGAGTAAACCGCCGACGGAAAAGGCGCCGGTGGGCTCCAGCATGACGCGCTCGGGCAAGCGACTATCGTTTGATTCGTGATGTTCGAGGCCGAAGTGCGCAACGTGATCGCTGAGCGTGAGGAGAAAGTGGTAATCGCGGTAATGTCGCGCCCCGAATAGTTTTCCGGATTCAGCGACCAAATTAATCATGCTGGCCCTAAGTTCTGGAGGCATGGCGAGCGCGGCTTCGCTGTCGGCGGCCATATCGATTTCGTGATGGATGGGTTCGCCGGGCGGCGTGATGTCGATTACGCGATAGTATTCGCCGGCGATTACGGGGGAATCGACCAAGCGTTCGAGAGATACAGGTTTGAAGCTGGCTTGATTGCCGGATTGATTGGCGATGGGGAGCGCGGTGCCGAATTTCCATCCTTCGGGAAGAATTAGTTTTGCTTCGTAGGTGAGTTCATCAGCGGGAGTCCCGGCAGGATACAAGACATTCTGATTCCAGCTGATGACTTCGAGTTTGGCGGTGGCGGAAGCGCCTGCGGTGTAAGCGCCGGAAGCGGTGGGCTCGATGTAATCAAAATCGGCGTCGAGGCGATCGACGCCTTCGGGAACGTCGACGTGGAAAGTGAAGTTGTCGAGTAGATCGCGCTGCCACGGGATCGTTTTGCCGTCGGCGGAAAATTTGAGACCGGTGACATTTGCGATGGGGCCGTTGGGGCCGTGCTCGCCGGGAATCCATTTTGGGTAGTAGAGGGTCAACGGGCCGGATTTCACCGGCATGATGATGTGGGAGTGGACTAATTTTATGGGAGCTTGGGTGGCGTCCACAGTGAGCGAGATTGTTTGGCTGGATTGAGCAGCGAGGGCTGGGATGGCCAGCGCGATGAATGTTGTTAAAAACGATATTGAGAATAGAAATTTTCGCGGCATTGCGTTCTCCTCAGCAGTTGGCGGCGTCGAGAGGGCCGCTGACCGGACTTCGCGCGCCAGTATTGCGCTGCGTTTTGGCGATACGACCGAGAAACATACTACTAAAAACTGAAAGAGGCTTGGAGGTAGATTTGGCGGTTGGCGGAGCTGGTATTGAAGGGGCCGAGGGCCTGGGAGTTTGGTCGGGCGAAAAATGGCGATGCTTCAGCCGGAGACGTGGAGGTGGGTGGGAAGAGAACGGCACTGGGAACGGCGGCATTCACGTTGTTCAAGAGATTGCGGGCGTTGATGCTGAATGTGATGTTGTAGCGTTTGTTGGTTCCACCGGCTATTCCGCCGAAGCCACCGCCTCCTCCAAATGGACTGCCGGGCCCACGACCACCGCCGCCTCCACGACCGCCGCCACCGCCCGGGCCGCCAGCGTTGGCACCATTTGGGCCTTCCGCAGCTTTACCGAAACCGAATGTTTTGCTTAGGCGAACATTCAGTGTGAAGCGTCCAGCGCTGGTTAAATAATTCACGGGAATTTCTTCACCGGGCGGGGGAACGGTGTTGAATGCGGGCAAGCCCGGAACAGTGACCACATTCTGCACCGGGGTGGAGGTACTGGCGAATGTGGGACGGTAGTTGAATTGGGAAGTGCCTAGCACATCCTGGCTCAAGGTAACGTTATAAGGGATACCAGAACTGGCGATCAAAAAAGGGCTGAAGCGGAACCCGTGAGGAAGCGCAATGGAAGCAATCAGGAAATAACGATTGCGAATATCGAAGGAAGCGCGCCCGTAATCCGCGAGGATGTTGTAAGGATTCGAAGGGAAAGAATTGGCGCCGGAAGTATCACTCTTAGCGTAGTTCAATGTGTAGTAGGTGCTAATCAGCAATTTTGCGCCGGCGCGGACGGTGCCCTGCACGAAGAGTTGGTTCTGACGGAAGATAGCTTCCGATTCGTACTCGTAAACGTTTCCAATAGGCCCGAGAGGGCGATTCAGCAAAGGCTGCGTGGGAATGTACTCACCGATAAAGGGTGTGTTGATATTGTTGGTGAAGAGTTGGTCGGCGCCGCGCGAGTTTAAATAAGACACGGACATATTCGCGATTTTTGTGAGCTGGCGCTCGAAGCTGACGGCAGTTTGCGTAGTGGAAGGCGAGCGCAGATTGGGCTCCAAACGGTAAGTGGAAGGCAAGGTCAGGTTGGCAGGAAGCGAAGAGATTGGAACCGGAGTAGTCGCGTTAAAAAAGCCGGGATTCGTGACCACAAATTGAGTGAGCGCATCGGCTCCGCCGGCCAACCTTTCCGCCTGGAGAGCGTAGGTTTCGTTGAAGCGATCGTAAAAGATACCGAAGCCGGCGCGCAAAACGGTTTTGGGAGGAGTCTTTCCATGACCGCCTATCCCCCAAGCAAAACCCAGGCGAGGAGCCCAGTCGTCATGATCGCTGATTTCGTTTTGCGCTTCGAAGCGCGCACCCAGGCTGAGAGTGATATTGGGCTTGATGCGCCAGTCGTCTTGAATGAAAAGGCCGACATCGACCTGGCCTACGGAAAAGTTCGTCAAGTTCAGATTTGGGTTTGCATTGCCGGTTAGGGAGTACTGTACCGCGCCTTGCTGCGTTCCTTCGAGAGTGGCCTGATAGGCCTGAATCGAGGGGAAAACGAATGCGCCGTTAAAACCGGAGGTGGCGAAATTTGAGTCGGTAAGTCCGCGCAAGCGACCGCCGAATTTTAGAAAGTGTTTTGAAAATTGGATGGACGTGTAATTCTGAAGTTCGTAGTGATTCGCATTGTCATTGACGCTTCCGGAGTTATTTCCACCGCCATTAAAAGCGCCGCCAACCGATACGGTGGGGGCGGTGCTTACCGGGAGCTGGCTGCTTTCGTCGCGAAGATACTGAAAGCGTGTTTCGTTGATGATATTGGTTCCGAAAGCCTGGGTATCACTGACCTGCAAAGTCTGCTCGGTGGAAAGAGCATTGTAGCCCTGAGAGGGAAGGTCAAAACCGCCGATTCCTTCGTTGGCCTCATTGTCGCGGTAATACTGATAGCGCACGGACAAGGTGTTCGATTTGGTTAGCTGGTAATCAACACGGGGACCGATGTTGTAACGCTTGCGCGGATTGGGAATGGCGGCACTGAAAGGGGTGACTGCGAAGGTGACGGGATCGACGGTTTGCGCGTTGACCACTTCAACGTCGTTGATGTCGCGAATATCGGCAGTGAAGAAGAAAGACGCTTTTTTGCCGAGCGGGCCGCCAAGATTGCCAGTGTACTGCGCAGTATAGTAGCCCGGGTAGGGCGTGGTGGAAGCGCTTTTGTCGAAGAAAGGATTCTCGGAGTTGAGCGCGGAAGTGCTGGCGTTAACAGAGAATTGGCCGTGCCATTTGTCGGTGCCGGGCTTAGTGAAAATCTCGATGCGACCGTAGCCGACTTTGTCGTATTCGGCGGAGAAAGGATTTTGATTGATGCGAATTTCGCGGATGGAGGATTTCGGAGGAAGCTGGCCGGCGGTGAAACCGTCTATGTAGAACTGGCCGCCGTTAGGGCCGGCGGAAGGACCCGCTAAGGCTTCTAGATCGGTTTGCAATTCGTCAGGGTCGTCCGGAAGGGCATCGAGTTCCTTTCCTGAAATAGTGATGGCACCGGCATTGTTCGCGGGATTTACATCTACCGTGGGCGTATCACCCTGGACGGTCACCTGCTGCTCTTGTTCTTCGATGGTGAGCAGAATATTCAGATTCTTGGTTTGGTCGGACGCGATTTCAACGTCTTCGTTTTTGTACAGAGCGAATCCCTTGGCGATGACTTCGAGAGTGTATTTGCCGGGGGCTAGATTTTTTATGTCGAAGGCGCCTTGTTGATTGGTGGTGGCTCCGGCGGATGTACCGTCAGCGCCGGTGAGGACGGCGGTAGCGCCGGTGACTGCGGCGTTGGAAGGATCGAGGACCTGGGCGTGGAGCGCGCCGTTGTTAGAGGCGGCCGACTGGCAATACGCGGGAGCCGCGGTTAAACCCAGCAACGCTATGATCGTGAGCCGTAGAAAAATTGTGAGGCGCCGAAATTTCATTCTTTCCCCTGACACTAAGATCGTTAATGGAGTTGCGAGCTTTCTCTATGGGTTACCTGCGGCGTCCATTGCGGAGGAGCCGCCAAGGCTCCAGGGCGAGAGAGTCATAGCCTGGCTTGCATTAGGCGCGGCGGCGAGAATTGGATCCACTCCGCCGAGTACCGTAATTGCGGTGACTCCACCTGAATTTGTTCCTTCTGCAGAGACAACCATTACGACATCGCCTTTTTGAAAATCAGCGAGTTTTGAAGCGGGCATGCGGTTGAGAATTTGTTGCAAGTCGGCTTGGCCGCCGGTGGGACGACTTGCACCACCCGGGCCGCCCTGCGGTGCGTTTGGAGATGTCGAGGCAGATGCGCTGCTTCCGGGGGGACGATTGGCATTTGCGGCTCCTGAGCCGGGGGCGGCTGAGGCGTCACCGGATTGGGGTGTTCCACCTGCGGCGGCTTTCAAGCGATATGCGATTCGCTGCGCGGCTTCCGGCGGAAGCTTGCGGAGTTGCGTTTGGTCAGAAACTCTAACCGCGACGGATTTTTTGGCGATCAGGTCGTTCACGACGATCGTATTCGACGCGGGATCAACTGAGATGATGGGTCCAGCGATATTGCGGAACGAGCCGCTGACAACTACTTCTGCGTCGACAGCGGTTCCGTCGGCATTGCGCGTGCCGAGGGCGCGGAGTTGATCTCCGGGCTCGATTTGGTCGAGAGCGCTGACTTTGGCGTCATCAAATTTCACGGAATCAGGAGCGTAGCGGCGAAAGACTGTTTTCGGAGTGGTGTTGATGGCGATGGACTTTTTGCCGCCGATGGCGGTGACCGAGATCGATATAGTTTTGGTCGCAGGGTCTATGGCGGTGACGAGGCCCCCTACGCTGCGTTTCTGCCAATCTTCGCGCTCGTGTTGTAGCTTGGCGTCCACGTCGGCGCGTTTCATTACGATGATGCCGATGGCGTTGACGGGCTGAGCAGTGTCGGAGGCTTTCCAGCGGATAAAGACGCGATCACCGACTTGCAGGTCTTTCAATTCCAGGGGGACAGCGTTCTTTAGATCTGTTTGGCCAGGTTCGACGCGGACGATTTTTGTGGTGGGCTGAACGTTTACGTTGGCAATGGGTCCGGAGTCAGTGGTAATGGTAACGGTAGTCCCTACGATGGATTTGATAGCGCCAACTTGTTTTTGAATTGCGGTTTCCTGGTCGGCTTGATTGGCCAACGATGGCGGTACGGCAAAGGCCGGGGAGGCTGCGATGGCAACGGCGATACTTAACGAAGCGTAAATTATGAATCGCAAGACTTTATTCGTTTTCGAGCGCATAAAAGTTCCTCAACATCGATGCTGAAATTCCGCAAAAGGCGGCATCGTTTATTCCAGTTGTGAGCTTACTGCCGGAAACAACTCGACTGTTTTCCATCATCCGTTAGACGCGGGCACAGCTAGAAACAGTTACGGAGAAATATTCGATCCGAGCGTAACTGTGCTGTTGCGCGCCCGTTATTCGTTCAACTATTCATTCGTCTATTCATTTAACAGGGCCGGCGGTGGCGGAGGGCTCGGAATCACGAGCGGGCCGCTGACCAGTCCGGGCACGGAGGGGAGTTGCGACGCGTCCCAACCGCCTCCTATCGCTTCCACTAGCTGCACGCTCGCCGTGATTTGTTGAATGCGCAGGTTGACATCCGTTTGCTGATTGCCGAACAAAGTAGTTTGCGCGGTGATCACGTTCAGATAGGGATCGATGCCCAGCCTGTAGCGATCGGTGGCGATTTTAAGATTGCGTTCGGCGGAGCCGACGGCGGTGTCCTGCTGTTTGATCTCTACGGACAAAATTCTGATGGAGGCTAAGTTGTCCTCCACTTGTTGAAAGGCCGCGAGGACGGTCTGGCGGTAATTCGCGATGGTCTCGAGATAGTTCGCCCGGTACTGTTGGACGGTGGCGTGGCGGAGGCCGCCGTCGAAGAGCGTTTCTGAAACGCTGGGGCCGACGGAGAAGAAACGGCTGGGCCAAGTGAACCATTTCGTGAACGAACTGCTTTCGAGTCCTGCAGATGCGCTCAGCGTGACCGTAGGGTAATAGGCGGCGACGGCGACGCCGATCTGCGCGTTGGCTTGAGCCATCAATCTTTCGGACGCGGCGATGTCAGGACGGCGCTCAAGAAGCTGCGACGGCACTCCGTACGGGATGGCCGGGGGGCTTGTCTTCAACGGCAGAGTTCGAATTGAGAAACTGGATGCGGGCTGCCCAACCAACATTGCGACGGCGTGTTCGTACTGGGCGCGAAGAATACCGAGGTTGGTGTCTTGAGCTTGGGCAGACTCGAGCTGAGTTTCGGCTTGGGCGACGGATTCGTCGGAATCGATGCCAGTTTCGTACAACGCTTGGGTGAGACGCAGTGATTCCTGATAGGCGACGACGGTATCGTCCAATAATTTCTTAAGGGCATCCTGGCCGCGAACATTGAAATAATCGACAGCGACTTCGGCTTCGATCATCAAGCGAGTGTTCTCCAGGTCGGCGGCGCTGGCTTGCGCGGCGTTTGCGTTTGCGCGCACGTTATTTCGAACACGGCCGAAGAGATCGGGTGTCCAACTGGCGTCGAAGGGCAAGGTATAGTCGGTAATTACTTGCGGCGAGACGACTACGCCGGTTCCGGTACTGCCCGTACCGCTGGTTGAACCGGTCGCGAAACCGCTGTTTATTGTCCCCGACTGCTGACTGGTTGTGATGGAGGGGCCTACGCTTACGGTTGGAAAATATTGCGAGCGGGCTTCTTTAACCATAGCGCGCGCGACCAGGAAGGCTGAGGCGGCGGAAGCGATGCTCTGATTCGAGGCATTCACCTGCTCTTCCAGGGTATTGAGCTCAGGGTCGTTAAATATTTCCCACCAATTGCCCTTCAAAGCGGAATCTTTCGGCTGCGCCACTTTCCAGCCCGCGGTGTTCTGATAATCGGCGGGAGTGAGTTCCTTGTAGGATTCGGGAACAGTGGCGTCGGGCCGGTGATAATGCGGACCTACAGTGCATCCGGAAAGAATTATGGCGAGAACGAGAGCACAGGCGAGAACCTGATGGGGACGCGGAATAAGAGCTGTGTTCATAGGATGTTTCAAGATTTCGACTCCATTGTGCGATTAGTCTGCATAGTTGCCCAATTGTTCGCCGGGAAGCTGGCCGATGGACTTGTGGTGCTTGCGCGCCCAGCGAATACGCAAGCGGTCCATATAGAGATAGACGACCGGGGTGGTGTAAAGCGTCAACATCTGGCTTACGATCAGTCCGCCTATAATCGTGATACCGAGAGGCCGACGCAATTCCGAACCTGTACCGGTGCCTAGCGCAAGAGGAAGAGCGCCGCATATTGCGGCCATAGTAGTCATTAGGATGGGACGGAAGCGCAGCAAGCAAGCCTGATAGATAGCTTCTTCGGAACTCTTTTTCTCGAGGCGTTCAGCGGCGAGAGCAAAATCGATCATCAATATGCCGTTTTTCTTTACGATACCGATCAGAAGGATGACACCGATTATTGCGATAACGCTTAAATCGATGTGGAAGATGAGTAGCGCGAGTACCGCGCCCACGCCCGCGGAAGGCAGTGTGGAGAGAATTGTGATGGGGTGGATATAACTCTCGTAAAGAATTCCGAGCACGATGTAAACGGCCATCAGAGCAGTGATGATGAGAAGAGGTTGCGTTGACAGCGAGGCCTGGAAAGCCTGCAAAGTGCCGGAAAACATTCCATGAATGGTGGTCGGCATTCCGATTTTTTGTTCCATATCGGTGATGGCTTTGGCGGCGTCGCTAAGCGAAACGCCGGGGGCAAGGTTGAAAGAGACGGTGACGGAGGGGAATTGGCCCTGATGGTTCACGGCGAGGGCGGCAGTTTTCGTCTCAGCGTGTGCAAGTGCAGTGATGGGAACTTCTTTCCCCTGCGACGCTTCCACGTACACATCTTTCAGGGCTTCCGGACTTTGCCAGAACTGTGGCGCGACCTCCATGACCACGTGATATTGATTCAGAGAGGTGTACATCGTCGAGACCTGGGCTTGGCCGAAAGCTTCATACAACGTAGTGTCGATCTGCTTGGGGGTTATGCCGAGCCTCGATGCGGTTTCGCGGTCGTACACCAACTCCGTTTCAAGGCCGCTGTTCTGTTGGTCGGTATTCACGTCCGTTAACATGTGCTGCTGGCGCATCTGGGCCAGAAGAGTGGGGCCCCAGGTGACCAGATCGTCCAAGTTGTCGCTCTGGATAGTGTATTGATATTGGGCATTGCTCTGACGGCCACCAATGCGCAGATCCTGGCCGGCCTGGAGAAACGCGGTAGCGCCAGGGACAGAAATAAGTTTTGGACGCAGGCGGTTAATTACATCGCTCGAAGAAATTTTGCGCTCGTCGAGCGGCTTTAGCGCCATGTAAATAAAGCCGGTGTTCACGGCGCCGGCGCCTCCGCTGAAGGCCATTGCATTTTGAACGGCGGGGTCTTTCGCAACAATATCGACAAAGCGCTTAGTAATGGCCTGCATGGCTTGAAACGAAATATCCTGCTCGGCCTGGATGCCGCCAAAAACCGTTCCGTTATCCTGTTGCGGGAAGAAGCCCTTGGGGACGACGGAAAAAAGATAGATGTTCAGGCCGATTGTGAGTAGCAAGACAGTCAGAGTGAGGCCGGAATGGTTGAGCACCCAGCTCAAAGACTTCTCGTAGATTGCCAGTACGCGATTGAAGGCGCGCTCACTGGCTTGAAACAATTTGTTGTGGGCGGATTCTTCCATATGTTTCAAAAGCCGGGAACACATCATGGGCGTGGTGGTTAAAGAAATAACCAGCGAGATCATGATCGCGACGGACAGAGTAACGGCAAACTCGCGGAACAAGCGGCCCACGATACCGCTCATCATCAGAATGGGAATAAATACGGCGACAAGGGAAATACTGATGGAAAGCACGGTGAAGCCGATTTCACTGGCTCCTTTGAGGGCGGCATCCATCGGAGAATAGCCCTGTTCGAGGTAGCGCGAGATATTTTCGATAACCACGATCGCGTCATCCACAACGAAACCGGTGGCGATGGTGAGGGCCATCATTGATAAGTTGTCGATGCTATAGCTGCACAAATACATGACCGCGAAGGTGCCGATCAACGAGACTGGGACAGCGACGCTGGGAATAAGAGTGGCACGCACGTTACGCAGAAAAAGGAACACCACCAAGATTACGAGTGCGACGGATATGGCGAGGGTGCGTTCTACGTCGCTGACGGAGGCGCGAATAGTGGTGGTACGGTCGAGCATAACGGTGAAATCCATGGCGGCCGGAATCGAGGCCTTTAGAGCGGGAATCGATGCGCGGATACGATCAACGGTGTCGATGATGTTGGCGCCAGGCTGCCTGAAGATAATCAACAAGACGCCGGGTTTTCCGTTTACGAATCCGGTGGTACGAAGGTTTTCCACGGAGTCCTGAACGTCGGCAAAATCGGAAAGCTTTACGGCGGCGCCGTTGTGATATCCGACGACGAGGTCTTTGTAGTATTGGGCCTTGAGAAGTTGGTCGTTTGTCGTGATGTCGGCGGTTCCGCGATCATCAGATATTTGTCCCTTAGGCTCGTTCGCGTTTTGCGAGCTCAACATGGAGGCGACATCCTGAAGACCAAGGCCGTAGCTATTTAACTGAGTGGGATTAATTTCCACGCGGACCGCCGGCAGGGAGCTGCCGCCGACGCTCACTTGTCCGACACCTTCGATCTGCGAAAGCCGTTGCGAAATGATGGTGGAGGCAGAATCATACATAGCCCCGCGATCATAAACGTCAGACGTTAGCGCCAGAATCATGATGGGCGCGTCCGCGGGATTTACCTTCCTGTAAGTGGGATTGCCAGGCAAATTGGCAGGCAGATAACTACGCGCGGCGTTGATGGCAGCTTGGACGTCGCGCGCGGCGCCGTTGATGTCGCGATTCAAGTCGAACTGAAGCGTGATGCTGGTGGTACCGATGCTGCTGGAGGAGGTCATTTCCGTGACGCCGGCGATGCGGCCGAACTGGCGCTCGAGCGGAGTGGCAACAGACGAGGCCATGATCTCAGGACTCGCTCCCGGCAAACTAGCGGCTACTGAAATGGTAGGGAAGTCCACCTGTGGAAGTGCGGAGACAGGCAGCTGCTTAAAGGCGACGGCGCCAGCGAGCGCGAGAGCCACGGTAAGGAGAGTGGTGGCGACCGGGCGTCGAATGAATGGAGTAGACAGGCTCATATCTAATCCGCTGGGGCAGCCTCCGCAGCACCCTGACCCGCGCGGCCCGCGCGCCAGTTCGCGGCTTTCTTTGCGAGGCGATCGAAATAAATATAAATCACGGGCGTGGTGTAAAGAGTGAGGACCTGGCTGAGAATTAAGCCACCCACCATGGAGATACCGAGAGGTCGGCGCAGCTCGGATCCTATACCTGTGCCGAGAGCGAGCGGAAGACCGCCCAGCAGAGCCGCCATGGTCGTCATCATAATGGGTCGAAAACGCAGCAGGCAAGCTTCGTAAATCGCTTCCTCCGAGCTCTTACCTTCTTTACGCTCCGCTTCCAAAGCAAAGTCGATCATCATAATGCCGTTCTTTTTCACGATTCCAATGAGCAGGATAATTCCTATAAGTGCGACAACGCTTAGTTCACTGCCGCAAATCAAGAGGGCGAGAATCGCGCCAACTCCCGCGGAAGGAAGGGTGGAAAGAATGGTGAGCGGATGGATATAGCTCTCGTAAAGAATTCCCAAGACGATATAGACGGTTACAAGCGCGGCAAGAATTAGAATCGGCTCATTGCTGAGCGAAGCCTGGAACGACGCGGCACTGCCTTGAAACGCGGCTTGGATGCTGAGAGGCATCCCGATTTCTTTTTGCACTTTATCGATGGCCTTGGTGGCTTCACCGAGAGAGGCATTGGGCGCCAAATTAAATGAAAGCGTGACCACGGGGAACTGGCCTTGGTGGTTCACTGACAGGGGCGCGGTTTTATTTTCAAAGTGTGTAAAGGTGCTGAGCGGAACTGCAGATCCATTTGCGCCGCCTACGGCCGTGGGATTGGCCGAGCCGCCACTGGGCAACGAGGACGACGAAGCAGAGGGACTCGGAGTCGAGTTTGTGGCGCCTCCCGAAGACGACGTGGCTGTGACTACACCGCTGGAGTTCGTAGTAGGTCCCGTGGTTGTAGCGGATGGCGCGATCGCGGAGCGCACGTAAATATCCTGGAGCTTATTGGGATTTTTCTGAAACTCCGGCATGGTCTCGATAACGACGTGATACTGGTTTAGTTGGGTGTAAAGGGTGTCCACCTGGCGCTGACCGAAACCGTCGTACAGAGTTTGATCGATCATGTTGGGCGTGATGCCCATGCGAGACGCGGTTACGCGGTCAATCACCAAAGAGGCTGCGAGTCCCTGAGTTTGCTGATCGGTGGCGACATCGGTTAATTCGGGGATTTGCTTCAATTTGTCGACGAGCTTGGCGGTCCATAAATTCAGTTCATTGATGTCCGGATCTTCCAAAGTGTACTGGTACTGCGTGCGGCTGACGCGGTCTTCTACGGTTATGTCCTGGACTGGTTGCATGTAAAGCGTGATGCCTTCGATTTTTTCGAGATTGGGCTGCAGACGGCGGATGACATCAGAGGCATTAATCTTGCGCACGTCGAGAGCCTTCAGATTGATTAGCATGCGGCCACTGTTAAGAGTGGGATTGGTTCCGTCGATGCCTATAAAGGAAGAAAGACTATCGACGGCCGGATCTTTCAAAATTACTTGGGTTAGCTGTTGTTGTTTTTCAGCCATGGCCGGAAACGAAATGGTCTGGGAGGCCTGGGAGATGCCCTGAATGATCCCGGTATCCTGTACGGGGAAAAATCCTTTAGGGACGATGATGTACAAGATTACGGTGAGGACCAGAGTCGCCAATGCGACAAAAAGCGTGGCGGTCTGGTGTTTCAGTACCCATTTCAGCGTGCGTCCGTAAAAGGCGATGACACTTTCGAAGGCATGTTCTGAAATTTGATAGAAGCGGCCGCGTTGCGATTCGGGCTGATGTTTGAGCAGCTTGGAGCACATCATGGGGGTAAGAGTTAGAGAAACGACCGCGGAGACAAGGATGGTTACGCTGAGTGTGACAGCAAACTCACGAAAAAGCCTGCCGACGATATCGCCCATGAAAAGCAGGGGAATCAGCACGGCGATCAGGGAAACCGTCAACGAAACGATGGTGAATCCAATTTGCTCTGAGCCTTTTAAGGCGGCTTGCAGAGGGGGATCGCCCTCTTCGATGAAGCGAACGATGTTTTCGATCATAACGATAGCGTCATCGACCACGAAGCCGGTAGAAATAGTCAGTGCCATCAAAGTCAAATTGTTCAAGCTGTAGCCTGCCAAATACATAACGCCGAATGTACCGACCAGCGAGAGAGGTACAGCCACGCTCGGAATAATGGTAGCGGAAAGATTGCGCAGGAAAAGAAAGATAACCATCACGACCAGGCCCACGGTGAGCATCAGCTCGAATTCCACGTCTTGCACGGAGGCTCGAATCGTGGTGGTGCGGTCGGTTAGAACGATCACATTCACGGATGCGGGCAAATTGCTTTGCAAAAGTGGAAGCAATTTTTTTACGCGGTCAACGACTTGAATAATATTGGCGCCGGGCTGGCGCTGGATATTCATGATCACGGCGGGCGTGGTGTTCATCCAGGCAGCCTGCTTGGTGTTCTCGACGTCGTCGATTACGCGCGCGACGTCCGAGAGAAAAACGGGACTCTTGTTGTGGTAGGCGACAACCACATTTTGAAAATCCTTGCTGGTTAGGAGCTGATCATTGGCGTCGATCTGGTAATCCTGGTGTGGGCCATCGAAATTGCCTTTGGCTAAATCGAGGCTGGTGCTTTGTACGGCGGTTCTGACGTCTTCGAGATTGATACCGTAGGATGACAGCGCGGTGGGATTGACCTGGATGCGCACGGCGGGCTTTTGTCCGCCGCTGATGCTTACGAGTCCAACGCCAGTCACTTGCGCGATTTTTTCCGCGAGCCGCGTATCAGCCAAATCTTCCACTTGAGACAGCGGGATGGTCGACGAAGTGAGAGCCAAAGTAAGAATCGGCGCGTCCGCGGGGTTGGTCTTGCTGTAAACCGGGGGAACAGGCAGATCGGCGGGCAAATAGGTTTGCGCTGCGTTGATAGAGGCTTGCACTTCCTGTTCGGCGACGTCGATGTTGAGGTCGAGTGAAAACTGCAGTACGATGACCGAGCTTCCGTCAGAGCTGGTGGAAGTCATCTGATTCAGGCCGGGGACTTGGCCGAACTGACGCTCCAGCGGCGCAGTGACGGCGGAGGCCATTACGTCGGGGCTGGCTCCGGGATAAAACGTGACGACCTGAATAATCGGATAATCAACTTCCGGAAGAGCAGAAACCGGGAGTTGCATGAACGAAACGATTCCAGCGAGCAAAATGGCGGCCATCAGCAGCGAGGTGGCCACCGGCCGTAAAATAAATGGACGAGACGGACTCACGGATGGCTGCCTCCGCCTGAACTGCTGCCAGCGCCGCTGGGGCTCGAGCTTGCTGGTCCGTTACTTTGCTGGCTAGGCGCGTTGCCACTATTACCACCGGGATTGGGATTGCTGCCGTTTGGATTGGCGTTGTTACCGCCAGTTCCACCGCCGCTCCCGCCGGCCGGATTTTTCACTATGGTTACTTTGCCGCCGTTCTGCAGCTTGTCGAAGCCGGTCACAGCGAGTACGTCTCCGGGATTCACACCTTGCACGGCTGCCGTATTCCCGTCCGTGGTGCCGACAGTAACATTGCGCAATGTTGCCGTGTTGTCAGAACTGATGAGGTAAACATAGGCACCTTGCGCGTTACGTTGAATGGCTGCGGTGGGAACCAGCGTGGCTCCGCGCTGCGTATCTACCAGCAATCTGGAGTTTACAAATTGCTGGGGGAACAGCTCGAAATCCTTGTTATCAAAAATCGCTTTCAGCTTTACGGTACCGGTGGTCTGATCGATCACATTGTCCAGAGTTAGCAAGGAACCGGAACTGAGTTTTGTGGTTTGATCGCGGGAAAAGGCGTCCACGGGTAACTTTTGGCCGCTGCGCAACTGTTTTTGAATTTGCGGCAGGTAATCCTCGGCGACACTGAAAATAACGGTGATGGGCTGAAGTTGAGTGATAACTACCAGCGCGGTGGTGCTGCCGGAGGTGACGATGTTGCCGGGGTCGACTAAGCGCAGACCTACGCGACCGCTGATAGGAGCGGTGATGCGGGTGTAATCGACGTTCGTGGTGGCGCTGGCGACGGTGCCTTCGTCTTGTTTAACGGTGCCTTCATCCTGATGGACAACCTGGGCTTGGTCGTCGAGCTGCTGCTTGGCAATCGCGTTGCGCTCGTAAGCTTGCTCGTAGCGAGCTAAATCGATTTTCGCCTCGCTTAAGACGGCGGTGTCTTTGGCCAGCGTGCCTTGAGCCTGAGTGAGCGCGGCCTGATAGGGACGCGGGTCAATCTCAATTAGAAGATCTCCCTTTTTGACCATCTGGCCTTCCGTGTAGGCGACATTTGTTATTTGGCCGTCAACGCGGCTGGTAATTGTTGCGGTGTAAACGGGGGTGACAGTTCCCAAGGCGTTGATGTAAACGCCGATATCGCCTTTGCGGGCGGTGGTGGTGGAGATTGGGGCGGTGGGAACAGGCTTCTTGGCCGCAGCTGCCGCTTCTGCTGCTCTCTGGTGTTCTCGATAGAAGTAAAAAATAATTAGGAGCAAAAGGATGACTACCACGATCCAGACCCACGTGTGACTCTTGGGCGCGCGCGCGTCCCGTTTTTCGGGCGGTTTCGAAGGAGGCGGAGCGGAAGCCGGAGGCGCGGTGGCCGTGGTGCTGGGGGAATCTTTCGTGCTGATGGTCACCGGCGCGTTGGGAGCCGTCGGAGCGCTGGGAGAGCTTGGTTTGTTGCCAGGACCTGGCGCGTTAGGAGTGTTCGGGGGATTCTCAGCCAATTTGTGGTTCCTCTTTTAGGATTAGGATCTTGAACCGTTCAGGCCCTGTTAATGAAGTTGCAGTGAATCGCTTTTGTGTGTCCTGATATTAACCGAGACTGGCCTTTTTTAGACGCTTTCATGCACCGCAATAGTGACGGCACCCAAGTCAATATTCGGGCACACATAAGTCTAACTAAAGAAGCGCATTACTTTCCGACGATTGAAACCGCCATTTGGTTACAAGCAACGCTACTCAGCTGATAACGAAGTGGCACGGATATCGAACAGCGCGTTCGCCGACGCAAACCTGCCCAATGAAATGACGCCTGGATACATAGTGGAAGGGGAATCCTTAGTCTATCTGAACACGGAAGATTTAAAAAAGCGACTGCGGCGGGCTGGCGATGTTCCAGGAATCTCGTAAGTGCAAGTATTGTTGGTGAGCCACCGAAAAATTCGGAGGCAAAAAAGAGCGGCGCACCTTTTGCAAGATGCGCCGCCGGTTAAGGATTAACGGTTACTTACTCGTTCCCGAAAATGCCCGTGGTGATCAAATCGGGTTGTGCGGCCGTGCCAGAATTGGCCAAGTAGCCGGTGTAAAAGTACGTATTGCCCGGTACCAAGGCGCTGAATCCGGCGCTCACCGTGCCGCTATATACGGTAGAGGCGCTCGTACTCCCAAAAAGCGAAGTAACTCCGTTGCCCGTGTAGAACGAATTCAGGCCAGTGACCGTGAAGTTCGGCGCTGCAGGGGCAGTGAACAGACCGGAGACGTTACTCGGAAGCAGTTCGATCGCGTCTGCGGTAACAGATCCAATCACGGCTGGTGGTCCGACGACCGGAGGCGTGTAGCTGCAAGTTGCCACGCCGCCAACAAGTGGGCATACGTCAACGAAGACATTCTGGCCCACGACCAAGTCCGATGCGGAAGCAAACGATCCCGCTGGCAAAGCGGCGCCAGTCGAATTGCTGAACACCGCGGTTGCTGCGTTGAGACCGAGGACCTGTCCAACGCCGCTGAGACCGATGATGCTTCCGGCGGGTATGGCAGTGACAACCACCTCAGGCGTCGCGCCAGCTTCAACGATGGTCCCTTGGAATCCACCTGCAGAAGTGATTCCGGGGTTGCCAGCGATGTTAACGGCGGTGAATTGCACTGGGTTGGCGTTGGAAGCTCCGTACGAAAGCGTGACTAGGTCGCCCACTTGTATGCACGCAAGCGTATTCGCGGTCGTGCAGGTCGTTGCGTTCATTGGATAGTTGGTGACGGTGGCGGAGCCGGTGTTAAGAGTCAAAGGCAGACCGGTCGCGTTATCGGTTAGGGTGATGAGTCCGCCGCCGATGCTGCTCACGGTTCCACTCACGTTATTGACGTC
>JBEKHG010000046.1:0-23814 GCA_050012395.1 Candidatus Acidiferrales bacterium
CGCGTCTATTCCCACACACTGAACGCCCTATTCGGACTCGCTTTCGCTACGGCTCGCTTGCGCTTAACCTCGCGTGTGAGAATAACTAGCCGGCTCATTAAGCAAGAGGCACGCCATCAGGCATTCCGTATCCGAAGACACGGCATAGCCCTCTGACTGCTTGTAAGCATACGGTTTCAGGTTCTATTTCACTCCCCTCGCAGGGGTGCTTTTCGCCTTTCCCTCACGGTACTAGTTCACTATCGGTCACCAACGAGTATTTAGCCTTGGAGAGTGGTCTCCCCAGATTCCCACGGGGTTTCTCGTGCCCCGTGGTACTCAGGATACCGCTTCGAGTCCGGTAAGCTTTCGGTTACGGGGTTTTCACCCTCTTTGACCCTGCTTTCCAGCAGGTTCACCTAGCCTCCGGATTGGTAACTCTACTCACGCGGTCCTACAACCCCGGGATGTAAACACCCCGGTTTGGGCTGTTCCGATTTCGCTCGCCGCTACTATCGGAATCTCAATTGATTTATTTTCCTCCAGGTACTGAGATGGTTCACTTCCCTGGGTTGACTCGCACCCGCCTATGTATTCAGCGGGCCGTAACCTGGTTTTACCAGGATAGGTTTCCCTATTCGGAAATCCCCGGATCAAAGCCTGCTTGCGGCTCCCCGAGGCTTATCGCAGCTTGCCACGTCCTTCTTCGTCTGTTGGTGCCAAGGCATCCACCGTACGCCCTTAGTAGCTTAACCATAAAACTTACCCAACACGTCTCGACCCCTTGCAGAATCGAAACCCTGAAAACCATCGCTACGAACGGTCTTGCAAGCCATCCGGGGACGTACTTCAGGGGTGACGCGCTTTTCCAAATCTCTTTCGAAACCTGGAAATTCACGCGCTGAACCAATGCGAGGCAAGTTCGCCTTTCCACATTGCGCTACTCTCGAGCAAAAATTTGCGGTTTATTACGCCATGCGACCTTGAAATCGCATAACGTAATGCCAGCTTCCATCAGTTTTCAAAGATCGTCGTTCCGTTCATCAACTTCCGATCGGAACGTCTCCGCTCCCGGCGGAGCGCGTCTTCAGTTTGGAGCCGAAGCCGCGGGAAATAAAAAACCCGGCGTCGAGCGCCGGGCGATTCCGTCCTTCGCAGAGGCTGCTCAATGAGCCGCCTACAGGACAGACTTGCTCGATGCTCGAATTCGTTCTACCCGGTGTTAGTATCCAACTTCACCTCTTGGGCAGACCCGGTCCGTCAGGAGAATCCCCGGCAAACGAGGGGCCACCGACATCAAAAGAGTATATCAAGAATTTTTATTTCGTCAAGCATATCCAAATTATTTTATAGGGTCTTTTCTGTATAGACGCCTGTGGATTTCATATCATTCTGTGGAAATCGGCGGTATCAACTAGCCACCCATCAATGAAGGTTCTGAGGATTTTCTTCTAAACACAAATTTGCAGGACGGATTGCAAGAGCATCGCTCGTCATGCGCCTAACCTAGCCCTTGTTATGCTTGAAATATTCGACCTGTTTTAGTCGCTTGGCAGCCTCTTCGCGCGTTTTATAGGGCCCGCCCAGGTTCTTGCCTTTTTCGGAAGTAACCTTGTATCCGCCTTTCACTTTCTTGATCATGTTCGCCTCCCCAAAAATCAGATCTTATTGTTCGGCGAACTCAATCTCCAATCAATGCTGTAATCCCTGTAGTTCACACCTTTCTCGCAATTACGAACCTCACGTTGTGCCGCCATCCTTGTAAATAGCCGCCACGATTAGGCCGAGGATACCTAGTTGAATTCCCCCGGCGACCATCCATTTAACCGCCAACATATGCGGAACGTTGTACACCACGTAGTCGCTTAACGAATATGGGACGACGGTCATGAAAGTCATCACGATACCGTAACGAATTCCCTGCTGAACCCACGGCTTATTCTCGCGTCCTCGCGTGTAGATGTATACAAAGATCGCCGCGAAAAAGAGTTGTCCTAACAACATGGCCCAGAATCGATGCATCATTTCTTCGGGGGGCCGATGACTGCCGGGGATGGCGTTGTAGTCCGCCATCAGCCAGACGCTATGCACGAAGTAATTCGTAGCCATCAGAACTATGTACGCAACAATCGTAGCGATGACGAGTTTTTTCATGGCCGCTTTCCTCCTCCCCAGATTTGGCCCAGTAAAAAGCCGTAAGCGAGATTCGATACCTGAACGTAGTTGCCCTGTTGGGCGGAGCCTAGCACCGGCACGCCGAAGCGGCTAGGGGATTTTGTCGCTAACAACGAAACGAAAGTTGAGGTCTGGATAATCTATGGGTTGGTAACTTGCTCCGACACGCTTTGCTCGCGAAGGAGTGCGTATTTCTGTTCCCAAGCCTGATGAATCGGGCTTTCGGCATAAGCGTCGGCCGCGGCGCGATTCTGAAATTCAATCGCGAACGCCGCGCTGAAATCGCGTGGTTGCAGCCGTTCGGCTTTGATCCAAATATTCTTAACGCCCGGAATTTTCGCGGCCATTTCTTTAACGCCTTCTAACGCGCCTAGCTTGTCGGCATCGGAGACGCCCGGATTCCATTTGAGGATGACCATGTGAATGATCGTCTTCGGCTGCCCAAATTTATTTTGTCCCGCTACATAACCGCCGGCGAACAACGCAAGCGCGAATAAACAGCCTGCCAGAATTCTAGCCGCCTTCGTAAAGCGAATTCGCATATCTTCTCCCTTACGCCCGAAATGAGTTTAAGCGAGCGACGCTTCGCACGCAACGCATCTGGGTGCTCAAATTCGATCCTCGCCCGCACTTTGCATACTTTGCATGTTGACCCGCGTGTTTAGTCTTAAGTACGATGCGCAACAGCCCCAAGCGCGCCCGTCACTGCATTAGTTCTGAGGAGGCCCCATGTACTGCTCAAAATGTGGAGCGAATATTCCGGAGGGTGCAGCCTTCTGCATTGCCTGCGGGCAGCCGGTGCCAACTACGTCAGCAGTGCCTCCCACTTACACGCCGCCGTCACCGGTTTCGCTTCCGACCCAATATCCGCCAACTGCAGCAGCATATGTGCCCCCTATGCAAACGGCTTGGCAAACAAGCGCGCGTGCGCCGTTTGCATACGCGGGATTTTGGCTCCGCTTCGTGGCCTTCATCATTGACACGATCGTTCTTTATTTTGTGGGCACGATTATTACGCTTCCGTTCATAGCGTCCATGGGTCTCCGGGGAATTATGCGAGGCCACATGCCAATGTCCCCTGAGGAATTGATGCCACTTATGGGGGCGTTTATTCGCCTAATCTTAATCAGGACTGTTTTGAACTGGCTCTATTACGCGTTGCTCGAAAGCTCGACGTGGCAAGGAACATTGGGGAAAAGAGCGCTGGGCTTGGAAGTCACGGATCTGGAAGGCCGGCGTATAAGCTTTGGCCGTGCTACCGGCCGTTTCTTCGCAAAAATAATTTCCGCATTGATATTGTGGATCGGATTCATCATGGCGGGTTTCACGGAAAAGAAACAAGCTCTTCACGATATGATTGCCGGCACACTCGTCATCCGCAAGCTATAGAATTTTTGAACCAAAGGAATCCCGAGGAGCTGAATGTATTGCTCAAAGTGTGGGACCGCAATTTCTCAAAATGCTACTTTCTGCAGCGCGTGTGGGCAACCCGTGACTCAGCCGACCACGTTAGCGTCCAATGCGCCAACTTACGCGACGGCAGCCACGCCGCCCGCGCGCTCCTATGGATATGTCGCGTCACCGGGATTCCCAGGTGTGGCCTATGCCGGTTTCTGGCTGCGCGTCATAGCTTACTTGATTGAGGGCATTCTCGCCGGAATCGTGTTCGTGATTTTACTTCTAATCGCGTTTGCCATGATTGGCCCCGGCCATCTGAGAGCGCTTGCACAGGGATCAAGTCCGGAAGAATTCTTTACACCGGAAGTTATCGCGATAATTGGTATGTTGGCGGGAACTTCGATCGTGATGATGTGGCTCTACTATGCCTGGATGGAGAGTTCTTCCTATCAAGGAACGCTCGGAAAGATGGCGCTCGGTCTGACCGTTACTGACCTCGAGGGACGGCAAATCTCTTTCGGGCGCGCGACCGGCCGTTATTTTTCCAAAATTATTACTGGTTTTATTCCGCTCGGGATCGGCTACGCAATGGCAGGTTTCACTGAGAAGAAGCAGGCCCTGCACGACATCATTGCGGGCTGCCTGGTCTTAAGAAAAATATAGGCTTTAACGCTTTTGTGGCAGGCTACACGAAATCATTTCCAGATCCGGCTGCGATTAGACTCCCCATCCATATCTTTCCGAGTGAACCAGCGATTCATGCAGCTCGGCGCGGATTTGTTCGGTGAATTCCGAGCTGCGCAGCACTCGAGAACCCGGCTCCGCGATATCCATGGTCCGGTAACCATGATCCAGAACCCTATCGATGGCTGCCTCCATCCATTGCGCCTCCACATCGAGTCCAAAAGATTCTCGCAAGAGTAACGTTGCCGAATAAATCGCACCGAGTGGGCAAGCGATGTCTTTGCCTGCAAGCGACGGAGCAGAGCCGTGTATAGGTTCGTAGAGCGCCGGCCCGTCAGCGCCGCGGCTCATGGACGGAATCAATCCAATGGAGCCTGCCAATGCCGCCGCCTCATCACTGAGAATGTCGCCGAACATATTTCCGGTGAGAATCACGTCGAATTGCGCAGGCTGCAGCAGGATCTGCATAGCCGCATTGTCCACGTACAAATGATCGAGCGTAACGCTCGGATATTCGCGCGCGATCGCCGTCACCGTGTTACGCCAGAGTACGGAAGTGGCCAGCACATTCGCCTTGTCCACACTAGTCACATGCCGGTTTCGCGCGGCTGCCCTCTCGAAGGCATAACGCGACACGCGCTCGACCTCAGCCGCTGTATAGCTCGCAACGTCGCGTGCGCTTGCATTTTTTCCCTGACCTTGATGTGTATGCTCGCCGAAGTAAATGTCTCCCGCAAGTTCGCGTACAATTTCAAAATCGCATCCCGCAATACGCTCGCGGCGCAGCGGCGAAATTCCTTGCAGCGCGGCGATTAGCTGAATGGGCCGCAGGTTGATGTACAAACCAAGCTGTTTGCGCAGACCTAGCAAGCCGGCTTCGGGGCGTTCATCCAGGCGTATGGAATCCCACTTAGGTCCGCCAATCGCGCCCAACAAAATCGCGTCCGCCGAACGGCATCCCGTAAGCGTTTCTTCAGGTAGAGGGTTTCCAAACGCTTCGATAGCGGCTCCGCCAAACGCCAGCTCGCGAAACTCGAATTTGTGTTCAAACGTTGCGGCGCAATCGCTGAGCAGCTGAATGGCCGCTCGAGTCACTTCCGGGCCGATGCCATCCCCGGGTAAAACCGCGATTGTCTTCCGCACTTTACTCATGGCTTCGCTTCTCCCAATCGTCACAACGATTTCTAGGACGCTGCCGCGATGCTATTGCCCTGGTTCACGACACTGATTTCACGACTTCGACGGATCGTGTGAATGATCGAAAGCAAATCGCGATCGGTCACCTGCTTGGCAGAATCGGCAAGCGCTATGGCCTGCTTGTAGCACTCCGCCAGTTCACTGTCTGTGGTTTGATATCCCAACTCCATCAGCCGGGCACGCAAAGCATTACGTCCGGAATGTTTGCCCAGGACAAGCTTCCTTGTTGGAACTCCGACTTTTTCCGGCACGATAATTTCGTAGGTCATCGGATTCTTCAGCATTCCGTCTTGATGAATTCCCGCCTCATGCGCAAAGGCATTCGCTCCTACCACCGCTTTATTCGGCGGAACACTCACGCCGGTAATGGAAGTCAGCAAGCGGCTGGTGGAATATATTTTCTCAAGTGAAATGTTCGTCGAAGCGCCGTAGCGCCCTTGTCGGACGTGCAGCGCCACGGCGATTTCTTCAAGAGATGCGTTCCCTGCTCGCTCGCCGATCCCGTTGATGGTGCACTCCACTTGCCGCGCTCCGGCACTGATTGCTGCAAGAGAATTAGCCACTGCCAGACCCAGGTCATTATGGCAGTGCGCACTAAAAACCACTTTTGGGTAAGCCGCAGTCCGTCCGCGCGCCGCGTGAAACATCGCCCCATATTCTTCCGGAGTCGAATAGCCCACCGTATCGGGAAGGTTTATGATGGTCGCGCCGGCGCAGACTGCGGCCTCGACCACGTCCAGCAGATAATCCAGGTCACTTCGGCTGGCATCCTCCGCGGAAAACTCCACTTCATCGCAACGCATTCGTCCATACAAAACCATCTTTCCCACTTGTTCAAGCGCGTGTTGTCGAGTAATGCGCAGTTTGTGCTCCAAATGCAGGTCCGAGGTGGCCAGAAAAATATGCAAGCGGGGTTTGGCGGCGGGCTCCAGGGCGCGCAAGGCAGCGTTGACGTCCTCCTGACGCGCCCGAGCCAGAGCGGCGACGCGGCAGCCCAGGATCTCAGCCGCGACCGTTCGTACAGCCTCCAGATCGCCAGGTGAAGCGATCGGGAACCCAGCTTCGATCACATCCACTCCGAGTTGTTCGAGCTGTCGCGCAAGAAGAAGCTTCTCGCGACAATTCATCGAAAACCCTGGCGACTGTTCGCCGTCCCGCAAAGTGGTGTCGAAGATATGTACAGTTTCCATCCAGTCTCCTCGCTGCCAACGAGTGAACCGTACCTGACAAAATATGTCCAATTTATAGTTCTTGCGTGTAACATAAGTTATCCTTATATAAAGAAAGACCGTTTTGAGGTGTTCCCGTGGACCTAGCAGTACTACAGGTTTTTCAAACTGTGGCAAACGAGCGCAGCTATTCCAGAGCTGCGGAAAAACTTTACCGTACTCAGCCGGCCATCAGTATCGCCATGCGCAAGCTGGAAGAATGGGTCGGCCAGCCGCTTTTTGTGAAAGGCTCGGGAGCGCGGGCGCTCACCGATGCGGGCGTGCTTCTGCTCGAGTACGCCGAGCGCATGCTCAACCTTCGCGAGGAAGCTCGCAAAGGCCTGACGGAGTTGCGCGGAATGGAACGCGGTCAAGTTTCCCTGGGTGTGAACGAAAGTTCGATTCACGCGCTTCTTCCTTCCTTGGAAAGGTTTCGCACGCGCTTCCCCGGCATTCGCGTTCGAGTTCATCGCGTGTTCTCGCGCATGATCCCGCGCGAACTGCTGAATCATCAGCTTGATATCGGCGTGATTTCTTACTTGCCTGAGGAACGTGAGCTAGTCGCCGTGAAGTTTTATCGCGACTCGCTCGCGTTGGTGGTGTGGCCCAGCCACAAGCTCGCAAAACGCCGGGAAGTGGACATTTCCGCCCTCGGCAACGAGAGCTTTGTCGCGCACATCGTTGAATCACCCTACAGGCAACGCGTCATCCAAATGTTCGCGCGCCACCGGGTACCACTGAACATGGATTTGGAACTCCCCACCATTGAAAGCATTAAGCGATTCGTGGAAATGAAACGCGGGATCGCTATCGTTCCGCGAATGTGTGTGGAAGGAGAACTCGCACGCGGTGATCTGCGCGAGCTACGAATCCGCCAAATGCGTATTCAGCGCCATCTATATTTAGTTTATCGGCAGGATCGTCCGCTGAGTGCCGCCGCCCGAGGTTTAGTAGATATGATATTGGTACGCAAAAAATCGCGGTCTGTATCTTCGAGCCGCGAGCAGCATTCAAAAACTAGAGCCGCCTGGTGAACCAGAGGATCGCGAGGTACCGCGAATACTAATGTCGAGCTGCCAGTTCATCGAGCGCAGCCGCCACGCGCGAAAGCCCTTCACGTATCTTTTCCGTTTCGCCGCCAACTCCGACGCGGAAATGGTCAGGCGAATCGAAAAAGCGCCCGGGCACAACGCTGGTCTCATATTTTTCCAGCAAGAGCTGGCAAAACGCGTCAGCATGCCCGCTGGCGAGCTGCGGAAACGCAATTGACCCTGCCTCCGGCCGAATGGTCAGTAAATCTTTTCGACTGTCGAGAAAAGTTTTCAGAAGCTCGCGATTCGTCTCCAGCAGCTTCTTCGACCGCGTAGCAATCTTGCGCAAATTATCCAACGCGATCACGCTCAACATTTCGGCAGGATGCGCCGCCATCACTCCAAATAGATCGTTCAGGCGCCACATTCGCTCCGCGAGCGGCTTGGCCGCGTAAATCCAGCCGCAGCGCAGTCCTGAAAGACCGTAAGCCTTTGTTAGACTGCCGGTAGCCACAAAGTTTTGCCCAAGTAGAAACGACGTCTGCCACGGCGAATCAAAGCAGGCCTCCAAATAAACCTCGTCCACCAGAACGTGCGCTCCAAGGCTTCGAGCGACCTCTCCAACGATCCGAATCGCCGCATCCGGGGCGCGCACGCCGCTTGGATTGTGAAGGTTGGTCACCACAATCAGCCGCGTCCGCGGGGTTACGCAGCGTTCCACTTCGCGCGGATCCAGTTGAAAGCCGGATTCAAACTTGCGTGGAAAGCGCCGCACTTTTGCGCCAAGGTATTCCGCGGTGGAAACAATCGCCTGATAAGATGGCTCCTCGATCAGCACTTCATCACCTGGTTCGATCAGCGCGGCCATGGCCAAATGATTCGCCATCGAAGTGCCTTGCGCCTGAACAATGTTTTCCACCGGAACATCTGCTTTGGCAGACAGACGTTCGAGCAGCGGTTGATACCCATAACCGCTGGACCCGGTAATTTGTAGATCTTCGATCCGTACTGGAAGTTCTCTCAGCGGGAAATGAAGCACATCACTTGCCGCAAGATTGTAACGCGCGCCCGAACGCAGTTTCGCCCACTCAATATAAGCCGAACGAATCTCTCGCCTTTGCGGGCTCATTCGAAACTCACTCAGAACCGGCCGTACGCGTTGCGCGTCGGCGAAGCAAATAATAGACAGGGACCCCGGCCAGCAGAATACATACGGCAGCGCCCGCATTGCGAGGATATTTGTAAATTGTGTTTAGAACTATGAACCAGGCGACTAACACGAATAGGGCGGTAGTCCAGGGATGCCCAGGAACGCGAAAGCCGGCTCCAGCGTTGCTAGGGTTTTGCGCGAGTGCTTCACGGCGTCGAAAAACAAAAATACAACTCGCCGTTAGCCCAAAAAATAACCAATCCATTACCACGACATAACTTAGCAGTTGCTCGAACGTTCCCAGCAGCACCGCAGCGCTGGTAATTACGCCCTGAAGAATGATAGCGGGCATCGGCACATGGCTCCGCAATCCCAACCGCGCAAATGCGCGAGGTAGCACTCCATCCTGAGCCATCGCGAAGGCCACGCGCGGGTAGGTGAGCATCGCTTGGCTCAAAAATCCGACGGTTGAGATAGCGATCGTCGCAGCTATCAACGTGGAACCGAAATGTCCAAGCGCCGCGAACATCACCGCGGAAGCCGGAATCGTGGTCGCTGCCAATCCCCCGGGAGAAAGAACTTCCACATAAATAATATTGATCGAAACATACAGCGCAATAACTCCCACAACTCCCAACAGCAGCGCTTTTGGAAGATTCTTGCGCGGATCGCGAATTTCACTGGCAATGTAGTTGGACGTTTGCCAGCCTCCATACGCAAAAATCACAGGTATCAACGCCGCGCCGAAAACCGTCAACAAGTCGAAAGACGCCGGCCGGTCGAGCATCGGGTGCCAGTTTGGATGAGGCGCCGTTGGAGATCGAAAAAGAAACCACGCGCCACAACAAACGATCACCACGATGGCCAGAATGCGCAACACCATGAAAAAACTCTGGACCCCACTGCCGGCACGCACTCCCACGCAATTGATCGCCGTTAGCGCCACCACCACGGAAACCGCTGCCACGTTCTCTGGCACGGCGCCGCGAGAAAATTCCCGAAAATATTTTCCAAAAATGACCGCAACGGCCGCCGTTCCACCCGCGTTGATAACCAATATGCTGACCCACCCGTAGAGAAATCCAAGGAGCGGGTCGTAGGCCTCGCGAATGTAAGCGTACTGCCCTCCCACTTTCGGCATACGATTCGCTAACTCGGCGTAGATAAACGCTCCAATCAGCGCGAGCAGGCCGCCCGCCAACCAGGCTCCGAGTATCATAGCGGGCGTGTGTATCAGTCTCGCGACCACGTAAGAGTTGATGAATATTCCTGAGCCGATAATTCCGCCCATCACCACCATGGTGGCGTCGAAAATTCCTAGGCGAGCGGTCAGGCCAGTGGGCTCCTCTGCGGAATCCGGATTGCCGGAAGAAGCGTGGCGAGCTTGGAAGCTTGGCGGCACCGAGGCAAGTGGCTAGCGCTCCGCGATTTCAGAGTGCAAGCAGCCAGCGCGAATCTATCATCGCGAGGGTTCAGGGCCAAGCATCGCTTAGGTCGTCTTATTCTTATTAGCGAAGGCCGCGAACCTTCCAGTTGCTTTTGAAAGCCCAGAATAGTAATCACAATGGCGCTATCATTTGAATGGACCTGATGATTGGAGCTACTTCAATGACCGTCTGTCCCCACTTTGGATTTGGTGTCTCGTTGCGAATGCGAAGCAAACGTTTGTGGTGCGCAGTGCTTTTAATCGCAGCGCTCGCAGTGTTCAGTCCATCATTCACCGCCGCGCAAACGAAAACTTCAGCACAGCCAGTCCAATCAAGCGCACCCCCTGCGTCCGCAACTGCACAGCCGCCCACCCAGGATTATCTAGTCTACGTCGTCTGCGAATCTGCTGACAAAGTTGTGCTCGTACGCTTCGGTCCAAAAGGTTTCCAAATCGAGCGCGAGACGCGTATCGGCCTGATGCCCATGGACATCAACGGTCCGCACGGCATCGCTGTGTCCCCCGACAAACAATTCTTATACGTTTCAGTAGGCCACGGAAGGCCGGATGGTTCGGTGTGGAAGTTAAAAACTGGAACGGACGAAGTGATTCGCTTCGCTCCGCTGGGGCTTTTTCCGGCTACCACTGATATTTCGCGCGATGGCGCCTTCGTCTACGTAGCGAACGCAAATTTCCACGGTGACATGGTACCGTCTTCGATTTCCGTGGTAGCCACCGACGAAATGGTCGAAGTAAAGCGCATCACCACCTGCACCATGCCGCACGGTTCGCGCCTGAATCCCCAGGGGACCAAACATTATTCCGCCTGCATGATGGATGACATGCTCGCTGAAATTGACACGCAAACGTTCGAAGTCTCGCGATATTTCATGCTGAGCGCAGGAAAGGAAATGGGCATGACCGGCGCGCCAGACAAGCAAATGAAAATGAGCGATCTAACTTGCGTACCCACTTGGGCGCAGCCATCAAATGACGGGTTGGAAATTTACGTGGCTTGCAACAAAGCAAACGACATTGTAGTAGTGGATACGGCGAGTTGGAAATTGTCGCGGCGCTTTCCCGCCGGCACCGGCGTATACAATCTCGCTATGACCAAGGATGGCCGCTTAATTGCGACCAATAAGAAAGGACAATCCGTTTCCGTCTTCGATCCCAAGAGTGGGAAAGAGCTGGCCCGCATCCCAACCAGGCGAAAGATAGTTCACGGCGCGGTGGTAACGCCGGATAATCGCTACGCGTTTATTTCCGTAGAAGGAATCGGCTCTGATCCCGGCACCGTAGAAGTAATCGATCTGAATTCCCTCACGAATGTGGGCACCCTGGACGTTCCGCAACAAGCCGCCGGCATCGATTTCTGGAAAACGGACCCGGCGAAACCCTGAACCTTCACACCGTAAAATACTGTGCGATTGAGTCTTCGCATCCTAGTGCGCCCAAGCGCTGTCATCTTTTTGCGTGTGCGTACATCTAAATTATGCGTTGCGGCAACTGTTGTTCCCTTCGGCGTTGCAAGATTGATTGGTTCTAGGCACGATATATCGTCGCTTGTTTACGCTTTCTAGAGTAAGGCTGCATTCGCGCTAGAAATCATAGATTCGAAAGGGCCAAGAATGAATTTTGGAATTAGCTTAAGGGATGAAAACTCAAACGGTCGCGCGCGTCTTCCCAATTTGCCGGGGCGAATCCGCGGCCTCGAACGCCTCTGTTTGAACTTGTGGTGGAGCTGGCAGCCTGACGCGCGCGAGATGTTTCGTTCTCTCGATCATCAGGCTTGGCGTGAGAGCAATCACAATCCGCTGCGCATGCTGGCTCTCTTGCCGCAGGAAACCCTTCAGGGCGCCGCCAACGATCCTGAATTTTTAAAAATTTACGATCTCGTGATGGAAGAGTTTGAAGCCAGCATCGAATCGGAAACAGGTTGGTTCACCGCGGAGTATGGCAAGCCTCAAACCACCATGGCCTATTTTTCGGCCGAGTATGCCTTTCACAATTCGCTGAAACTCTACGCCGGCGGCTTGGGCGTCCTCGCCGGAGATTACATTAAGGAATGCAGCGACCTGGCGATCCCTGTGGTCGCTGTCGGCTTGATTTATTCTCACGGTTACCTTTCCCAGAAGCTTCGCGACGATGGCTGGCAGGAAGACGAGGAGAAAGTTTTAGACCGCACCTACGATCCGGTCACACAGATTTTCGACCAAGAGAAGCGCCCTCTAATCGTTCAGGTTCCCGTATTCGATCCGCCGGTGCGCGTGCAGGTGTGGCGCGCGGATATTGGCCGCGTCCCAGTCTATTTGCTCGATACCGATGTGGAAGGCAATCAAGACTCAGACCGTTCTATCACGCATCGCCTTTACACCAACGATCCCGAGCAACGCCTGCGCCAGGAGGTCGTCCTGGGAATGGGCGGAATACGAGTGCTCGAAGCTTTGGGCGTTCGTCCGGCGGCTGTCCATATTAATGAAGGCCATCCAGCCTTCGCACTGATCGAACGCGTGCAGATGCTGGTGGACGCTGGAAAGACTTTCGACCAGGCCATCACGGAAGTCCGCGACACTTCCGTGTTTACAACGCACACGCCAGTTCCCGCAGGCACCGACGTTTTTCCATATCCGCTCATGGATAAATATTTCACCAATTCCTATGACAAGTTGGGGACTAGCCGCGAGGGCTTCCTCTCGCTTGGCGCCAACCCCGTCGATCCAAACGCGGGATTCAACATGACTGTGTTCTCGCTACGCATGGCGAAATTTTGCAACGCGGTGAGCAAGAAGCACGGCGAAGTCGCGCGGAACATGTGGGCTCCGCTATGGCCTGATAAAAACGAGGCGGACGTACCGATCACCGCAATAACCAATGGAGTGCACCTGCGTACCTGGCTGGATCCCATATGGCTACAACCCATGCTCGACAAATTCCTCGGTCCCAACTGGACCCGCGAACAAGACCAAGCCAAAACCTGGCAAGCAATTGACAACGTCCCAGACAAAGAACTCTGGCGGCTGCGCAAGCGCCTGAAGGCTCTATTGATCGAAGACATTGACGAGCGGGCGCGCGAGGAGTGGGCTAGTAAACGCGTTCGGGCGGAGAGTGTGATCGCATTTGGAACTTTGCTCGATCCACAAATTCTCACGATTGGTTTCGCGCGCAGATTCACCGGCTACAAACGGCCCGATCTTATTCTTCACGACCTCCATCGGCTGAAGCGCATCCTTTTGCATCCGCTGCAACCAGTGCAAATTATATTCGCGGGCAAAGCTCATCCCTCCGATATCGGGGGCCAGCAATTAATCCAACGAATATTTCAGCTCGCGCAGGATCCTGATTTCGCGGGCCGCATCGCTTTCGTGGAGAACTACGACTACCACCTGGCTCAACGCATGGTCCGTGGTGTGGACGTCTGGCTGAATAATCCTCTTCCTCCACTCGAAGCCAGCGGAACCAGCGGCATGAAAGCTGGCGCTAACGGAGTTCCAAGTCTATCCGTGCTCGATGGTTGGTGGATCGAAGGATCCAACGGAGAAAACGGATGGGCCTTTGGCGGCGACCCCGTCGATGGCGATCGCAACATGGCCGATGCGGACGCCCTTTATCGTCTGGTGGAGGAAGAAATCGTTCCGCTTTATTACCGCCGCACGGATGATGAGATTCCGCATGACTACATTCGAGTCATGAAGGCCGCGATTAAAAGTGTCGCGCCGCAGTTCAGTACCATGCGCATGGTCAAAGAATATGTGAACCGCTTTTACGTCGATGCGCTCGGTCTGAAAGAATCGCTCGCTTCCATCGACAAATAGTTTTGAGTTCGTGAATAACTTATTCGGCGCTGGCTTTGTTCAAAGTTTCCATAGAGGCCTGGTCCAATTGCAATTTGGTCGCCTCGATCAAATCCTTTAATTGTTCCAGACTCGTGGCGCTGGCGATTGGAGCGGTAATACTGGGCCGCGCAATCAGCCAGGCCAAAGCGACTCTCGCCGGTGTGGAATTATATTGGGCGGCCGTTTCATCGAGTGCCTTGAGGATGCGGGAACCTCTTTCGTTTAAATATTTTTTGACTCGCCCGCCGCGCTGGCTCTTCGAAAGATCAGCTTCGGAGCGATATTTTCCGCTAAGAAATCCGCTGGCCAGCGAGAAGTAACTGATCACTCCCAAGTCATTCGCCACGCAAATACGCTCCAGATTTTTCTCGTAGTCAGCGCGATCGTAGAGATTGTATTCAGGCTGCATCGTTTGGTAAGCGGGCAGTCCATGCTCCTTGCTAACCTCCAGCGCTTGCGAGAGGCGCGGCCCGCTATAGTTCGAAGCGCCGATCGCTCTTACTTTCCCGTCCTTCATCAGTTTTCCAAAAGCTCCCAACGTTTCTTCCAAGGGCGTATCAGGATCGTCTTTGTGCGCCTGATATAGATCAATGTGATCCGTTTGCAACCGCTTCAAGGAATCTTCCACTGCGCGGAAAATGTAGGCAGCGGATAGCCCTTTCTTATCCGGCGCCATCTCCATTCCAACTTTCGTCGCTACGATCACCTTAGACCGCTTCCCGCTTTTTTTGAGCCACTTGCCGATAATTGTTTCAGATTCCCCACCCTTATTGCCGGGAACCCATTTGGCATAAATATCCGCCGTATCGACGAAATTGAATCCCTCCGCGATAAAAGCATCAAGGATTTTAAATGAGGTAGTCTCGTCGATCGTCCAACCGAAAACATTCCCACCAAGTGCCAATGGCGAAAGTTCAAATCCCGTGTTTCCCAGTTTGCGCCGTTTCATATAAACGTCCTTTCCAGTCAGGCTTAAGCGCCTTTTTTAATGAGATGCTTTAAATTGCTCGTTATCTTCATGGGGATGCTTTATTTAGTCGAGACATTGACCCGTGCCGCGGACCAACTCTTAAGGAATTCCATGTAGATGCTTACCAGTTTGTGCGGGCGAGATTACAGCAACTCCGGCATAGAAAGGTTCCCACGCGAGAACGATACTCAAAACGTGGTTAGCAAAACTTTTCCAAGGAGATAAGCCATGGCCGACAACAAGAAGCAGGATTCGAAGAAGGGAAACTCCGGGCGCGAGTCCGGGCGCGACGGCGGCAATCAGGGCCGTTCATCCAATCGATAAGCCTGAACCCGCAATCGCAATATTTAAATGAAAGCGGAGGCACCCAGCTCGGCTTAGCTAGTGCCTCCGCTTTTTTAGCGTTTTTGAGCTTCGCCAGGAACACGAGTGAAAGACACTCTACAGTAACGCTGTTCGTTAAGCGGCTTGTACTAGATCCTCGGCATGTGCCACGAGTAAATGCACTTCGCCTTTGTGGACGATTCGCGAGATGCCCGGATGCTCTATTCCGTAGTGGTTGAATGCTCGCGCGTGCAACGTAAGAAGAATGATGGGGACATTCGGCAGGATCGTGGAGATAGCTTTTGCGGCCTCCAATCCGTTCATCGTCGGCATGTCGAGGTCTAAAATAATTAGTTCCGGTCGAAGTTCAGCAGCTTTGTCGACCGCATCCTGTCCATTCACAGCCTCGGCACATACCTCCAAGCTCGGATGATCGGCGAACATTCGGCAAAGCGCCGCACGGATCGAAGGATTATCGTCGGCAATAAGGATACGTTTCCTGGCCATTGTCGATAAGCGTAACAACTATTTCAATCGCGCGGCATACCGGATTGTCTGTAAAAAGCAATCATGTCAATACTAGTTCTGAAATTGCTACGGCGAAGGCTCTCAGCTCGCTGAAGCTCTTCGCAGCAGTACGGTCCGGCCACTAGTCGGGGATCCGTCCAACTCGGCGGCGAGAGCGTCACGCCAAGCGCGGCGTCCTTTTTGCGAGCCTACCGAATTCCCCATAGTTAACCGCGCATTAAAGCGTGAGAAAATTTTAGTGTCGCTCGCGGAGGGAGGGCCTCTCGCATTGTTGATTCGGATTCTTTGGCATGGTTCGGCGAACGGCCGCTACGCCGCAGCAGCGTGCTTCCTCGTCGGCGCGCTATGCAGCCGCTACGCGTGGATCTGGGCAGGCCGTGCATCCACTCACGATCCTCAGGCTCTGTTTCAACTTCAACGCAAAAGTTGAACCAAGCAGCTGCCATCGCTACTCAGCATTCGAAGAGTGCCGGACACCAAAGTAAAAATGATAATGGTTTCGACAGCCGGGATTGAAGTGCTCGCGACAAGCGGGACATCGGAATTCGCACTTCATGTACTGATCGATAGTTAGCTCCGTACCGCAGGCGCCACAGAGTATTGCCTTTTGGTTCCATTCGTTCTCTGGCCAGACCTCAATCTCGTGACCGGCGAGCGCAGCGTGACAATCTTTGCACGCATAGTACACACCACAACACTTCACCCTAATCGCGATGATGTCGGTCGGACCGTGATAATGCTCGCAGCGTGCCTGCGAATCCAGATTGACACCTCGCACATCTGAAAGGTTAGGGTTCATTGGGTTCCGGACGACAGATTAGAGCACCCATCAAGGACTGGCCGGCGATTTAAATGTAAACTGATGACCAGGAGCTAGATATGGCACGCCAAGCTTCAATCCGGCGGCATCCTGAAAAGCGTACTAGATACATACAATGCTTATCTACCTGTTGGCATTTGTTGGCGGCGTCCTGACGATCTTGAGCCCGTGCATTCTTCCCGTGCTCCCGTTCGTTTTCTCGCGCGCGGACCAACCTTTTCGCCGCTCCGGTCTGCCTTTACTGGTCGGCATGGCGCTCACTTTTTCGCTGGTGGCGACCGCAGCGGCTTTCGGCGGACATTGGGCAGTGCGTCTGAATCAGGGCGGACGCTACGTGGCGATCGCCATATTTTTCGTTTTGGGTCTAACTCTGCTCTTTCCGTCGCTCGCTGAAGCGCTCACTCGACCGCTTGTTCAGGCCGGCGCCAAGCTGCAGGGTGGGCCTTCGAGCGAGACCAGTGCCGGAAAATCATTCGTATTGGGCATTTCTACTGGATTGCTTTGGGCTCCTTGCGCTGGTCCTATCCTGGGTCTCATCTTGACGGGAGCCGCGATTCAAGGCCCGGGCGCACGTACATCTTTCTTACTTCTTTCTTATGCACTGGGTGCCGCGACTTCGCTCGGCATTGCGTTGCTTGCAGGAAAAAAGGTGTTATCGATCATGAAGCGCTCTCTGTCTTTTGACGTTTGGATTCGCCGGGGACTCGGCGTCGCAGTAATCATGGGTGTGATTGCCATATCGCTGGGTTGGGATACAAAACTGCTCGCCAAGTACTCGTTCGTGAATACAGCCAAAGCCGAATCGCATCTGATCGGCACGCTGGGCCCCGAGAAAGGCACGCTCGTTTCGGTTAGCGCGACCGAGCCACAACTTACGCTTCCCGACGAAGGACCGATGCCCGATCTGAGTGGAGCAGTTGGCTGGATCAACTCTCCGCCATTGAGCAGCAAGTCTCTGCGGGGCAAAGTCGTGGTGATCGATTTCTGGACGTACTCCTGCATTAACTGTCTGCGAGTGTTGCCTTACGTGGAAGGGTGGGCGGCGAAATATAAGGATGCCGGTCTGGTAGTCATCGGCGTGCACACTCCGGAGTTCGCGTTTGAAAAAGAGCGCGCAAATGTGGAAAGGGCAGTTCGCGACTTGAAGATCACTTATCCCGTCGCGATTGACAGCGATTACAAGATCTGGCGGGCCTTCAACAATGAATATTGGCCGGCGCACTATTTTATCGATGGCAAAGGGCGGATTCGGTATCACCACTTCGGCGAAGGTAATTACGATGAGTCCGAGCGCGTAATTCAGCAGCTTCTCAAAGAGAATGGCGCAACGTCGCTTTCGACGGGAGTGATTGACGTTACTGGCGCCGGCGTTGAAGCCGCTGCGGACAATAGGAATGTTGGTTCACCTGAGACATATATAGGATACACACGGGCTGAGAACTTTGCTTCGGTCGAGCCACTAGCTCGGGATTCTCGCAAAACGTACAGCCCTCAACCGAGGCTTTCGCTGAATCAGTGGGCCTTGGGAGGCGCTTGGAACGTTGGGCCTGAAAGTGCCGTACTGCAATCCGTTCCGGGCAAGATTGTCTATCGGTTTCACGCCCGCGATCTTCATCTGGTGCTCGGCCCCGCGAAAAACGGCAAGCCGATTCGCTTCGTCGTCAAACTGGACGGAACGCCTCCTGGCAAAGATCACGGGGCCGATACCGACGCAGCCGGCGCAGGCACGGTGAAGGGAAACCGTTTGTATCAGCTTATTCGCCAAAAAGGGGCTGTAGAAGACAGAACGTTCGAAATTGATTTTCTCGATCCGGGCGTGGAAGCGTTCGCTTTTACGTTTGGATAAAAATGGGAAGTGAGGAGGCGATTATGTTTTCATCGGACAAAGAGGACGATCAAAATCCGAGTTCGCCCAGCCGGCGGGCGTTCTTGATTGCTAGCGGAGTGGGGGTCGCCGGGCTCGCCTTGTCGTATTTTCACAAGAGCGCGCCGATTCATGTGGAGGCGGCGGCTGCTGAACTGCCAAAGATGGTCAAAATCGTGGAGTTCACCGACGCCGGGCAGCGCAAAGACACGGTGACCGTGGCGCGAATCGCGAAAACCGAAGATGAGTGGCGAAAGCAACTTACGCCGGATTCCTTCGAAGTAACTCGCCTCTCCGGCACCGAGCGCCCTTACACGAATGAAGATCCCAGCAATCATCAGAAAGGAGTATTCCGCTGCATTTGCTGCGACACCGCGTTGTTCAATTCCAACACCAAGTTCAATTCCGGAACGGGCTGGCCAAGTTTTTGGGAGCCCATCGCGAAAGAAAATGTTTTGGAAACCACGGACAACAGCTTGTTGATGGTGCGAACGGCTGTTTCTTGCCGGCTGTGTGACTCGCACTTAGGGCACGTGTTCGACGATGGCCCGCGTCCGACCGGTTTGCGTTATTGCATGAATTCGGTGGCAATGAGATTTGCCAAAGCATCGTAGAGATTTATCGAGGCCGCGGGAATTGCGTGCCTTGGTTTTTGATCAGAGGAGATACAGCAATGAAGCATTTAAAGACGCCCATTTTGACCGTGTTGGTTGCCGTGTTGGCGCTCTTCGCTTGGACGCGCCACAGTTACACGAGCGCATCCACAGTAATTCCTGATCCGGTTGTGGACGAAACGCTCGCTCCTCAAAAAGGCCAAGAGAAGATTGTCGTCGCAGGAGGATGTTTCTGGGGCATCCAGGCCGTGTTTCAACACGTGAAAGGCGTCAGCAGCGCGACTTCCGGATACGCCGGCGGAACGGTTAAGAATCCCAGCTACGAAGAGGTCAGCACCGGTGAAACCGGGCACGCTGAGTCAGTTGAAATCGTGTACGACCCGTCGAAGATCACTCTAGGACAGCTCCTGAAAGTATTTTTTTCCGTTGCGCATGATCCGACGGAACTGAATCGCCAGGGTCCCGACGTTGGCACGCAATATCGCTCCGTCATTTTCTTTACGAGCCAGGATCAACAACGCATAGCTCAGGCCTACGTGCAGCAGCTCGATCAGGCCAAAGTTTTTTCGCAACCCATCGTGACCCAGATCGTTCCGTTCAAAGCCTTCTATCGCGCCGAAGATTATCACCAGAATTATGCGGCTGAGCACCCCACCAATCCGTACATAGCTATGTTCGACCTCCCCAAGGTCAAGAATCTTCAGCAACAATTTCCGGGCCTCTATGTCGCCAAGCGCTAAGTCTTGCGATCGGTTCTTCAAGGCCGTTGAAAGAGAAGAACTCATTCGATCCGCCGTGTCGGACAACGCGCTCCCTCCGCGTGAATGAAGCGGCGATCTCGACGAATCCCGGCGAGTCAATATATAACTGGAAGCGTGCCCGCCCACGGACACAACGTCGCCTGATATACGAAGACTCGTTGATGAGAACGGCTACGTTAGCTAATCTCTAACGCGCCGCCCAACCTGAAGTTATTGAAAGAATTGGTGGACGTGACAGGGTTCGAACCTGCGACCCCCTGCTTGCAAAGCAGGTGCTCTCCCAGCTGAGCTACACGCCCACGTTTGGAGTGACCTTCATTCTAAAGCATTTCCGCGCGCTCCGAAATCCATTCCTTCGCTTTTTTGTCATCACTGTACCAGAACTGTACCAAAACCCCCGTAAACAGGGGCTGCTGGCGCCTCGTCAATGGTCATTTCATTGGCTCGGCGGTTGATCTGCTGAAGCGCTTCGCGTTTCATCGCTAGCTTCATCTGGGAGTATTTCTTGAATACGTCCGAGTTGCCTTGTCGAAGCAATTGAACAACCCATTCATCCGCCACGCCTCCGGCACTGAGACGCGTAGCGTACGTCGAGCGGAGGTCGTAAATCCTGAAATAGTTAACTCCCGCTTTGCGGAGTGCTGCGCGCCAAATCCCCTTGGCGGATTTGTAGTGTTCGCCCGCCGTCCTGTGGCTGGGAAAGAGCCAGTCACCTGGTCCGGCAAGAGAGAGTTGGTTTCGAAACGCATCGACGGCGATTGGAGTGAGCGGGACTTCCGCGACGCCGTTCTCCGTCTTCGAATCCGGAATCCAAACGGTGGCGTTGGCGATGTCCACCTGCTCCTTCCGCATGGACAGAAGTTCCTTGTTTATCCGCAAGCCGGTCTCCGTAAGGATGCGAACAATGTTGCGCAAGAACTGAGGACTCTGCCCTTCAATGCGCTCCTGTTCCGACCAAGTGACATAGTGCGGTTTGAACAGGCGTTTGATGACAACGGGAAATTCGACGCTGGAACATGGATTCGAAGGAAGTAGCTTCTTCCGAACGGCCACATTGAGCATACGCCGAAGTACCCTGAGTTCTTGGTGCACGGTGGCTGGCTTGACCAGGCTTCTTTCGTGGTACCCGTTCTTTGTTTTTGTTCGAATACGCTGACGAAGCCGTTCTCGAAGGAACAATTCAATGTCGTCGGCAGTAACGTCGAACAGCTTGTGGGTTCCAAAAGCAATACGGAGATGCTTTGTCGCCCTTTGGTTGGCGTTATGGGTTTTTTGTTCCCGGATTGGCGGCTTCGAGTAGTTCTCCAAAAAGAAGTCCGCCCACTGCCCGAAGTTCAGAGCTTCACCCCTTCGGACAATTTCGAGAATGTTTCCGTCTCTGGCATGCAGGCGCTCTCTTAGCTTCTTATTGGCCGCTTGCCAGTCCTTCACGCCAGTCGATTCTTTGCGTAGGATGCCGTTCCGATCGCGGTAGCGCATCCACCAAAAATTCGTACCCTGGCGCTGATACACAGCCCCATCCTGTTCAAGTGGTCTTGCCATTCTCCATCTCCTGTTTGAAGGAAGCGCGGAAGGGTTCGAGGTCCGACTTGAGAAACCGGATGTTTCGACCCATCACGCGGAGATGGGGAATCTGCTTTCGCTCGACCCAAAGATACACAGTTTGCGGACTGACGCCAAGGAACTTGGCAGCTTCACGAACGGTCATCGGATATTCTGCGAAAGAGAACGAAACAGCGTGCTCACTCTCTGCGAGGAACTCGTTATTCATGGGATCTTCCTGAATCTTGGGTCAGTTTATCTTCTTGCGAAACATCCGAACCCGCGCCTCCTCGCATCGTGGAGGCTTTTGCAAGTTCCGTTCGAGCCTTCATGACGGTGTGCCGTGCGTAGTAGCTGGGATCGTCTTTGTCGTTTGAGCGATAGTCGGCAATGCGGAGTATTACTACTTCGGGGTCATCGCCACGCGCGAGGGCGCGTTTGGCGTAGGCCCAATCGTGCTCGGATTGGCTATTCTGGCCGCTCGATAGTGTCCTTGAACGGCCTTGGTGGACGTCTAAATGCTGAGGAGTTTCGGGTGAGTCTTCGTGAATCGCGAAATCGCGAAGCGTGTAAACTGCTTCGCTTTCTTGCCGCGCCTGGACGACAAATTCCTCGCTAAGTTTTCGATTAGCGAATCCCGGCAAACGAAGAACGCGCGTCGAGTCCGTTGCCGCTCGATCGCCCGCGAATTGGTTCGCCAGGCTGTGCAGAAGTGACTCAGCCTCATCTTGAGTGAATCCACTCACCTTCCAGACGACTTGATGCTTTCCGGGCGAAGTGTCGAGCACAAAGTTTGGCGGCGGGACCTCGATTGAATTTCGGATCGCTTCGAGAGCTACGTCACCCTTCGTATCAAGGTCGAGATAGATGTGGCGGATATCCTTTATATTGTCTTTTGTTCGGGAGTAAGCGCCTTCTTTTATCGGATTCATGCCGACATACACGTCGGAACCAGCGGCATTGCGGGCTGCCAGCCACGCTTGAAATTCAGGATCTGCTATGGTTTCGGCCTTTGTGATCCGCTGGATCGTCTCGCCGGTTCGACGATTCCTCACCAGGATCGCGGCGTTGTCGCCGGGTTCGAAGAGCGCTCGAAGATATTCAGAAGCGGTGAGAGGGCGCGACGTGAAAGCGGTGTTGGTGCTCATGTTTGTTCCTGTTTGGCCAGGAACACTGAGCCGTAGTCGAATAAGTCCGTGTCCGGGTCATACCCGTTGATGAAGAGAACTTCCGAGATGTATCTGCGACCCGGCCGCCGCTCGACATGGACGACGACATTCAGCGAATCAGCTATGTTTGTCTTAACGGCGCGATAGGGTAAGTCGATCCCACTTTGCAGAACACAGCTCGTGAAACGTGCCAGGCCCTGTTGCGCGGAGTTCGCATGGATTGTCGATAGCGTGCCCGAGTGCCCGGTGTTCAGGAGCTGCAGAAGATCGAAGGCTTCGCCGCCGCGAATCTCTCCGAGCACGATACGGTCCGGCCGGTGGCGAAGGGCGGCTTTCAGGAGGTCGCGAATTGCTACCGCTGGAAGGCCATTCTGTTCTCGGCGAGCTTCGAAGCGGACAAGGTTTTCCTGCGTTAGGTGAATCTCGGCCGTGTCCTCGATGACGAGAACCCGTTCTTCCTGCGGAATGAATTTGCCGAGGATCGACAAAAGTGTGGTTTTTCCGGTGCCGGTTCCGCCGGCGATCAGAATATTCCTGCGAGCCAGCACGTAGTCTTCGAGGTGGTTCGCGAGCGCATGGTCGAGCGCGCCAGCCCGAATTAAATCCTCCATTTCGAAGTGGCGGGTGTTGAACTTGCGGATCGTGAGCGTGACGCCGGCGAGACTGCATGGGGGGATCACCGCTGCGACGCGGCTGCCATCGGGCAATCGCGAGTCGAGGATTGGCTTTGATTCCGAGATGTCGTCACCGAGGCGCCTGGCGATATTCTTCACAGCGACCATCAGGGATCGCTCGCCAATCGAAACGCCCGGGACCTGTTGCAGGAAACCGGCCTTCTCAATGAATACGCGGTCGGGACCGTTCACCATGACCTCGCTAATCGAGTCGTCCAGAATGAGGTGTTCAATGGGCTTCAGAAACGGCAGAATCATTTCAAATCCGTTCATTAGAGTTTTCCTTGTGCGAGCTGAACAAAGTACGAATCGTTGGGATCGTTGTAATGGGGCTTCAGGTAGCAAAACATCGGTGGCGCCGGGTTGATTCCGTCGTAGGCAAGGACTACCGACTGCGCATTGCGCAACTCCATGAAGGTTTTCATGTCGAAGCGGTAGTCGCTTTGGGTGCTGTAGCTCTTCGA
>JBEKHG010000047.1:0-23489 GCA_050012395.1 Candidatus Acidiferrales bacterium
CAAAGATACTTCACGAAAGCATCATTCGGGCCAGTGGCGACTCGCTCCAGGTCAAAATGCCCAATGAAATTGATCTGTGTTTCCCAGCATTGCTTTTTAAAAGCGCTTTTGCTGATGTGGTCGTCGCCGGCCGCGCTTGAAAAGGTGAAGTCATCGGCCAGCAGATTATCAAGTGGGCCCCAGTCTTTCTGCCCCCAGGCTGCATACCACTTGCGGACTATCTCTTCGTTCGTTAAGTTCTGCCCTGCCAGGGGGCCGGCAGTTGCCGGTCCGGGCAGGCTGACGGCGCCAACCAGCGCGCAGGCGCCGGTAGCGAGCAGATTCCTGCGCGACAGTGCGATCCTTGTCATTGGTCGTTCTCCTCTTCTAGGGATGTAGTTTCACACACGCGCCCGGTGGTGATGCTGACAGTCGCAGCATACAAACCAGTTGGTATGTAATAGACCCAAGTGCTCATTGAGACACCGATGCGATCAACCTCGCTTGCGGTTGCCCGGCGCGCGCAGAGACGTCAGCCAGCCCACGATATTCTTAATCCCCGCTTTTATCACTTTCGGATCCTGAGCATTCTTTGCCAGCGAGCCATAGCCTTCGACCATGGCAATCAGCAAACCGGCGGCGTCATTGGGTTCGACGTCGCGGCGAACGCTTCCGTGGATCTGGCCCTCTCGCAAAACGTAGGCAGCGGCCTCGCGCCAGGCATCGAAGATTACCTCCAGCCGCTTGCGGAATCCCGCGTCGAGCGGAGACATTTCCTGCGCCAGATTGTTGAGTTGACAGCCGCCGCATACATTCGCGGGCCGAACGGGTATATCTCGGACAATGCGGATCAAAGCGTCGATAGGATCCTTGACGCTTTGCAAAGGCCGCACCCAAGTCCGGCGAACGTCGGGGGAGATGATCTCTTCGACCACGGCATATCCCAAGGCTTCTTTGTTTTTAAAGTGGTGATACAGCGCTCCCTTGGTGACGCCGGCAGTGGCCAGAATTGTGTCCAGGCTTGCACTCTGGAAACCCGATCTGTAGATTTCGCGAGACGCCGCTAGCAGCAAGCGTTCCCGCGTGCGCTCAGGGTCGCGCAGGCTGGTTGCTCTAGGCTTCGGATTCTTGCGTTTCGCCAACATACTAACCAGCATGTACGGGAACCATCAGAGCGTCAAGAGAGTTGTTGCCAAGGGCTAACCCGGAAAGGCCCAGTTATAGCATACCGACCGGTATGTACGTTAATCAATTCGGAGCCCATCAAAATAGAGTGGCCTGACCGTTGCTGCTGACGTTCTCGAATTTCATAACCTTATCGTCCAGTGTGCATGAAAAGTTGGAGAAACAGGCGTTCCGGCCATTTTGCCATGGTCCTAGCATTTTGTTATTCCGCAACGGGTTTTCGAACACTGAGCTGTTGGGCCTGTTGTGTCACGTAATGGTTGCGAGCGTGGAATACCACCTGCACCGTCGGTCGCGGCCAGCCCTCTCGGCACGAAAAACTTTGCTCGGACCAAAAGGAGAAGATATGAGCGCATTAAGACGGTTGCGGAATTTCTGGATACCGTGGGTTGCGATGATCGTTCTGGGTTGCTTCAGTGACGCGGTCGCTCAAACGAGCTACAAGATTACCGATTTGGGCATTAACAACAGCAAGGACAACTTCAGTATGGCCATGGGCCTCAATAATTTCGGCTGGACGGAGAACATGGATGGGACCGTGAACCCTCCCGAGAGTAGTTTGTTTACGACAGTTGCCAGAGGCCGCGCAGTGATAAGCATCTACGGATTCAACATCGACCTGGGCACGCTTGGAAAACCCGGCGCCAACAGTTGGATTAACTGGGGCGGAATTAACGACCTGGCGGAAGCCGTTGGCCAGTCCGAAACATCTGAGTTAGATCCGAACGGCGAAGACATTTGCGGCTTCGGCACACACCTTATCTGCGTTCCGTTTCTCTGGCGATTCGGCCATATGAGCGCGCTTCCGACACTCGGCGGAAATAATGGGCAGGCCAGCGCCATCAATAACCGCGAAGAAGTAGCCGGATATGCCGAAAACGGTCCCGTGGACCCCACATGCCCAGCGGGCACAACCAACAATCGGATTACGCTGCCGGCGTTTTGGGAAAGGGGCAGCGCCGAAGCTCTTCCTCTGGTGGGTAGCGATGTGGACGGTGTCGCATGGGGGATTAACGATCTAGGCCAAGCCGTGGGCTACTCGGGAACCTGCACCACGGCGATACACGCGGTAATGTGGAAAGACAAGACTGCGTTCGTGCTTCAGGATCTCGGAGGCACAGGTTCCAATTTCGGCTATGCCATTAACGACCGCGGCCAAATCGCCGGGCAAGTCGGCACTGCTGACGGCACAACTTTCCATGCCGGGGCTTGGCTGAACGGCGCCGACGGCGCAGTCACAGATCTCGGCGTTCTGCCGGAAGATTTTGCCGCCTTTGCCACCGGCATCAACGACCGGGGCCAAGTGGTAGGAAACAACTTTGACTCCAGTTTCAACTGGTCACACGGGTTCATCTGGCAGGATGGCGTGATGACCGACCTTAACACGCTAATCCCCGAGGATTCCAACCTCTTCATAATCTCGGCTAGCAATATAAATGACGCGGGACAAATCTCGGGCATGGGAACGGTGCAAAGCGGGCCCCAGAAGGGGACCATCCACGCGTATCTTTTGACCCCTGCAAAGGGACGCATGGAGGGCGCCTCGATGGCAGATTTCGCACGTACACACCCGCAATCCGTTGTTTTGCCCTCGTATGCTTGCAACCACTCGTTGCAAAAAGTCGGACCCGGCCGGTTCCAGCGTTAACGGGTATCTCTGAGCTTCCGCGCTGCGTATTCCAGGCATACGCTGCGCGAAGGCTCAAGGCCGGAGATTGTGCGGAACAGCATGGGTCACGTCGAATATTGACGTGACCCATAATGTTTACGGCAAGAGTTGCTGGGAAGAGAATGTCCCGTTTGGCTGCGCCAGAGGAGGCCAGAATAAAGTGCACCCAGGCGGTTAGAGAGTGATACGCGCGTTCCGCTCACTTATCCAACTTACTATACCCATTTCATCTCTATAATCGGTGCGTTCTGTTGTTTCAGGAGGCTCCGATGAAAACACTTTACGATCCCCGCTTTCTTGTAATTTATTCCGCTGTCGTGACAATTGCTTTCGCCGTCACACTGCTTTGTGGTTTCGCAAGTCCCCGTAAGTCAAATTTTGACGTGCTTACAGTCCATCGGATCGACTTCGTCGAGCCGGATGGCACGCCGCGCCTGATCATTTCCAATCGCGAGAGTTTCCCCGGTACCTACATGCGCAAAAAGGAATACCCTCGCCCAGACCGCCGCGACGCCGCCGGAATGCTTTTCGTCAACGACGAAGGTTCGGAAATGGGCGGCCTAATTTTCGGCGGTTTGAAACAAAAAGACGGCACGATTCAGAATCACGGTCATTTGAGCTTCGATCAGTACGAGCAGGACCAGATCTTCGCCGTCGATTCCGGCCGTGAAGATCGGGAAACATTCTCCGCGATTCGAATCGGCGAACGCGGCGACTACCCCATACAGGAAGCGTACGACGCGAGTCTGCGCATCAACAAAATGGCCAAAGAACAACAGGACGCGGAATGGAAAAAGTTCTACGCTACACATACCGGCGACGCGAACCGCATTTACCTGGGCCGCTCGCCGGATAAATCCGCTTCGCTGCGTATCAAGGATTCTGATGGCCACGATCGCCTGGTCCTGCGCGTCAACGCCGACGGTGCTGCGGTTGTTCAGTTTCTCGACGCAGGCGGCAAAGTCACCAACGAAATCACAGCCGCAAAGTAGCCGGTTAACTTTCACCGGTTCTCTAGCCGGACAAGTTACGTATTACTGCAAATCCAGGGCGACTTTTTCCGGAAAGATGCCGTACAGCTTCGCAATCTCGATGGGCGTAGATTTATACTAGGATAGTTGCCGAGGTACGGAGGTTCGAACCGTGCAATACGAAATCGTCGGAATTCTTAAAAGTTACGGAGACGCCGAAGCGGCTGTTGAGGACCTGGAGGTAGCAGGCATTGTGGGCCAACAAGTGGAAGTGATCAGCGACATCGACGACGACGCGCGGACCGCAAACACGCCGGGCGAGCCATCCACAAAGCCCGACGGGCGAAATCGCAACTGGATGGAGCGATTGTTCGGCGCCGGCGGCGCTCTCGAAAATAGGGACGTGCGCGACCTTTCCGGCGAACAGCCTGACTATATCGGCGAACAGGAATTTTACGCCAATCACATCAAACAGGGCGGCGCGGTAATAATCGTCCGCACCTCCACAGAACAACCCGCCGATCGCGCCGCTGCGATATTGCGCGATCATGGCGCCCGAACCCCAGGACAGAAGGATGGCCCCGCCATCCGCCGCATCGGCTAGCTCGCCGCCAACAGCGATTAGGTCTCTGAATGGAGCTCGATTCGTCCGGTGTGCTCTATAGGCGGCATCCCGGGTTCGATTTCACGCAGACGATTCTTGACTATGGCCTTTGGGCGCTAATTCCCATCAGTTTGAGGTGGTGGCTCGTGTTCACGCGTAAATGCGTGAAGGCGCAGTTTGGCAGGGTCGCGATACCACTCAAGAAATTTAATTCGTAATTAGGCGTCCGTCAGCGGACCTTCGCGGGTTCCTTTTTGCGGGAGTCTTCTTTTTCTTTCTGGCCACCGCCAGCTTTCTCTCGGCTTCGCGGCTTTCGATCAAATAGAGCGACGTAGTGGCCCGTCGGTGTGTGCCCTTCAGCGCCATGCTCAAGTGTCTCACGGCTCGGAAAGCTCTTCTGTCCGCCAGCGTACAAAGCGAGCGATAATCTTCTCCCGGCCCCGACGAAATTCCCGCGCCAATCCAGTTGAACTGTGTAGTTCGCGGATGCGTTCAAGTAGAGTGAACGCCGTCCGAACTTCGATTGACTGCATTACTCCTTTTTAACGTCCGCCGCGGGAGGGTTCGGGGCGTTCTGGCCTGAACGATTGCCACTCGCGAATCTGGTCGGATACCTCGCTTTTCTCGCGTTCGTCTGTGGCCATTTCCCATCGACGCCGAAGCTCTTCGAGTCGAGCATCCACAAATCCGGCTCGTCCTGATTTATTCTCTACTTTGCCGCGGTTACCGTATCCCATGTTCAGTGTTCCTCTTTTTATTTAAAATATCGTCAATTCCAACTGCTGCACCTTTGCTGTTCTCAATGCAACGGATCCCAGGCAGGTAAAGTTCATTTCCCGCTAAGCCCAGCCAAAGAATCGCAAGCCGCAATTATCGCACCGAAAGGGAACTATCATCATGGACTTTAAAAGACTCTCGACGATTCCGTGCCGACGAGATCTGCACACCGCCCCGCTTCCGCATTTGCGACATATCCGTTTACCTTTTCCCAGCGCACTAAGGTTCACCGGTCGCCCGCCCCTTCCAGTTTCAACGCGCCCAAAGCCGTTAGCGCGCGTAGCATATCCGAGCGTTCGGCTCCAGAAATATGTTGGTGATCGGAAAAGACGTGCGAATTGATCGCAAGTTCTGCTGCCTTGGCGCGGCCCTCAATTTTCTCCGGATCGACCTCAAAAACAGCAGCTTGGTACAAAGTCCGCCATTGACTGTCAGCCATGCCTGGTCAATCTCCTTAGTTGGAATTTTGAAAAATTAAAGTTTGTGCTGCCAGTGGAATACACCCTCTGGTTGAGAAACTTCCAGTTTGCGAACTGCTTTATTGCCGGACGCTACGCTGGCGGTACCGGAGAGTGTTGCGAGGTGTTCCGCTTCGCTGATGATTAGATTACCCTCGGCGTCGATCTGTATGCGCGATGCACTCGGCTCTTCAACCTTTGCGTGTTCCACCAGAATCGCAGCGTCTGGGCCAGTCACATCTGCTGTCATTTCCTCGGCCTCCGTTTGAATTTCGCAAAATTCTGTTTTTTGCCAGCCTCTGATCCGATTAGAAATCGTCAGCTCGGCTTGGTGGCAACGACCGTGGCGTCGAAAAGAAACAGGCCTTCTTGTATATGGCGGGAATGTGCGCTTACCGTCGCATATCGAAATCCTAGAAATCGTTTCTTCTCGACATGCATAATTTCGAGGCTGTTGAAATCCTCCAATCTTAGATTCATCAGGATTCGCTTCACCGTACTCCGCACATTATCTTTTCCACCAAAACCGAAGACGGTTCTCTTGATCTCACCCGCCAGACAGAAAAAGTTCCATCCAGCTTCATCGACTTTTCGGCCTAGACTGGCCCCGTCGAAGTTTTTCACCAACCTCCAACCCTTGGCACAAGGTTCGCTTTCGAGTTCCAGCCCGTGCGGCAAGAGCGTTCCATCCTTAATCATGACCGTTCCTATTTTGATTGTCTCTGCCATTTTGACGTCCTCAACGCATTAAGTGCGCGGTGCCCTCGAGGATGCGGGAAGAAAAGTTGAACGTTCTGCTTGCCCGGCGCTGCAATAACGTTGCAACGGCTTTTGCAAGGTGCGCAGACTGAATAACGCATCGGAGATCAACTCCCGCTCGCGGCAGGAATCGGAATCTTCAGCAAGGTCCCGGATCCGCGCGAAGATAGCAGTTTCCGCTTCGCGAATTCGCGTAGGGAGCTTCGCCAAATCACATTCCAGGAGAGCGGCTCTACAGATTCTCGTCCATTCGGTTTGTTTCGTGTCGCACCTCGACTAAATGCCGGTACACAATGAGAGACTCCTGGTGCTGCTATAAGGCTGTGGGTCCTGTGCACAGCGGCGAGTCTGCTGTCAGATTTCGCAGGGAGCCGTAGGTAGAAGGAATGCTTACGGCAGGATGCTAGTGAGACACCTCGACCGTACGCGTTCCTGCGTGAAATAGCTACCACAAACAAGACACTTGGCCTGCGCAGCAGTACTATCAATTCAAGTGAACAAACCCGGCTGGCCTCGTGGTAATGGTACGTATGATACCGGGCGTCCAAGCGGGGCACATCGGCAAGCGGTTTCACATTTGTGCGATGGAATTACCAAACATGCAACCCCTCTGCGGCAGATCGCAACGACCTCGTCGCTAACCGCTTCTGAAACTCCTGATTACACGGTCAGCTTTCTCATGCAGATTTGGCCGCCAAAGTGCCAAGCGTAGATGAGCTGCTGTCATGGCAGATGGGCGCCAAGCCTGCTTGACGCTTCCTTGCCATAGTGGAGTCCCACAGTGAGGTCCTTATGATGAAGAAAGTTGCGGGAATCGGTCTCGCATTGTTCCTTTTGCTCCTGTGTTCTCCTCTGTCGAAAGCGGGATGGGGCAATTCAGGGCCGCCATGTTCCGGCTACGGTTGCCGGGGATTCGACACTGCAAAAGGGAATCAATCGAAGTCGAGCCAGGATCAAAAATCAAAGAGCAATGGCAACGCTCAACTGTCCTCCAATCAGGACAGCTCAGCATCGTCAAACGCCCCGCACTAGCGCGCCATAGTCGCCCTGGTTTTTCACTCCACGCACTTCGGGGAAAAGCGCGGACGCTAACGAGTGCCCGGCGTTCCATTTTTTCAACCGCGTTCACTCCGCTATCGCTGTGCTTGCTTCTGATGGCGAATTCGTTGTAAAAGCGCCATCACGAAATGCCACACCTATGCAGTTCGTAAACATTCCGGCGGGAAGCTTCCTGATGGGCTGTTCGGCGGATGACGCTGATTGTTACGCCGAAGAAAAGCCCGTTCATCGCGTCACCATTACCCGGCCATTTGAGATGGGAAGGTTTCAGGTGACGCAGTCCGAGTATGAAGGGGCGATGAATATTAATCCGAGCAATTTTAAAGGCTCAAATTTTCCGGTCGAGAACGTAAGTTGGGAAGACGCGAACAGGTTTTGCGAAGCGCTCAATAGCAAGTCCGACGGTTTCCGTTATCGCCTGCCGACCGAGGCAGAGTGGGAATACGCGGCCCGCGCCGGAGATACTTCCTGCCGATATGGCCCGCTGCTCCAAGTTGCATGGTTCCGCGACAACTCCGGTGGCACCACGCACCCGGTAGGCGAGAAACAGCCGAACTCATTTGGATTGTACGACACCCTTGGGAACGTCTGGGAATGGGTACGCGACTGGTACGGCATAACGTATTACAGTCTGAGGCCGGAATCCGACCCGCAGGGGCCAGTGAGCGGCGAGTACCGCGTTTCGCGGGGCGGCTCCTGGCGCGGAGTCGTCAGAGGGCAAGCACGCGTCTCTGCGCGTTACATTTTGAAACCCAACGTTCGAAGTTCCGTCGTCGGGTTCCGCTGTGTGCGCGAAACCGTTTCCTGAACTTTTCCCACCTTTTTGTTTCAATGTGGTACTCCTCCTTTCCGCTAAAATCACGCCGACCACAATTCGCCTGCCCGACGCCCTAAAATTCTTTCGTCCTCTGAGATTTTTGTGATATCTCTATGTGCATATCCTGGGGTCTTGACCGGCTAAAGCCATACCTGGGTACGGATTTCGCAGGCGACCTCCAGACATAACGCGGCCGATGAAACCGCGATCCCGTATTCACAAGAGATGCGAATCACAAGGAGAGATTGATCACCATGAAAAGCATCGCCCGTATTTTTGCAGTTCTCAGTTTGGGACTGTTTGTTGGCACACTCGGTACCCAAGCTGATACCCACAACAAAAAAACTCAAATCCGGTTTAACGAACCAGTGGCTGTGCCCGGAGCAACGCTTCCGCCCGGCACCTACGTCTTCAGACTGATGGACACTCGAGCAGACCGGCACATCGTGCAGGTTACCAACGTCAAAGGCGACCACGTATTTGCCACCATCCTCACGATCTCCGATTATCGCCGTAGCCCGACCGGCCATACCGTAATGACCTTCGGAGAATCTGAGGCTTGCGGCCCGGTAACTCTCAAGTCATGGTTTTTCCCGGGAGACAAGTACGGCCAGCGCTTCGTTTATCCAAAGGACGAGGCAACTCAAATTGCTGCGAGCTGTCACGAGTCGGTGCCGGAAGTAGCGCAAGCTATGCCGGCCGAAGCTCCTCCCGCCCCGGACACAGTAACAGTGCAGGAAGTAACTCCCGAAAAGCAGGAAGTGCCATACAATCCCGCTCCGTTGGCCGCGAATGACGTGAAAGACACCAAGGGTTTCGACGCGGAAGAACTGCCCAAGACCGCGTCCGACGCTCCGCTTTTCGCCGGTCTCGGTTTGCTGATGCTTGCGGGTGCCTTTTTGGCCCGTTACTCCTGGAAGCATTCGTCGTAGTGAATTTTCTTCTGTTAAAATAGTGGCTCGCTCCAATCTATTTGGGGCGAGCCGCTGTTGTACCTCGGGAAAATTCGAGAATTCCTTATGCCTTCGCAGGATGAACTGAAGAACACTCGCGGTAAGCTCCCCAATTCCTCTACAGCAACCGGCAATACTCCAATACGCCGAAATGTTTCGCGGTGGGCTTACTACCTTCTGCTTACGGTGGGCAGCATATTTCTGCTTGGCGCAATTGTTTTTTATCTGGAGGGCTACGCTTTCCAGGTTTACGGCAGCCACAAACTTCGCGCGCTGGCGAAAGAGTCGGCCAGCTCTTCATCATCGCCAAGCTCAGCATCGGCGTCAGCGTCATCTTCTTCCGCATCTGCGACAGCGACAGGAAGTTCTTACCAGCCTCATATGCACGATGTTTTAGGCCGCCTGGAAATCCCGCGCCTCAACATTTTCGCGGTCATCGTGGAAGGATCGGACGACGAGTCTCTCAAATTGGGACCTGGACACGTGCCGGGGACCGCGCTGCCAGGTGAACATGGCAACGTCGCTATCGCGGGCCATCGCAATACTCACTTTCTTCCGCTGAAAGAAGTGCAGGCCGGCGACAAGATCTCGGTCACCACTCCGCGCGGGAATATGGAGTACGCCGTTCAATATGTGGAAATCGTCAGCCCCGACGACGTGGACGCAATTAATCCCACGGACGACTCGCAGCTCACGCTGATTACGTGCTACCCATTTTTTTACGTGGGCAGCGCGCCGGAGCGTTTCATCGTGCATGCGAAAAGCACGATTCCGCCACAAGAAGCCGCCGCGAAGCCGCAATCGCCTGAAACTCCCACGCCCAGCAATGCCATTCCGCTGCGAAGCGAATCCAGCGCGGTATTGCTAAACGTAAGTGTGCGCAACAATCAAGGCGACAACGTCACGGACCTGACCGAGAGTGATTTTCGGGTGAAAGAAGACGGACAAGAGCAGAAGATTGTCTATTTCAAACGTGAAGACGTTCCGGTCACCATCGGAATCGTCGTGGATGATAGCGGCAGCATGCGGGCGAAAAAAGCGGAAGTGGTGGAAGCTTCTCTCGATCTGGCGCGCTCGAGCAATCCTCAGGACCAGATGTTCGTTGTATCCTTTAATAGTCATGTGTCTTTCGGTCTTCCGGCCGGCGTTCTGTATACCAGCGATGTGTCCGAGCTTTCCAATGCCTTTTCCCACCTCAACACCATGGGTAAAACAGCGCTCTACGACGCGCTGGTCGTCGCCATTGAACATCTCGGCAGGTCCCCGCTCCAACGCAAAGCCATCCTGCTAATTAGCGATGGCGGCGATAACGCCAGCCGGCACACCTTGGGCCAGGTCATCAGCATGGCCGACCAATCGAACGCAGTGATTTACACCATCGGCGCATTCGACGAATCGGACGACGACAAAAATCCAGGCGTGTTGAAACACCTCGCAACTCTTACCGGCGGACAATTTTTCGCCCCCGCAAAACTTTCCGATCTCCCCGGAATCTGCAAGAAAATAGCCGAGGACATTCGCAGCCAATACGTCCTCGCTTACGCGCCGCCCAGTCACGCCTCCGATACTACCTTCCACAAGATCCAGGTGTCCGTGAACGCTCCGCATCATGGCAAACTTCACATCCGCACCCGCGAAGGCTATTACGGAAAGTCCGCCCAGCCGCAGTAGACCTCAAGGCGCCCCGAGTGGGCGCTCGTTGACTTGCCTCATGCTGCAACCTAAGATGTGCGATACGTGCCATCCATTGATTCGCTGATCGGAAAAACCATTTCGCACTACCGCATCGTCGGGAAACTCGGCAGCGGCGGGATGGGTGTGGTGTACACCAGCGAAGACGCCTCGCTCGGCCGGAAAGTTGCGCTGAAATTCCTTCCGCCAGAAGTTTCGAGCGACAAACAAATGCTTGAACGCTTCCTGCGCGAAGCGCGTGTTGCGGCGTCGCTCAATCATCCGAATATCTGCACGATCCACGAAATCGGCGAACACGAAGGCCAACGCTTCATCGCCATGGAGCTGCTGGAAGGCCAGACATTGAAGAAATACATCGAAGGTGGGCCGATCGATGTGAATGTGCTGTTGCATCTAGCGGCGGAAATTGCCGACGCGCTGGATGCCACGCACGCCAAAGGCATCGTCCATCGCGACATCAAGCCTGCGAATATCTTCGTCACCGAGCGCCGTCAGGCGAAGATTCTGGATTTCGGCCTCGCCAGGCAACTACTGCAAAACGGCGCAGTCACGGCGGCGACGGAAGGAGTCACGGGGGATCACGATCCGCACTTGACCAGCCCTGGAGTTGCTGTCGGCACCGTCGCCTACATGTCGCCTGAGCAAGTGCGCGGTGAGGAATTGGACGCCCGCAGCGATCTGTTTTCGTTCGGGGCCGTGCTGTACGAAATGGCCACCGGCCGCCGGGCGTTTGATGGAGTTACCTCGGCCGTTATTTTTCACCAGATTCTTGGTGGAGAACCGCCGGCGGAATCGTACGCGAACGTCCGACTGCCCAAAGGACTCGAAGAGATCATCCGCAGGGCGCTCGAGAAGCGCCGTGAGTTTCGCTACCAGAGCGCGTCGGGGATTTTGGCAGATTTGAAACGGGTAAGGCGCGATATTGAAACAACGCATTCCACTCCGGCTGCTGCGGGAGCGCCGAGCGCGGTTCACACTGCTTCGGCGCGTCGGACGAAAAGCGCGGAAAAGTCTTCGTCCGCGAAACAGACCAAAGTGATTGACTCGCTAGCGATTCTCCCGCTCGAAAACGCGAGCGGGGACCCAGAGACCGAGTATCTGAGCGACGGGATCGCGGAGGTGCTGATCAACACGCTGGCGCAACTTCGCAAGATTCGGATCGTGCCGCGCCCAGTCGCATTCCGGTATCGCGGACCGGCGGTGGATTCGTTGGCGGTCGGACGCGAGCTGGGTGTGAGGGCAGTGCTCTCAGGTCGCCTGGTCCAGCGGGGAGAGAATCTAACCGTCTCAGTGGAGTTGGTGGATGTCGAGCGGGAGGCGCAACTGTGGGGCGGGCGTTATAACCGGAAGATGGCGGACCTGATCACGTTGCAGGAAGAACTAACTACGGAGATATCCGAAAAATTGCGGCTGCAGCTCACTGGAGACGAGAAAAAGAAACTCCGCAAACGCCACACGCAGAACAGCGAGGCGTACAAGCTGGTGCTGAAGGCCATGCACGCCTACGGCAAATTGTCGTCCGAAGGAATCCGCCACGCGATTGCGCTTTGCGAGCAAGCCATTGAGGTCGACCCCAAATACGCGGCGGCGTATGCCTGGCTTTCCCTTATTTACAGTCACTTGGTCTATTTTGGCTATAGCGACGTGGTGGAATTCTACCCGCGAGCGCGGGCGGCGGCGAAGAAAGCGCTCGAGTTGGACGATACTCTTGCCGAGGCGCATTTCAGCTTGGGCATGGTGCTGCTCCGCCAGAATTGGGACTTTTCGGGCGCCGAGCGAGAGTTGCGCCGCAGTCTTGAGTTAAACCCGGACTATTGGCTTGGGCACATTGGTTTGAGCCAGTTGAAGCGATACTCCGGCCGCTTCGACGAAGCGATTGTGGCGATGAAACGCGCGATCGACTTGGAAGCGCCTCTCGGGGTTGTCGCTACTATTTTAGGCTTGGCCTATCACTGCGCAAGAAGGTTCGACAGTGCGATCGAGCAGTTTCGCAAAATACTGGATGCCGATCCCGGCAATGTTGGGGCTCATATCCTCCTCGCCGAGTCGTACGCCTGCGCGGGCCAACTAGAGAAGGCTATCGAAGAGTGCGAACGCTCATTGGCACTGGCCGGGAGCATGACAATTTTCCGGCTACACGCAGCAGCCTCGTACGCCAAAATAGGCAAAACCGAAGAGGCGCGTCAAATCCTGCGGGAAGTTGAATCCACCTGGAAGCCGGGTGATCCGGTGGCTTACTTTATCGGTGCGGTCCACGCGCGTTTGTTGGAGAAGGATGCGGCTTTCGAATGGCTGGAGAAGGCGTTTCAACAACACGAGATTTTGCTAGTGGAATTCAAAGTGTATCCGATGTTCGACGGCCTGCACGACGACCCTAGATTCGTCGAGCTGGTGAAACGCATCGGCATCCCTGACTGACTTCCTTTCGCTACCCGACGTGTACACCCTTTCGCTGGCCCATCTGCTGCGCTTGTTCTCAACTTCCCTCGAGAACAGCGCGCAAATGTTCGACGGCGCGCGGGATTTCTTCAGGCGGGGTGCTTCCATATCCCAGGATGAAGCCGTGAACCGCGGCTTTCGTGATGTAAGAAGGCGAGAGCGGCCACAGCCAGAGTGATTCGCGGGCAGCGCGGTTGGCGATTTCACCATCAAGCAGCCCGTTCGGCAGGGTCACGGTGAGATGCATGCCGGCCATATCGCCCAGTATCTGCAATCGCGAACCAAAACTCCGCTGCAATGAATCCACTAGGAAGGTGCGGCGTTCCTCGTAGAGCATCCTCATCTTCCGAATGTGCCGCGAGAAATGCCCTTCGGCAATAAAATCGGCAAGCACCGCCTGGTAAAGATGCGGAGGATTGACGTCCATGGCGTAGCGCATGGATAAAAAACGATCGACCAGGTCGGGTGGAAGGACGAGATAGCCAATCCTCAGCGAGGGAAACAAAACCTTGCTGAACGTTCCGATGTAAATAACGCGCGAAGCCTCGTCAAGGCCCTGCAACGATGCCACTGGCTTCGATTCGTAGCGATATTCGCTGTCATAGTCGTCTTCGATGATCCAGGCGCCCGCGTTCCGGGCCCACTCCAGCAAAGAAAGCCGGCGCGACGCCCCCATCGTTACGCCGAGCGGAAATTGGTGCGATGGCGTCACCAATGCCGCGCGCGCAGTGCGGCAGCGCCGAACCCCCGCCCTCACGTCCAGTCCTTCACCGTCCACGGGAACCGGTACAATTCGACATCCGGCGGCAATCAACACGTGCCGAGCGAGCCAGTAGCCCGGCTCCTCCATCCAAACCGCGCTCCCCGGGTCCAAAAGAACGCGCGATGACAGATCCAAAGCCTGTTGCGAACCGCTGACGATCATAATCTGTTGCGCCTCGCAACGCACCGCGCGCGAAGTTCGCAGGTATACAGCAATCACTTCGCGCAGACGCTGCAAACCAATCGAATCGCCGTATCTCAGGCTGCTCGTGTTCGGATTCCTGCAGTGCCGCGCCAGGAGATTCGCCCACACTTTGTGTGGAAACTCATGCAATGCCCCCTGGCTCAGATCGAACGCTCCTTCGCGGCCCGCCCAAGGCGCTCTCGCAAAACGCGGAAGCATCGCCGCGGCGCGCGCGACACGGCGACGCGCGAGATTCTCCGCAACCCGGGATTTCGCGTTATTTTCGGGACGGATTGCCTGTTCAGGCAGTGAACTGCAGACGAAAGTGCCCGCGCCGACTCGAGCCTCAAAATATCCTTCGGCCAGAAGTTGTCCGTAGGCGTTCAGGACCGGAATCCGCGAGATGCCCAATTCGGAGGCCAACGTGCGAGTGGAGGGTATTTGTTGTCCGGAGCTTAGCCCGCCGCCCACAATCATGCTGCGGAAAGCGTCATAGATTTGCCGGTGCAGCGGCCGCGCGGATTTGCGATCAACGGAAATGACCAGGCTGAAGGTCGCGGCGACTTTACTCACGCCGTGACTATAATGGTCATATCAAAGTGCCGTCAAGTGGGTATTGCTACCACCCATTATGTATTGAGAATTGCTTCAGGTCCTGGGCTACTGCGCGAAAAGGTAGACAGAAGCACCTGGAGGAATCACCGCATGATTAAAATATTTCGGTTTCTAGCAATTTGTACCGTTAGCCTTGCTTTTTCGTCGATCGCGGGAGCGCAAACCTATCAGCAGGTGGATTTCCCCGGTGCCTGTCCCGGAACCACCTTCCTGGCCGGCGGTCCCAACTTGGAAGGTACCGGCGTCGGCGGTTACGTGGATTCCGGCTGCGTGGTCACCCACGGTTTCTCGTACACGGCGAAGGGCGTGTACACATCATTCGATCCCCCTGGCTCCACAAACACGGAACCCGCCTTCATCAACTTGCAGGGCGTCATCGTGGGCGGATACCTCGATTCAAACTCCGTCAATCATGGTTTTATTCTTGATCACGGAAAATACACATTCGTTGACGTCAAAGGCGCGGCCGGCAGCGAACTCTCCAGTATCAACGACCTCGGTGAACTTTCAGGAAGTACCTGTTCCGACCCTGCGTGCGGCTTCACCGGTAACGCGAACACCACGCACAGTTTCCTAAGGTCCCCGAATGGCGTTTTCAAATTTTTCGATCCCCCCGGCGCAACCAGCAGCAGCACCTCCACGGTGAGTTTGCTTGGTGCAGTCGTCGGTAATTATACGGATACGGTCGGTGAGTTGAATCACGCATACTTTCTCTTCTTGGGGAAGTACACCACGATTGATTTTCCAGGCGCTACCGGAGGTACCTTTGCGACTGGGGGTAACGTTCAGAACGAGATCGTAGGCACGTACTTCGACGCTGCAGGCATCGCCCACGGATGGTTGCTGCGCGATGGCAAGTTCACGGAGTTCGACTATCCCGTACCCGGAGTTCTGTTCACTGAGCCCACCGGAATCAACGCTTTAGGCGTCATGGTCGGATTCTACGAAGACGCGTCGGACCTTTTCCACGGGTTCGTCCGCACGCCATAAGCGATGTAAGTTGACCTGACCGGTTGACACTTACCGAGATGGCCTCTCGTTAATGCAGTTTTCTGCATAAACCTGGGGCCATTCTCGTTTGCAAACAGTTTCCTGCGGAGACCCGGGCAACGGAGAAAGTCATGTCGAATCAAAGCACATTTTCGAGCCTGATTCTCCGTTGGATTGCGGTACCGGCTCTCGCTTCGTTTCTGGGCGCTGCTCCGGCTAAAGCTCAGAACAGCCCATCGAATTACATCTTCCTGGTGGCTTCAGGTTTTCTTTGCGATCCTGGTGACTCGGCCACATGCCCGGCCGTGGTTAAATCAGCAAACGGCGAAAGCTACGAGATAAGCGGTGCAGGCACGTTCGACGCGAGAAGCAAGTCGGTCACCGCAGCCGGAACGTTCGCGCACAAGTCCTCCGAAGGAACGGTGCTCGACGCGGGTGTCTGGATCGCCAGTGACTTCGTTAAGTTCAACTCCTACGGCATGGCGCCGAACGCCCTGCTGCATCAGGAGCGCGCACTCGGCCCCACACCTTTCAACCCTAAACACTTGCCCGCGACTTCTGGCCCCCTACCGACAGGTGGTCTTGCGATATTTCACATCCGCCTTTTGCCTATGAGGGGAACAACAAAATCGGCGGTCCTGCAAGTGAACTGCGCACTGGGAGAGGCGCCCCGCGAACGCCAGACGGAAGGGATTCGACTCACCTTCGAAAGTAATGCCAGGGGAAGTCCTGGAGCAGGAAGTAGTGACGGCGGGAGCACTGAAAGCGAATTTTCTGAGGAGGTGAGCGGGCGCGTGATGTTTCTCCTGATGCGCCCCGAAGCAAGTCCGCCTGTCAAAACGCCGCAATAAAACCCTTGCCGGACGATGCGGAACCGCCTGGCAAACATATTTGATGCACGGAGAACACGCTAGGGGCAGAGACCGGCCTTCCGAGCACACGGGCAACTTTTCCGCGCAGCACCCGCATGTAGTCCAGTCACAATCAAAGCCCGCTGGGGTGCCGAAAGATTTTCCGTGGTTCGTACACAAAGCACAGAAAATTTCTACGCGGAGTTATGACCACACTTGGTTTTTACCATTTTCGATGCACAAACTTGTCCTGTTATCGCTGTAGAACGCCGGTCACCAGCCGCACGGAAGGTCCCTATTTATGTGGCTCCACTTCGCAACCTTGCTCGAGGACACTGGCGTCGGGCAAGTCAAACTGCATGGAGATCGGCGAGCCGCTTTTATCCTTCGCGGTTATTTCGACTGTGTGAGCATGGAGCATTTTTTCAAGCGAGCCTTTGGAAAAAGAGGCGGAGGTTTTGTCGGTCGAGGGAGTCCACTGCTCTTTGTCTTCTTTGGCGTCGTTCAAGCGATAAACCACGTCAACTTTGGGAAAGTAATCAATTCCGTGGATCTCTTCCGGCTCAACCCAGTCGATTTTCAGCGGGTCGCCGACGACGAGAGTGCCGCGGAAAAATTTGGATTTGTGCGAGCGGTTATAGGTACCGCAATCGACGACTAACGAAGGCCGGCTGGTCGAATCACCGGATGGAGCTTGAAGGAATTTGCCGACCAAAGTGTAACGAGTGTACTCGCCGCGGACTGGATCCGTTCTTTGAGTTTGCCGCCATTCCTTCGTCGACGGTTCTTGCGGCGTTGGGGCCGAGAATGCAAAAGACGCGAAAGCGAGCGGGAGGATCAAGAGGATCGAGGCTGGTTTCATCGTGTGTCTCCTTTGCAAAAATTAAGCGGACGCTCATGAGAAGACAGGAGGGCGTCACTTGAGGCTACATTACCAATTTTAGCTTATATTTTTGCAAGATTAGATTCACTACATAGAGCAGTGGATTTTAAGGGTCAGAAGACCCGAAAGGGAGGGCCGTGCTTCACACTATGACTGTAGGAGAGAGTGAAAATTTGTGATACCTGACAAGCATCTCGAATCGTTTTGCTACTATACGAAAATAGCTATCGATCAACGTGGCGGTCAATAGGGGCGCTCGATGGCACAGCAATCGTCGGCCGCGCTGGCGGAGATCCGCAACTCGCTGCTGGAAACTTACGCAGCCAATGACGCAATGAACCAGCTCATCCTTGCGGAGCTGGATTCTCGCGCCTGGCGCGCGAAGGCGCCGGGTGGAAAAGGGAGTGGGCGGACGATTGCGGCCATCTTCGCGCATCTGCACAACAACCGTCTTTCGTGGCTGAAGAATTCAGCGCCGCATTTAAAGCGTCCGGCGCCACTCGATCCGGACAAATGCACGATGAAGCAGGCTGCTGCAGCGCACAGGAAAAGCGGGGCACAGTGTTTGCGCATGCTGACGGATGCTCTTTCGGCGGCGCCCAATCGCCGCGTTACGAAATTCTCGCGTGGGAGCTGGTCGCAAACGTGGCCGGCGGGAGGGACCATGTTCGCTTATATGTTTTCGCACGAGGCGCATCATCGCGGACAAATTTTAATGTTGGCGCACCAGGTGGGGTATCGAGTGCTTCACACAACTCCGGGCGTGTGGCATTGGGAAAAGCTATGGAAAGAGGCGGGGCTGACGAAGCGGCCGCGGTGAGCGTAATCTGTGAATACTTTCGGCTGTTTTATTGATTTCTCCGGCTGCGACTCAGAATCTCGCTGCTCGACTAACTGCCTATGACGTTCGTAACCGGCTGGGCAGAAACGGATTCGATCTACCGAACCCCGGTTGGGGACCCAACAAAAGCGAATTTTGCGTGCCGACAGGGCTGAAGCGGCGACTCAACAGGACCGATGCAAAGGCAGATTAAAATCCATTATAATTTCGGGCCGAGTGCCAACAATGCAGGCGGGAAGGCAACGATGCCAGTTAAAGTGCTTCTTGCTGGTGACACGGACCTAGAGCGACGATCTATTCGCAGCCTTCTGGAATCTCACCCTGAAATTGAACTCGTCGGCGAGGCCGCCAATTTTCCGCAAGCAATGGAAATGTCGAACGGTATAAAGCCACAAGTGCTCGTCATGGATTTGCATATGCCAGATGACGCGCTGGTCTCGCCCGAGGAAATTAAATCTCTGCTGAATTCCGGAGCAACGCGACTGTTGGTGATTTCGATTTGGCGAGATGAGCAGGCAAATGTTTTGGCTAACAACTTTGGCGGGTACACGCTTCTGGATAAGAGCGAGCTCGATAAAACACTTGTTCCTGCCATTCTTGCTAAGGCGAAAACCTAAAGCGGTACAAAAGATTTGAGGTTTTTGGCTGCGCGCGGACTAGTGGCCGGTGAGAGCAAAAAAGAAGCCGGGGAGATTGTTCTCCCCGGCTTCGTACCTGATGGCGATTCGAAATTACTGGAGCGGGGGGCTGGCGACTGTTGGTGCGCTGCCGTCCGTGGTGTAACGGATGACGCCGCTCTGGTCGCTATAAAACCCGCGCTGACCACTCTGTCCTACCGTTGCAGGCTGGCCCACAATCGTATAGGTCTGGAAACCGGTGCATCCGCCGACTGCCGGAGTTGCGGTGGCTCCCACATAGGTGAAGTAATAACCGCTCTTCGCGGTGGCTGCTGCTGTTGCCGCGGCCAGGACTGGGTCAATCAAAATCGCCGCGCCGCAAACTGCAACGCCGCCCGGTGCGCCAGCCATAGCTGCCAACGACGCTGGAAATTGAACGCCCCAGCTCGAAGAGTACGTCACTGCCGAAGTGTTAAAGGTACGAATCGAACCGACCGCGGAGGCTTCATTGGCCGCCATGCGGGCGCGCAGCAAGTTCGGAATTGCGATGGCCGCGATAATCAAAATGATCGCGACGACGATCAGCAATTCGATAAGTGAAAATCCCTTCTGTTTCTTAGTCATTTCGTCTCTCTCCTGTAAGGCCGCTCAAGATGTCATTGCTGGCGGGTACACCCCAGTAGAGGCACGCAGTGCGCCATAACGGTACATTCTGCAGCGAAGCGGAACAGCTAATTTGTGCCGTGCATTATCATGGGGATACGAGCTTATTCCGTGAATGGGCGAATGGAACGGTGCTGAAAGGGCCGTTATAACGCGCCAAATATGACTGTTTGTGGCTGGCTCCAAAGGCGTTAAAAGGCGTATTGCCCTGATGCACGAGTTTGACGAGAATCGCGTTCTTGAGATGCGTGCTGGAGCGGCGAGCGTTGGCAATACGAGTTATATTCCAGCGGGAGCTACTTTAAACGGAGGGACAGCGCAAACGAATGCACTGCAAGCGTTCGACTTGAAATGAGATGAACACTTTTTTGCAAGCGCTGGATCTAAACACGCACCCTTCTGAGAAACGAAGGAGGCGGCACCCCCGCGAGCTTTGATTGCGTAGGACTCAGGACTCGCGCCGCGCGCGACGGTGGAGTACCCCGCGAGATGCCGCGCTGAAGACGCCGGCGGTACGAACGCCTGCAGACAGATCCATGCTAAACCTTCTGCGGCTTGGGCGCGGCCTCAAAAGCTGCGACCTTTACTCCGGGAGGTTCCAGACGTATAGAAAATTGGCGTCGCTGGCGGTGGCGACTTTGTGGCCGGCTTTGCGAGTGGCGCGGTTCAGAGCGGAGCGGACTTTTTCCTTGGAGGCGTCCAAGTCGGCCAAGGGGATTTTGATGGCGGAGCCGGCCTTAAGGCGGGCTAAATCCCTGAGGATAATGTTTACGAGCTGTTTGTGTTTTCCGCTGCGGCCTTGCGGGACCTCTGCCTGCACCATGGTAGCGAAATGAGTTGAGAGAACTTTGCGCTGCGAGCGGGCCATGTGCCAACCCTCCTGAAGATGGATACGTTAAACTAACGTATTGCTATCGTATCGTAACACTATCACATCGCAGAAATACGTACAACTAACAATTATGGCGCGAGGGGCAGCGGTGCGTCCGCGACACGCCAGCGGGTTAACACGGACGACTGACGCGACGGTTGGCGCTTTTTAAAGATCTGACCCGTACGCGCGGGAGCCTGCTAGCGTGCAGAGGTATTCCAGAGGGTTCCATGATCAAGCTCAAAACGCACTTCGAACAGGTTCCAATCGAACTGGTGAAAGAGATTATCGGGAAGCAAGCGGAGGCGGAGGCTGGAGGCCTTACGCCGATCGAAACCGAAGTTCCAGCGCTGACGGGAAAACCTAAAGTAGTTAAGAGAAAGTTTTGACAAATCTGGAATGCCAACCGATTGAGAAAGGAAAGCGACGGATGGTTCCTTCGATTGATATTTTTGAGATGGAAGGCGCAATGGTGCGCTGGATCGGCGCAGTGGGGACAGTGGAAGATGCAAAAGAAGAGATCCGGAAATTGGTTACGAAGCCAAAGGATCGATTCATTCTGCTGGACCAAAGAACGGGAGAGAAAGTGTACATCGAGAGTGGGACAGTTTTAGAGCAAGGAGACAGATGAAGGCTACGCTTCGCATCCTGGTGGCAGACGATCACGCGCTGATGCGGCGCGGAATACGAATGCTTATTGAGGCGGTGGATGGGTGGCGTGTGTGCGGGGAAGCACATCGAGGCGATGAGGCGGTGGCGCAGGCGGAAAAGTTGAAACCGGACATAGCCGTGGTGGACATCAGCATGCCGGGCCTGCATGGATTAGAGGCGGCGAAGAGAATTCGCGAAGTATCGCCGGGCACGGAAATACTGATTTTGACCATGCACCATTCCGATCAATTGATCCTGGACCTGTTGGAAGCGGGAGTGCGCGGGTACATCGTGAAGTCGGATTCGGACCGCGATTTGGTCACCGCCCTCGAAAATCTTGCCAAAAAGAAACCATTTTTTTCGACTCATGCCACCGAACTGATTTTGACCAAATATAATTCGGGGCAGCAGACGAAAGGAGACCCGGTTGAACTGACGCGGGGGCGCCTTACATCACGCGAGCGCGAAATTGTACGGTTGCTGGCGGACGGAAAGAGCAGCCCGGCGATCGCTACGGTTTTGGGATTGAGCCCAAAAACAGTAGATACGCATCGCTCCAACATTATGCGCAAGCTACGCGTGCACACGACCAGCGAGCTGGTGCGTTACGCTGTACGCAATCAGATTGTTGAGGCGTAATACTGTTACCTGAGAGGTGGTTAATGGGACTTCGCCAATTTGGCGCCGGTCACGAGCGCAGCATACTGCGCCCCTACAAAGAGGCAGGGAACGCCGGCGATGCGGGCGCTACCCGTTAAGCAACGTCCGGTCAGAGAACAGCGTGGCTCCGGAAACTTTTTAGAAAAAGTAGATGATGTCGCCGGCTACGGTTAGCTGGTTTTTCTTGGTGCCGAGGTCGTAGGCTGGGCGATCGTAGCTGCGTTCGAAGCGGATTTCGGGGCGGAGAAGGACGGTGGTGCCGACCCAGTGGCCCCAGCCGATCAGGTGTTCGGAGTAGCGGGTTTTCGTTCCGGTCCGCTGGCCTTTCATATCGTCGAAGAATTCGTTGCGGAAGGTGAGGTAATTTTTGGTTGAGAACTGTTTCACGAGGTAGTTGACGACGGCAGTTTCGGGCGCGAAGCAGGTCAGCTCTGTGGTGTTATTGCAGAACGCGCCGTTGGCGCCGTTGATGAGCAGCGATTTTGCCGCGGGATTATTCAGATTAGGGACGCGATCCTCCCACATGTACCAAGCCTCTGTGCCGGTGTGCCAGTTCGAGCTGATTTTGTGATACCAGGTGTAATAAACGCTTTGAAGATTGTTGTAGGCGTACTTTCCGTCGTTCAGCGAATTGATGCAGGCGTAGTGATTGTCGCGGCCTTCCTGCCATGTGTAGGCGATGCAACCGTTGAAGGTTGGCTTGGCGTTGGGCTCGCCAACCCAGGGAGCCACGTCATTGCCGGCGGAGAGGCCGGTCTGGAGCAGCCAGTGATCGTTCAACTTGGTGGTGATGTTGATTCCGGATTGAGTGTAGGCGTCGAAGGTATAGAGGATTGAATGGCTGTAGGTGTAATTGTTGGGAGCGAGCTGCGCTTCGATGTCGGGAAGGGAAATATAGCGGCCAATGCGCACGTTCATGCCTTGGGCGACTTGCCCCCAGTACAAATCAACGTAAGCCATGACCGGGTCGTAGCCGTACTCAAGATTTTTTCCGAGGAGCTGGTTGCTGAAAATTCCTTTGGCGGTGGTGAAGCGATAATCCAGGCCGTAGAGGTTGGTTAGGCGAAAGCCCCAGTCAAAATGGTCGGTTTGTACGGTGTCGGGCTGGCGCTCGATGTACAGAACTTCCTGATCGGGTTCGACGGCGTTGGGGACTTCGTCATAGGCGGTGGGAAAGTTTCCATATTTATTGCCGTGAAATGATTTGTCGGAAGTGCTGGCGTTGAATCCGAAATTCAGCCAGCCGTAGATTTGGATTTTTGTTTTCTTCCACCAATCCCCGTGAGGACCGCTCCAGAGTGCTTGCATGAGCGGGCCGGATTGCGTCCAGGGAGCGCCGATTACGGGAGAGCCGCCGTAGGGCCAATCCGCGAATGGGAATGGCGGATTCGTGACGGGTGAAGGGTAACCTCGGCGTGGGGGTTCGGGGCCGCTTGAGGCGGCGCCTTTCCAGTCGTCTTTATAGGCGCGCCAGAGGCGTTTGAAGAAATTTTCGCGGGCGCTTTGCTCAGCGGGGCTGGCCGACGGGGCTGCTTGCGT
>JBEKHG010000048.1:0-23264 GCA_050012395.1 Candidatus Acidiferrales bacterium
AAGACCTGGGCCTGCGCGACGGCCTGGCCGTCCTTCTCGAACGCCTTGCCCAAGTGGAGGATTTGCATTGGATTCGTTTCCTCTATTGCTATCCGAATCGCATCACGCCGCGCCTGCTCGATTCTATCGCCGCGCATGCGCGCCTGGCGAAATATCTCGACGTTCCGCTGCAGCACGCCAGCCGCAACGTTCTAGCGCGCATGAAGCGCGGCTCGAATGGTGACGCCTTTCTGAAAATGCTGGAAAAAGCGCGCAAAGTCATCCCCGGCGTCTCGATCCGCACCTCCTTTATCGTCGGCTTCCCCGGCGAAACCGAAAACGATTTCCGCGAGCTCTGCGATTTCGTGCGCGCCGCCGAATTCGATTGGATGGGCGTCTTCGCCTACTCCGATGAAGACAAATCGCAAAGCTTCGCTCTCGACCGGAAAGTTGACGAAAGAACAATCGCGCGCCGCCGTTGGGAAGCGCGCCTGCAAGGCATGGCCCCCGACATCGATGGCAAAGTTTACGTGACCGAATTCGAAGGCGTAAATGACGCCGCCGACCTCCCCGCCCCCGGCACCTTAGCCACCATCGAAATCACCGAAGCAAAAGATTACGACCTGATCGGCCGCGTCACAAATTTCGAGTCCCCGCGCACCACGCGAGAGCTTCCAGCGCAAGCGCCGACCCTCTTCCCCATCCTGGCCTAGGGCGAACGTTTTGCCCTGAAGGCTGCCACTTCAAATCATTCGTGTTAGTCTAATCCTCGTACGCCCGTGAAATACCATTGTCCAATCTGCCGCAAGCCCACGGACTCCGGCGCAAACGCCGACTTCCCGTTCTGCAGCGAGCGTTGCAAACTGCTCGACCTCGGCGCCTGGGCCAGCGAAAAATACGTAATCAGCGAACCCGTAATCGACGAATCCTCTCCAGAAAACTCCAGCCAAGAAGCGGATGACGAAAGAAACTGACCGCCCGCTAGCTGACCAAGAAACGGTCTCAGCGTCTGCACCATTGTTCGCTGCACCAGCAAGCACCAAACACAAGCCGCGTTTCGCCATCTTCGTCGCCACCGCCGCCGGCCTCGGCTACCTCCCCAAAGCCCCCGGTACCTGGGGTTCGCTCGCCGGAATCTTGTTTGCAATCCTTCCATGGTGGCTCTTTGTGGCCGTCGGTCTTGTTTCTGAAAACGAGCACTTCGTGAGCGCCGGCTCGCCCGGAAGCACCTATGACCCGCTTTTTGGCGCGCAAGTGTGGATTGCCCTCACGGTGGGTGCCATCGGCGTCTGGGCCTCGGATCGTTCATCAAAATTCTGGAATCAAAAAGATCCGCAGCGCGTCGTTATAGACGAAGTCTCGGGACAGCATCTTGCGCTATTCCTCGGTTGCGCAGTTCCGCTGTGGTGGAAAACTCCGACGCCGTGGCCGGAAGTTGGACTTGGTTTCATCACTGTAGAAACCGCACTCAACTGGAAATATTTGCTCCTGGGTTTTATACTTTTTCGTGTCTTCGATATTTGGAAGCCTTTTCCGGCGCGCCAAGCTGAATCATTACCAGGCGGCTGGGGTATCATGGCTGACGACTGGATTGCGGGGATTTACGCCGGTCTAGGTCTGTGGATCGCAAGAGCGTTAGGTCTGTGAGCATCGGCTGACTAAGAAATGCTTGTCATCCCGACGGAGGCTGCTTTTCGGCCGACGAGGGACCTGCTGTTGGTATTTGCGTTCCTGCAACTGAGGCTTCGCGAAACAGGAAAAACTTTTTTGAAAACAATCGGCAATCCGAGAATTGAAGCCGTCAAGCCTTCAGCCGCATTACCCGGCGGAGAAGTCTCCATCCAAGGCAGCGGCTTCGGCACGCGCAACCACACGCGCCCTCAGGTCCAGTTCGGCTTGGCGGAAGGCAGCCTGGTTTTGGCGGCCGAAAATCTTCTGATCGCGCGCGTCCCCGATGGAGCAGCCGGAGGCGCCGTTCGCGTGCGCATGGGCAGCATCGAAAGCGCTCCCTTCCCGATGTCGTTAGGCATGCAAGTTGCCGACAATCTCCATCCCGTCGCAAATCCGGCAGTCGACGCGGACGGAAATGTCTACGTCACCTTCAGCGGCCAGCGCGGACAAAAAGTTCCCGTCTCGCTCTACCGCATTACTTCGAACCACACTGTGAAGCCTTTTATCACCGAAATGATGAATCCCACCGGCTTGGCCATTCACCCGGACGGCCATCTCTTCGTTTCCTGCCGCAACGATGGCACCGTCCATCGCGTCTCACCTGACGGCCGCTCCATGCAATGGATTGAAGGCATGGGCACCGCCACGGGTCTGGCATTCGACAAAGATGGCAGCCTCTACGTCGGCGACCGCAGCGGTACAATCTTCAAGATTGCTCCCGATCGCGAAATTTTTGTTTTCGCCACTCTCGAACCATCTCTCTCGGCGTATCACCTGGCATTCAGTCCCGCGGGCGAGCTTTTCGTTACCGGGCCAACAACCTCGAGTTACGACCGCGTGTATCGCATTAATCCCGCCGGCGAAGTCACCACATTTTTCCGCGGCTTGGGACGTCCGCAGGGTCTCGCCTTCGATCGTCGCGGCAATCTTTATGTGGCCGCATCGCTCGGAGGCAAGCGCGGCATCGTGCGCCTCACTCCGCAAGCCGAAGCCGAACTCGTCCTCAGCGGCAGTAATATCGTAGGCCTAGCGCTTCTGCCCTCACATCGCGCCATGATCACCACCAACAACGCCTTGTATTCCCTCGATTGGGATGTCGAGGGTCTCCCTCTCAGCGACTAATCTTTTCGGTTCGTGTAGCGCCGGCACCTTGCCGGCTCTTTTCTTTCCGTACCGGAGTGTGTCATTCCCTTGCGCGAGCGTACGTCATCAAGTAAAACAGGTTCTGATGAAAGCCGAGATCATCGCAGTCGGTTCTGAATTGCTCACTCCGTACCGCCTCGACACAAATTCCCTGTACCTGACCGGCGAGTTAAACAAGCTCGGCATCCGCGTGATTCACAAAGCAGTAGTCGGAGACTCGCGGGACGAAATGCGCTCCTCGTTTCAACACGCCATGAATCGTTCCGAGCTCATCGTAGGTTGCGGCGGTCTCGGTCCCACCGACGATGACCGCACACGTGAAACCGTCGCTGAATTGCTAGGCCGCGAATTGCATCGCAACGACGAAATTCTTCGCGGTATTCAAGAACGCTTCCGCAAATTCGCTCGCACTATGCCGGAAATCAACGTACGGCAAGCCATGATTCCCGAGGGCGCCGTAATTCTCCCCAATTCGCGAGGGACCGCACCGGGCCTCTGGATCGAAGCCGAAGGCCACATCATAATTTTACTGCCCGGCCCGCCCGCTGAAATGAAGGCAATCTTCGAAGCGGACGTTCGCTCGCGACTGGCGCGCATGGGCGACTCCGAACGGCTGTTCTCCCGCGACCTGCGCGTAACGGGCCTTCCTGAATCAGAAGTGGAGCAACGTGTCCGCCAACTTTACGAGCTGTATCCCGACACCGAAACCACAATCTTGGCCACGCCCACCGGAACGCAGCTACATCCGCGCATCTGGTCGCGCAATGCCGCCCAAGCCGATCAAATTCTCGACGAAATCGTCAGCCGCATGCAACTCGCCCTCGGCGAGCATCTTTATTCCACGCAAGGCGAAACGCTCGAAGACGTAGTCGCCCGCGCACTCACCGAAAATCGCGCAACCATCGCCGTGGCCGAAAGTTGCACCGGCGGAATGCTCGCCGAGCGGCTTACCAACGTTCCCGGCAGCTCGTCTTACTTTCTCGGTGGCGTCGTCTGCTACAGCAACGAACTCAAGTCTTCGCTCGTAGGCGTTCCCGCGGACATCATCGACTCCAAAGGCGCCGTCAGCTCCGAGACAGCTCTCGCCCTCGCCGAAGGTATTCGCAAGCGTACCGGCGCCACGCTCGGCATCGGCATCACCGGCATCGCCGGCCCAGGTGGTGGAACGCCCGACAAGCCCGTTGGTCTGGTGCACATTGGCATTTCCGACGAACGCAACACGCGCGAGCGCGCCACTCGCTTCCCCGGCGACCGCGAACGCATACGCTTCCAAGCCACGCAACAAGCGCTCGACTCCGTTCGCCGCTACTTCTTCTTTCCGGCACATGGACGCGCCTAAATCATGCGCCTCTTCGTCGCACTCGACATACCAGATGCAGTCCGCCGCACGCTCCGCGAATTTATGGCGCGTTTGAAACCCGAATGCACCGGTGCGCGCTGGGTCCGTCCGGAAGGGATTCACATCACCTTGAAATTTCTGGGAGAAACGGAAGGAGCCAAGCTCGACTCGATCAAGTCGGCTCTTTCTTCGTTGGATCCCGTGGGTCCGATTCAGTTGGAATTCCGCGGCATCGGATTTTTTCCCAACGAATTCCATCCCCGCGTAATTTGGTGTGGCGTGGAAGCATCCCCCAATCTCACAATGCTGGCAGCGTCTGTCGATCGCGCTCTCCAGCCGCTAGGTTTTCCGCCGGAAACGCGCGCGTTCACTCCGCATCTGACCCTCGCGCGTTTTGACTCACACAAAGGTCTCGACACCCTCGTTCGCGCGGCTAATAATCTCAAGTCTTACGACTTCGGCTCTGCGCGCCAGTCCGAATTTTATCTTTACCAAAGTGTTCTGAAGCGCGGAGGCGCCGAATACACTCGGCTCGCAACATTTCTTTTCGCGGAGAAAGCGTAGCGTGATCGATAACGCAAACTGGCTGGTCCCCTTCACTGCATACTTGCTGGGTTCCATACCTTTTGGGCTTCTGATTGTGAAAGCCATCGGTGGTCCTGACATTCGCACCACCGGCAGCGGCAACATCGGCGCAGCGAATGTCACGCGCACCGCTGGCTTTCTTCCCGGCATCCTCACGCTGGCGCTCGACGCGGCAAAAGGCTACGCCGCAGTTTGGCTCGCAGCTCGTTGGACCGGCGGCAACATTCGCTGGATGATGGTCGCAGCAATTCTCGCAGTGATCGGCCACATGTTTCCCATTTGGTTGGGATTCACCGGCGGCAAAGGAGTCGCCACTGGCCTCGGCGTCTTCATTCCCATCTGCTTCGAGGCTGTAGCAGCGGCTTTCGTTCTCTGGCTGGCCGTGGTGATCTTCTGGCGTTACTCTTCGCTCGGCTCGATCGTGGCCGCGGTGGCGTTACCCGTTCTCGTTTACATTTTGTATGCGCCCAGCCACGCCCCTCCGCTTTTCGTTACCCTAGGCACCGTATTTATCTCTTTGCTCATCCTTTTCAAACACCGCGCCAACATCGAACGCCTCATAGCTGGAAACGAAGCCCGCGTCAAATTCCCCCGCTAATTGCCTCCATTTAGTAACCTGTTCATTCGCCGCCAATAAGCCTTTTGTTTGGTAAGGAGACCCGAAGTCTGGACCCCTTGCTTGTTCGTAAGTGCCAACATGTCTGTAGCTTATCAGCCAACCCCAGTACTTTCGTCCCGTTGTACGCTGCGTCTCTCTTCCCCATAATTTTAATGCGGAAATCCCTGTGCCTATTGCTGACACTCTCAAGCAGCTTACGAACAAACGCCTGCGCATCCTTTGGATTGTGCTGGGCGCCCTGCTTCTCGTCAGCGTCACTCCTTTGTGGCTCTATCATCGCCAGGTTATCGGCCTAAGCGAACAAAAGTTACAAGACACCGAGCGCGTTCAGCAAAGTGAAATCACTCGTTCGCTCGCCAGCGAGACTCTCGAGTTCGAACAAAATCTCAGCGAGCAGCTTCTCAGCCAGCGCCAGGTCCTCGCTTTGACCGGATGGATTGTTGACGTCGACGACCCTGCACATGCACCTCAACTCGCCCGCCTGCTCCAAAGCTTCGTCGAAAATAATCAGAACATTCTTTACGTAACCGCCGTGAACAAACAAGCCAAGGGCCAATCTGCCGGAAGCTTTCGTGCCGATAGCGACCCCTTCGTGCAAGTCGCGCTTAAACACGCGTTCACCGCCAGCATTCAAGGATTGAACTTCGTCAGCGAGCCTTTCGCGTTGGGTGAAGGCAGCCGCCCGGCCCTGATCGTCTCCGTACCGCTTTCTTCCGGAGGACAATTCACCGGAATGCTCGCTTCCGTCGTCTCCATCGACGGCCTGCTCGCCAGAATTCGCGACGCCAGCGTCCGCGACCGCGTCGTCTTCATCGTGGACGGTCACGGCCACATCGTCGCTCATCCTGACACGCGCGAAATGGTTCCGGGCCGTGATGTTTCCACCAACTCTCCGGTTGTAAAACATCTGCAGGAATTGCCGCAGGAATTGCGCACCACGGAAACCATGCGCTTCTTCGAACAGGGCCGCGACCCCAAGCATCCTGTGGAAATGATCGGCACGTATAGCACGATTCCCGAGCTTCGCTGGGCCGTCATCGCGCAGCGCAGCCTGGACGAAGCGCGCATCGACGCCGGCGTCCACGAACTCACCGCGCAAGCCTTGCGCTTCGTCGTCGGCGTCACCGTGATCGCCCTGCTGATCGGATATCTTTTCGCCGTCGGAATCACGCGCCCGATTCGCGGGCTCGTTTTCTCCGTGCACGCCATGAGCCGCGCCGAATTTCACGAACGCGTCGAAGTCCGCGGCGCCGCCGAAATTCGCGAACTCGCCGAAACTTTCAATCACATGGCCGGCGACATCGAGCAATACGTCGAGCGCCTGAAGCAAGCCGCCGCCGAAAATCGCGACCTGTTCTTGGGCTCCATTCGCATGCTCGCCGCCGCCATCGACGAAAAGGATCCCTACACCCGAGGTCATTCCGGCCGCGTCGCAAAATATTCCACTATCATTGGTGAATATCTTGGGCTGAACGCAGAAGACCTCGACCGCCTGCGCATTTCCGCCCTGCTTCACGACGTCGGCAAAATCGGCGTGGATGATCGCGTCCTCAAAAAGCCCGGCAAGCTTGACGACGAAGAATTCGCGCTGATGAAGCAACATCCGGTGAAAGGCGCCAACATCATGCGCCCCGTCGCGCAACTGAAAGAAATGCTGCCCGGCATCGAACTCCACCACGAGCGCATGGACGGCGCCGGTTATCCCTACGGCCTCCCCGGCGACCAAATTCCCATGATGGCCCGCATCATCGCCGTCGCCGACACTTTCGACGCCATGACCACCAATCGCCCCTACCAGTCCGCCATGGACCTGGAATTCGCGCTGGAACGCATCCGCTCCCTAGCCATCTCCAAGTTCGATCCCGCCGTAGTAGCCGCCCTCGACGCAGCCGTAGCCGCCGGCCGCCTCCGCCTAAACGTAGCCCTCGTCGAAGTCTAGAGTCGAATATATTTTAAACAGTGCGGCAGGAATGAGGCGTAAGTGTATGCCGCGGCTCTTAGACGAACAGGGCGGTTAGCGTCGTTTAGTCCATGACTGCAACAGTTTTGTTCTTCTGATCGATTGGTTTGTACTCGGAATTCAGCTGTGTCGTTAGTGCAATCAGATGCTGAGGAGACACATCCCTCCATCCGAGCGCTGTTAGTTCCCGTTGCCCTTGTTTCATGTCTTCATCTGCCTGGGATTGGTGCCCTACTTCTTGATCCAGTCGCGCTAACCGAATCTCTACGAGACCAATTTCTTGTCCAAGGACGTGACTGCTTTGATTCTGGTCCCGCCATCGTTGCAAGGTCGAAAGATCGGCCGTCAATGTCTTAAGGCCTTCGCCGGGTGGCTGATTGTCACAGTCACATACAACAGAGTTATCTACCAGAGAAAGCAGGAATGCGCCGAACATATCCGGTTCGGTCGATTGTAAATACCACATCGATACAATGGGCGCTGTGAAATATCCGGCAAAGAGACCTAGCAATGCGCAAGCGCAGATAAAGATTGTTTTCCTCATTCGGAATTCTCTTTAGACTTATCTTGCTTCGCTTGTGGTGTCGGCGTCTGCACGTCACTAGTGTTGTAAAGCTTTCGCTCGTTGGACTCCCGCTTTTCGATAAGTCTATTGAGAGCTTCGATCGAGACATCTTGGTCTTTCCATCCGAGTGCAGCCCACTCCTTCTGTGAAGCCTTCATATAGTCATCCGCTGCAGCGGAATTGCCGTCAGCCGATTCAATACGATAGAGACGAAGGTATGTGAGGCCAAAATCCTTATGGAGGGTATTCTGCGAGTATTGGATATGCTCGTCTCTAATTCGTTGAATCAACTTAAGGTATTCGAGTAGGGCCTTCTTGCCTTGTTCAGGGCTTGCCTGGTTGTATTGGAGGAATGAATATCGTCCCAGGTTTGCAACGTACCTGTAGGCAAACTGTGATCTCATCTCGGGCACAGAGCTGTACTTGGCACGGACCACGCAGTTCATCGCGCCCGCAACCAGGAATACCAGTATGCAAACGGCACAGAAGAGAATGGTCTTTTGAGTTTTCATCAACTCTTCAGTCGCCGTCCGGGTTACTCATTATTTAATATTAACAGTTTCTCTTCGGGCCGAACCTGAGCGTAAGGTCAGGTGTTTCAACCCCGACAACTAGAACGACTACCGAGACCGGGCGACTCACACTTGTTCGCAAGGGGATGTCTCACACGCGATCTAAGGCGCGCGCTTTCCGTATCTACCTGCCGCGCCAAATCTCAATCATTGTGCTAGCCTGCTTGTGCCATGATTTCTCTTTTCGGACCACCTGAACCCACTCTTCTCGAACGCCTCAAAGACTCCGTCAGCAAGACGCGCACGGAACTCGCGGCCCAAGTCGAAAAAGTCCTCACCGGCAATCGCCCCGTCGATCCCGAATTGTTGAAGCAGCTAGAAACGGCTCTGCTCAGCGCGGACATCGGCGTGCGCACCACCAAAGAAGTCCTCGCCGCTTTGCGCCAGCAAGTAAACGAGCACAAGCTCACCGAAACCGCCGAGCTGAAAAAAGAACTCAAGCGCCAAATCGTAAAAATTCTGCAAGCCCCCGCCGCGCATGCAGACGGCAACGGCGCCGGCCCCTCAGCCGACGCAGCAAAAATTTCCCCGCGCGTAATTTTTGTAGTCGGTGTGAACGGCACCGGCAAAACCACTACCATCGGCAAGCTCACCAATCGCTTGAAAAAAGAAGGCGCCAGCATCGTCCTCTGCGCCGCTGACACTTTTCGCGCCGCCGCCATCGAGCAACTCGAAATTTGGGCGCGCCGCTCCGGCGTTGAACTCGTAAAACAAAAGCCCGGCGCGGATCCCTCCGCCGTCGTCTTCGACGCAATTTCCGCCGCTAAGGCGCGCGCCGCCGACGTCGTGATCGTCGATACCGCCGGCCGCCTGCACACCAAATCCAATCTCATGGCCGAGCTGGAAAAAATGAAACGCACCGCCGCAAAGATCGTCCCCGGCGCGCCTCACGATGTTCTCTTAGTTCTCGACGCCACCACCGGACAGAACGGCCTCAACCAAGCTCGCGAATTTTGGGGCCACTCGGGCGTAACCGGAATCGTGCTGACCAAGCTCGACGGCACCGCCAAAGGCGGCATCGTCATCGCCATCGCCCGCGAACTCAATCTCCCCATTCGCTTCGTCGGCACCGGCGAAAAAATCGACGACCTAGTCCCCTTCGACGCCCAAACCTATGTCAACTCCCTCTTCGACTAGCTCCGACGCCGAGTCGCACGCATTTCTAAAACGCGCACTGGATTTGGCGCAGCGCGGTGTCGCGCTCGCGCATCCGAATCCCATCGTCGGCGCCGTCCTGGTAAAAAATGGTCGCATAATTGGCGAAGGATTCCATGCCTATGAAAAGCGCGACCACGCCGAAATTGTCGCCCTAAAAAAAGCCGGCAAGCAAGCGCGAGGCGCAAGCCTCTACGTCACACTGGAACCTTGCTGCACCAGCGGCCGCACCGGCCCCTGCACAAAAGCCATCATCGCCGCCGGAATAAAAAATGTTTACGCCCCGATGGAAGATCCAAATCCAGCAGTAGCCGGACGCGGTTTCGCAGAACTAAAGCGCGCCGGAATTAAAGTTCATCTCTCGGACAATTTCAGAGACCGTGCCGAAGCCCTCAACGAAGACTTCGCCAAATGGATTCGCACCGGCCTTCCCTTCGTCACTTTAAAAACCGCCCTCACCCTCGACGGCCAAATCGCATCCCGCGCCGGCAGCACCACCTGGATCACCTCCGCTCAATCGCTCAAAGAAGTCCAGCGCCTGCGCCACCAAGCTGACGCGCTCTTAACCGGCATCGGCACAGTCCTCGCTGACGACCCGCGCATGTCCGACCGCACCGGCCAACCGCGCCGCCGCAAACTTCTGCGCGCAATTGTCGATTCGCGCCTGCGCACTCCTCTGCGTTCCAAGCTAGTGAAATCTGCGCAAAACGGCGACGTAATCGTTTTCACCACGCAGCGCGCCAACTCTCCAAAGGCGCGTCGCCTGGTCCGCGCCGGCGTCGAAGTTTTCCAAGTGCGCTCCAGCAACGGTCACGTGGACCTGCGCGCCGTCATCCGCGAGCTAGGCCGCCGCGAGATGCTCAACGTCTTGCTCGAGGCCGGCGCCGAGCTCAACGGCGCCGCCCTCCAATCTGGAATTGTGGACAAAATGATTCTCTTCTATGCTCCCAAAGTCATGGGCACCGGCGGCGTCCCCATGGCGCGCATTCGTTCAAAATGGTTTCCAAAATCGCCGCCGCTGAAAAACATATCCGTAGAAACTTGCGGCCCCGATTTCGTAGTTCAAGGATATTTTCACGATGTTTACAGGGATCACCGAACACGTAGGAAAAATTGAATCGCTCGAGCACGGCAAAGATGGTGGCCGCCTCCGCGTAAACTTGTCCGCCTCCGGCGAGCTCGCTGCGTCCATGAAACTCGGCGACAGCATCTCCGTCAACGGTTGCTGCCTCACCGTCGTCGAATTCGACAAGGACCATTTCTCCGCCGACCTCTCCGGCGAAACCCTGCGCCGCACGTCGTTCGGTGAGAAAAAGTCAGGCGATCTCGTAAATTTAGAACGGCCCCTCGCCGCCAACGCCCGCCTCGGCGGCCATTTCGTCCAAGGTCACGTTGACGGCATCGGCCGAATCACTCGCCTGCTCCCCGAAGGCGACAACTGGTGGCTCTCCGTTCGCGTTCCCGAAGACCAGCGCCGCTACGTTGCGGAAAAAGGCTCCATCGCTATCGACGGCATCAGCCTCACCGTCGCCCGCTGGCAAGAAGGCATCGCCGATATCGCCATCATCCCCTTCACCCACGCGCACACAAATGTCCGCGCCATGTGCCCCCACGACCCCGTAAATATCGAAACCGACATCCTCGCTAAATACGTCGAAAGCCTTATCGCCAAACAAAAGTCGCCAGCAAGCTCGCACCTATCCATAGCCAAGTTAATCGAGGAAGGTTTCTAAATCCCGCCGATGCCTGAACGAAAAACATATGATGTTGCGGTAATCGGCGCAGGCGTCTTCGGCTCCTGGACCGCCTATTCCCTGCGCCTATCAGGAGCTTCCGTTGCATTAATCGACGAATACGGTCCCGCGAACTCTCGTGCAAGCTCCGGCGGCGAATCGCGCATCATCCGCATGGGTTACGGTGCCGACGAAATTTATACGCGCTGGTCCCTTCTCGCCCTTCCGCTCTGGCAACAACTTTTTGCCCGGGCCGGCAAGCCCGAACTTTTCCAACGCACTGGCGTCCTTTGGATCGCCCATGAAAAGTATCCGTACGCGCTCGACACGTTAGCCACGTTGCAGAAACTTCAGATATCCTTCGAAAAATTGCCAGTCGCAGACTTGCGTCAGCGCTACCCGCAGATTTCCTTCGACGATGATGCCTGGGGAATTCTCGAACCAGACAGCGGAGTCTTGATGGCGCGCCGCGCAGTCGCCGAAGTCGTTGCGCAGGCCAAAAAAGCGGGAGTAGATTTTCACGCCGATCAGCTAATTGCACCCGAAGGCCGCGGTCGTATCACCTCGCTGAAAACGTCCGGTGGCGAAGAATTTTCCGCCGGCAGCTTCGTATTTTCTTGCGGCCCCTGGCTTCCGAAACTTTTTCCGGACGTGCTGGCCGATCGCATGTTCATTTCGCGCCAGGAAATTTTCTTCTTCGGAATTCCGGCGGGCAGCTTGCAATTTGCGCAACCGGCTCTGCCCACGTGGCTTTACCTCCGCGACGAATTTTACGGAATGCCCGACCTCGAAAGCCGCGGCTTCAAAGTTGCCGATGACCACCACGGCCCAATCGTTGACCCCGACACTCAGCCTCGCATGGCTAGCGTGCAAGCAATAGCCGCCGCGCGAAACTTCGTCGGTAAGCGTTTCCCTGGGCTGAAGAATGCTCCGATCGTTGAATCACGCGTATGCCAGTACGAAAACACATCCAATGGTGATTTTTTAATCGATCGCCATCCCAATTTTGACAACGTCTGGCTGCTAGGCGGAGGCTCGGGCCACGGATTCAAGCACGGCCCCGCGCTGGGAGAATACGTCGCAGGTCTGGTTCTTCAAGCCGGAGCATCGGCAGGGCCAGAAATCGAGCCGCGCTTCTCGCTCGCAACAAAACAGTCCACCCAAAACCGCTCCGTGCACTAAAGCTATTTCGCCGCAAACGTATTGAGGTTTCAATGTAGCGCCGCGGCCTTTGGCGCGGAAACGGGCCGAACGTTCCGCGCGGCACCGCTGCATGGTCCACGCACCGTTTAACTCGCGGGTGCCGAACCTTTTCTGCGTTTCGCGCAGAAAAGGTTCGTGTTTAGATTTCACAACTCGCGCCGCTCTTGTCCGGCAAGTAATCGAGCCCCAGTCATCTATTCATTTCGACGCAACTTTAATCCGATCATCGCGCAATTTCCCGCGCCTTCGTTCGCGCGCCACGTACAAAGAGGACCACGCCAAGCAGAAGCGCAAATCCCGTTCCGCCAATCAACTTCACTTCGAATATCCATTTGTGCGTGCTCTCACCGGGCGGAATCACCGAAAGGACGATACTCATCAACACAATCAGAAACCCGATGCCCCCCGCGAGCCACACTCCCGTCTTGCCGCCGGGTATCAGCGCCGCTGAGGACGTTTCGCGATCGGGCCGGTACGCCAGCCGGATCACCGCCGCGTACATATAAAGGAACGGAATGAAATACAGAATATTGGTCGCATCCACCAAAATTTGATACGCGCTCACAGTCGTTTCGCTGATTTGGCTAAGCAGCAAAATCGCTCCGGAAATCGCAGCCTGCACCAGGATAGAAACGTAAGGCGTCTCCCACTTTGGATGTACTTTCGCAAACGCGCGAGGTAAATATCGATCCACGCCCACCGCAAACGGCACGCGCGAAATCCCCGCGACTGTCGATCCCACGCCGCCCGCGTTGCCGATCGTCACCAGAATCGCAGCAATGATTCCCAGCGCGCTGATTTTCAAAGCCGCCGACGCAATCGTTAGCGCCTGAAACACACCGCTCTTCGGATCCACTTGCACGCTGCTCATCAGTGACAACACTGCGATTGTTCCCATGATGTAAATCACCGCGATCACGATGCCCGAGCCTAGAATCGCGCGCGGAAAAGTTTTTCGCGGATTTTTCACTTCCTCGCTCATCGACGACACCAGTTCCAGCCCGCCAAATGCAAACGCGATCTGCGGCCAGAAATTCACCGTGTCCCAATTCCAGTGCGGCTGAATATTGCTCCAGGTGAATTGCGTTACCGACCCGTATCGAGTCCAGACAAAAGCCGCCGCAACGATCAACATCACCAGCGGCACAAACGTGCCCACCGCGCCCGCGTTCTGCAGCCACTTCCCGATGCGCAGCCCGATGATGTTCATGTACACGGCCACAAAGAAAAGCAAAAATGACACAACCAGCAAAAACGTGCGGTTCTGCGCCAGCGGTGCGTATCCAATTCCGCCGATGTAAGCGGCCATCGCAGCGCTCGCAAACAAAAGAGCCGGAAAATAAAACAGAGTGTAAATCCAGTAGGTCCACCCGGCCACGAATCCGTGAAATTCTCCAAACGCGTCTTTGGCCCACGCATACAGTCCGCCTTCTTGCGGAAATCGCGTGGAGAGCTCCGCAATCACCAGTGCCGTGGGAACAAAAAATAAAAACGCGGCCAGAAACCATAAACTCATGGAAGACGTGCCGTTGTGCGCCGCCGCCGCAATCCATCGCGGTCCCAGCACGGTAACAATGTTGAATAGCAGAACGTCCCAGAAACCCATCACGCGCGGAAGTTTTGGTTTGGAGTTCTCTACGGAAGTCTCGCTCACGCCGTGGCGTCCAAAGCAGGAATCAACTCATCCTGCGCTAGAAAATTCCGCAGGTAAGGGTCCTGCGAATTTTCCAGCTCTTGCCACGTTCCAAAAAAAGCGACGCGCCCTTCCACCAGAAAAATCACGCGGTCGGCCAGTTTCCTTCCCAGATGTGTATCGTGCGTCACCACAATGGAAGTTTTCTTGAATTGCCTTTTCAATTTGACGATTAAGTCGCCCACATGCGCGGCCATTAGCGGATCCACCATCGTGGTCGGCTCGTCGTAAAGAATCGCATCCGGATTTTCAGCTAGCGCCCGCGCAATCGCCACCGCACGTTTCGTTCCTGTGCCAAGATCGGAAGGAAGTTGATCGGCATACTGCTCCACCTCCAGCATTTTCATCAACTCGCTTACAGTTTGTTCAGCCTTTGCCTGCTCTTCGGCGACGCCGCGCGTTTCCACCGGAAACGCGATATTTTCCTTCACCGTCAGCGAGTCGAACAGCGCGCCGGACTGAAAAACCATGGTCACCCGCCGCCGTATTTCCGAGAATTGTTTTTCGGTCCAACCCGCCACATCTTTTCCCGCCACGATAATTTGCCCGGAATCAGGCTTCAGAAAACCGAGCAGCAGTTTCAGCGAAACGGATTTTCCCACTCCGCTGCGCCCCATGATCACGGCTGTCTCGCCTTGATTGACGAAGAAGCTCACGTCTTTGAGCACTTCGTTATCGTCGAACGCCTTAAAGACGTTCCGAAATTCGAAATAATGTTCGCTCATGAATTTTTCTGTTTGCTTAGCCGCGCCTTCGCTTCGTCGTAGTCCGCGGGCGAATTCACATTCTTAAATAGTACGCCGCCGGAAGCAAAGCCTTTCCATTCGCTCGGTTCCACATACTCCACACATAGCGTGGCGAACGAGTCCGTCACTTTGCGCATTCCGCCCTCCACCGCCGTGCGAATTCGCGCTTCCGCACTCTTGTGATACATCGCGCAAAGCGGTTCCGGCCCGCGTACATTCATCGGTACCACTGCGTCCGCTACGGATTTTAGCGCCCGCTCAATTAAATATTCCAGCCACGTCTTAGTAAGGTACGGAAGATCGCACGCAATCACCAGGTTCCACGGCTTCGTGGAAACATGCAGAGCGGTCGCGATCCCTCCCAGTGGCCCGTACCCCGGAAAATCGTCAGCCACAATTTTCAATCCAAGCGCCCCATAACCGGGAGTAGAAGCGATGACCACAGGCTCCTTCAACACCGCCCGCACAAGACGCGTCGAACGCGCGATCAATGACTCGCCGTCGATTTCCAGCAGCGCTTTGTCCCGACCCATGCGCGAGCTCTTGCCGCCCGCCAGCACAAACCCGCTAACATTTTCTTTACTCATATTCTCGCGTTAAACTAACGCCGCGACAGCCCTCAATCAACCACCTATATATCAGAAAATAAGCATTTTAACTATGAAGCAAAGATGTGAGCGAAGAATTGTCAACTCGAGGCTTGACAGTCCTACCATACCTGCTATCATTGGCACTCGTTCATGAGGAGTGCTAACGCCTCGGCTGCGGCCTCCCTTCGAACGATACCTAAGTTCTCCACCGGAGGAAAAGCACAAATGGCAGTGAACATTACGCCACTACACGACCGCGTGCTCGTGCGGCGGTTGGAAGAGAAAGAAACCGTAAAGGGCGGCATTATCATCCCTGATTCGGCCAGAGAAAAACCCCAAGAAGGCGAAGTCGTTGCCGTAGGCGCAGGCCGTATGGAAAAGGGTACCCGGATTCCGCTGGATGTGAAACCTGGGGACAAGATTCTGTTCGGCAAGTACAGCGGTAACGATATCAAGATCGACGACGAAGAATTCATGATCATGAAAGAAGATGAAATCCTCGCCAAGATCGGCGGCCAGGCTAAAGCGGCTGGCGGCAAAAAGTAACCTCGGCCGGCAATGGCCGGTCCGAACGGCATTCGCCGGGCGGACATGTAGAGCAGATCAACTTCTGGAATTGGCTGGGCCTCCGCACACCGCGGGGCTGGCTAACCTGGACTAACACTTAGAAATCAGGAGGAAGGAGAATTATGGCAAAGCAAATCGTGACTGGTGAGAATTCACGCCAGGCCATTTTGCGCGGCGTCAACCAATTGGCGGATGCCGTGAAGATCACGCTGGGCCCCAAGGGCCGCAATGCGGTGATCGAAAAGAAATTCGGCGCGCCGATCATTACCAAGGACGGCGTGACCGTAGCTAAGGAAATCGAGTTGCAGGACCCCCTCGAAAACATGGGCGCACAGATGGTGCGCGAAGTCGCTTCCAAGACTTCCGACGTGGCTGGTGACGGCACCACCACAGCGACCGTGTTGGCTCAAGCCATCTTCCGCGAAGGCGTGAAGACGGTGGCGGCCGGCGCAAGCCCCATGGCACTGAAGCGCGGTATCGAAAAGGCTGTGGAAGTTTGCGTCGAGGAAATCAAGAAGTTCCACAAGGACGTGAAGGGCGACATGATTGCGCAAGTCGGCACGATCAGCGCCAACAACGACAAGCACATCGGCGGCATCATTGCCGAAGCCATGAAGAAGGTCGGCAAGGACGGCGTCATCACCGTGGAAGAATCCAAGACCATGGAAACAACGCTGGAAGTCGTGGAAGGAATGCAGTTCGACCGCGGCTACCTCTCGCCTTACTTCGTTACGGACCCAGAAAGAATGGAATGCGCGCTGGAAGACGTCCGCATCCTGATCCACGAAAAGAAAATCAGCTCGATGAAGGACCTGCTTCCCCTGCTCGAGCAGATCGCCAAGATGGGCAAGCCTCTATTGATCATCGCAGAAGACGTCGAGGGCGAAGCGCTCGCGACTCTGGTGGTGAACAAGCTCCGCGGCACCTTGCAGTGCGCTGCGGTTAAGGCTCCCGGCTTCGGCGACCGTCGCAAAGCTATGTTGGAAGACATCGCTACGCTGACGGGCGGCAAGGCCATCACCGAAGATCTCGGCATCAAGCTTGAGAACGTGAAGGTGGAAGACCTCGGCCGCGCCAAGAAGATCACCATCGACAAGGACAACACCACGATCGTTGAAGGCGGCGGGAAATCCAGCGAGATCGAAGGCCGCGTTCGACAGATTCGCACGCAGGTGGAAGACACCACGTCGGATTACGACCGCGAGAAGTTGCAAGAGCGTTTGGCCAAGCTGGTAGGCGGCGTCGCCGTAATCAAAGTCGGCGCAGCCACCGAGACCGAGCTGAAGGAAAAGAAGGCTCGTGTCGAGGACGCCATGCACGCCACACGCGCGGCTGTCGAGGAAGGCATTGTTCCGGGCGGCGGCGTAGCGCTGGTTCGCTGCATCTCCGCTCTCGAAAAGCTCAAGCTGCACGATGACGAAGCCATTGGCGTCAACATCGTGAAGCGCGCTCTCGAAGAGCCCATGCGTCAAATCGTTCACAACGCCGGCAGTGAAGGCGCTGTGGTGGTTGGCCGCATCCGCGAATCCAAAGACGACAACTTCGGCTTCAACGCCGACACCGGCGAGTACGGTGACTTGGTCAAGGCTGGCGTAATCGATCCAGCCAAGGTCACGCGTCTCGCTCTGCAGAACGCAGCTTCTATCGCCGGCCTGATGCTCACCACCGAAGCTCTGGTGGCCGACATTAAGGAAGACGAAAAGAAGGGCGCAGGAGCAGGCGGTGGTGGCGGAATGCCCGGCGGCGGCGGTATGGGCGGCATGTACTAAGCAGGTCGTTGTCATCCCGAACCCAGCCACGTTTCCCGTGGATGGCGGTGAGGGACCTGCTTCTTGCGGCTCACAAATAATCAAAGCTTCAAAAAGGGCGTCTCGGTGCAACCACCGCGACGCCTTTTTTTGTGCTGTCTTGGAGTGAACGGTTCGATAGCCGCTTTACCAACTAGAACAAAGTCCTACATTGAAACCTTTAGGATGCGCTTTTCAGCGGCGCTCCGGGATGACCGCGTCGAAAAATAATCCCTGCAGATGACGGATTTCCGCATCGGACAGCGAACTCCAGTCCACCAAGTGTTCCAGAAGCATGGCGTTGGAGAAGGCGCCTAGCGCAGTGACAGCGGCGTTCCTCGAGACCGGCAAACTTCGTCCCATGGATTTCGAAACGCGGCGCAAAATGTCTCCGCCGCAGGCACGCAATCCGCGTTGATGGGCGCGCAGACGAGCGTGAGCCTCCGGGTGCCGCCAGCGAAGAGTTTGATCTGGAAGCGCCACCGATGCACTAACGCGCCGCGCAGAAAGTTATGTCGCCTTCGCGGTGAAGCTATTCAGCGTGGGCGTGCGTGGACGTGCGCGAGCGACGCCTGGGCCAGCGTTCCAGCAATCCGTCGCTGAGCGAATTCTTCCAGTGCTCGCGCGAAATCGGCGGGCCGCAACATTTCTTCGCCCCAACAACTTCTCCCCGCGTCGATGGCCCGCAGCCAAAGGCAACTGTCCTCCACCGGCACGCAAAGGAATGCCGTGACCGGCAGCCCCGTCAAAGTCGAAAGCAAATTGAAACCGGTTCCGTCTGGAAGATGCATCTGGCTGAGCACCAGGTCGATGCCGCGCGATTTCGAAAATTCGAATGTGGCTCGCACAGTGCGAACCAGGTGACATCTGAATCCCCACCGGTGGAAGGGGTCCTTCAAGGATTGCGCTGTTGTGTGGAAATTCTCTCCGACCAAGAGCACGTTCATTCCGCTGTATTTCATGAATTCCTCCGACGACATCCTGCGTGCTGCTGCGGGCTGGAACTCAGATCGAAAATGGTATTCAGGTTTGTCTAGCGGTTTCCGGCGACTCACCAGCAGAAAATCACGCCACTCAACAAGTTGAAAGGCTACTAGGCAATCTGCCGTTCGTCTTGGAAACGTTGCAGGTTTTTTTGCAATGCGCGGAGAGCCGATAGTGCGTTTGCAATAATCTCTCTTTCGTGGCTGGAGTCGGGGTCTTGGACTAGGTCTTGGATTCGCGAAAATATGGCGATCTCAGCCACATGGATTCGCGTGCTAAGTTTTATAGGATCGTGTTCGAGGAGAGCGTCACAGTAAAGGGCGTACCATTCAGCTTGGTTCAAATCGCACCTCCCGACGCTGCCAGAAAAAAACAAGAGGGCGAGACTCAGCCCGCCCTCCCGCCTGCCTCTTTCTTACTTGTTCGTGCGGATCTGAACTGCTTGCGTGTCTCCGCCGAAATGCACTTCTGTGATTCGATCGTTGTCGAGCATTACTTCGGTGGTCTTGGCTCTATTGGGAAGTTGAACCCATTGGACTGGAACGTGGGCCACGAGTTTGCCTTCTTGAATCACTTGAAGTTCGGTTCCATTGTCCTCGACCTTTAGTTCGTAGTCGCCAGCCTTCAATGGGGTTCCAGCGATGGTTGTGGTGCCGTCGGAATATGCAGTGGTGGAGTGTGTGCGTGCCCAAACCGGCACAGCGAGGGTGAGTAGAGTGATCGCACATAGCAATTTACTTATTTTCAGACGCATTGGTATAAGTACCTCCTTCGAGAAACCTAAAATCCCCGCGGAAAACTCGGTGGGCGGCCGGCTTCCCTACGAGTGAGCGTTGCGCAACGAATTGTGCGCATTTAACCGCTCACTTAATAAGACGTGGGATTTCTCCCAAGGTTTCCGAAAAATTCACCGGATACAGCAAAAATTTTCCCGGAACTTTTTGAGCCAGCCTGCGGAACTATATCTGTAGGCCATTCAAAAATTCTTAAATCAAGCACGGGATGCTTGATTAACCCACGGGAGAAAAGGTAACAAAATGAAAAAGATAATTATTACGCTAGTGTTTGGATTTGCATTTGCCACACCAGCGCTTTTCGCGCAGTCAGCGAATACGGCTACGGAACAAACCGGGTCAACATCGACACACTCGGCGAAAATGACACAGCATTGGGTCACCTATCTTACAACTGTGTTGTCGTTGACCCCGGCGCAGCAGACTCAGGTTACAAATATTATTTCCACCGCTGCTACCACGAACCAGTCCAACGCGTCCACGAGTATGAAGACTGCGCGTACCAATCTTCAAAATGCGATTCATTCAAACGACGCGGCGGCCATGGAACAGGCAGCCAATTCGATGAGCAGCTTGATCGCACAGAAGATGCTGGTGCACGCCAAAGTGGAAGCAGCCATCTACCAAGTGCTCACGCCCGAACAACAAACCAAGATGGCGCAACTTGAAACCGAGCGTCATCACGGTGGACACGGTTTCGGCGGGGGCTTCTGATAATTGCGCACTCGTGAAAAAAGTGAAGTTCCTTCGGACAACCGGACCGGGAGCGACCCTACATGGGTCCGTCCCGGTCCCTCAATTTCTGTTGGAAAATTTTACTGAAGACCGATGAAGTTCTTCGCTTTTAAGAAACTTCGCAACTTTTCTATCCCCTCTGTGTTTTTAGCGCCGACACGTTGAACTAAGGTTGACGCTATCAGGAGGCCGTCTTTACGCCTTCGAGATGCTGCCCAGCCTCAGGGCGGTCACGTTCGCTTACATAGTAATAGTACCGGCTCCGTGTGGAATCGATCTTTATTCCGATGACCCCATATCACAAAGTGGAAGATAGTAGGTGCGTCGCGCTCGGTCTTGGCAGTACACCTCGTCCCCGCCAATTCCTCGAAGGAGAGTCACTATGAAATCCAATCTCATGGTCCTGTTTCTTCTCGTTGCTGGGTTTTTCGGAACCACTTCCGCCCAGGCGCAGTACGGTACAACTCCCATCAAGCACGTGATCGTGATCTTTCAGGAAAACCGCTCGCCGGACAATTTGTTTCAGGGATTATGCACCGCAAACGGCGGCGTGCCCGGATGCAGCGTGGCTGACCAGTCGAAATACGACATCGCGTCCACTTATGTCAATGGCGATGGCCAGACCGTTCCACTAACGCCAGTAGGGTTGGCCACTAACTTTGATTTGGATCATAGCCACGGCGGGCCAAAACTCGACGGCACGATCAGCGGATTCAATTTCGAGTACAAGAACCAGGGAATCAGCGGCAAACCAGGGGCGGTCGTTCCACAAGTTTGCGGCGCTAACATCTTTGGCTGCGTGGTTCCCGGATTTAATTATTCTCAGTTCATGTATGTGTACAACACTCCCGTAACGAATACGGACGGCAGCAAAGGCGGTCTGCTCGATCCCTACATCACCCTAGCGACGACATACGGTTGGGACAATTTCATGTACCAGACGAACCAGGGGCCTAGCTACCCGGCGCACCAGTTTATTTTTGGTGCTACTTCCGCTCCTACCGCCACCGACGACATGCTGGGCATCTTTGTCTCGGAGAACGCGAATACGAATTACGGATGTGGATCGGGAGAATCAGTCCAACTGATCAGGCCGAACAACAGCGCCGAATTTCCTTTCGGCACAGAAACGCCCGGCGACAAAACAGTGGAATGTTTTGACCGCAACGCCATGGATTATTTGTTCAGTCTTACGAATCCGAAAATCACCTGGACCTATTACGCGGCAGGACAGAGTAGTCTGTGGGTAGCGCCGAACTCTCTAGCAAATATATGCATGCCCGTGAACGGCGTATGTACAGGGCCCGATTGGGTTAAAGGCGAATCGAACGGCTATGTGGATACCAAACCTCCCGACGTTCTGTTCGATATTGCCAACTGCGCTCTCCCGCAAGTGAGCTGGATTACCCCCGCTGGACAATATTCAGACCACCCAATTAATAGCGGGCAAGGTCCCTCGTGGATAGCCGCGATCGTAAATGCCGTTGGAAATAACTCAAACTGCGACGACGCTACCGGCTACTGGAAAGATACAGCCATTTTCATTACCTGGGACGATTGGGGCGGTTGGTACGATCACGCTCCGCCGGTATTTCAAACCGGCGCCAATCAACGCGACTATCAACTCGGCTTCCGCGTACCGCTCGTAGTGGTTTCCGCCTACTCACCGAAAGTTGGATACATCAGTAATGAGAAAGCCGATTTTGGCAGCATCCTGAAAGGTATCGAGGGCATTTTTGGCCTCGGCACTCTCGGCATGGCCGACGCGCGAGCGACCAACGATCTCCACGAGTTCTTCAATTTTCATCAGTCGCCGCGCGCCTACAAAACGATTCCAGCTCCGCTGGCTGCAACCTTCTTTACCGACACAATCACAACGGAGGTAGAACCGCCGGATACGGACTAACCGGCGTATTCGGCCGAGTTCGCGACGCACAGGAAGCGGAAGGATTATTCACAGGCGAAGTTGGCGGCGTCGTTGGTATCGCCGGTGCCTTGGTACACCGCTTCCTGCGGGTAGGGACATAGCGGACGCGTAAACGCGACACCTTGCGCTGGCTCGTTGTTGACATAATGCGTCGCGTTTACGCTTTCCGGCGCGATACCTTCTTCAACCCACTGCACTAGCGGCGTGAGCATGTCGAACACGTTCGCGCCCGGGCCCCCGCTGCAGTGGTTCATCCCAGGCACCATGAAGAGCCGGTAATATTCATCGGTTTTTTCTTGTGAGACTTCCGCAGCGCTCGCTCCGGTTGTCCTGCCCGGAAAATTTCTTGCGCTTTCGAAATACTTAATGCTGGTCTTGGGCGGAACTTCAGGATCGCTGAAACCATGATACTGAATCAGCTTGCCGCCGTGAGCGTGGAACTGGCTCAGGTCCGGGTCGATCGAGTTTAAAACCGTAGCTAACGTTTGATTTCCAAGCACGACTTTGTTATCGACATATGCTGGGTCGGAATTCCAGTTGAAGGTTCGAAAATCCCAGTTTGGATTGTCGAACACAAAGTTCGCAAAAAACGAAATCCCAATCGCCGCATGATTATCTGTTTGCGGCGCAGGCGGCGGTTGCGGAGAAATGCTTCCGGGCCAGCCATCCGCTTCCCCTCCCCGTTCAAACGGCGGGTAGTATCCGCGCTGGTGCACCAACTGATCCGGCCCCGTCCATATGTTTCTCACCGCTTCCACCTGCTCGCTCGTCAGGCAGTTCGGAGGCGTCTGCGTTCCCTGGCACAGCAGCGCTTTTGGATTAAAGTGGCAGCGTCGCGGATTATTCAGAACTCCGTCCGCCACGCCATCCAGCGCATCGCATGCCTCGTTTACCGCGTTGCCGAGTTGCGTGTCCTG
>JBEKHG010000049.1:0-36661 GCA_050012395.1 Candidatus Acidiferrales bacterium
ATGGCGCGGCCGCGCGCGACTTCGCTACGCACCAGCTCAGGGCTGAGCTTCTCGCGTTTGGCGACGTACTCCATTTCTTCGGTGACCACGCCTTTGCGCGCGAAGCACATTTGCGAGAAATTTCGTCCGCCGCCGTTCATCGCTGCTGCTCGCTTCTCAATCCAAGCATCCCGCATAGCCATGTGAACCCCCGTGTATATCGTGTGGAAACGATTTGTGCTCGCCAGGAAAGAGTCATTATCGCACTGGGTCAGGTACCCAGCAACCTGCGCCGGCTAGGAGAGCGCGAGACAGTTGGAGCGTTACATCTGGATACGGTCTGGCGCCGCCGGAATCGCGACGACAGCAGCCGGATCCGCGCGATCTGGAGAGAATTCAAGCTAACGCGGCATAGTGAATGATTTTTACTTCGAAAGGCTGCCCGCGCTGAAGACCGCGGCGCTAGATTTAAGCCTAAGGCGCGGTGGCTGCCCCGGATGCGCCTGCGGTTTCCGTGAGAAGCGAAGCCACATCCGCGGGCGTTTTCACGGGCGGGTGGCAGCTTGTTTCGACGCAAACCAGGGCCTGAGCTTTCGCTGCGTCGAGGTGAGGCAAAGTCTCACGGAGTGCTGGAGCGAGTGACGCTGAGGCGAGCTTTTCGGGAGTGACGCGCAAGACTTCTTTTCCGAAGCGATAAATTTCGTTGGCTGTTTTTTCCAACTCGTCTGCTTTCGGATCATTCGCCGATCCTAGGACTACCACTTGAATTGAATGGCGCGAATGCAAGAGCGCGGCGAGACCGTAGGTGGCCGCGAATAATCCGTACTGCGGGATCAGTCCGACGAAGGCTTCCAAAGTTTTTTCGGCCCAATCGCGATAGAGTTTTTCGCCGGTGAACGCGTAGAGGCGGTCGAGAACGATGACTGCCACCGAATTTGCGGCCGGCGTTGGCGAATCTTGGACTGGTTTGCGGCGGATTTCGAGGCCGCCCATGGGCTGTGCGTCTTTAGCCCGGTCAAAGAATCCGCCGCCTTCTGGGTCTCCGAAGCGTTCGACCGCGAGACGGATGGTTTTCTCGGCGAGAATAAAATATTTCTGATCTAGCGTGGTTTCATAGGCATCGAGCAAGGCAGCAGCGCCGAAAATCTGGTCGTCGAGCGAACCTTCGAGGTGCGGGCCGCCTACACGATGGCGGAAACCTTTGGATTCGTCGGAGGCTTCAGCAATCAGGCGATCCAGAGTTTTCAACGCGAATTTTCTACAATCGTCGCGGCCAAGAACGCGAGCGGCTTCCAGGTAAGCAGATACGAACATGGCGTTCCAGGCGACGTAAATTGTGGTGTCGATTGCGGGCGTGGGTTGGCGCAGACGTCGCGCTGCAAGCAGTTTTTCTTTGGCTTGCGCGATCAAACTTCGGGCTTGCGATTCGCTTATGCCAAGCTTTTTTGCGAGATCGACAATGCTGGTGGCGATCCACAGAACATTTTTCTCGCGGTTGTGGTGCATTTCACCGTGCTGGTTGACATCGTAATACAATTCCACGGCGCGTGATTCTTCGGGCGAAAGCGACGCGCGAACTTCCGATTGCGTCCAAGTGAAATAATCGCCGTCGTCGTCGAGAGTCTGGTCGGCATCCTGGCTTCCATAAAAGCCACCTTTCGTTTGATCGGACAGAACCTCGTTCACCCAGGAAATGATTCCTTCGGCGGTTTCGCGGAAAAGCGACTTGTGAGTAACTTGATAGCCGTGGAGAAAATTCTTGAGCAGCTCCGAATTGTCATAGGTCATTTTTTCAAAATGCGGAACACACCAGCGCTCGTCCACGGAGTAACGGTGGAATCCACCGCCGATCTGGTCGTAAACGCCACCAAGAGCCATGCCTTCCAGGGTGCGCTCGGCGACGTGCAGGAGATGGGCGTCGTGTGTGGATTGGTAACGCTCGAGCAACAAATCGACGGCGCTGGCGTGAGGGAATTTGGGAAGCTGTCCGAAACCACCGTTACGTTCATCGAATAGATGGAGCACCGACTCGAGGACGGTATCGACAATGCCGGCATCGAAGTCACCGCGAGCGGCGTGAAAAACTTCTGACTTTGCGATGGCTTTCTCGAGCGCCACCGCGGATGTGTCCACTTCAGTGCGGCGAGATTTGAAAGCTTCGGCGATTGACGCGAGGATGCGTTTGAAGCCTGGGCGGCCCATGGCGTCTTCCGGCGGAAAATACGTGCCGCCGAAGAATGGTTTGCCGTCCGGCGTGAGGAAAGCAGTGAGAGGCCAGCCACCTTGGCCGGAGATTGCGCTAATGGCGGATTGATAGCGCGAATCGACGTCGGGACGCTCGTCACGATCCACTTTGACGGGAACATAAAGTTTGTTTATCAAGGCCGCGATTTCGGGATTTTCATAGCTTTCGCGGTCGATGACATGGCACCAGTGGCACCAGACAGCGCCGATATCGAGCAGGATCGGCTTGTTTTCGGCGCGGGCGCGGGCGAAAGCTTCTTCTCCCCATTCGTGCCAATCCACGGGCTGATGCGCTGCCGAACGTAGGTAAGGGCTGGCAGAATCTCTAAGGCGGTTTTCAGTGGAGTCGTTCAAGACTTAGGTCCTGTTTGGCGATAGGCTTCGTTTCGCGAATTACTGTAGCGGGCTGGTGTAGCCGGCGTCGCGCGGATCAATCGGTTTGCGGCCGGAAAAGCCTTCATCCTGTGCGTGATAAAAACGGATGCGATCTTCGCCGAGGCGCCAGCAGAGATAGACGTCTTGGTTGTTGATGCGCGCGGGGAAGTCGAGCAAACCCACGTCGAGATCTTTCACCACGCATCCGGTGGATTGAATTTGTTCGAGCGCGGAGCGGACGGCTTCTTCGGACCGATTACGTTCGAGACGCGTGCGCGCAGCTCTTTCGTAGGAAACCATCAAGCCTCCGGAGCGCTGGATTCGTTCCGCGAGTGCGTTCAACTCTTCTTCGGCTTCGCCCAATTTGCGGCGTGACTCCATTGCATCGATCAGGATTGGCTCAAGCTGGATGCGCAAGCGTTCGGCTTCGGTGAGTGAAAAGTATTTGGCTTCGTCATCCGACATCTAGGCAGACTCCTAAAATATTTCTTGAGAAAAGCGACCGGCAACTTTTCCGGTGATGTTAACAGAAGAAACTGACGCGGCGGCCTTCCCATCTTCAACAGGCCCAAAGCCGAACGCGCGAACAGACTTCGAAGCTTGAAACTAACCGCCGATAAAAACCATGGTGCGCGACGGCGGAATGAAATCGGCCTCGTTAATGCGGTGCCCTTTCTCTTTCTTGTGAACGATGGAGGTTATCATATCGCCGATTTCGCGATCAGTAGCTCCGCCGCGCAACATAAATTTCAGGTCGTGATCTTCCTTGCTGAAAAGGCAGGTGCGAAGTTTGCCGTCGGCAGTAAGCCGAATGCGCGAGCAATGGCCACAGAAAGGCTGCGACACGGGAGCGATGAGCCCGATTTCTCCCCCGCCGTCGGCAAATCTGTATTTCCGCGCGGTCTCGCTACGCTCGTGAACCACAGGTATCAGCGGCCAGCGAGCGGAAATGCGCCGATGGATTTCCGCCGCAGTGACTACCTGATCGCGCGTCCAGGAGCGGTCAGCATCGAGCGGCATGAATTCGATGAAGCGCATTATGATGTCGTGCTCGCGGGCAAATTCCGCGAAGGCTTCCACTTCGCCGTCATTAATTCCGCGAACGAGGACTGCGTTTACTTTTACAGGACGGAGTGGAGACGCCTGCGCGATCCTAATTCCTTCCAGGACCTGGTCGAAAGTTTTTGTCCGGGTGATTTGCTCGAACTTTTCGCGGTCGAGAGAATCGAGACTGATATTGATGCGATCGAGACCAGCGGCTACGAGGCGATCGCAGCGCTCGGCGAGGAGATGGCCATTGGTGGTCATCGAAAGATCCTGCACGCCGAGTGCTTTCAGGCGCGCGATAAAATCTTCGACGCCGGGGCGGACTAGAGGCTCTCCACCGGTCACGCGAATTTTTCGGATTCCCATGCCAACGAGAATGCGGGCGAGGCGTTCATACTTGTCCCATTCGAGAAGGGCATGTTCGGCCATATGATTCTCGGGATCCGCGGAACGGCAATAGACACAGCGGAAATTGCAACGGTCGGTGACCGAAATGCGCAGGTCGGTGATTTGACGCCCGAATTTGTCGAGAAGCGACATTATTCCGTTTAGATGACGCTGGACTGCACAGGGTCGCCGGGGCGGCCGAGAAATAAGTCCTGAGTATAGCGCCGTAGACAGGTATCTGCTACGGTTTCGGCGCGGCGGCCCGCGATTGAAGGAATGGTTGGATGTGGTAGAGTTGCGAGCCGATGCGTATATTCGTTCTGGGCGTGGGCGGCACGGGCTCGTTGCTGGCCCATCTGCTGGTGCGTCAGGGACATACCGTCTGGTGCGGAGACCGCGACCCGGAGCGCGCGAAGAAGTTCCTCGGAAAGAAAAGCGAAATTGAAGTTGTGGAAACGAACGCTCGAAATTTGTGGTCGATCGTTCGCGCGGCACGCGGATGCAATCTGCTGGTCAACGCCTCTCCTGCGGTGTTCAACGAAATTATTCTTCGCGCTGCGTTGCGCCTGCGTTCGCATTACCTGGATTTGAACAGCCACCTAACGCGCAGCTTGTTCAAGCCGGAACAATTGCGTTTCAACAAGCGCTTCACGGCGAAAAATCGTGTGGCTCTGATTTGTACCGGGGCGGCGCCAGGGTTGACGAATCTTCTGGCGAGGCGCGGGTCGGAATTGCTGGATTCGGTGGAATCGATTCAACTGCGGCTGTTTGAGAGCACGGAAAGCAAAGATCCGGTTTCGACATGGTCGCCGGAAGGCGCCTACGACGAAGCGGTTTCGAGCCCGCGGATATATCGCAATGGGAAATTTATGCTTTCCAAACGATTTGCGGAGCGCGAGAAGTTTCGTTTTCCGCCGCCGATTGGCGAGGCGACTGTTTATCTCGCGGCGCAGGACGAGGTTTGCATGCTGCCTTACGCGATTCCGATTCGTGATATGGATGCCAAAATCGGCGGGAACGATTTTGACCGGCTGTACCGATGGTTCCGGCAGGGGCGGTTAAACCGTTCGCAAGGAATCGTTCGCAAGAGATTTCCGAAAACACTTACTCCTCGGAACGTGGCGGCGTTGATTCGCAGAGGCATTCTTTATAATGCGAGGTTTGCGGCGGCAGTACTGCTCCGAGGAATGAAGGACGAACAACCGCTGCTCGTGCGATGGGACGCAAGTTTTCCGTCCCTTTTTCAGATTCGACAGCGCGGCTTGATTTCGACTCCGATTTCATATGCCACGGCGCATGTGGCCGCACTCTTTGTGAAACATTTTCCTCGCGATGAGGCTGGAGTGTTGGAACCGGAAATGCTCCCGGCCGGCACACGCCGGGCAATTGTGGCTGAGCTGCGGTCACGGGATTTCCGGATCAAACTGAAAATTACGAAGCTGAAGAAAGTAGAAGAAGAGTTCTGAGCGCCAACGACGATTTTAAAACGGCGGACCTAGCGGCTTTAGCAGGCCGAAATCAATCAAGCCGTTGGCCACGAACTGTACGGCCAGAGCGACCAGCAGCAATCCCATCAGACGCGTCATAATGCGAATTCCAGTGTCGCCGAGGTAGCGGCGCACGCGATTGGCTCCTGCCAAAACTAGATAGGAAACGAGAGAAGTGAGAATGATCGCCGCGTAGACTATTCCGTGTTGCCAGAGGGCATGGGATTCACCGACAAGGACCATCACGGTGGAAATTGCGCCGGGGCCGGCGAGCATCGGCATACCTAACGGAATAATGCTGGCGTCGTCTTTGGTGGCGCTTTCTTCCGTTTCTTCGGGACTGACCTTGGTGGGGGATTGGCGCGCTTGAAGCATATCGAGGCCAATGCGCATAAGAATAATGCCGCCCGCAATTTTGAATGCGGGCAAAGTGATACCGAACATTTTGAAAATCAAACTGCCGACAAGAGCAAACGAGCAAAGGACGATCGCGCACGTCCAAGCGGCGCGCCGAGCCATTTGGCGGCGCTCGGTGTCGGGCGAATCTGCGGTGATGGCGAGAAATAGCGGGATGACAGTGAAAGGATCGACGAGGAAAAATACTGAGGTAAGAGCCAACAACGCGAATTCGAGGACCGGTGTGAAATTCATGGGCGTTTGCTGCGTTGCAAAAGACAGAGCAAGAAATGGGACCGCGCCACGTTAGCATTTTTGCGCGGAAGTTTGTAGAGCCGCAGTTGATCAGGTTTTCGACGAGCTAGTTCGGAGAGGAGGGCTTTGGTTGGGTGGAGGATGGCGGCACGGCTGACGGACTCATGGCTGGGTTAGCTTCCGAGTCGTGAGGCCTGAAGTTGGTGGACCGAATCACCAGGCGCACGGGCACTTCCTGACCATCGGGGTCTTTAATGACGTCATCGGAGCTCGTGTAAGTTGGCAGCCAGTATTTCCCCTGAAAATTCTCGCGGTACGTTTCGAACATAGTGAAAGGCAGCGCGGTTCCGTTGCCGGAAAGTTCGCTGACGAGTTTGCCGTAGGATTTGACGATGGCGAAATCCTGGTCGTCGACCCAGATTACGCCTTCGAAAAAGCGGCGCTTGCGGCTCAACATTTTTGGCTTCACTTGGAAAATATAAGTGGTGAGTTGGTCGAGTTTTTCCTGACCTACATATTTGAAATTGTAATTTGCGATTTCCTGTGAAGTGAGGAGGAAAAGCGGCAAGTTGGAAATCGTGCGAACGTCTTCGAGCGTGTACATTTCCACTTTCAGATTGGATTCGGGCTGCTTCTCGACACGCATATAGCGCTGGCCATCGGGCCGGGTGTAAACGTCGCCGGTCACACTGAATTTTCCGCCGGGGTCGGCGAGTTCGTCGATCCGAACGGTTTGGGTGTAGTCGTAGGTGTCGAACTTCTGTTTCATCACGTCTTCATTGGCAGAAAATTTCTGGATGATGACTTCTACGGGGATGGGCGGAGGACCGGGATGAGGTTCTGTGGGGATGCGCTTTACTTCGAATTTCGGGGGAGGCGCCATGGGGCCGGCGCTGCTTTGGGCCAGGACATTGGTGGCGAGCGCCAGCAGGATGGTTAGAAGCATGAATGAGAAAAGTGACTTCATGTTTGCGTCTTCTGAACCTTAGATGCAGCGTGGGTTCTTCAGGTTGAGCGTCTGCGTAAAAAAAGCCTGCGTACGCCCGAAGATATCACAGGGTGACGGTGAAAGCTGTGCGCGCTACTGAAAGCGGGACCATTACTTTTTCAGCTGGGCGTAGCGGCGCGTCTGATAAAATCACTCGCTTGCAAAATGTCAGACAACCCTGTTCTTAACGGCAAAGAAACGCTTCAGGCCAAACTGTATCGCGTCAGCGGAACGGTGCAGGGAGTGGGATTTCGTTTCTTTGTGAGCCGCGTCGCACGGCAGTTGGGGTTTACGGGGTACACCAAGAATTTGCGAGATGGCCGCGTGGAAGTTTACGCCATCGGCGCGCCGGAAAAGTTTGCGGCGCTGCGCAAGGAACTTCAACGCGGACCGCGTTCGGCGGTTGTGTCAGACGTGGCGGAAGAAGACGTGACGATTCAGCCCCAATTCGAGCACGGTTTTTCGATTGAGCGCGATTCTTATGCGGTTTGAGGGCATTTAAAGGGGAGACGATGGACGAACTGAAGAAACTGATTCGCGAAATTCCGGATTATCCGAAGCCGGGGATTTTATTTTACGACATTACCACGCTGTTGAAAGATCCGAAGGGGTTTCATTCCATGGTGGACAAGCTGTGCGCGCATTACGACGGGAGAAAAGTGGATCTGGTCACCGGGATCGAAGCGCGCGGATTTATTTTCGGTCCGGCGCTGGCGTACCGGCTGGGCGCGGGATTCGTTCCTATACGGAAGCCGAAGAAATTGCCGTCCAAGGTCGCTTCGGTAACTTACCAGCTCGAATATGGCACGGATCAACTCGACATCCACGAGGACTCGGTGAAGCCTGGGCAGCACGTGCTGGTTTGCGATGACTTGCTTGCTACGGGTGGAACGGCTGCGGCCGCGGTTAAGCTAATACGGCAGCTTGGTGGGGAAGTGGTGGGTGCGGCGTTTGCGGTGGAACTGAGTTTCTTGAACGGGCGCACGAAGCTGCCGGGGATAGACGTTTTCTCGCTCTTAAAATACGACAAGTAAACGCAACGGTGGGTATGTTGCACGCAGAAGCCGCGCGAGGCGCGCCTTCCTTTGCCTATTTTGGCTTTTCAGGTTTTTTGTTGCTGCGTTGACGAACTACTTCGAAGAGGACTATGCCAGCGGCCACCGAAACGTTGAGGGAGCGGATGGGGCCGGTGGTGGGGAGCGAGACTAGGAAATCGCAGCGCTTGCGTGTGAGCTCGTGCAGTCCTTCGCCTTCGCCGCCCAGAACAATTCCAACCTGACCTGAAAAGTCTACTTCGGTGTATTTTTTTTCGGCCCGCTCGTCCAGTCCGATCAGCCAATAGCCGACTTCTTTCATTTCTTCCATGGCACGAACTAGATTTTTGACCCGCGCGACCGGCAAATGAGCAAGGGCGCCAGCGGAGGCGCGTTCAACGGTATCGGTCAAGCCGGCGGCGCGGCGTTCCGGGATTACCACACCATTTGCTCCCGCGGCGAGTGCGGTGCGGACAATCGCGCCGAGATTGTGCGGGTCTTCGATTCCGTCGAGAAGAACGAGAAGGCCTTGGGGAGTCTTTGCTGCGAGCAGGTCTTCCAGTTCTAGCGCGGGTTTCGCGGCGGTGAGGGCGGCGATGCCTTGATGGTCACGCGTGCCGGTGAGGCGATCAAGCTGAAGGCGATCTTCAAATCGTACCGGGACGCTTTTCGAGCGGGCCAGTTGGACGACTATTTCTACACGGTCGCCGTGGCGGCCGCGAGCGATGATAATGCGGTCAAGTGCGCGTCCGGCGGCTAGCGCTTCTTCTACGGCGTGAAATCCGGTAAGCCAGTTCATAGTTGGAGGTCGTTTGTGCCAGGCTGATTCTAAACCAAGAGTAGATTCCTCCCTACGTGTCCGACATTCGTCCGGAATATGGACGAATGAAAGAGCGTCGCGACACTCCATTCGGAATGACGAGCTGGTCGGGGGTTAGCCTTCCAAGGTGGCGATGGTGTGGGCGGCGATGGCTTCGCCACGGCCGATTTCGCCTGTGCTTTCGTTGGTCTTGGCTTTTAGATTTATTTGTTCCGGCGCGATGCCGAGCGATTTCGCTAGCGCTGCACGCATGGCGGGAAAATGCGGACCAAGTTTGGGACGCTCGCAGATTACAACAGCATCGAGATGTGTGATACGCAGATGCTTTTCGTCCAGAAGTTTTCTGGTGTGTTCGAGGAACAGCAGGCTCGATGCGCCTTTCCATTTCGGATCCGTGTCGGGAAAATGTGTGCCGATGTCGCCGAGGCTGGCGGCGCCGAGAAGCGCATCGCACAAGGCGTGTGCGAGGACGTCGCCATCGGAATGCCCCACGGAGCCTTTATCGAAGGGGACTTCGATCCCTCCAATCATGAGCCTGCGGCCTTCTGCTAAGCGGTGCAAATCGTACCCAATTCCGCAGCGGGTCATTTCGCGCGACGCTCCTGTTCCAGGTAAAAGCGGGCAAGATCCATGTCGGCGGGGCGAGTGATTTTAAGGTTGCGCTCGGAGCCGAGGACAACGAAGACGTCGTGGCCAAAGCGTTCGACCAGCGAAGCTTCGTCCGAGGCGGTGATGCCATCCTGCTGTGCTTTGCGAAATGCGTCACGCAGAAGGGGATATGAAAATGCTTGCGGCGTTTGCGCCAGCACGATTCGTTCGCGCGGAATGGTGGAAGTGATCAACGCGACGTCTTGGGGAAGGCTGGCGCGTTTTACTTCTTTCACCGTGTCGATGGCGGGTATGCCAAGGATTGCTGCGCCGCGCGCGCGCGCTTCGGCGATTACGCGCTCGATTTGCTCGGCGGTAACAAACGGGCGAACGGCGTCATGCACGAGAACTATTTCCGTGGCCGGGTCAACCTGAGCTAACGCATTGGCTACGGACTGCTGGCGCGTGTCGCCACCATGAACTACTCGCGCGGGACGGCCGAGCGCTGCTTTGGCTACCTTATCCTGCAAAGACACGATGTCGTCGGCGCGCGTGGCGATAAAAAAGTCGGTGATGTCCGGACAAGCGGCGAGGCGCCGAAGCGCAAAAATAACCAGCGGCATGCCGTCCAGTTCGAGAAACTGCTTTGGCATTTCGGCGCCCATGCGGGTACCGAGACCGGCGGCAGGAATAATGGCGGCTATGCGACTCATTGAAGGTTCAACAGTCTATCTCAATTGCGCACGAAGGGGGAGAAAACGGTGGTGAGTGAAATTCCGATAGAGCTAACGGTTATTGTAGTGTTTGAGTGTGGTGAGGCAGCAATCAAACGCCGATGAGGATTTGTTGGCACCGCCAACAGGGAGAGTGAGTGACCCATGTTAAATCGGAAGTATACGCCGTGATCTTAGCGAAGTGGAAACCCGAGATTAGTCAAAGATTTAGCTAATCCGAAAATCAGAAACTGACCCCCCCCAGCGAGAAAAAGCCTTCAGGGGCTGAAGCCCGGAGAACGCTGCTGAGGGCACGGCGGGGTTGAAACCTGCCCTTCCGTAAAGACAGAGCAGATTCTTCGCTTTGCTCAGAATGACAAGTCGGGGGAAGGGCGCGAGTTGTGATAGTGACTCCGTGAAAGGCAAAGTCGCTCACGCTGAGTTAACAAGGTGCGCTTCCCGCTTCTCGCGTTGGCGTTCGTTTTAAGAGCGGCCGGGCTCGGGATAAAGCGGGCGGGGCGGACGTTCGCCGCCGACGCGATCGTCCACGGCGCGGGGGCCGGGCGCCTGTTCCGGTTGAGATTGCGAGACAGAAGAAATGGGGCGCGGGGGAGATTGTTCGCCGCGATCATCGTAGCGGCCGAAGATCATTTTGCCGGCCGTTGTCTGGTGCACCGAGGTGACAGTGATGTCGATGGTTTTGTTAATCATTTTGCGGGCGGAGTCCACGACGACCATGGTGCCGTCGTCAAGATAAGCCACGCCCTGATTGTATTCTTTGCCTTCGCGCAGAATGAACACGCGCATGGTCTCACCGGGGAGCACAACGGGCTTGAGAGCGTTGGCAAGCTGGTTCACGTTGAGAATCTCTATGCCTTGCAAGGTGGCGACCTTATTCAAGTTGTAATCGTTGGTGACAATTTTCGCTTCATAGCGCTTGGCTAGTTCGATGAGCTTTAAATCCACATCCGGCACCTGCGGGAAGTCCTCGTCAACGATCTGGACTTCGAGATGCGCCATTTTCTGGATGCGTTGCAAGACTTCGAGGCCGCGGCGGCCGCGCTGCCGTTTTAGCGGGTCGGCTGAATCGGCGACGAGCTGAAGCTCGTGCAATACGAACTGAGGAATAATTACGGTGCCGTCGAGAAACTGGGCGTCGGCAATATCGGCCACGCGGCCGTCGATGATGACGCTGGTATCGAGGACCTTGAACGAATGTTTCAGGCTGCGTTCGCTGCCGAAGAGTCCGCCGAGGGCTTGGAGATTGAGCATGTCGCCCTTATTGGCGCCCAAAATTAATCCGGTATAAGCCATGACGAGAAAAGTCGCCAAGCTAAAGAACGAGCGGGTGCTTTCTGGCATGGATGTGTGCGAGAGAACCAGGGTGGTGAAGTAGGCGCCCAGAATTCCGAGAATCGAACCGGTCGCCGCGCCGATCAGGCGACGCAAGCTGGCGCGACGGAGCCTGACTTCAAATAAGATGACAGCCAAGGCAAAAAGCAAACCGGCGAGGGCGCCGGATTCTTTCGAAACACTGAACGGGCGAAAGTGAAAGCCGGCCGCAATGCAAATTGCGGTGAAAATAATTCGGATGCCGAGCATGTCCCAAAAGCTGCCGACGCTCTCCTGACCGAGGCGAGGATGAGCGGCTGACTTTGGAACAGGATTCTCCGCGGGGGAAAGCGCCGGGGGACGGCTCGGTACGTTAGTAGGCCTTTGCATCGAAACACCTTTATGAAGCTTATGAAAGAGCGGTTAATGCAATTTATTTTGGTTCGCTGCTAGATCCTTTCGCGTGTTCGGTTTTATGAAATTTCTTACTGCGCCGAGATGAAGAAACGACAAGTATCACATTTATAAGAACATCATAACACCGAATTTCGGTATATCGGCACGGGAAAACTGCCAGGAAAAGTCAGTCAAGTACGCAGGTGAAAAATTAGAAGGACGCCGCGGTCGAAAGACTAGAGATAATATTTGGGGACGCGGCGGCCGAGTGCGCAGAGCAGATCGGAAGTGACCGTGCCAATTTCGCGGGCCACGTCGGAAACTTCGATGGCGGCCTTGCCGTCTTTTCCGTAAATTGTGACGACATCGCCGAGCGCGACGCCTGGGACGTCGGTTACATCCAGCATCGTTAAATCCATGGAGATAGTTCCCACCAGCGGCACGCGATGGCCGCGGACCAAGGAGCAGCCGCGGTTTGTTCGAGCGCGCACGACACCGTCGGCGTAGCCCGCGTTGATTACTGCAATTTTCGACGGGCGTGCGGTGACAAAACGCGCGGCATAACCCACGGCCTGTCCTGCTGGAACTTCGCGCAATGAAATGATGCGGGCGCGCAGGGACAGACAAGGTGCGAGCGGCATTGCGCCCTTTACTTCTTCTCTTTTCTGAGGCGGGTCGAAGGACTGATGGTAGCCGTAGAGAATTGCGCCGGGGCGAACCATGTCCACCCAAGTGCTGGGACGCGCGCAGATGGCGCCGCTATTAGCCATGTGCACGATGCCGGGAGATATTCCAAGAGTTCGGAGGCGAGCCAGACAGTCGCGGAAAAGCCGTTCTTGCTGATTCGTTTGTTCGGCAGTGAAATCTTCCGCAGACGCGAAATGGGTGTAGGTGCCTTCAAGTTGTACGTGCGGGGAATCGGCCAACGCCGCGGCGAAGGCGTCGATTTCATCCGGTGAGATTCCCAGACGGTTCATTCCCGTATTTATTTTCAGATGGAAACACACGCGTGAGAATTTTGCATGCGATTTGCGAGACGATTTCGTGTGCAACGATTTTGCCGCGCGCTCGAGATAGCGTACGTCGTCCACGCGAGTGATCGTGGGCGTGAGATGGTTCTGTATCAGGCGTTTTTCTTCGCCGGGCCAGAAACCGGTGAGAACCAGGATGGGTTTGCGAATTCCAGCGTCGCGCAACTCCACGCCTTCATTTGCACAAGTCACGCCGAACCATTCGGTGCCGACTTTCTGCAGGGCTTTGGAAATGGGGACAGCGCCGAGGCCGTAGGCGTTGGATTTGACGACGGCGAGAACCTTTCGATTTGCGCCAACGTGGCGACGGATTACGCGCAGATTATGAATGATAGCCTTGAGAGAAATCTCCGCCCAAACCGGCCTGCCTTCGAGATGAATAGCTTTCGACATCGTCATTTAGAATGCCAGACTCCTTGTCGGTGGCGCGAACGAAATTCGGGCGAACCGGGACGAACGCTGCGTTTAGGTAAACAGTTGCACGATGGTACGGGATGCAGCTAGCGGGCCCTTCCGAAAATCACGGCTCGAAAAGCGGCCTCCGCCATAGCGCGGAAAATACGGAAGTTATAGGTAGCAGAAGGCGAGAAGAAATCTGCGCCGAGGGCACGGCACGGGAAACGTCGAAAGGGCGACACGTCCTGTGGGTGGGCGGCAACGCTATTCGTCGCCGACCGTGCTGCTCCAGGCGTCGGGCGCGGCTTCTTCGAAACGCGTGTGGCGGGCGAGGAAAACGAAATTCATGGTGCCGGTGGGGCCGTTACGCTGTTTGGCGATGATCAACTCGGCTTTGGCGCGATCTTCTTCGGGCAAGTCCGTTTTGTAAAAATTCGGACGATTGATGAAGAGAACCACGTCCGCATCCTGCTCGATCGCGCCGGATTCGCGAAGGTCGGATAGCTGCGGCTTGCGATCGTCGCGCTCAGGTGCGCGGGTAAGCTGACTGAGAACAAGAATGGGAACTTTTAATTCCTTGGCCAGACCTTTCAGGCCCCGCGAGATGCTAGACACTTCTTCCTGGCGATTCGAGCCGCGGCCGGTGTTAGTGGGGACAACGAGTTGAAGGTAATCCACTACCAGGAGCGAAAGGCCGCGATCGCGTTTCAGGCGGCGAGCTTTCGCGCCAATCTCCATCACGGTGGAAGACGCCGAGTCGTCAATCCACAGCGGCGCTTCGGCGAGATTGGTGAGCGCGCCGGTAATTTTTCCCCAGTCGTCGCGGCCCATGTGGCCGGTGCGGAATTTGTGAGCATCAACGCGCGCTTCGGATGCGAGCAAGCGCAAGAGCAGCGATTCCTTGGACATTTCCAGGCTAAACACAGCGACCGGTTCACGCAGGCGCAGCGCGACATTTTCTGCGATGTTTAGCGCCAAAGCTGTTTTCCCCATGGACGGGCGGGCGGCCAGAATAATTAATTCGGAGGGCTGCAAACCAGCGGTCTCGTTATCGAGGCCGGGATAGCCGCTGGCGAGACCGGTGATGCGGCGGCCTTCGCTGAAAATCTTTTCGAGGCGCTCGTAGTTGTCACGAACGAGTTCTTTGACGCCGATCAGGCCGGCTTTAACGCGATCTTCGGCCAGTTGGAAGATGACGGATTCGGCGCGGTCGAGAATGACGTCAGCGTCATCTCCCGCAGCAAGCGCTTGTTCCTGAATTGCCGACGCAGAAAAAATCAGACTGCGTAGCACGGCTTTTTCTTTGACGATGCGGGCGTAATGCTCCACGTTGGTGACGCGCGGCAGACCGTCGGCAAGCTGCGAGAGATAGGCCACGCCGCCTGCGGATTCCAGTTCACCGCGGCGCGCGAGGTCGTCCATCAAAGTGACCACATCGATAGCTTGCTGTTTTTCCCCAAGTTGAATCATCCGTTCGAAAATCTGCCGATGTTGAGAGAGGAAAAAATCCTCGGAACGGATTTTCTCGACCGCGGCGTTCAGCGCGTGGTTATCGAGGATGATGGCGCCGAGGATGCTGCGCTCGGCCTCAAGATTGTGGGGTAGCGGACGCTCGAGAGTAGTGTCGTTTGCCATTATTCGCTTTTCATTCGCCCACCATTTTCACTCAAAGATTGAATGAGCACAAGGGGTCTCCTGCTGCTCTAATTTGGATTTCAAGTTCATTCGATTTAAAAAAACTTTACGGATGGAGCGCGAACATTGTGGCGAGTTGTACTGCGAAGGTCAATGACTCGAAGCCTGTGGATGCTTTAGGAAAAGTGGAAAACCAAGAACAAAAATAATGCTCGTTTCCTATCGCGGAGCAGATGGAAATTCTCCCACCGTGCAGGCGGAGATTGGTCGCAGATGAAACAAATCAAAACGGGACAAGATCTACGCTTCTTTTGTTACAGCGACTTTTACGTTGGCGACGATTTCGCGGTGCAACTTGACGGGAACCTCATAATCGCCGACGACCTTGATTGGATCTGCAAGCGTGATCTTGCGCTTGTCGATATGATAGCCCTGCGCCTCCAGAGCTTCGGCAATGTCAGCTGAAGTCACCGACCCGAAGAGCTGTTCGTTATCTCCGGCTTTGCGCGCGAAGCTTAAGGAGACGCCCTGTAGAGAATCGGCGAGCGTCTGTGCCGCGCCCTTTTCGGTGGCTTCCTTCTTGGCAAAGGAGACGCGCATTCTTTCCAGGCGCTTCATGTTGCCGGGAGTGGCTTCGATGCCGAGCTTGCGCGGCAGAAGAAAATTGCGAGCGTAACCGGCAGCTACTTCGACTAGTTCGCCACGATTGCCCAGCTTTTCCACATCTTCCTGCAAGATTATCTGCATCGCGTTTTCCTCAAATCCTTTTAGTTGGTTCCGCTTCTCAGTTCGATTCTAAATCTTCGGCCGCCTACGATCTGGTTACAGTTCGGCGGCGAAAGGCAGCAATGCAATGTTCTGCGCGCGCTTGATCGCGACGGTAAGCCAACGCTGGTGACGGGCACAAGTCCCGGTCATGCGACGCGGAAGGATTTTGCCGCGCTCCTGAATGAACGGAGCCAGAATTTCGGCCTTTTTGTAGTCGATAAAGTCGGCTTTATCGACGCAGAACCGACAAACTTTCTTCTTGCGAACGAAATTGCGCTTGCCGCGCTTTGCTGGGCCGCCGGGACGTCCGCCGGGACCGCCTCCTGGACCTGAAGAGCGTGAACCGCCTCCGCCCCCTCCGTACGATTGCTGTTGTGCGTTTTCTTCTGCCATTCGATTTCTCCCTGATCCAAAATCCTGAATTGATTTACAGGCTACGCGGTCGGCGCAGCGGCTTGTTCTGCTCCCGGCATGGCGGGAGCCGGCGCAACAGTCTTGCGCGGACGGCGTGCAGCACGGCGTTCGCGGTGGCGCTTCAATTTCTCCTGGCGCTTCAGTTCTTCGTCGAGGCGCACGGTAAGATATTTGATGACTGGATCGGACACTTTCAGACGGCGCTCAAGCTCTTTCACTACTTCGCCGTGACTGGAGCGAATGACCATATAAACGAAATAGCCTTCGCGCAGTTTCTGCACGCGATAGGCCATGCGCTTACGGCCCCATTTATTTACGGAGTCAATCTTGCCGCCTTTTTCGGTGGCTGCATGCTCCAGAGTTGAAATGACCTTGTCGATGTCCGCTTCCGGCGTGTCTGGCCGGAGAATAAAAATTAAATCGTATAGGCGCTCTTCCATATGTCCTCGATTTTCAAAATCGAATCCGCGATTTCGGTGCTTGCTGCTAATTCTTTACGGCGATTCTTCTTCCGTGGAACTTACCCTTCGATTAAACCGGGTCATTGCTTTATCCACGCCTTCGGTTAAAACCAAATCCACTGCTTCGGCGGCATCCGCCACCATCTGCGCCGCAACTTCTCGCTCCGGCTTGCGCATGGGCTTCAGCACATAGTCCGCGCGGTCACCTACCGGATAATCCGGTTGGCATCCCAGGCGAATGCGGACGAACTCATCAGTGCCGAGCGAGCTAACGACCGACTTGAAGCCGTTATGCGTGCTTCCCGCGCCGCGTTCGCGGATCCTGAGCATTCCCCAAGGCAAATCCACTTCGTCGAGCAAAAGAATCAAATCCGCCGGAGTTCCTTGGTAACGCTCGAGCAATTCCCGTACGGCGATTCCACTCAGATTCATCATGGTCTGGGGCTTGGCCAGAACAACTTCCTGTCCCGCCATCTTGCCGCGACCCACGTACGACTTCGATTCGGGCCGCGTGACCCGAATTCCTTCGCGTCGAGCCAAACCATCCACTGCCAGGAATCCCAAATTGTGCGGCGTCCATTCGTATTCCGCACCGGGATTGCCGAGACCAACGATCAGTTTCATCGATTGACCCAGCGGCACAACCCGCATTTCTGATGGAACAGCACAGAGCGGAGACTACTTCTCCTTGCCCTTCTTCTCTGGCTTCTCGGCTTTCGCTGCAGGCTCGGCGCCAGCTTCGGCTTCGCCCTCTTCTTCTTTCTTACCCTTCTTGATGACTTCGGGCTCGGCCGGCGCGGTTTCCGCAGCCACCGCCGCTTCCGGCGTGGGCTCTTCTTCCTTTTTAAGGATGACGACGTGAGCCAGCACGCGAGTTGGATCTGTCAGCAACTTCACTTTTTCGCGATCGAACGGGAGGTCGCCAGCGCGAAGCTGTTTGCCGATGAGCATGTCGCTAACGTCCACCTTGAATTCCTCGGGAATATCTGCAGGCAAGCACTCGACTTCCACTTCGCGGGTAACCATTTCAAAAATGCCGCCCTGCATTTTCACGCCTTGCGGCTCGCCAAATGTGTGCACCGGAACGCGGACGCGCATGCGCACGTCCATAGCGATGCGAAATAGGTCCACGTGAAGCAACGAACCGCTGACGGGATCGACTTGCCAGTCTTTCACCATGGCTTTTTCCGCAGCGCCATCGGCAACCTGCACCGTGAAAATAGTGTTGTGACCCGTCTCCGAGCGCAGAATGCGGGCAACGTGCTTCGCGTTCACCGAGAGAGAGATCGAATCTTTCTTTCCGCCGTACAGAATCGCGGGAACCATGCCGGTAAGACGAGTGCGGCGCGCCGGGCCTTTTCCACGACCCTCGCGAATTTTGCCTTCTACTGTAAACGTTTCCATACGTCCTCTTATGCCAGCCGTTAGTTTAAAAATTCTGTTACGTCAGTTGAACAATTCGCTGATCGAAGTCTCTTCGTGAATCGACTGAATGCCGCGAGCCAGCAGCGGCGCCACACTAAGAACTTTAATCTTCGATACTTTTCGAGCCGCTTCGTTGAGCGGCACCGAATCGGCCACCACAACTTCTTCGATCGCAGACTTGGTGATACGGTCCGCAGCCGGCCCGGAAAGAACAGGATGGGTACAGGCCGCAAAAACTTTGGTCGCGCCGTTATCCAGCAAGGCTTCCGCCGTTTTTACCAGCGTCCCGGCCGTGTCGATAATGTCGTCGATGATCAGCGCCGGGCGCCCGGAGACATCTCCAATCAAGTTCATCACTTCACTTACGTTCACATCGATGCGGCGCTTGTCCACGATGGCCAGCGGCGCATCCATTCTTTTCGCAAAGTAGCGAGCGCGCTCCACTCCACCAGCATCCGGCGAAACAATAGTCATGGGCCCCATCTTCATCTTCTGAAAATATTCCACCAGCACCGGTGACGCAAACAAGTGATCCACTGGGATATTAAAATACCCCTGAATCTGCGGCGCGTGCAGATCGAGCGTTAACACGCGGCTCGAACCTGCGGTTTCCAACAAATCCGCCACGAGCTTGGCCGAAATCGCCACACGCGGCCGGTCTTTACGATCCTGGCGCGCGTACGGATAATACGGAATCACCGCCGTAATGCGCCAAGCCGAGGCGCGCTTGAACGCATCGATCATCAGCAAAAGCTGCATCAGGTTGAAATCAACCGGATGGCTGCAGGGCTGCACGACAAAAACATCCGCGCCCCGCACATTCTCCAAAATCTGAAAGCGCGTTTCGCCGTCGCTGAACTGGCCGTGTTCGGCCAATCCCAACGGAACGCCTACGTACTTGCAAATAGCTTTGGCTAAAGCGGGATTTGCGGTCCCACAAAAAATCTTAAATTTGTCGTCAGCCAAATTTTCCCCTTAACCGCTCGCACGCCACCCAAGCGAACGGCCATAGTCTTCCCTGGATAGAGTTTCGACGACGAAAACCGAATCTTCCGGGAATGCACGAGCGGCTCGGCGCGCCTGCGCTGGGTTTCGGAAGACTCCGAACACCGCCGACCCGCTTGCGTCCCGGATTTCTCCGAGTCGCGGATGGTGGCGGAAGACGGGCCCCTCGAAATCGTTCGAGACGGCCGCTCCCTGCCTGCTCCAGCACAGAGCACAGAACCCCCAAATTTTAGGGGGTTTCACAATCTTTGTCAATTCCACAGAAATCCATTGGTAAGCGTCTTTGGTGGACACGCCGATATCGCGGGGTGAAACGATCAAAATGGTTTTTTTCGGAGCGTTCGGAAGCGGGTAGATTTCGTCGCCGCGATTGACTGCCAGGGCGCGTCCGCCGAAGAGGAAAAACGGAACGTCGGCGCCGAGACTTGCGGCAATTTCCATCAGACGGGGAAGCGGAACTTGCGATTTTGTAAGCCGCAGCATGCCGACGAGAGTTGCTGCGGCGTCGCTCGATCCGCCGCCCAGTCCGCGCGCCACGGGAATTTTTTTGTCCAGATGGGCAGAGACACTTCCTTGAAACCCGATTTCGCGAGCGATTGCGTCGAAAGCGCGCGAAACAAGATTTTCCGGACCGAGCGGCAACGACGCGTCATTCGATGTCAGTTCAAGCTTTGTCGACGCGCTAGAAGTGATGGAGAGCTCGAGCGTGTCGTGCAGCGAAATGGCCTGAAAAATTGTACGAAGCTCGTGATAGCCATCCGCCCGCCTCCCCATCACATGCAGACATAGATTTATTTTTGCAAACGCAGGGAGGCGCAGCGATCTTTTCTTAGGAGTCGCGCGAGTCATGCGGGGAGCTTACTGCGGTTTGGCTGTTTCCGGAGTGGATTTCTGCGCGGTGTGGCGGCGGAGATTTTTGAGCTGGGCATCCACATCATTTACTTTATCGGCTTCGTAATCAGCGGGGATGGCTTTACGCCATTCGACGAGCGCACGCTCCCAATAAGTGGCGGCGCGGTCGGTCTGACCGAGCTTCATATAAACATCGCCAAGATGGCCGAGAATCGTGGGATCGTGAGTCTGGCGTTCGGAAGCCTTGCGAAGATATTCTTCCGCTTCGGCCAATTTGTTTTGTTTGTAATACGCCCATCCGAGACTATCCAGGTACGCGCCGTTATTGGGTTCGAGCTTAACGGCTTTCAGAATCATTTCTGTCGCTTCCGTGAGCCGAACACCACGATCGGCGAGCATGTAGCCGTAATAATTAAGCACAGAAGCATTGTTCGGATTTAATTCCAAGACTTTGCGAAATTGCTCTTCGGCTTGGTCGAATTTTTTTTCGCGCTCGTAGATAGCTCCGAGCATAAACCAGGCGGACTCCTTGTCACTATTTTCTCGAGCCAGTTGATCAGCTTTCTGCGCGGATTGTTCCGCGTCAGGATAATCCCGGCCACGCTCCTGGACCTGCGCGAGATCCACGTAAATTCCTTCGTCGCCTTCGTTGTTTTGCAGCAAGCCGGTCAGAAGCTTGGTGGCTTCGTTCGTATTCGAATTCTCGCCGTACAGCATGGCCAAGGTGATGATCAGGCCTTGGTCGTTCGGCGAGGCTTGAAGCTCTTTTTTGGTCTCGGCAATCGCGCGGTCGAGATCGCGGTTCTGGCGATAGGCGTCAATCAGAAGCATTTCCGCACGTTTCTGCGCGTCCGGGCCCATCTTGGCCATCTCGTCAAATGTGTGAATGGCGGCAGGATAATTTTCCTGGCCGATGTAGGCATGGCCGAGTTGCTCGTAAAGAATGGCCAATGCGCTCGCGTTGGGGGTGTCGGCTCCGGATCCAGCAGCACCCGGTTTTCCGGAGGAGCCAGATTGATTCTTCATGCCGTTAATCGCGTCGGTGAGGACCTTTACGGCGTCGTCGTAGCGACCCTGGTCTTCGTAAAGCAGCGCTTCGTTATAAAGGACTTCGAGATTATCGGGAGAAAGTTGCTTCGAACGAAGTAGGGCGGATTCCGCTTCGTCAAACTTTCCCATCCTGCGGTAGAGCTCCGACATGCGCAGGAAATTTTCCCAAGTGCTGGGTTCCAGCTCGGAGAGACGTTTGTATTGTTCGAGAGCTTCGGCGTATTTGTCCTGGGACATCAGGGCTTGGGCTAAGCCGTGAACGTGCGCGGGGTCGTCGGGATCTTCTTGCACGGCCTTGCGGTAAGCATCTTCGGACTTCGCGTATTCCTTCGACTGCGCGTAGGCGTCGCCGAGCAGATCGTAAACTTCCGGCGAAGCGGAATCACCGGCCGCCTGGGTCAGCAGCGTGACGGCTTCCTGAGAGCGCCCTTCGTCAATGAGGAGTTGGCTGAGCTGTTCGAGTGCTGCGCCGTTGCCGGGATTCAGATTTACCGTGTTGCGCAAGACTTTCTCGGCTTCTTCGTGCTTGTTTTGAAAACGGTAGAGGCGCGCGAGCCACAGCGCGGAATAAGTATCGTCAGGCTGAATTCTTAAAATGGCTTGAAATTGTTCGACGGCTTTGGCGAGATTTTCTTTCTGTAAATCGCCGGCGCTCATGTCGCCCAAGGCGTGGACATAAATTTGCGCGAGCAGGCGGCGCGCATTTACATCATCCGGGTCGAGTTTCAGAACATTTTGGGCTTGCCCTTCGGCTTCGCGGATGCGCTGCGACTTGGCGTAAATTTCCGCCAGGCGCTCCATGATTACGGTGGAACCTGGCGCCAGGTCGAGCGCTTTTTTGTAGTCTTCGATCGCCTGCGCGGCGAGTTCAGGGCGGCGCGTGGTTTCGTAGCGTTGCTCGTCTAGATGGCCAAGCGCGAAATAGTAATAAGAATCTGAATGCGCGGGAGTGCTGGAGTCTGCCTGTTTTGATGGAGCCTGGGGTGATGAACTCTGCGCCGGAGCCGGTGCAACGGACTGGTCAGAATCCTGCGCCTGTACGACAGGCGTGATTAAAAAAAGCGATAAAGTAAGGAAACTTGCAAATGTTTTCATGCGTTGCCCGTGAAACTCCATTATCGTATAGCAGCCGGACGCGGTCAAAGTATTCCCCGGACCGGCGTTCCTCGATCCATTCATTTAGACGTATAGAAAGGACGCCCGGATGCGTCGGGACGGAAAATGTCACACAAGCTGATTAAGAGAGTCCTGAGTCTTCAGCACAGAGATGGGGCAAATTCATGACTGAAATTAGCAGACGAATGATTGTGGCACTTTTATTCGGCACACTGCCGGCATTAAGCCCGTGCCTTCCAGCGCAACAGCAAGCTGCTAACCCCGAAATTGCGGAGATGCAAACCGCCAGTCCTTCCCTGGCTGATTTTTCCTGGCTGGAAGGGGCTTGGCGGGGTGAATGGGGTCCGAGAACAGCGGAACAGGTTTGGCTCGCGCCTAAAGCGGGCGAGACACTCGGGATTTTCAGGCTGGTCGAAAACGAAAAAACGCTGGTAATCGAATTATTCACATTAGTACAAAATTCGAACGGCATAGATTTTTACCTGCGGCACTTCACGCCGCAACTCATCCCGTGGGAGAAGTCAGACGCGACGCTGCTTCATCTCGCGAGTCACGGCGATACTAGGTTTGAATTTGAGAATCCGGCAAACGGCATGCCTAAACGCGCGATTTTGACTCGGCTCGACGCAGATACCTTCGTGGCGCGCTCCGAAATCATCCCCGAAAGCGGCGAAATTCAGGTGGTGGAAATTACTTATCACCGGCAGAACTCGGCGGCGGAAAAACCTAATGCCGGAAATGCCGCACACCGGAAAAAACCATAGTCATGTCTAGCTTGTCGGCCGCAGCGATCACGTCGGAGTCCCGGACCGACCCTCCCGGCTGAATGACGGCGGAGGCTCCGGCTTTCCCCGCTTCTTCCACTCCGTCTGGGAAGGGGAAAAAAGCGTCAGACGCGACTACGCTCTCGGCAAGAGAAAGGCCAGCCGCCGCTGCTTTGATCACCGCGATCTTTACGGCGTCAACACGGCTCATCTGGCCGGCGCCAATCCCCACGGTAAACCCGTCGCGGGCAAAAACGATCGCGTTGGATTTCACGTGCTTACAAACCTTCCATCCGAAAAGCAGGGCGCGTAGTTCTTCCGGCGTGGGAGCGCGATCCGTAACAACTTTCAAATCGCTTTCGGATAGTTCGTGCCGGTCGGCGTCTTGAACCAGCACGCCTCCCGAAATTCGTTTAAGTTCGAGTTCTTCCGAGGCGTCGTCGTGGGGCATTTCGAGCAACCGCAGATTTTTCTTGGGAGCAAATTTCTGAAGCGCTGCATTTTCGTAACCGGGCGCGACAATGCATTCTACGAATAATTTCGCAACTTCTTCGGCCGTCGCGGCATCAAGGGGGCGGTTGAAGGCCAATACACCGCCGAATGCAGATACCGGATCGCACGCCAACGCTTTCAGATAGGCATCCTGTAAACTTACCCGTTCAGCCGCCCCGCAAGGATTGTTGTGTTTTACGATTGCAACACCAGGGCGTAGGAATTCGGTGACGAGATTCCACGCAGCGTCCAAATCCACGAGGTTATTGTAGGAAAGTTCCTTGCCTTGGAGTTGCCTCGCACTGGCCAGACCAGCGGCGGGGCGTCCTGCAGGTACATACAACGCGGCTCGCTGGTGAGGATTTTCGCCGTAGCGCATGGTTTGCTTGCGTTCCAGAGAAACGTGGATTCGCTGCGGCAATTTTTCCTTGGCAACTATGCTGACGCCGCCGTTTGCCGCCAAACGCTCAAGCTCTGTAGCAATTTCGCCATCGTAATCAGCGGTGCGAGCGTATGCCTTTCGAGCCAAATTTAACTTGGTGGCGAGACTAATTTCGCCGCTGGCCCGTAATTCCGCAGTGATCCGAGCGTAGTCTTCAGGGTCGGTAACAACGACAACGTTTTGAAAGTTTTTCGCTGCTGAACGCAGCATGGCCGGGCCGCCGATATCAATGTTTTCGATTAGCTCCTCGGCGGTGACGCCAGGTTTCGCAGCGGTGGCGGAGAACGGATAGAGATTCACAACCACCAGATCAATCGGAACGATTCCATGATCTCTAGCTTCTTTACAGTCGCCGGGCTTCGCGCGTTGAAACAAAATTCCGCCATGCACTTTGGGATGCAGCGTCTTCACGCGGCCTCCCAACATTTCGGGCCAACCGGTTAGATCGGCGACATCGCGCACGGGAATCCCTGAGTCGCGGAAAAGCCGAGCCGTTCCCCCGGTGGAAACGATTTCCACGCCAAGGGCGGCGAGCTCACGCGCGAATTCAACGATTCCTGTTTTGTCATAGACGCTGATCAGCGCTCGTTCAATCGCCACAATAGCTCTCCGAAAATATAAAGGGCTGGCTAGTGTAAGCGTTTTCAGAAAAATTCGGAAGGACGCGATTCATCGTCCCACAGAATCACTTCGCGCGGCGCCAAGGAACCGTTCGACATCAGGCATGCCATTAGGATTGCCGTTTCTCCAACGGCGGCAAATGCTCTAGAATAATGTTGTTGAATGTGGGCGTGTAGCTCAGCTGGGAGAGCACCTGCTTTGCAAGCGCGTTCGGGCACTCCAAACACTCCATCCTTTGCCCTCGGTTTTCAATGTTTTCAACAATTTCGGGGAATCTGCTTCTCGCTCGAAGTAACCCCCGAGCCCGCAATTACATAGGGTTTTGGCACAGTTCTGGTACAGCTGGGTTCGAGAACTGTCGGGGTGAACCTCCTTGCCCGGCGCCGGCCGACGCCCGCTTCTTCACCAAGACGAGCGGGAAGCCTCCGGCTCAAAAGTCCGTTGACACATGCTCGTTCATTACATACACTGAATGTGATGGAACGGCGACTTAAACTAGCGAGCTACGGATCAACGCTTTGGAGCCGTGAAAAAGGTCGGAAGATCCGTGCTCGCATCGCGAGCGTGCTCGACGAATCCTCGCCGGGCGATGTACTCGCTGTCGACATGGACTCCGTGGAAGCGTTTGATTTCTCATTTGCCGACGAATTGTTCGGCAAGACGCTAGTGAAACTGGGTGTCGAGTTTCCGGGCCGTTTCTTGGTGGTCGAGAATCTCAGCGACTACATTCGGGAAAACCTCTCAAAGAGTCTCGAAAACCTGAACCTGGCGATGATCGAGCGAAGAAAAGGTACGGTTCGCCTGTTGGGGAAGGTTCATCCCGCCGATGAGGAGACGTTTGCCGAACTCGTGCTCGCGGGCGCGGTTTCGGCCGGGGCTCTTAGCAAGACGCTCGACGTGAATTTGACTGCCATGAACGAGAGGCTCGCAAAACTGACCGGCCTGGGATTGGTGCGGCGCGAGAAGGGATCGTCTGCGACCGGCAGAGAGCAGTACGTGTACAGAGTTCTGGCCTAAATTTTTTCCGGACCGTTTCAGTACGTTCACTGAAGTGAGTGTATCTTGGCATTGCGACGCGCAAGGAGTAGGACACATGTGGACCATCGAGCAGCTGGAAATTAACGGGGGATTCTTGCCCGGTCTCAAGCTCGCGTTGCCGCGGGGTTTGACCTGCATCATTGGACCCAGAGGCAGCGGCAAATCGACACTCGCCGAGGCCTTACGTTTCGCGATGAAGGGCGCGACAGGCGCATCGAAATCGCGGTTGGACCTGCTGCAAGCGAATCTTGGCGGAAGCGGATCGGTAAGCCTGCTCGGCAAGACAGCGGCCGGAATCACATACACGATCAAACGCGCGTACCGCCAACCGGCAGTGTTGCTTTCATCCGATGGACGGGCAGTCCCCGATGTCAATCTGGACCGCGGGACGTTCCTTCCGCTCGATGCTTATAGCGGATTGGAGATCGAAAATATCGCCGATGAAGTCCTGGGCGACAAACGCAGAGCGCTCCTCGACGAACTTCGTGGAGATGATCTGTCCCGTATCCAACTGTCTCTAAGTGAGCATAAACGAGCGCTCCAAGCGAACGCCGATCGCATCAAGGCAACGCAGAGAGCGACAAAAGATCTTTCGGAAAGAATTGAGGAACTCGGCGACGTACGCGCGAGGCTGACCGCACTCGGGCCCGCTCCCGAAACCGGATCATCGCTTGAGTATTCGCGAGCGAGCAAACAGCAGCAATCGAATTCCCGGGAGCTTAGGAAGATCGACAACGTGCTTGAGGTTCTCGGATCGCTGTGCCAGGAAGTGGAAGGCCTGAAGGCGCGGATCGGAGACCGCAAAGTGTTTCTGATCGCGGAAGAGGGGTCGGCGAATGCCGAGGTGTTGGAAAGAGAGGAGGGCGAACTCGGGGAATTGCTCATCAACTCTGAAGAAAAGGGCGATTTATTTCTCGCGAGCCTAGAGGCTGCTGCCGAGCGTGCGCGCCAAGCGCGGTCGAAGCTTCTCCCCCTGCATGCGGAGCAATCCGCCAGGTTTTCAGAACTGCGTCAGCAGCGCGAGACGGACGACGAGCAATATCGAGTTCGAGCAGAACTGGAACAGCGAATCGCAAAGCTCCAGGAGATGGAAACTGAACAGTCCGCGAAGAAGCAAGAGCTCGCCGAACTCCTCGATGGCCGGAAATCCTTGAAGGCAAGCTTTCTCTTGGAGCGGGAACAGGTCTCGTCGTTGCGCGATTCGGTTGCGAGGGAGCTGCAGCGCGAGACCGGAGCGAAAATCCGCATCGGGGTTCGGCGCAACGCGGACGACCTCGCGTACCGGACGACCTTGATCGAAGGACTGCGAGGCGCACGGGTCCGCAACCATGATGAGATCCTGGAGTCCCTGCTCCAATTGCGCCCTGAACAGCTCGCGCAGCTGATACAAGCCGATGATGCAAGCGGTCTCGATGACGCCTGCGGTTTCGGGCCGGACCGAGCGACAAAGATCATGGATGCATTTCGGGCGAACGTGGATCCTCTGGAACTGGAAGTTGTGGACATCGAGGATCAGGTTCGAATCGAGCTCAATGTAGCTACGAGCGCCGAGCCTTTGTTCAAGGATGCTTCGGAGCTTTCCCGCGGACAGAAGTGCACGGCATTGTTGCCTTTGCTGCTTGCCCGTCGCGATAGTCCTCTGATCATTGATCAGCCCGAGGACAATCTCGATAATCATTTTATCTATGAGACGGTCGTTGACGCTGTCAAGCGGCTCAAACGGCAGCGGCAGATGATTTTCATTACTCACAACGCGAACATCCCCGTTCTGGCGGATGCGGATCTTGTGATCGTGCTGAACTCAGACGGCAGAATCGGGTATATCGAAAAGTTCGGGTCGGTCGACGATTGCCGCGACGAGATTATCGATCTTCTAGAAGGCGGCAAGCAGGCGTTCGAGTTGCGCAGGAAACGGTATGCCGGATCTTGAGGGGCTCTACGAACGCCTCAGGCAGCTGGCCGTGGAGGACCCCGCGGCAGCGAGAAGACTCTTCCTCACAGCCTTCGAGGCAAATTCGGACGAGCTGAGCGAACTCCTGAGTCGGCTAGTGAGACCGGGCGAGGGACGCCTGCGCCAGGTGATAGCGAACGCGGTCCGCAGGCACCCGAAAAAAGCCAGAATTGTTGCCGAGCTCATGCGGTGGCGGGAAACGGAAACCGATGAGTTTACGCGCCGCGCCATTGAGGGAGCCTTGGCGGACGTTCCGGCTGCGCTGCGAGACAGCAGAGAGCGGGAAGATTCGCGGCCCGCAGGAGAGCTGGCGACTGTTTATCGCTACGTGTCCAGCCGACTCCGGCATCGCTTGCGGAACGCGATGTTCGCCGCCCAAACACAGGCCGAACGGCTGGACAGACTGACGACCGATCAAGCGGATGCAGAGGTCCATGCAACCGTCGTGAAATTCAAGACCGACATCCTTTTGCTGGCGCGGGAGCTCGAAGCCACCAACGTCGACCCCGAACATTTCCGGAGGCGGCCAGTTGTGCTGGCCGATTGGATTCGGCAACTCAACCGCCGGTACAGCGCCGTCTACATGCCCGTGAATCTACGACTCGTGGACGAAAAGGTTCCCGGAGCGCGGATATTTGCGAGTGATTATCTTCTGGAGATTATTTTCTGGAATATCTGGATGAACGCCCAACAGGCTGCCAGCGCTGGCTGCGACGTCACCGTCGAGTTTCGGCCAGCCGGCCGAGAACTGGAGTTGCTGATCTCGGATAACGGAGACGGGTTTTCTCCCGAGCTGAAGGACATTGTCTTCGAGCAAGTGTACTCGAGCAAGCAGCAGGGGAGCGGCATCGGAATGCTGGAGATCCAGGACGCTGTCGAGCAACTGGGCGGACGAGTCGAGCTATACCGGACGGTATCCTCCGAGTATCGAATGCGAATTCGGCTGCCATTGGAGCTCGAATGAGCTACCCGCTTGCACTACAGCCGCTCGTCATCGAGGACGACAAGAACACGAAAGAGGCCTACCAGGAGATTTTTTCTTCGATCGCCGAAGAGAGCGCGGGTCTTCCTTTTTCGTATGCACCCCCACATTTTGCATTTTCTTACGGCGAGGCGGTTGAGTGTCTGGAGAAAAGCAAGATCTTTCATGTCGTGATCCTGGACCTGCAGCTTCCAGAGAAACGCAAGATCCCTGCGGTTCCTGGGGTGGACTTCGGTTTGAAGCTTCTTGATCTCTGCGTGCAGCGGGATCGCTATCCCGTTCCCGCGCTCCTGGTGATCAGTGGGCACATCGGCGCGACCGAACAAACCCGGATGCAAGAAACTCTTCGTCGCGGGTTTTACTACGGCCGTGCGTTTGTCAAAGGGCCCCACCTGGGTGAAGAGATTGGTTTGGCATGCAAGGAAGCCCTTCGCTATTCCGCAGTGGGAATTCACGTGCGCGATGCAGGGGACCAACGATATCCCACCATCAGCCCTCGCGAAGAAGATCTGTTGCGCCGCTCGGTCCTCGATCAACATGGATGCGTGGCTCTCGATTTGGATTGGTGGTCCGCTCAGCAGTCGCAGGGCTTCAGCGTGGGCGGAGCGGCCAAGCCGTGGACGAAAGTATTGATGGGGCGATACATTCTGGGCGAGGGAGGTGGGGCCTCGACACCAAAATTCTTCAAGCTCATGACCGGCTCGGACGCCGAAGACGTGATCAAGAGCGCCCGTCATCTCGCACAGAAACTCGCTCACGTGAAGCTAACGAACGCGATCACCTCAAGAACCAGAGCCCTGATTGTGACGGAAAAGGTCGGTGCACAGGACGAGAGACCGAAGATGGTTGAGGAGTTTCTTGAGAGAGCTACGCCGAAGGAAGCCTACGAGGTCGCTTGCCAGGTCGCTGAGCAAGTGGGGTGTCTAGGGGAAATCCTCCCGGAGAGCCGACTTTTTAAAACGATTCTCTGGCCCTCTCACGACCGTCGCTTACTCGAGGAGCAGTGGGTGAAGTTTGGGCCAGAGGTGGAGAAATCCCTCGGAGCAAAGAGTGATGCGCTCGAGCTTTTCGAAGAGTTGAAGGCCTCTCCGGACAGGCTAGACCTCAACGAGATGTCCGTGGTCCACGGGGATCTTCACATCCGTAACATCGCATTTGACATCCGAGAGAACCGTACGGAGGCCTACATTTTCGACGCCGGCATCATGAAGCAGAATGTCGCCGGGCGGGACCTCGCGGTGCTCGAAGTATCGCTAATGTTGCACCAGCGGTTTGATGCAGGGACATTCGCCAAGGTCTGCTCGATCCTCTACGGTTCGACGGAACCCCTTACTGGCGACAGCGACAACACGATCGAGAACCCTGTGGCTCGGAATACCATCCAGTTCATACGGGCACTTCGCGAGCGCGCGCACACCTGGAACGAGCCCGATCGATACGCGCTAATGGTTTTCGATTTTGCACTTATTCAAGTCGGTGGACTGACCTTCGGGTCCTCGGGGAACATGATTTCCGATCACCAGTCGGCGGTGTATCTCCTGGCGACGGCAGCGGAGTGGGTTAGGAAACTCCGGAAATGATCAGAGGCTCTGCAGCGATGGCGAAACCCCATTGTCGCCAGGTTGACCGAAATTTCCCACAACCCCGTTTCTGGATAACTTCCGACACCTGATACGATTCGGGCACGATCAGTTTCTAGACGGTTGTCAGTCGCTGACCAGTTTAGAACCGCAATCACGGAGGAAGATTTGCGACGGTAGAGGGAACTCGTCGTAAATTACTAGCTTGCCTCCTCATCCCGCATGGCCTTCAAGAACCGCCCACCGATAGCCGGATCGATCCGGTCGGCTTGCGCCAACGCCCACTTGCTCCATTGTTCGACCTCGTCCATAGAAGAGGAACTGGCGCGTGCCATCGCTAATCGGATTACCCCGACGTACTTCCTTATCTCGCCAGCCTGCTGAAACGCTGCCGCGTCCCCGAGAAGCCGGTTAATTCGAGCCTGCTCGATGCGCTTCTGCCGTTCCTTCTCTGCGCGCTCAGCCTCAAGCTTGCGTTTGCGCTGCTCTTCTTCAAGCTCGGCCTTCCGTCGAACGCGCCATTGATACTGACGCAAAGCGTTTTCGCGATACTGGATCTCAGCAGTCAGGATGGCCTGGACCGCGACGTCCGTCATGTGCATTTCGAGCTTCCGAGCGTCCTCATCCTGCCAAAAAGCCAGCACTGTTTCGGATCCGAAACCGCTGAGAATAGACAGGCACAATCTCGTATCGCGGGATTCTCCAGTTGTGTTCAGGACTCGCGCATGGAGATTTGATCTCTTGGGTCTGTCGAGAGTGAGACAAAGATGCTGCTGAAAAAAGGAAATCCGAATTTCCCGGGCTTCGCGACCGTGGACCGATGATTTACCGTTCATCTTCGCAACTGCGAGGAACAGGCTGTTCAGGACGCGCAGACGACGGCGTTCAAGCGGTGCGTCGAACACGGGTTTGTCCCACGACATCGGATAAAGATCGGTTAGTTGCTTCTCTCGGCGTTTCTCATCCTCTTTGAGGAGACGCTCAATGCCATGGTGCCACGTCCGGACTTTGTGCGGGACGGCCACCTGGTTAACGGTTTCCGCGATGCGCGCCCGTACTGTCTCGATCGGCTCGGCAAATTGTGGAGGAGCGCCAACGAAGCCAAGAATCTCCTCCTTGTTCCAGTATTGGTACGAACGATTGCCGCTACTCGCGATTGAGACCTCGTCATCCATCCCGGGTGGACGCATCGGGAGTACTGCCTGAAACGTCTCCTTCCCCGCTTCTTTCTTTGCCCAGTAGCCGCGGTCCGGGGTAGGGATTCCTGCCCGTGTGCATGTCTTCTTTAGTGCGACGTCGGAGATTCCGAAGCGTACGGACAGATTCCTCATCGGTTCAGACCAGACGAGATCGTATAGCTTCTTTCGAGAAAGCAGTTCAGGCATTGTGTTCTAGTCGGCGATGGGATTCATAATACTTGAGTATATCGTGCCCGAACCTTCGGCCGCCGAGACCGCGGCGGTGGTAACGTGCACAGCCAACCCTTTGGCGAACCAACTGACGGCTGCGCTCCATCTCGCAAGACACGAGCACCTTTCGATGGAGCGCGAGATACATTACATTATGCGTACTCGATATGCTTGGTTTGCTCATCTTCTACGAAGCGCCGGTCTGGCTATTAAAGTTCCTCATCGTATTTATCCCCTCCGCGCTTGGTTCGGGATTTCTCTTTGGCGCGATCTATGTTGCCGTTGCAAAAGAACTTAAAATTGATCGCCAGCGGATTGAAGAGAGGTTCGAGGAGCTACGCTCGCGGCTTGGGGCAGGTCCATTCCCGATATTCCAAGCAGCACTTCCGTTCATGCGAGGCGCCGTGACCGCGATCTATGGGAGAACCCTTTCTAGGAGACTTCTTTCGTCCTTTGTCCTGAGCATGGTGTTTACGTCGTGTATGTTTAGTATTCTTGCTTGGCGCTATCGCCATACCTCTTCCGAAACTCAGATCCGCAAGTCTCAAGTCGAACGAGAAGCGGACCCGGTTCTTTACGAATACACTCATAATCCAAAACTAATTCCGGAATACCTAAAGTCGGAGGAGTCTATTCCCATCTCGAACGGCGCTTCTCTCTATAAATACACGACAGGTATTTATAACGAACTGCATGTTCGGGAGATGCAATACTACGACAATCTTCAATTGAGAATAGCTAGGGATCCAGATCGCGCAGAACTCACACTATTATTTCTGGTCGAGGGTGATTACCGAGATCCGGGTTTTCAGTTTGGGGATGCGTTATTTCTGTTCCTCTTCAACATAATTCTGGACTTTGCCAGCGTCACCGCAACGATCCGCGCGCTTCGCCGGTTAAGCGGCGAGTTTACTCTACGGAATATTCTCACTATCTTGCTTTGGGTCGGATTCACGTTCCTTTGCCTCTTGGCCGCGTTTCTTAGCTACAGGTTATTTTTCCGTGGCCACCGGGCCGTCTTCGAGGATCTTGCGGAGTTTGCTGTCGGAATGGGGATGGCTCTTCTGTACTTATTCATATTATATAAGATCTATAAATTCTGCAGAAATCCAGACGTCACGGGGACGGACTATTTTTACGTTTTTTGGTTTTTGTTTATCAGTTCTTGGATACTTTTCGTCGCCTGCGGAGCATTGACGTTGAGTTGGTCGAGTCTGAGCTATTCTTCGTTAGAGTTAACCAACTGGCGTGATCTTTACAGCTTTCCGTACATTCTGGCTGTAACCACTCTCGTACCTGCATGCACGAGCCTTGCTGCATTTATTCTGATTCTGTCGCTCAAAGTCACCTCTGAGCCAGCACGAATACTCCAGTGGTCGTACATGACGTTTGTGAAGGAAGAAGTCGGGGGTAGACAGGCATCCGCCATAATCCTCGGTTTGGGAATCGTTGCGGGCGCAATTATGGCGTGCATATGGACCGAGTAGAGCTATACCGTCTCTGCGTTGCCGAATTGAATTCCAGAGGGTTCTGGGCTCGTAGACCGTCCTCGGCGGTCAATCAACTCAGCTTCATCTGTTCGCGTGACCTGCAAACGTAAGCATGGCTCGGCCCAGTGCAGGCTGGAGGGCCGCAAAGATCTTCTTATAAGAGTCTGTAACTAGCGGACTTAAAAGCGGACATTAAAGCGGACATGCGGACCATTTACAACGTACTATAATTATGATATATAAGTAGTTGTAATGATTAAAAAATCGGACATTGAAGCGGACCTAGGACCGGCAGAAGACCGGGGTGAACCCGTATCGCTGATGGAGCCTCTGCTCATCAGCGAAGGCTCCCGTCATCGGAGTGCGCTGACAGACTTGGCGCTGGACCTCGCGCAGAAGTCGAGCGGATTTCGACGGAGCCTGCCCGAGAGTCTGCTCGTTTCTCTTGCCGATCTCGTGCGGGCAATGAACTGCTACTACAGCAACCTTATCGAAGGGCACGACACACACCCCGTCGATATCGAGCGCGCCCTCAAGAACAACTATAGCAAGGATGCCCGCAAGCGCGACCTGCAACTCGAAGCGAAAGCTCATATCACCGTGCAGAAGTGGATCGACGGAGGTGGCCTGGGGGGGCGCGCGCTCACGACCGCAGGCATTCGCGAAGTTCACCGCCGGTTCTGCGAGGAATTGCCCGATGACTTGCTGTGGGTCGAGGACGCCACGACCAAAGAGCGGGTCCGTGTCGTGCCCGGCGAACTGCGGAGGAACGACGTGGCGGTCGGAGCTCACATCGCCGTCAGCCCCGGCGCGGTGCCGCGTTTTCTGGGGCGTTTCGAGGAAGTGTACGGCGCCGTCAATAAAACAGAGTCGATCGTGGGCGCGGCGGCTGCGCACCACCGCCTGGTGTGGATTCACCCGTTCGTCGACGGCAATGGCCGGGTCGCGCGGCTGATGTCGCATGCGATGCTGCTCAATACGCTAGACACCGGCGCCGTCTGGTCGGTGGCGCGGGGCCTGGCGCGCAAAGTCGACGATTACAAGAGACACCTTGCCGCCTGCGACGCCACGCGCCGGAACGACCTTGACGGCCGCGGCAATCTCAGCGAGGAGGCGCTCGCGGCATTTACGGATTTCTTTCTCCGAACCTGTATCGACCAGGTCACCTTCATGGAAGAGTTGATGCAGCCCGATCGCCTGCGCGCGCGCATCCTTCTGTGGGCGGAAGAAGAAATCAGACTCGATGCCCTGCCGCCAAAGTCAGGCAATATCCTCGAAGCGGTGCTCTACCGCGGCGAACTGCCGCGCGGCGATGCCGCAAGCGCGGTTGGCGCGGGCGAGCGCCACGCGCGCCGCATCGTCTCGGCGCTGATGGGGCGCGGCGTACTGACCGCGGATGGCGCGCGCGCGCCGCTGCGTCTCGTGTTCCCCGCCGCGCTTGCCGCCCGCTGGATGCCGGGATTGTTTCCTGAGAAAGCCACCTAGATGGGAAGTTTTGAGGAATGGCGATACTTCAGATCCACTAAATCCAGGGCGCTGTAAATTGCCGTTCATCCGTGCAGATCGCCCCTCTAGGGGACAGCGCAAGCTTAGCGACGCCCAATGCCGCCGATTCCACGAAGCAAGAATGACGAGTTGCTTACTAAACGCTCGTTCTCTGAAGCGTGGTTGCAACGAGCCTGGTTCCATTTCAGCGATTCGGATTGAAAAAATCACCCTTGACTCTTCCCCAGGGGCAGACCTTAGAGTCCCGGGTATGCGGTAGACGAGTGGGATTTTTCAGGAGAAACACATGTTTTCAATCGGCGAATTCTCGAAGATTACGGGACTGTCGATCAAAGCGCTACGGCTTTACCACGAACAAGGCATTCTTGTTCCAACCGCGATTAATCAGGACAGCAACTATCGGTACTACGACCAGGTCAACGTAGATCGCTCGAGAGCCATCGCTCTACTTCGCCAGATGATGTTTAGTCTCGATGACATTAAGGAGATTCTGAAGCAGAGCCAGGATGATGCGGATACCATCTCCTTTCTGGCGACCAACCATACTCGGATCCAGGGAAAAATCCGAGATATGAAGAATGTCAGCGACTCACTTTCCAAGCTGATTGAGGACGAAGAGAAGGCTAGACGGCTTCTGTCGAATAGCTCCTACAAGGTCGAGGAGAAAACCCTTCCTCCCATTCAGATTGCAGGCATTCGGATAAAAGGGCCCTATAACGAATCGGGAAAGGCGTTCGCGACTTTGGGGAAATCCTTGGCAGGTTTATCTGCGGGAAGGCCATGAACCTGTTTTACGACTCCGAGTACAAAGAGCAAGACGCTGAGTTCGAAAGCTGCTTTTCCGTGAGAGCGGTGCGATCACCCGATGGCGTCGATTGCCGGAAGCTCGAAGGCGGCCTCTCTTACAACCAATCCCACTGAGTTCTTTAAAATTCCGAACAGCGGACGAATCGCAAAGGGAACGGACGGCGACCTTGTCGTTCTCGCCGCCGATCCCGATATTGATCCTCGCAACTTCGCCTAGGTTGTTTTAACGATTCGCGCTGGGAAAACCATCTACCAGAAGCATTGACGGAATTCGGGTGCAAGAGTTCCTGCATGCTTCATTGGCTGCGCAGAGGGAAGGAGCAGCACACTGATATGCCCTAGCTGGGTGAATAGCTCGCTGCCGATGGCTTAGCTGGCTGCAAAACTCCGCGGACACACAGTCCAATTCCGAAAGGAACGGGCTTCCGGCTACTTGCGAAACGCGATAACATCGCGACCTGATTTCGACGGCCTAAATTCAAATGGCGACCAGGAAGAGACACTCCAACTTTAAGAGAGATCGCCGCCGCAAGCATCACCACTGGTTGGCCACAATCTACTACCACGATGGTGAGAAATTCGCGCACGTATACATCGATCACGACAAGGCGAAGCGATTCGCTCAACGGCAGAAGAAATCACCCATGGTCGCCTCAACCAGAGTAATCGAACTCTTCTGAGTAAGAATGTAGGGAAACCGCGGCTCATTCTGCCTGAACGAATCATAGCAATCCACGGAGGCCGTTAGAGGCGCCCACTAGAAGCGGTGAGTGCGTGTGAGTCCCCACTAAACTGAGGAGGTCATCAGATTTGTCCCGAGCCAAGTCGGTAGATTGTCTTCGCGAGGTTCTTCCGGCAATGCTTATCAGGACGCGGGAATTTTCACGCCGAAATCCGTGCGGACGTCGCTCGCACCAAGCCGCGCCGTATCCGTGCCCAGCTTTAATCCAAGGCCCCAGAAGAATGCTTCGATTAGGTTACCGGCTGAACCGAAGCCGGGGTTCTTCCAGATGAGGATGTATACCCCCAGCACTACGACTGTCAGGAACGAAAGAATGTCGAGAAGATAGGCCGTGAAGACGATGCGGTGCGCAACGAGGGTTTCACTCGGCAGCATGGCAAGTTCGGAAACCGTCACCGTGCCTTTTTGTCCCGAAGCTGCTGGGCCAGCTGCGCCCAGGATAGTCTTGATCTGTTGATCGATATCTGTGAGAGGCCTCGCTACGCTACCAAGCTGGTCCATTTGATTGAAGAACGTCACCAAGGCAGGCTGATTCAAGCCGGCCCGATTCCACATTCCCAACAAAGCATCGAATCCGTTTTGCACGACCCGATTAACTCCCTCGACTTCGTCAAGGACACTCACAGTCCCCGCAGGCGGCACC
>JBEKHG010000050.1:0-22179 GCA_050012395.1 Candidatus Acidiferrales bacterium
TTCGGTGAGCATCTGACCTATTTAGGGTCTTCAAAATTCGTTGATCCTTTGCAACTTGCTGATTCCAGAAGTGCGTTTGCAGAATCCGGCTTACAGGCTCACCCGCTAATTTTTTTCTAGCTGCAGACGCTTTCGAGTAATCCAACAGCAGCGCAATTGACTTGACATCTAATACCATCAAGAGTAAACAATCACTGACGTTCGGCCCTTCCGAGTCCCGGAGGGCTTTATGCGACACCAGGTTCCCCTAACAGACTTCACTTCTCATCTCCTTCGTGATTTGCGGAATACTCGATTAAGAGCGATGAAACGCTTACTCGTATCAGGCGTTCGACGGTGGCGGCCAATTGCTACTATGCTGCCGATGCTTGTGATGGTGGCCCTCACCGCTCAATCCGTTTGATTAGCCCAGGAATCTCCCGCAGATACATGTGATCCTCCATGCTCTTGTACAGGGACGCCAATAATAATTGATGTGGGTGGAGAGGGCTTTCGTTTGACGAATGCAATTAACGGGGTTCGGTTCGACATTGCGGGTAACGGAAGTCCTGTACAAATTGCGTGGACAGCGTCCGATTCAGACAACGCCTTCTTAGCATTGCCGGGTAGCGATGGTCTGGTTCACAACGGCAAACAACTTTTTGGCTATTACACTCCGCAGCCCCCTTCTGCTAATCCAAATGGGTTCCGAGCATTAGCGGTGTACGACGAACCGAAAAATGGCGGAAATGGTGACGGGATAATCGATGATCGTGATCAAGTCTTTTCGTCGCTACGACTCTGGGTCGATACCAATCACGACGGAATTTGCCAGCCGGAGGAATTGCACACGCTTCCGTCGATGGGCGTGAATTCGATTAGCTTGGAGTACTTCCAGGCCGGGAAACGCGACCCGTGGGGCAATATATTTGAATACGGCAGCGCGGTGAACCCCGATGAGGACAACTCCAAAGTCGGACCCATTACCTATGATGTGGTTCTGGTCGGAAGCGCCAAAAAGAATTAACAACTCGCCGAATTTTTTGGAAGTTTTACGTCTACGTTGGAGGTGAAACGGTGAGAATTACTCGCATGTTGGTTGTTTCGTTGCTGTTCTTGGTTGGGTTTGTGGCTACTTTCCGCCACTCAATCCTATTCGAGCACCAATACCCATTGTCTGCACACTTCGTGGCGCCTCACAAGGGTACAATGGCCACTATCCTTGATCGCCTGTGGTTTGCAACTAAACCACCTCAGCTGTTTCACAGCATTATCCCGGTGGTGTACGCTCAAACTTGTCCGCCGCCTGAATATACAACGTGTCAAGCAGCTAAGGGAAAATCATGTGAGGGTAATGACGGTTGTGTACCATGGGTCTGCGCGATTACTACCAAAGCTAGTACTTGCACGAACGGCTGGGGCTCGCCTCCATGTCAAGCCTGCCAAAATTGCAATTGATTGGTGTGCAGAATTCTAGCGCCGAAAAGAGGAGGATCATCATGAGGGTTCTCTGCGTATTGCTGGCGTCGCTCCTTTGGGCTTCCTTGGTCTCCTTCGCGCAAGCACCTAATAAGAGCATGACGGGCGACGTACGCATACCCCTGAACGGATTTTTCAGGTGGGACGACGCGATGAATGAAGTGGTTGTTTATCGCGACCAACACTCTCGTTCAGAGATACCTCTGGAAGTTTACGACATACGTACTGGCGCGAAGAGGACCATCGATATACTTAAAGATTTTCCTCAGTCGTCGCAAGTATATGTTTCGAACATTGCTGTCGCCAACGATGGAGGGATTGTTGTGGTATGCCGATTGCAGTCTTCCAGTGCCGGTTCGATCAAGGAACTGATTCTTTCTTACGGGCCCTCGCTGACACTAGATAAGATCTGGGATGTCGCTCCTTATGAACCGGCTGCTGTCGCAATCGACGAACAAGGCAACGTGTACAGCGTCGGGACAAGGTATGACGAGAAAACCGCCGGACAATCGTACCCGCTCTTGGTTGTGTATGACTCCGAGGGCCGCGTTGAGAAGGAAATGCTGTCCAGATCGACGTTCCCTTCGGACGTAGATCCTGTTCGGGACACACATCAAATGGGTTTTGTGACCATGCGAGTTACTAACACACGAATCTTCTTGTACCTGCCTTCAGTGCACGACGCGCTTGCCTTGGACAAGGACGGCAAAATCTTGAAACAAGTTGACGCGTACGAAGTTTATCGGCAACTGACACGTGAGAAGGGTTACATGAGCTTTTTCGTGCGCGATGATTACTTCTCCTCTGTTGGTGAATTGTGGTCGGGACTTATTATCAGGGCGCCCTCTGCCTCGTCCGAGAAAACCGCTGGCTACGCTTCTGTCATTGTCAAACTCACTGAAGCAGGCCAAGCTGAAGTTCAGAACGCTGAGGAAGATCATTTCTCAATGCGCTTGGCCGGTGTGACGCCATCAAACGAGCCAGTGATATTGCACATAGATGCGCCGAAATCGGGGGTTCTAACAGGCACTCGTTGAGACCGGCCGATGCAATGACCCAGCGCGAAAGCCTTTGAGATTCCTCCGCGCCGCACCTACGCCTTCAAATCGCAGCGTCTATTCAGATTTGCGCGCTTCGTGGAGCAGTCACGGATGTGGTTTCTGCGCCTATAGACGCGTACCTCCTGCGCTGAGATTTTAATGCTAGAAGGCGTAGGCGCGGGCGTTCCCGGAAGACATAATTAAGCACACGCGCTTACGAATTACCGCGAAGTGCGCCAATGATTGTTTTGTTGAACGGCTCGCAGCAAGTTTCCACGCTGTCTACTTGAAATGTATCGGATGTTTGAGAGCACAATAATCGAAGCGGGCTGTTGCTGTGGTCTGCGCAACGAAGGCCCTTCAGACGTTCTTTGACATAAACTTCGCAGGTGGACCTGACCGCATTTGGCATGTCCCCATGAAATTCGAATTTGAACATTTTGGGCCTCTGCATTATTTGATTCAAAATTCAGGATTCCAGTTGTTCCAACCTCATCAGCATCTCATCAGTTTCGCTGCGTTCGGTGAGCATCTGACCTATTTAGGGTCTTCAAAATTCGTTGATCCTTTGCAACTTGCTGATTCCAGAAGTGCGTTTGCAGAATCCGGCTTAAGACGCGAAGCGAACCGTAAGTCGGGCGTTCTCTGGTAGCTGCACGGAAAAGGCCGAAAATAACTGGTGGTTAACATTCTTGCCAAATACTAATTCAATTTTAATCCTGACTTAACGGATCAGGCTATTTGGCTGTATAAACTTTGTGGTTCAACTACTGGTGAGGGATCGCTCCGATGTCAAAACAAGAAAACAAAAAAGCGGTGCGTGTCTGTCCCAACTGCGGAAGCGAGACCGTATATAGGTCGCGTCGGCGCGGAAAGATTGAGAAATTGTTACGCATTCTGACGATCGCTCCGTTTCGATGCGAGGCTTGCTGGAGCCGCTTTTTTCGCCGGGCAGCATAGAACGGTCGGCTGGGCGCATTCAAAACTACGGGTAACATCGCGCGGGCTAAGCGAAGTCAGGTCCCTAACAAATTGATTTGTAGTTTCTGATAGCCGTGATCGCGGGCCCACAGGTCCAGAGGTATTGTGGCAAGCTCGTCCACGACGGGGACGGCAAGACCGGTCTTGGTCAAATCGACGGTTTTTAAATATGTGTGGCAGGTGTCGCAGACGTCCACGCGTACGTGCGCGATTTCAGGCGCTGAATAGAACGCCATCTGCGGTTCTCTTTCTTCACCGCAGCCAGGACAATAAATTCTTCGAAAATTCCACTCGTGCGCGCATAGCATGCAAATGAGCGACTTCTTCGCGCCGTCGCCTTCACCTCTCAGGACTCCCACGACCGGCTTGCCGCCGCACAGCGGGCAAAGAAACGGAGTTCCGTCCAGATGCACGGGAGCACGCCGGTTGGCAAGATACTCAGCGTAGGGCTGGAGAAAAATCCAAGCCAGCAAACGTTGTGAAGGAATCAGCTCGTCCGCTCCCTGCGTTTCGTCTTCTGCCACCGCGCTAACGTTTGCCGGCGATTCCGCTCCAGCGAGCCAAAAATCTTGTATTGCCTGCTGCCAGGCTACTGAACCCTCCTGCACCAGTCGGGCGGCGGCGTGCGCCAGAGGCACCGGAGCGATCTGTTCGATCGCGGACAGGAAGCCGGGAAATTTTGGGAGGAGAGCGAAGAAGTCCGGTTGGCCCCGTAGCGGTTCCTCGCTCAAGATTTTCGGTGAAACCGGCGACGTCTTCTGGATTTCTTCATAAAGACTTTTCTGGAATGTGGCCACACGCGAGTAGAAACGCAATCCTTCTGCAGCGAATGGATAGGTGGAAATTAATTCGTTGGCACGCCGGATTCGGCGATCCCACTGCGGTAAGGTCATTCGTTGGGTCGAGCTCGACCAGTGACCTTGAAATACCATTTACGATGAAAGGTCCAGGCCCAAGCGCGCGTAACCGTCCCGTGAATCATGGAACCGAAACTTCCTTCTTCCAGGAGCGTGCTCATATACACGTGAATCAAGAAAAGGCCAATAGTGATCAGCGCCACACTCGCGTGCACTAGAATTGCCACGTAACGCAGAATGCGGATATTCCACGGGACAGCTGCGACGTACCACAAGGCAAAGCCTGAAAGCAGAAGAAGAATGGTGCTTCCGGCCATTATCCAAAAGTAAAGTTTCTGGCCCCAGTTGAAGCGTCCGACCGGAGGAAGCTTCTCGTCCTCGTTTTCTATATAGTGCCGGATGTTATCGGCCCAGATCCGATCGTCGTTATCTACTTCCATGTCACTGCTCCACTGAAGGAACATGATGAACTGGGACACGGTGAAAAAAATGCCGAACCACGGGTGCCAGAATCTTGCAGTTGGTCCGCCGCCAACGATTGCGGCCATCCAGTATAGGTAAGGCGTCCAGAAAGCGAGTCCGGTGATTAAACAGTAGGTGTACGTTATTGCGCCAAACCAATGGTTCACCCTTTCGACCATGGTGTAACGTGGCATGAGTTCTTCGTCGAAGGCTGTGGTGGCTCGCGCGCGCGGCGTTGTGTCGGTCGTGCTCATGACGGCCTCCGATCTTCAGGCGGGATCGGTTCTTCCTTTTTCGGCCCGACTCGCAAGTAGTGCAGCGCCAAACCGACCAATCCTCCTAACATCGCCAAATTGCCGATCCACTTCAGCGGCCCTTTCCACAGACGCACCGACAGAGGAATGTGAGGATCTCGAGGCAATCCGCCGTACAACTCTGGATTCTTAGCGTCGTGTAGAACGTAGATCACGTGGGTGCCGCTAACTCCGGCGGGATCGTACACTCCGGCATCGGGGAAGCCGGATTGATGGCGGAGTTGGCTGGCGCGCGTTTCGGCAAGTTCCTTCATTTCCGACTTTGTGCCGAAATGCAGGCAGCCTGTGGGGCAGGCCTTAATGCAGGCTGGTTCGAGACCTACTGAGACGCGGTCGTTGCACAGCGTGCATTTGAAAACTTTGCGCGCGGTGGGACTGAATTTTGGAATATTGAACGGGCAACCCGTGATGCAATAGCCGCAACCGATGCAATGTGCTTCCTGGAAATCCACTATGCCATTGGCGTACTGCACGATAGCCGCGTCTGCAGGACACGCCGCCAGGCAACCGGGATCTTCGCAATGCATGCATTGGTCCTTGCGCATCAGCAGCATCATGGTGCCGTCTTCGCGCTCATGTTCGTTGAACTTGATCAGGTTCCAGTAATTCCACGCGGTTTCCGGCATGGTCTGGTAGGAGTTGTCGAACTTCGTTTCGCTGAAGGTGTAGCCGTTCCATTCCAGGCAAGCTACTTCACAGGCTTTGCAACCGATGCATGTAGTGGTGTCCACGAGTTTGCAGACCTGAAACTCGCGGTTAAGCCCAGCGCCGGGGACGGTGCCGGGGTGGCCTGAAATCCGGACTATTTCGGTTGAAGCCTGGCTCATCTTCGCTCCTAAGCCTTTTCGATCTTCACAAGAAAGCCCTTGGATTCAGGCGTGTGCGCATTTGGATCCGTCACCGCCGGAGTAAGGAGATTCGCCGGCGTGCGCGCGTCTTTTCCCTCGTCTTCCTGGATCCCGCGGAAGCCCTGGTGGATCGGCAGTCCGATCTGGTAAACCTTTTTCCCGTCGATCATCATGGGCTTGAGCCGGCGTGTCACAAAGGCCTTGGCGGTGTAAGTTCCGCGTGCGCTGATCACGTGAATCATGTCCGTCCCACGAATTCCTTTTTCGTTCGCGAGTTCCACCGGAATTTCCACGAATGGCTCGGGGATCAGCTGAACATTCATCGGATTGTTCTTCGTCCAGTAGTGATATTGCTCGGTCAGCCGGTAGGTGGTGCAGACAATGCTGTATTCCTCCGGGGACCCAAACTTGTCGTACGGAGTCTTGAATTTCTTCACCAGCGGATTGTTCGATTGTTCTGGGTGAAATAGATTTTTGGTCGGGCTTTCGATTGGTTCGTAATGTTCGGGGAACGGCCCGTCTGCTAGCACGCCGATGGGAGCAAACAATCGGCCGACGCCCTCCGGATTCATAATGAACGGCCCCATGTGATCCTTGGGATGAGAATCAACCTTGAAATCTGGTACGTCGTTGCCGGCCCATTTTCCGGCTGCTTCGTTCCACCATACTTGCTTCCGTGTGGGATCCCACGGCTTGCCGTCGGGGTTACACGACGCGCGGTTATAGAGCACTCGCCGATTTGCCGGCCATGACCACGACCAGTTCGGGAAAACGCCCATTCCGGATGGATCTTCCGTGCCGCGGCGCTGGATTTGTGATCCGGCTTCCGTCCAACAACCGGAGTAAATCCAGTTGCCGCACATGGTCGTGCCGTCATCTTTCAACCACGCAAAACCAGGGAGCTGCTGTCCAGCCTTGATCACTTGTTTCGTCACCGGATCTGTCAGGTCGGCGAGCGCTTTGCCGTTTAGTTCCATGGCCACCTGAGAAAGCGATGGGTGAGCGGAATCCGCATAAGCCCAATTAAGGTTAAGAATGGGATCGGGGAACTTGCCTCCATCCTTTTTGTAAAGCTCACGGACGCGCAAGAAAATCTGCGCGATGATGTCCTGATCGAGTCGAGCCTGTCCTGGAGGGGGAACGGCGGCATATTTCCAAGTGACCCAGCGCGCGGAGTTCGTCATGCTTCCGTCTTTTTCCGCGAAGCCAGCGCACGGTAAACGGTACACCGTGGTGTTGATTGTTTTTTGCTCGTCCGCCGTGATTCCCGGCGCTCGCCAGAACTCGCTGGTCTCGTCCGGATAAATCTCGCCCACTACCAACCAATCGGCCTTCTTCAGCGCGTTGATGTTCTTGTTTGTGTCGGGCCCAATCATTACGCCGTTCATGCCGAAGGCCATCATGCCTTTGACCTTGCCGTTGTACATGTCGTCCCAGATGTGGGTCCACGAATAATCGCGGTCAGCCCTGGGAAGATAATCGAATGCGAAACCATTTTCTTTTGTTGCGGCGTCGCCGTACATGGCCTTCAGCAGGGAAATGAAAAACTTTGGAGTGTTCTGGTAATAATTCATGGAATCCCACGGCGTGGGTTTTGAAGAAGTTGGGGTGACGCGCTTCAGATAAGTGGGCAGATCGACGTCGCCGGGAACAGGCGCTTTGAGATAGCCTGGCAGACTGTCGAAAAGTCCGGCCATGTCCGTGGCGCCCTGAATATTCGAATGGCCACGCAGCGCGTTCACTCCGCCGCCAGCTCTTCCAACGTTGCCGAGCAGAAGTTGAATGATGGCGGCGGTACGAATGATTTGCGTCCCGAAGGTATGCTGGGTCCAGCCAACGGCGTAGATGATGGTCGCAACCTTCTTCATGTCGCCGTCTTTACGGACGGACGTGAACAAGTCGATGGCCTTCAGATATTGGTCTTTTGGAATGCCTGTAATTCGCTCCACGGTTTCCGGCGTGTAGCGTGAATACTGCTGCTTCATCAATTGGAAGACGCAGCGCGGATGCTCAAGCGTCAGATCGTAGGCCACGTTTTCCGGCAGATGAGGAGGCGGCGCAGCTCCTCCAACCTTGCCCGGTACGGGTTCCGGAGCATGACCGGTCGCGCCAGCTTGGCCGCCTGAACCGCCCACTCCTTCATAGTTCCAGGTGGATAGATCATATTTACCCGTCGCGGAATCAAATCCTGAGTACAGGCCATCCTCCGGCAGCTTGAAACCTTCCTTTACGATGAATGCGGCGTTGGTGTAGTTGACGAGATATTCCTTTGCGATCCTGTTGTTCTCGATTGCATAGCGAATCAAGCCGCCCAGGAACGCGATGTCGGTACCCGCGCGAATTTGCAGGAAGAGGTCAGCAGTAGAGGACGTGCGTGTAAACCGCGGATCCACCGAAATTAGCTTGGCATTACGATTGCGCTTGGCTTCCATCGCCCACTTGAATCCGCAGGGATGGTTTTCGGCGGGATTCCCGCCCATGATCAACATCATGTCGGTATTCTTGATGTCGATCCAGCCGTTGGTCATGGCCCCGCGTCCGAATGTTGGTCCCAAACTTGAGACCGTGGGGCCGTGTCAAACACGGGCTTGGTTTTCTAAGTACACCAAGCCCAAACTCCTCATGGCCTTTACGACCAGGAAATTGAACTCATTCGTGTCGGTGCAGCCGCCGATAAATGAAATACCCTCGCAGCGATTCGCGGGACGGCCGTTTGCATCCTTTTCGATGAAAGTCTCGTCGCGGGTTTTCTTGGTCCAACGCGCAATCTCGTCCAGCGCGTCGTCCCAGGAAATATCCTGCCAATCTGTCGCGCCAGGTCTGCGGACTTGCGGCTTAACGAGCCTGCGCGGGTTCAGCATATCCTGCTCGAGTGACGAACCTTTGGGGCACAAGGTTCCGCGATTAGTGGGGTGATCGGGATCGCCTTCCACGTGAATTACTTCCGGCGTAACGTTTTTGGCCTTGTCGCCAATGGTGTAGATAAGGACGCCGCACCCAACCGCACAATAGGGACACGTTGACCGCGTCTCGGCAGCGCGCGCGATCTTTAATTCTTTTAGCTGGGCATAGGCGGGCTTGAGGTCAAATCCGAAGATCGTGGCGGCAGCACCGCCGACAACTGCTACCTTGAAGAAGTCTCTACGCGACGTGTGCATCGAGGCCCTCCAAATCCGTTCAAAAGCCGGCCGACACTACACTTATTAGACTTAGACCTAGCGCTTGTCAAGCGTTATGAAGTACAAAATAGCGTTCGTTCTTCGTCGCCTGAGAGATGTGCAAGCACGCAGAATGGGAGCACGAATTTGAAATTTATAACTAAGCGGAGAAGGAATACTCCGTGAACAGGCTATTGTGCCGCCGTTCCATTATCAGGTGCCTGGCCGTAGCGCTGATGGTGGCGTCTGCTTCGGCACAGAAATCTTACGACCCCGGGGCATCCGATACCGAAATTAAGGTTGGTAACATCGCCCCCTACACGGGCTGGGCTAAGGAATATGCAAGCATCGCGCGCGCGGAAGCAGCTTATTTCCAGATGGTGAATGACGGCGGCGGAATTAACGGGCGGAAGATAAACTTTATCAGTCTCGATAATGGTTCAGAGGTCGCCAAGTCGGTCGATCTCGCGCGGAAGCTGGTGGAAGATGAAAAGGTCTTGCTCATTTTCAGCTCTATCGGAACGGAGGGCAATCTCGCCATCCGCGATTACTTGAACGAAAAGAGAATTCCTCAATTATTCGTACAGTCTAGTTCCGCGATTTTCGACGATCCTGCGCACTTTCCGTGGACCATGGGATTTTTTGCGAGCTACCGGAGCGAAGGGTTCGCCTATGCGAAATATATTTTGCAAACCAAGCCTGCCGCAAAAATCGCAATGCTCTACTCAAATGAAGACGCCGGCAAAGATTATGTTGCGGGAGTGCGCGATGGACTAGGTGACAAGGCTTCGACGCTGATCGTCAAGGGAGTTTCTTACCAGGTATCGGACCCCACGCTTGATCCACAAATTATCGCGCTCAAAGATTCCGGAGCCGATGTTTTCTTCAATTTTTCCATTGGACCGTTCGCTACGCGAGCGATAAGGGCGGCATACGATCACGATTGGCATCCCTTGCAATTCATTCCGAATGCTTCACTCTCCGTGGCAGCGTTTCTCGACCCTGCTGGTCTTGACAAATCTAAGGGCATCATCACGAATGCGCGATCCAAAGGCTGGCTGTTTCCCCGGGCGCAAAATGATCCGGCCGTGCGCGATTTCCTTGATTGGATGAAAAAGTACAATCCGCAAGCGAGTCTGCGCGACCAGGATAATGTCGCCGGCTACGAACGCGCGCAAGTATTGGTGGAGGTCTTAAAGAAGTGCGGGGACAATCTCACGCGCGCTAACGTGATGAAACAGGCGACGAGTTTGGACCTTGCACTCGGAATGCTTCGCCCCGGGATCAAAATCACCACGAGTCCCACCGATTATCAGCCCATCAAGCAGTTGTTCCTGATGCGTTTCGACGGCAAGGAGTGGGTTCCGTTTGGAAGTACGATCGATACGAACTGAAAGAACAGGAATTATTCGGGGGCGAACTCGACGCGGTTGCGTCCGCGATGCTTGGCGGTGTAAAGAGCCAGGTCGGCTTGGCTTAAGAGAGAGCTGAAATCCGGCGGCAACACTCCTTGTTCGCCTTGAAACCCCGCAACGCCAAAGCTCGCGGTGACGTTTACCTCGCGGTTCCCAAAGAAGAAGTCCTGCTCTTCAAACTGTCTTCGAACACGTTCTACGACAGACGCGACGTTTTCCTTGTCTGCGTGAGTCAAAATGAAAAGAAATTCTTCGCCGCCAATGCGTCCACAAATGTTGGAACGCCGCGAGTTGGTTTTTAGTATTTCCGCAAATCTCTTCAAAACTTTATCGCCGGCATCGTGACCGCTGGAATCGTTCACACTTTTGAAATTATCGAGATCCGCCATTACCACCCAGAAAGGAAAACCGTGGCGAGCCGCTCCGCTGAGCTGGCGTGGAGCCCATTCATCGATGGCGCGGCGGTTTGGAAGGCCGGTCAAAGAATCGGTGAGCGCAAGCTCTTCGAGCAAGCGATTTTTGGCTTCGACTTGACGGTGCAATTCCACCAGCCTGCGTCCGACTTCCACGCGCGCGAGCAATTCTTCGGGATGGAATGGCTTGGTGAGATAGTCATCGGCACCGGCAGCCAGCCCTTTTACGACATTTTCTTTGTCGGATACGCTGGTCAAAATTATTACGTAGGTGTAGGGATTAAAGTTCCTTGCGCGTATCTGCTGGCACAGCTCAATGCCGGTCAGATCAGGCATTACCCAATCCGTAATCACGATGGCGGGAAGGTGTTGCCCCAACAAATCGATGGCTTGCTGCCCGCTTTCGGCCACTAGGAGCGAATAATTGGCGTCGGTGAAAGCTTGTTCGACCAGCTTGCGGTAAACGGCTGAATCGTCGGCGACCAATACTTTTAGACGGTCTTGCGCGGCCATCTCACCTCGAGCTGTCGTGAGTTTCAGTTTGTGGTTGCGGGTAACGCAATGCGCATGACAGATTGGTTGATGCTAGCACAAGGCGGCCGGGGAACAACTTTTAGTCGAGTTCGAGATGCTCCTCACACACGTGCAGATACGTGCACAAATTGGTAATAAAACTGGAACTGCATTTTTTATTCACGGAGGCGGGTGCGCTCGCCGGTGCTACTTAAATGGAGAAGAAGATAAGTTGTGCTGAGGTTCCAGGCTAGAGTTGCGGCCTCCGGATTATGAGCGGGCCGTACGTCGCAGAAAAAGCCATGATCAGCATTGGAGAACTCAACGTTCACGTAGGTTTTACCCAGGCGTTTGCATTCATCTATGATCGCGCGAATCTGTTCGGCGCCGATATGCTTGTCCAGACCGCCCCAGAAAAACAGTATCGGCGCATACAGATCGGCGATTTTAGGCAATAACGCAGGGGCAATATTCCCGCCGTAAAATGAGATGGATGCTTGCAGCGGGACTGTGGCGCAAGCCAGGAAGGAAACACGTCCACCCAGGCAGAATCCGATGCTCGCGATTTTATCCGCAGTAACATGCGAATTGCTTTTCAGCCAATCGTAAGCGGCGCGTATATCTTCGATTGTTCCTTTCTCCGTCATTGCTTTCATATGAGGCACAACGGACTGGAAGTCGCCATATTTGCCCTCGAAGCCGGGAGCGGTGCGGTGGTAAAGTTCCGGAGCGATTGAGACGTAACCTTCGCGAGCAAATCGTTCGGTGACGTCTCGGATATGCGCGTTCACTCCGAAAGCTTCCTGGAACACGAGCACACCCGGATGCTTGCCGTCGTCGGAAGGGCGGGCTACGTAAGCATTCATATCGGTTCCATCGGCGACTTTCAGCGAAACTTTTTCTGTCGTAGTATTTTTCATAAAAGCCCCTCCAAATAAAGGGTACAAAATATTCTTTCGAGAACATTCTATAGAGTTTCTTAGCCATAGAAATATCGAATCAATCGATCGGTCGTTCGCATCCAACCCTGACAGGGAGGCTCTCATATGAGTTTGAAACAGTATGTGACGCTGGGCCGTTCCGGATTACGTGTGAGTCCATTGGCGCTCGGCACCATGACATTTGGCACTGAATGGGGGTGGGGAAGTGAACCGGCTGTGGCGCGGCAGGTATTCGACGGATATATCGAGCAGGGCGGAAATTTCATCGACACCGCGGACGGCTATACCAACGGAAAAAGCGAAGAGCTCCTTGGCCATTTTGTAGCCGAGCGCGGTTTGCGGGAACGTTTAGTGCTGGCTACAAAATTTACCTTCAATGCCGATCCCGCGAACCCAAATGCCGGCGGTAATGGCCGCAAGAATATTTACCGGGCGCTGGAAGGTTCTCTGCGCCGCCTGAAGACCGATTACATCGATTTGTACTGGATGCATGTGTGGGACATGGTTACTCCGGTTGAAGAAGTTCTCTCAACCATGAACGATTTGGTGCGCGCAGGTAAAATCCGCCATTTTGGTTTTTCGGACGTGCCGGCGTGGTACGTGGCGCGCGCGCAAACCCTGGCCGAAAAAGAGGGTACGGAAAGACTCGTCGCTCTGCAATTGGAGTATTCACTGATAGAGCGCAATATCGAACGCGAGCATGTCCCAGTCGCGCAGGAACTCGGCATTGGAATCTGCCCATGGAGTCCGCTGGCTGGCGGTTTTCTCAGCGGGAAATATCGGCGAGAAGGGAATACAGGACGCGGCGAGGGCCGGCTTGACGCGGCGAAGTTTTCTCAACTCGCTGACCGCTTTACCGAGCACAATTGGCGCGTGTTGGATGCGCTTCTCGATGTGGCGAAACAACTAAACAAGAAACCCGTGCAGGTGGCCTTGAACTGGGTAGCCACGCAACCGGGAATCACCTCTACCATCATCGGGGCTTCGAGCACCGAACAATTGCGAGATAATCTCGGTGCGATTGAATTCACGATTCCGTCGGAGCTTAGAAAACGTTTGGACGATGCCAGCGCGATTGAACTGTTTCACCCTTACACATTCTTCGAACCCTTCATCCAAAACAGGGTCAAGGGAGAAAACCCGCTGCGTGCCTGGGCTCCTGCCTGTCGTCAGCCGGATGCATCGCCGGAAAAATCCGCTGATAAGCCGAAGGCGAATGCGGCTGAAAAATAAGTCGGTCAGGTTCTAGATGAAATTTTATCGAGGACCCGCGAGCGATCACTTTGACGGCCAGCGTTTCTATAACCCAGGAGAAAGGCAGGGGGGCACGGGCAGCGTCCTGAAGTGGATGATGAACCGCAAGCCCGGGCCGTGGCCCAAATGGATCGACGAATCGCTGGGAACGCCGCCTCCGGAGCGTGTCACCGGCGAGGGCATCAGAGCCACTTTCATAGGTCACTCAACCGTCCTTATTCAAACGGGCGGGGTGAATATTCTGTGCGACCCGATATGGTCAATGCGCGCCAGTCCTTTCTCTTGGATCGGCCCGCGCAGGCACCGCGCACCCGGGATTCGATTCCAAGATTTGCCCCCCGTCGATATAGTTTTGCAAAGCCACGATCACTACGATCACCTTGATATTCCCACGCAGCGGCGAATTGCTTCGCAATGGCAACCGAAGTTAGTTGTACCGCTTGGGCTGCGTTCTCGATTGGAAAAACACAAGATTGCTGCAGTCGAACACATAAGCGAGTTGGATTGGTGGCAATCCGTAGCGGTTTCAGAAGAACTGAAAATCACTTGCGTGCCAGCCAGGCATTTTTCTGGTCGAGCACTGCGCGATCGCAATAAGACTCTTTGGTGCGGATACGTGATCGAAGGCCCATCTGGCGTAATTTATTTCGCGGGAGACACCGGATACGGATCGCATTTTGGCGAAATCAGGCATCGGTTTCCGGAAATTCGTCTCGCCCTTCTTCCCATTGGTGCTTATCTCCCCGAATGGTTCATGGGGCCGGTTCACGTGTCTCCGGCTGACGCGGTCCGCGCCCACGAAGATCTCGGCGCGGCGACTAGTATCGCAATTCACTTTGGCACTTTCCATTTGGCGGATGACTCGGAAGATCAGCCCGCAAGGGAATTACGAGAAGCGCTTGCATCACGCACGCAAGTGAACCCTTTCTTGCTTTTAGGCACTGGTGAAGGACGCGACATTTCGTAAATCCGCGGCGTTCAGGGATTCAGCCTCAGTTTTAACTGCTTCTTGGATCCACTGGTTGCGGACTTTCGCCGCGCGGGTTTGTCCGAGGGATATGTGACTTTCTCGCCGCGCACTCGCGCAAATGGCGTGAGCTCGTGCTGATTTGCCAGCGTCGCGCTCATCATGTGTTTAACCTCGATTTTACGTGCGGTAAGGGCGTCTGCTACCAGCGACCGATGGCAGCGCCACGGCACTGCTTCGGCGCACATCAACACGGTCAACTTGTGTTGGCTTAATTCAATCGCGCGCTCTAGAGCAGTTTCAAATTGAGGCGTGCCCATGTAGTCTGCGTAGCCGCGAAAACTTGCGTTACGCCAGCCGATGTTCTTCGAGCCGGGCTTCGGCCGTCGCAATCCGCCTAAATCCTTCAAATGAACGTATTCGATGCCCGCCGCTTTCAATGATGGTCCCAAGGTCTCGATGCCATATTGCGGATTGCGTCGCGAACGAGGGATCGTACGAATATCGATCAGGCGTTGAATTCGATGCGCTCGGAGCAATTCCAGGAATTCTTCAAAAGCACGAGTCGAATGCCCGATCGTAAAGATCGTCTGTTTTTCGTTTTCCTTAGCCGTTTTTTGAACTTTCGAACCCATCGATGGATCATACGGCAGCCAGCATCTTCCCGTCGAATTCCGGGGCAAGAATTTTGCTTCGGCGATGGAGCCGGAACGGCGATAATAGAAATCCTTCGCGCTGGTCTGGTGGATGGGCTGCCGATTTGAACTGAGGGCGTATGGCAGAAATCAAAGCTTTATTCTGGGACAACGGTGGCGTAATCCTGACGAACGGCTGGGACCGCCATTCACGCCGCGCGGCTGTAGAGAAGTTTCACCTCGATTGGAACGACTTCGAAGACCGTCATGAGCTGATGCTGGACGCTTTCGAAACTGGCCGTGCCTCAATTGACGATTATCTTCATCGCACTGTTTTTTACCATGACCGCCCGTTCTCCTCTGACGATTTCAAGGCTTTTATGTTTGCCCAGTCACAACCCTATCCTGAACCACTCGCCTTTTTGGGCGAGATTGCGCGGAGCCGGCGGTTTCTGGTGGGCTCACTCAATAACGAGTCGCGCGAAATTAACGAATATCGCATTGATAAATTTGCGCTGCGGGACTACTTCGAAGCCTTTTTCAGCTCATGCTATTTAGGGCTACGCAAACCTGATCCCGGAATTTACAAACTGGCGTTGAAAATCACTCAGCAAAAGCCCGCGGAGTGTATTCTGATCGATGACCGCGGATTGAATCTGGAAGTCGCGCGAGAATTAGGGATGCAAACCATTTTATTTAAAGATCTCGCGCAATTACGAAACGAATTGGCAGGCTTTAACATTTCATTTAGCGGAAAATAATTGGGAGGAGATTTTATGGAACTGGGAATGGTTGGCCTCGGCAAAATGGGTGGGTTCATGACGGAGCGGCTCTTGCAAGGTGGTCATCGCGTTGTCGCCTATGACCGCACTCCATCGGTGGTGCAAGGCATGGTTGGCAAAGGCGCCGCAGGAGCGGATTCGCTTGATAAAATGGTCGCGCAGCTCAAGGCGCCGCGCGTTGTCTGGCTGATGGTTCCTTCCGGTGCGCCAGTGGATCAAACGATCGAACAGCTTCTTCCGCACTTGGCAGAAGGCGACACAATCATCGACGGCGGGAATTCATACTACAAAGACACCATTCGTCGCGGCGAAGCGCTCGCACCCAAGAAGATAAATTTTGTGGACTCCGGTACGAGCGGTGGAGTTTGGGGGTTGAAAGAGGGCTATAGCATGATGGTCGGCGGCGATGCGGATCTTATAAAGCGCATCTCGCCGATTTTTCAAACGCTTGCGCCCGGACCGGACAAAGGTTGGGGACGCGTTGGGCCCACGGGTTCTGGCCATTTCGTGAAAATGGTCCACAACGGGATCGAGTACGCAATCATGCAGGCCTATGCCGAGGGTCTGGATCTTCTTCGGCACAAAAAGGAATTCAACCTGGACCTGCTGCAAATTGGGAAAATCTGGCAGTACGGAAGTGTGATCCGTTCCTGGTTGCTTGATTTGACGGTTGATGCGTTGAGCAAGAATCCCACGCTGGAAGGCATCGCCGCGTATGTCACTGATTCCGGCGAAGGACGCTGGACCGTAATCGAAGGAGTGGAACTCGGCGTGGCTTTGCCCGCCATTTCATCGGCGTTGGATAATCGCTTCCGTTCGCAAGACCCTGAGCCGTTTGCCAACAAGCTTTTGGCCATGATGCGCAACGAATTCGGCGGTCACGCGGTAAAGAAAACGGCAGGCTAGTGAGCGTTATTCGCGAGGCCGAAAACTATGAAGCTCGACGTACGCGTACTTCCGGACCTCGTTTCGCTCAGCCGCGCTGTTCTGGAAGAGATATTTCCTATCATCAAGGAAGCAGTCACCAAACGCGGAAAGTTCTCGATCGCTTTGTCCGGCGGTCATACTCCGGAAAAAATGTACTCCCTGTGGGCGCAGACGGAGCAATATCGCGACAAGACGCCATGGGAGCGCGTCCATTTATTTTGGAGTGACGAGAGGTATGTTTCGTCGGATAGCCTTCTGAGCAATTATCATATGGCCCGCGAAACTCTGATCTCTCACGTTCCCATCTCGGCGAAGAACTTGCATCCGATTCCGACGAATCTGTCCCCTCCAGGAGAATGTGCCCGCGCTTACGAAACTGAGTTGCTGAAATTCTTTGGTTCTGAACCTCCCGCATTCGACGTCCAGCTCCTAGGGATCGGCCCGGAAGGACACACCGCTTCTTTATTTCCGGATTCGCCTGCATTGGATGAAAAATTGCGCTGGGTCGCCGCGGTTCGCGTCCCGGCAGAGCCACCCCAACGCATCACGCTCACTCCAGCTATTCTGAATAATGGGCGTAACACGTTTTTCCTTGTAGCCGGCGAAAACAAACGCGGAATACTTTCAGCCATCCGCGCGGAATCTGATGCCCAAACGAGCCAGTATCCGGCTGCAAGAATTCACCCGCCGAAGGAGCCTGTTTGGTTTCTGGACCAAGCGGCAGCGGGGTAAAATCTAACCTGCTCCGGCGTTTTGTTGAAGCGTTTCCCACGCCGTAACGTCTAAGTATTACAGGCAAGACTGTTCCAAAAATTAAACTCGAAATCACGGCCGGAGTATGGAATCGTCGATAAAGTGGGTAGTGGAGCTGTGAGAAAAAGGGCCATGAAGAAATCGTCGTCTACAAATACCGGGACGTTGGCATCGCTTGTTCTAATTCTCGCGGCGTCTCTGTCGTGCGTCTCATGCAGTTCGAAGACTTCGGCTGTCGGTCCGGACCTGGCTGTGCCAGTAACCGTGGCTAAAGCCGTGAAAAAAACTGTTCCGATCGAGCTCAGCGCTATTGGCACGGCCGACGCGTATTCAACGGTTTCCATCAAAGGGCAAGTGAACGCAGTACTGAAAGAAGTGCACTTCAAGCAGGGTGATTTTGTTAAGAAGGGCGATTTGCTTTTCACACTTGACGCGCGCCCCTTCCAGGCATCACTCGCACAAGCGCAGGCGAACCTAGCTCGCGACAAAGCGCAAGCCGACCTCACAGTCGTCCAGGCCGAACGTTACAAGAAGCTCTACGACGAAGGCATTTCGCCCAAAGAACAATACGATCAAATGCAGGCCAACGCTGCCGCGCAGCAAGGCTCAGTACACGCGGATGAAGCCGCAGTGGAATCGGCCAAACTCCAACTTCAATATTGTGAGATTTATTCGCCGGTGGACGGCCGCACCGGGGCTTTGCAAGTCTATCCCGGAAATTTGGTGAAAGAAAACGATGTCCCAGTGCTCGTCGTAATCAACCAGATTGCTCCGCTGTACGAAGATTTTTCCGTGCCGGAACAATATCTCAGCGTCATTAAAAAATATATGGCCGCAGGTCGCCTTCGAATGGAAGCCACGCCTTACGGAGATATTACGCCCGAGACCGGCTACCTCACCTTCGTCGATAACACCGTGGACAACACCACCGGAACGATCAAGCTGAAAGGGACGTTTGAAAACACAGACCATCGCCTGTGGCCCGGGCAGTTCTCGACAGTAGCGCTTCGTTTGTCCGAGCAGGAAAATGCAACAGTGGTTCCGACGCAAGCGGTGCAGACCGGACAAAACGGCGATTTCGTTTTCGTGATCAAGCCCGATCAGACCGCGGAATCGCGTCCCGTTAAGGTGGCGCGAACGCTGGGGACCGAGTCGGTAATCGCGAAGGGGATCGAACCAGGGGAAACTGTCGTCACCGACGGGCAGCTTCGCCTAATCCCCGGAATTAAAGTACAGATCAAAACCGCTCCGCAGGGAAGTTAGAGAATCTGCAATGAATATTGCCGAGCCATTCATTCGCCGACCAGTCATGACCACGTTGGTCATGGCCGCCATCCTGCTGTTCGGCATTCTCGGTTACCGCGCGCTCGCCGTCAGCGAACTTCCAAACGTGGACTACCCAACGATCCAGGTGGGCGCCAGTTTGCCCGGAGCGAGTCCGGATACTATCGCCTCGGCGGTAGCCACTCCCCTCGAAAAGCAATTTTCTACGATTGCGGGCATCGATTCGATGACTTCGACGAGCTCGCTGGGAACCACCAGCATTACTTTGCAATTTGATTTGAGCCGCAATATCGATGGCGCCGCGCAAGACGTGCAAGCGGCTATCGCGCGCGCGTCCGCGCAATTGCCACCCAGCATGCCGACGCCTCCGACCTACAACAAAGTGAACCCGGCGGATCAGCCCATTCTTTACGTCGCAATGGGCTCGAAGACTTTGCCCCTTTACACCGTGGACCAATATGCCGAGACCCTGATGGGCCAGCGCATCTCGATGGTGAAAGGCGTGGCACAAGTCCAAGTGTACGGTTCGCAAAAGTATGCGGTGCGCATACAACTCGACCCGCAAGCTCTGGCCACGCGGCAAATCGGCATCGACGATGTTCATACGGCCGTTCAGAACGCCAATGTGAACCTCCCTGTCGGCACGTTGTACGGCGAACAACGCGCATTTACGTTGCAAGCGAACGGTCAGTTGACCCACGCCTCTCTCTACCGTCCATTAATCGTGGCCTACCGCAATGGCTCGCCTGTGCGTCTCGAAGATTTGGGAAAAGTTTACGACAGCGTCCAAAACGATCGAGTCGCGAATTGGTGGAACGATACTGAATCGGTGGTTCTGGCGATCGAGCGTCAGCCCGGCACAAACACCGTGGAAGTTGTCGATGCAGTAAAACAATTACTCCCACAATTTCGCGCCATCATTCCACCTTCAGTGCAGATGCAGATTCTGTACGATGCCTCCGATTCGATTCGCAAGTCAGTGGCCGATGTGAAGTTCACGCTCTACCTCGCCATCGCGCTCGTCATCCTGGTGATTTTCCTGTTTCTGCGCAATCTGTCGGCAACGATAATCCCAAGCTTCGCTCTGCCCATGTCCATCATCGGCACTTTTGCCGTGATGTATCTGCTCGGCTATACAGTGGACAATTTATCGTTGATGGCCCTGACGCTTTCGGTGGGATTCGTGGTGGACGACGCCATCGTGATGCTCGAAAACATTGTGCGGCACATGGAGATGGGCGAAGGCGTAATGGAATCGGCGCTGAGCGGCTCGCGCGAAATCGGTTTCACGATTCTGTCCATGACGATTTCGTTGGCCGCGGTATTTCTGCCTGTATTTTTTATGAGCGGCATCATGGGGCGCTTGCTGCATGAATTCGCTGTCGTGATTATCACCTCAATCCTTGTTTCCGGTGTTGTTTCGCTCACGCTTACGCCCATGTTGTGCAGCCGGTTTCTGCGTCCGGCAGGAGAAATAAAACACGGGCGCGTTTACATGGCGCTGGAAAGATTCCTGGACTGGATGCTGAAGGCTTACGACGTCTCGTTGCGATGGTCTTTGCGCCATCGCGTATTCGTGATGGTTGTATCCGGAATTATTTTGGTTATCACCGTGTGGCAGTTCGCGGTGATCCCGAAAGGGTTTTTGCCCGCTGAGGATAGATCGCAGATATTTGCCTTCACCGAAGCGTCTCAAGGCATTTCTTTCCAGTCAATGAAGCAGCACCAACTCGAATTGAACAAAATTGTTCTGAACGATCCCAATCGTAACGATTTTTTTTCCAGTATCGGCAGTTTTACCGCTGGCAATGGCGGAATAATCTTTATCCATCTGAAGGATCGTAAAGATCGCCCAGCGACGGAGCCGGCCGCGATATTGCATCTGGAGCAAAAGTATGGGGACGTTCCCGTCGTTGGAAGCGCGATTCGAGGAGTCGCTCCTTTATTCGCGCACCGTCCTTCGATCGACGAACTGATCGAGGAATTTCGCGAGAAATTCGCAACTGTGACTGGAATCAATGCCTATATGCAAAACCTGCCTCCCATCCAGGTCGGCGGGCAGCTCACCAAAAGCCAGTATCAGCTTGCTTTGCAAAGTCCGGATACCGCCGAGCTCTATCGAGATTCCATGATGTTCATGAAGGAAATGGCGAAGCTCCCTGGCCTTCAGGACGTGACCACAGATTTGCTGATCGCGAATCCACAAGTGAACGTGAATATCGATCGCGATAAAGCTTCGGCTCTCGGAGTGTCGGCGCAACAAATAGAGGACGCTCTGTACACCGCTTATGGCCAGCGCCAGATCTCCACCATCTACGCCCCCAACGACGAATATTGGGTAGTGATGGAACTTGAAGACAAATATCAAGCAGATCCGGCAGCGCTCTCCCTGCTCTACGTGCATTCGACCAGCGGAAATCTGGTGCCACTGAACGCGGTCGCAACACTCTCCACAAATCTAGGACCACTATCCGTGAACCACCTCGGCCAGCTTCCCGCCGTCACGCTTTCTTTCAATCTTAAAAATGGAGTCGCAATTGGCGACGCCGTGAACAGCGTGAATAAACTCGCTCGTGAAATTCTTCCACCTACGGTAACCACGGAATTTCAAGGAACAGCGCAAGCGTTTCAATCTTCTCTGTCGGGCTCGGGCATCCTGCTCTTCATGGCGATTCTCGTGATCTACATCGTCCTTGGGATTCTGTACGAGAGTTTCATCCATCCGATCACTATTCTCTCGGGTCTACCATCGGCTGCTTTTGGCGCTCTCCTCACATTGCAGATATTCCATCTCAGTCTCGATCTTTACGGATTCGTGGGCGTCATCATGCTGATCGGCATCGTAAAAAAGAACGCAATCATGATGGTCGATTTCGCAATCGAGCGAGAACGTCACGGGAACAAGACTGCAGAAGAAGCAATCTATGAGGGCTGCTTAATCCGCTTCCGTCCCATCATGATGACTACCATGGCAGCATTAATGGGCACACTGCCGATCGCCTTGGGTTCAGGCGCCGGCGCAGATTCCAGGCGTCCGCTAGGACTCGCGGTAGTAGGCGGCCTCGTTTTTTCGCAAGCTGTAACCCTGTATCTAACGCCGGTTTTCTACACATACATGGATCGCTTCCAAACGTGGGCCGAGCACCGTTTTGGGAAACTAAGCCGGAAACGGAACGC
>JBEKHG010000051.1:0-19166 GCA_050012395.1 Candidatus Acidiferrales bacterium
ACCGGCAAATATTTTTCCAGCCCCGTGTTCATCAGGTTCAGCGTCGCGCCGATAGCGATCGTCGATACCGTCACGCCGATTAGCAAAGCCATTTGCTGCTTGAACGGCGTCGAGCCCACGAGGTAGCCGGTTTTCAAATCCTGCGAAGTAGCTCCCGCAATCGCCGCCGCGGTGCACACCACGCCTCCAATCACTAGCGCGAGCACCGCGTAGTTCGGCGCAGTCCACCCAGCCACGAAAAATATCGCGCACGTAGCCATCAGCGTCGCGATACTCATCCCGCTCACCGGATTGGAGGAATTTCCCAACAGCCCGCTGATCCGCGACGCCACCGTCACAAACAAAAATCCAAAAACCACAACAAAAAGTCCCGCCAGCAAGTTTTGGTACCAGGTTGTGCTTGCTCCCTTGATCGGATCAAATGTCAACATCACCCACATCATCGCCACGATCACGATCGATCCAATCACCACTGTGCGAATCGACACATCATCGTCCAGCCGGTTCCTCGCTTGTCCTTCTCCAGCTCGCTCTGAGCGAACGTCTTTCAGTCCCGCGCGCAACGCCGAAATAATTGTCGGCAGCGTGCGTAACAGAGTAATTAGCCCAGCCGCCGCCACTGCTCCCGCGCCCATCGGACGAATGTACTGCCGCCACATATCGTCCGGCGTCATCTGCGGAATCGGAATCGTTGACGGATAAATCGGCGTGTTCCCGGCGAGCTGCCCAAAGAATTGGATAGCGGGCATTACCAGCAGCCACGAAATCACGCCGCCCGCAAAAAGAATTCCCGAAACTTTCGGGCCGATGATGTAACCCACGCCCAGATATTCCGAAGTGATCGTGGCGCGAAACGACGCCCCCGGAAACCAGTGTGGACGCCCCTCCGGCTGCGAATTCCACGCCTGAATCGTGTTCATGAAAAAAGTGTAGGCGCCGCCCAGCCCCAATCCCCAGAACACGCGTCCCGCAAACGATCCGCCGCGCTCGCCCGCCACCAGCACGTCCGCGCAAGCCGTGCCCTCTGGAAACGTGAGATTGCCGTGCTCTTTCACGATGAGCTGCCGCCGCAGCGGAATCATAAACAGCACACCGAGCCACCCGCCCAGCAGCGCCAGCGGAAAAATTCGCCAAAATGTAAATTCCGTGCCAAATCCCAAAAAGATCAGCGCCGGAATCGTGAACATCACTCCGGCCGCTAGCGACTCTCCAGCCGACCCTGTAGTTTGAACGATGTTATTTTCCAGAATCGTTGAGCGCCCGAATGCGCGCAAAATGCTGATCGAAAGCACCGCAATCGGAATCGAAGCAGAAACGGTAAGCCCGGCGCGCAGCCCCACGTAAACTGTCACCGCGCCAAACAGCAATCCAAACAGTGATCCCAACACCACCGCCCGCAGCGTAAACTCCGCAATGCTTTCCTCCGCCGGAATATAAGGATGGAATTCGTCCGGCGGCGCGGTCGAACTCCACTGTTTCTTCACCATCCTCACCACCTCCCGGGCCTTTTAGCGTCTCGCCGACGTCCTGCGCTCTTCTGCCGCCGTTCAATTACGAGGTTTCTGCAGCTGCTAAATTCGCGCCGCCCAATTTGGCCGCGAACCCGGCAAGGTAGCATCACACGCCACCCCAAGCAAGCCGCATTCATTTCTGGGATGTGCCGTTAGCCTGCGCCTTTTGTACGCAGCTCGACTCAGGCCGAATGCTCGGCAGAAAACGATAGGGAGCTCTCACGGGCTTGTGAATTAAGCTTCTACTTTTTCCAACGTGTAAGAAGACGTCAGCTCGATCGCTTTGTGCAACGTGCGATACAGCGGACAGTGCATGGCGTACAGCCCGTGGACGCGCTCCACGGCATCCAACGCTTTTTCGGGCGCCGCCAGGCGCATCGCCAAATGAATCCGCCTTATCACCAGCACTCCCTCGTCGGTTTCCACTTCGCCGCTCACATCGCCAACAAGTTTTCCGTTGCTCGCATCGATGTGGCGCGCTTCCAGCGCACCTCCAAAGGTGCCAAGCATTCAACCGGCTGTAGCTGCGATCACATAGTCAATCGTGGCCGCGTGCGACTCCGTGAGTTTCGCTGGATCCACTTTGTAGTGCTCCGCGATCGCCCCGTGAACGCTAAACACCACCGGCTGCGCCTCCCCGGGCAAATAAGCGATCCTTAGCGGCCCCACCTTCCTCTCAATCCGAGACTTGGAAACGTAAACAACTTTCCCCATGGCTGCCTCCTGTTAGATTCATCGGAACAAAAAGCGTCGATCAGAACAGACTTAACTACATCATTATTTGTGTGTGAATGCTACACGATTGAGGAGACGAGCTGGCGGGAGCCGGTTCTTTCAACAAGCGACTCTTGCTTTCTCGGGCGAAGCGACTTGTTCCCTTTAATTTTGTTTTCAGAAAAATCATTCCAGAGATACATAGTTGCGTAAGCTCGCCATGGCCGCCATGCCTCTGACCGCCGCTCCAGCTCTCGAGAACTCGTCAAATTCATCGCGCGCAGCAGCCGCAAGTCCCCGGCTGGAAATGCATCCGGCTCCCCGAGGGCGCGCATGGCGACATATTGGGCAGTCCATGCCCCGATTCCCGAAATCTCGCAGAGTCGCGCCAGGAAAACACTTGTCTCCACAATCCCTTCAAACCGGATTCGCCCTTCGCACACAGCGCGAGCCAGACTCCGTATAGTTTCAGCCCGCGCTTTGGTCAGACCGACAGTGCCGAGATCAGCGTTGCTGAGAACCTCCGGCGTCGGAAAAAGATGCGTCAATTTTCCCGCTCCGGCAAACGGTTTCCCGAATTTTCTCGCGATGCGCCCCGCAATCGCTGTTGCGCTATCCACGCTAATCAGTTGACCTACAATCGCGCGCGTAGCTAGCTCGAACCCATTCCAGCATCCCGGCACCCTTAGCCCCGGCGCGCTTCGAACCCTCTCCGCTAACGCCGGATCTCCTTTCAAAGTTCGCGCTATATCCACCCAGTCCGCGCCTAAATCAAACATCCCGCGTATGCGCTCCACGATAAAAAATAGCGAGCAAGGATCCGGAAATTGAATACGAACTGCCAGCGCATCCATTCGTTCCGCCAGCGAAACTTCGAAATATCCGTCGCGCCCGTTGAAAGAAATCGAGCGCCGGTAGGTCTCCTGTTCAACCGCTTCCACTCCCGGAATCGCCCGCTTCGCCAAAAACGCCAGCATGCCCGCCCAGTGGTATGGCGCGCGGAAACGCAAAAGGAAAAAATATTCGTTTTGAGGCTGGCTAGCTGTCCGACGGACGAGCCGCCGAATCCGCGTCGGCGTTCGCTTATAAATCTTTTGAATCGCGGCATTAAATCTTCGAACGCACCCGAAGCCGGACGCGATGGCGACCTGGCTCATCGGCAAATTCGTTTCGTCAATCAGTTTCTTCGCAAAGTGTAGCCGCCGAGTGTGCGCCACCGCTGTTGGCGTTGCTCCTAGATGTTTCAGAAATAGCCGCCGAAGATGCCGCGAACCAACACCCAGACGCTCCGCCAGCGCCTCCACCCCTCCATCTTCCAATCCGCTTTCGCCGATCAGTCTCAGCGCGCGTGAAACCGTGTTCGAGGTCCCGCACCACGCCGGAGTTGCCGGGGACGCTTCCGGCCGGCACCGCAAACAAGGACGAAATCCCGCCTCGGCCGCCGCCGCCGCAGTCAAAAAGTAATGTACGTTTTTCTCTTTTGCCGTCGGCGCCGGGCATATCGGACGGCAGTACACTCCGCTGCCTTTCACGCCAATAAAGAATTTCCCGTCGAATCGCGCATCGCGCGACAGCCTTGCCCGTGAACAAACCTGCCAATCGAGAGTCATTTGTCTTAGGTAGCATATTTGATTTCAACACGAAAAGTGGACGTTTTCGGACCACGTTCACTTAGTAGCATTCGCGCCCGAAAACGTCCAGTTTCGCCCATAGCTGCGTCCGCGAACGTCCAACCTCGCTCGGAGAAAAAATCTACCGTGTCTTTGTAAGTCGGCCGGCCTCCCACCCGAAGTTAGGTCGGCCCAAGAAATATTCAATTGCCGGAAAGGAAGCGCGGCCAGTGGTTTGAAACAGTTTCACCAACAAAGGAGCCAACATGAAATTCAAACTAACGTCAAGCTTCACTGTAATGATTCTTTTACTTGCAGCATTCGGTTTTCCGTCTCAGCTGTCGGCGCAGGATAGCCGCGACCGTTACCGCGTCTTTAATCTCGGCAATCTCAGCGGAACGGCGAGTGAGGGAAACACCATTAACGACATCGGCTGGGCCATTGGTGCTGCCGACCAATCAGGCGATATCACCGAGCACGCCACCGTCTGGATTTACGGCCTGCGCTTCGACCTTGGCACGCTCGGCGGCCCGAATAGTGACGTCCAGTGGCCCAACAAAAACAATCACGGCCAGATCGCCGGTTTTTCCGAGACCGCCGAGCTGGATCCATACAATGAATCCTGGAGCTGCACCGCCTTCACTCCCACAGGCATTCCCACCGGGCACGTCTGCACCGGGTTCGTCTGGCAATACGGCGTGATGAACCCGCTTCCCACTCTCGGCGGAAATAACGGATTTGCCGCTGGCGAAAATAACTCGGGCCTGATCGTCGGCTGGGCTGAAACGCAGGTACACGACTCCAGCTGCGTCCTGCCGCAAGTGTTTCAGTTCCTCCCGGTAGTTTACGGCCCCGGGTTAAACCAGATCACCGCCCTCTCCACCTATGTTGTTAATGGTGTCCCCGATCCCGACGGCGCCGCTACCGCTATCAACGACAACGGCCAAATCGTCGGCATCTCCGGCACCTGTGACACTTCAGTCGGAGCTTTCAGTGCCATGCACGCGCTGCTCTGGGAAAACGGCAATGTGATTAACCTCGGCAATCTCGGAGGCCAAGGCTGGAACACTCCCATGGCCATCAACCACAGCGGCGACACCATCGTCGGATTTTCCGATCTGCCCGGCGATGTCGTTGGCGGCGTCCTCTCTCCAAACTTCCACGCCTTTGTTTGGACCAAGCAAAGCGGCAAAATGACCGACATCGGCACGCTCCCCGGCGATAGCCTCAGCGAAGCCTTGGACGTCAACGATGAGGGCCAGGTGGTTGGCGTTTCGCTACCCTCCTTCCATGCCTTCATCTACGAAGGTGGCAAGATGTTCGACCTCAACAAGTTCATCCCGAAAAGTTCGCCGCTGCTTTTGATCGCCGCCAACGGAATCAACGAAAAAGGTGAGATCACCGGACAAGCTTGCATCATCTCCGACGGAGGCTGCCCGTTAGGCGCCAATATTCCCGCCTTCCTGGCCGTTCCGAAGTACCTCGGTTACGGAGACGCTAGCGACGATGCCAGCGCCACCGAAACCACAGACAACGATGCCGCAAACATTACCGTTTCTGAAGGCATTCGTCAGCAGATGATGCGCAAAATAGCCTTCGGCCACCTGGCACCAGAAAAAGTAAAACCGTAGTCACACGAAGCCCGCAATTACTGGAACTTGCGCAGTCGGGGGTCCGGATTTCTCCTCCTACCTTCGACTGCGCAAAAACAACTCGGATCGCGGCGTCCGAGTAATGAGTCCGTAGGGGCGCAGCATGCTGCGCCCGCCACAGAAACTTGGCAACGCCATGCAAGCGCATCACATCCAAAACTTGAAGCAATGCGAGCGCGGCTGACGCCCTTTTAAAATCTCGCGTTGCTTCTGTCTCAAGTGGGGGCGCAACGAAATATGATTTATTCTTCTGTTTGGCCAAAGGTGGGCTTGCTCTTCACCCTGATTCTCTGCACCACAGCCGGCCTCCCTCAACCTCCGAGCGTCTCACCGACTCAGTCGCAGTCACCCGTTTGCTCCGCCCCCGAATATCACCAATTCGATTTCTGGCTAGGTGATTGGGACGCCTTCGACTCCGATAACCTTAAGACCCCCGTCGCCCGCGCGAAAATTACCAGCATTCTCGATGGTTGCGTCCTGCACGAAGACTATCAAGACGCAAAAGGTTCCCACGGCGAGAGTTTCAGCATCTACGACGCTTCCAGAAAAGTCTGGCACCAAACCTGGGTCACCAACCGCGGACGCCTCCTCACAATTGAAGGCTCATTCCAAAATGGAGAAATGTTTATGACCGGCGTCGATTATCCTAATGGGACGGAACGCCACATCCGCGGCACTTGGAAACCAATCCCCGGCGGCGTGAGCGAAATCGCCGCCACCTCCACCGACTCCGCCAAAATCTGGACCCCTTGGTTCGACTTAGTGTTCTCCCCGCATAAGCCTTAACCGCACCGAGAGAACACTGGACCAATATTTCCCGCGCTGGCGGGATCTTCTTCATAATGTAGCTCAGGTCTTCAGACCTGAGGTTTTTGACTTGACCTATGAATTCAAGGCAGCCCTGAAAACTCCCCGCTGCCCGAACGCTCGCCCGCTGAACGCAAAGATTTCGAAATGTTCACCGACTCTACTCCTTGTATTCCAACAGCCAACTTCCTATCATTGTTGCGATGAAAATTTGGATTAGGATCGGCGTTGAACGAGACGGGCCGCGGCCGCCGCAACGGCCCGCATCCGCCAACGCGGAAGTGCGGTGTTTGCATCCCGAAGGATTCATCAGGGCGCTGTTTTTGCGTCCCTTTACCCTGCTTGCCCCGAAAAGGGAAGGGAGCAGTTGCGAAGCGGAACGACCCAGTGGGGAGCAGCTCTCGCGTCCCAGACGAACCAGCCGGGGGCGGTTTCCGCAGGCTGGTTGGGCCGGCGGAACGCGCCTGTTAGCAGCGCTCCCCAACACTCAAAAATCGACCCCTGCGACCAGAAAATTGCTAAAAATTGAGCGCTTTTTTGTAAAGTGGGCGCCCACTTCTAACCGGTTCTGGTCAAAAACAGAAGTTGCAGAAAACAAAGAACTAAACCCCGTCTAACCGGCACTAGAATAGCAATTAGTGATTTTGGTTTTCTCGCACTTTTCATCAAAAATTCTGCCGCGACGACTTGCGGACAAAGATCACTTAGCAGAACCAAGCTTTTGCGCCCAAGCGCCACACAGCGCGTTGTCCGCGCGGTGGTTGCGTCCGCCAATCTCTATGGAGGACGTCCGCCAATCTTTACAGCCGCGTATGTTACTCTTGCCCGGGGAGACCGCCACGAATGGGCTACATCGAACGCATCCAGAGTGATTTAACCGCAGCGATGAAACAGAAGGACGAACTGCGGCTCAGCGTGCTGCGCATGATGAAGAGCGCGCTCAAAAATAAAGAAATTGAAAAAGTGCGTCCGCTGGACGATCTGGAATCGCTGCAAGTTCTGCAGACTCTCGTCAAACAGCGCCGCGAATCCGTGGAGCAGTTCACCAAGGGCGGCCGCAACGACCTCGCCGAAAAAGAGGCCAAAGAGATAAAAATTATCGAGGACTATCTGCCCGCCGCTCCCTCGGACGAAGAACTTCATCGCGCCGTCGAAGCCGCCATCGGCGAAGCCGGCGCCGATTCGCTAAAACAAATGGGTGCGGTGGTCAAAGCAGCCCGCGCGCGCCTCGAAGGAAAAGCCATCGATGGCAAAGTGCTCAGCGACCGCGTTCGCGAACGCCTTACGGAAAAAGCAGCCGGCAAACCCTAACGCCACTGTGCCTCGTGCCTCTGCCAAAAACTATTCCCGTTAAGTACACGGAAGAGGAGGCCGAATACATCAGCATGCGCCCGCTAGTCCGCCAGGAATTTAGCAGCGCGGAACTCGTGGACATGGTCGTGCAGATAGCCGGCAAGGACGCCGACCGCGTGCAGAAAATTTTGAGTGCCGGAACGATCGTCTTCCACTCGTTCCGTTACTGGTGGACTGGCTTCGACGCAGGCACGGCCGCACTGAACGAAATCCTAAGAAAATATCCGGAGGCAGATCCGCAGCGCATATTTCACGCCGAGGACTGCACCGAAGTAATCGTGGAATCAAGCGGATCGCCGGTGCGCCACTCGCTGCGCATCCGCCGCGACGAAGCCAACAAGCGAAAGCTGCTCCGCTCAAGTTCGGTCTGGGATGTCTTGATGAACCGCGCGAGCGAGTCCGCACCCGCCTATCGCGAGTATTCTTACTCGCTGCGCGGTGACGTTTACGCGCTGCCGCTGAGCCCCGAGCGAGCCGCAATCCTAGCGCGCGACGCAACACAAGCCGCGCCCCGAGCCCTTCGAGCCGAACTCGCGGCCCTGCCCAAAATGTCACAAATCGTCTTCATATGTCCCCGCAGCACGGAACAATCAGCGAGCAGCCCCATCTAAGAGACCTCGAAAACAATTCGCCTAACCCCCAAACTTGCCTTCGTCGGCAGAAGGCCCGTACACCGACGGCACAGGAATATTGTTCAGCCGCAGATAGACGCCCAGTTGGGCGCGGTGGTGGACGATATGGTTCATCACAAAGCTGCGCAAGACCGCGACGCGCGGCATGGTGAAAATTGTTTGGCCGCCGGAAAGGAGCGTCCAAGGTCCCAGCAAAGTTTCATCGCTGGCGCCGGAGATTGCCGCGCGCGCTTCCGCCGCTCTCTTGTCGAACACTTCAAGCAACTGCTTGTGCGAAGTCATGACGGTTGGTGTCACGGGCGGAGCACCCGCGGGCCTGAAGTCGAGCGAGTCCTGCCCGATGATAGTCGCAGCCCAGCCGGAAAGTTCAGCGACGTGCCCCGCCAGACGACCCATCTTCATGGATTTCTCATGGGGCGCCCAGTCGCGTTTGCCTTCGGGCACACGCTCGAGCGTCTGACGGGTGCTGATCATTTCGTGGTCGAATTCGGAGAGGATCGCGTCTCGCATTGGCATCATTTTCTCCTTCGGATTTCTAACTTGGACCTGGGTAATTGCAACGATTCTTGGATGACTTGTGCCTCGGAAGGTTTCAGCGAACTTGCGCCGTGCGGGACTCCGCTCGAAACCTAACAGGATGCCGGACTGAAGCCCGGCGCTACGAAGTCAGAAGCAGTCGGCGAATCATTGCATTCTTGCTAAGCATTTGTGGCGGGCGCAGCATGCTACCCGTCCGAGTCGTCGTTTGAACTGTCAAGTGGGACGGACCGACGAAGCGCTAAGGGGCGATGCGGAAACTGCCATCGGGCTCGACGTAGCCATAGGCCATGCGAGGAGTATTGAACGCCGCGGCAGGGTGACCATTGCTATCGAGAAGAATCAAGCCGCCGGTGGTATGCGCGCGATGCGCAAGTTTACGGACGCAAGCGTCGGCCACGGCTTGCGCTATGGAAGTTGGAGCAGCTTTTTCCCGGTGCGGGGCCAGCACGCGCTGGTCGTGAAGAAGGTCGATCGCCATCTTCGCCATCACAATTTTCATAATTCCTTCGCCGTGGCCGGTGCAAGAAATGCCTCCGGCCTCGGCGTCGGCGTAACAACCGCAACCGATGAGTGGGGAATCGCCGACGCGCCCCGGATATTTGCAACAGGTGCCGCCGGTAGAAGTGCCGGCGAAAAGATTCCCTTCGCGGTCAATGGCGACGGCGCCCACGGTGCCTTGCTCGTGCCCCATGTGATGTTCAGCCGCGTGCGAATCTTCCAGACAACGTTGCCAGGCGACGCGCTCGCGAGGATGAATGAGTTCTTCAGCCGAAAAAAGCGTCAAGCCATTCTCGACGGCAAATTTTTCCGCGCCGCCGGCTACCAGCATCATGTGTTCACTTTTTTCGAGAACCAGCCGCGCCAGGCGAATCGGATTCTTTATGTGTTCCACGGCAGCGACCGCGCCGGCTTTCAAGGTCTTGCCGTCCATTACGATCGCGTCGAGTTGAACGTGGCCATCTCGATTCAAGTGCGAGCCGAAGCCCGCGTCAAACGTGGGATCGTCTTCGAGGACGATAATGGCGCCTTCCACTGCGTCGAGCGCGCTACCGGACTCGGACAAAACTTTCCAGCCTGCTTCGAGAGCGCGACGAATTCCCGCGCGGCAGTCCGAAACTGCTTCGTCCGGAATATTCCATGCGCCACCGTGAATGATGAGAGAAGGTTTCAAGCTCAAGTGACCGAGAAGAAATAATACAGCATGGAGGGATGTTCGCGCGCCTTCGCTGAAGATGTTGCGTAATGCGCTAACGCAAGAAACGCCTTCAGACGTCGCGGAACCGCTAGTAAACGATACATATCACGAAAGAAAAATCCGATTTAGCGCGCGGTTAGTTGCCGCGCTTAGCGGCGCGGGTTAGCAAGGCCGTCGAATTTCCAGACTGAACGGACGCAGGAATACTAATCTGGGGTTTCGGCGAAGAAGCTGCCTTTGCAGATGATTCTCTCCCGGCGAGTGGAAGCTGGCCGTCTTTAGTCTGCTGCCAGGTATGCACGATTCGGTGAATCACGGTGAGGTTTGGTCCGATGGCAAGAATCCACAACGCGATGGGCATGCGGTTAACGAGCGCACCGAGAATCATCAGGGCCAAACGTTCGGGCCGATCCCAGAATCCAACTTCTGCTTTGGGCACCAATGACTCGGCTCGCGCCTTCGCGTAACTCACCATCACCGCTCCAGACATTGCAGCGCCCGCCAGCACCGCGTACATGAAGCGATTTACACTGGCGTAATACACCAAGAGACCCAGGAAGAGGATGAGGTCAGCATAGCGATCGAGAATCGAATCAAGGAAGCCGCCAAATAGCGAGACGCGATTTTGACGCCGCGCAACGGGGCCATCGAGCAAATCGCAAAGGCCGGCAAGGAGCATCATCCCGCCGGCAGCCGCGAAACGGCCCGCGGCAAAAAGTATGCCAGCCCACAAGTTCAGAAATAAAGCCATCCACGTGATGACGTTTGGAGGGATTCCCGTCGGAGCGATGATTGCAGCTAGGCGGTCAACGGGCCAGGTGAAAAACCGGCCGATGGTGCGAGTCAACATGGATTCGGTGCCACCGTGCTATTCCTCATCGTAAATCGTGGATAAGCTGACAACTTCGTATTCTTTCTTTCCTGCTGGCGTGACTACAGTCACCTCATCACCCGGTTTTTTTCCTAACAACGCTTTGCCGATGGGCGAGCTAGTCGAGATCAGGCCCTTGGTTACGTCGGCTTCTTCAACTGTCACCAGTTTGTACTCGATTTCAGCAGACTTCGCAATGTCAAGCACCACGATTCGAGAGCCATAAGCGGCGCGATCTTTGGGCAAGTTCGAAAGATTCATCATCGAGATGTCGGCCATGCGCTGATGCAACTGGCCAAGGCGAGCAGAGACATAGGACTGGCGTTCTTTAGCGTACTTGTACTCCGCGTTCTCCGAGAGATCGCCATGGGCACGAGCTACTTTAATCTCTTTGGGCAACTCGTCGTGGAGCTCATGCTCCAGGGCTGCGATTTCAGCCTTTAGTTTGGTTTTAATTTTTTCAGCGAGATCAATCATTTTGGGAACTGTGAGAGGCCGCCATAGCGTGAACAGCCCCTCAAAGAACAGTTTTGAATGTTTACTCTCAGATTATAGAGGATTTGCGCGGAGTATCGCAAATGGCGATGCCCCAATACCCCAATTACGCCCCAAACCCTAGCTTTCAAGCGGCGGAAGCTTCGCGCTGGTCGCGCATCGCGCGGATAACTATCAGCTCCACATCGGCGGGCTGCAGGGGGTATCGAATCACGTCAAAAGCGCCGCGACGGGTAGCTTCCAGGTACTCGTTCCACTCACCCGTGTGGGTGGTTACCACCAGGCGTGGATGCTTCTGGGCCGTGCGCGACCGGGATAGTAGCTCGCGATAGGAGCCGTCGGGAAGAAGCTCGTCACAAAAAACGAGAGCTAACTTCTTCTGCGACATCACTTCTTCGGCCTGCCTTACAGTGGAAGAGGCAAAGACATTGATTGGAAGGCCGTCCAGAATCCTCATGAGGGCCCGACGATCCTCCACGCGGGAAGAAGTCACTAGGATGTCACAGGGCTTAAACATCGTGTCCTCCATGAGAACATCTCCACGAAACGCTGCGAAGTGGTCGAGCCCTAATATTAGAGAAGATCGGCGGCTGAGGAACAATTAGGGCATTCATGTATATGCTGGCGGAAGAATGTGTAACATTTCCGTCAGTCAACGATGGCAGGCTTGTTGAAAACGAGCATGGAACTACTCGAAGTAACGGAACATCGGCCATGGCCTCTGCCCACTGAGCCGTGGCTGATGGAGCAGTGCTGGTCCGACCTGCTATTTGCGCACTGGCCACTGGCGACCGAGTCATTGCGGCATTTAGTCCCACGCGAGCTACCTCTCGATACATTCGACGGGCATTGCTGGGTTAGCGTTACGCCATTCCATATGACTAATCGCGCGCGAGTTCGCGTATTGCCTTTCACTTCGCGGTTTCGCGAGCTCAACTGTAGGACGTACGTCAGCATAGGAGGTAAGCCGGGTGTCTTTTTCTTTAGCCTCGACGCCAGCAGCCGATTAGCGGTGTGGGGCGCGCGGACTTTCTATCACTTGCCTTATCATCTTGCTCAAATGCGAGCTGAAAAACGTGGAGAAGAGATCGATTACTCGTCGCGACGCGGGTCAGTGAGGTTCGAGGCGCGTTACCGTCCCGTGGGGCCGGTTAGGCTCGCAACGCGCGGAACGGTAGAGCACTGGTTGACGGAACGATATTGCCTTTACACCGTGCACGAAGGACAAGTCTTTCGCGGAGATATTCATCACGTGCCATGGCCCTTGCAACCCGCTGAGACTGAAATTGGAGTGAACAGTCGCCGAGGCGGCCGGAGTCCTGCTACCCGAAACGAAGCCATTGCAGGCGTTTTCGAGCGAACTGAAGGTGTTGATCTGGCCGTTGAAGCGCATTAGTTAGTTACGACTTCGCAGTCTTGGATTTGCTGGTGGTGTCATGGGCTGTGATAAAATTACGTTGGGAAGATACATGCGAGTACCTCGAAGAATGTCACGCCCTTTAATGGTCGCAACAGCGGCATTGTGCTTGCTCGCTTCAATCAGTGCGCAAGGTCAATCGCCCGCGGCGGCGTATCAGACAGCCTCGTTTGACCTCTCTCATGAGGGCCGTTTGGTACTTTTCAACACGCACACGGGCGAGCGGCTTGATATTATTTTCCGGCGCGGAGAAGAATACGTTCCCAGCGCGCTCGCAAAACTGGATTATTTTCTGCGCGACCATCGAACGGGAGACGTTCGCCATTTTGATCCGCGCCTGTTCGACATTTTGTCCGGCCTCACAGCGTCTGTGGGTCATCCTGGCGGTGAGATTGATATCGTCTGCGGATACCGCACGCCTTCAACGAATGAATCGCTGCGCGCTCATACTACCGGAGTGGCCAAGAACAGCCTGCACATTCGAGCGGAAGCGATCGATCTGCGCATGCCGGGAATCGACACGCTGACGCTACGCAAAGCTGCTCTGGCGCTGCGTCGCGGCGGAGTCGGTTACTATCCTCACTCTGATTTCATCCACGTGGACGTTGGAAGATTCCGGCAGTGGTGCTTCGACTGCCCTGCGAACCTGATCAGCGGCGATTAACCGGGATACGGATAGCCCTTCGCGAGGGCTTTTTCCAGCTGGGAATCGTACCCGTAGATATCATCGTAGAAATGAACGAGCCCATCCTCGGTAACGATCACGGTGCCATAAACGATTAAAACGGGAATTGGTTTCGCGAGATTCACTTGCTGCGTGGTGCTGCCAGTCATGGCCGCTTTAACGCGATCCGCGTTCCAGCCTGGATTATCTCGCAAGACCCAGGCGGCCAGGTCTGCGGGCTTTTGAAGCCTGATGCAACCGTGGCTGAAATCCCGGCGCGACTTCGAAAAGAATTCCTGCGCGGGGGTGTCGTGCATATACACGTTGTAATCGTTAGGGAAGATAAACTTCACCAAGCCTAGCGAATTCTTGGGGCCTGGAAGTTGTCGAATAAAGAGCTTGCCTGCGCGTAGCTGCGTGAAAATTTCAGGCGTCACTGTGCCAGAAGTGACCACATTCTGGCGGCTATCGACGACCTCGAATCCCTTTTTTGTCAAATAATCCGGGTCGCGAGTGACTTGCGGGAAAAATTCAGATCTCGCAATCGAGAACGGGACACTCCAGTAGGGCCGGAATACAACGTATGCCAATTCGTCCTCGAAGACGGGTGTGCTGTGGGCGAAGGCTTTGCCGACCACGACATTCATGGTCAACGCTATCTTGAAATTTTCATCGTAGGCACGCAAACGAAATTCGGGGATGTTCGCCACGATGGGAGCTTTTTCGTAGCTAGCAGGCATCCAGCGCCAGCGTTCGAGAGTAAGTTGCATCTGACGGACGCGACTGCTGAGCGGTACATTGAGGTCGGCTAATGTTTGGGCGCCGAGTCGGCCGTCCGGGTCGCGCCCATGGCGTCGTTGAAAACTTTTCACTGCGTCCACGAGCGGGCCTTGGTAGATCGTTCCATCAGCGGGCAGAGTTGCGTCAGCGGGAAGATCGCCTGTGACCTGAAGTTCTCGGATTAGTTGCGGGACTCCAGGATAGGTGTCTCCGGGAGCGATTGTTTTCGCCGCGGCTGGAAGCGGCTGGCCGTTATATTCTTTGGCGAGTACTAAATATTTTTGTAAAGCCTGAATTGTGCGACGGTAGCCCGGATACGGCGGTTCGACCTGAACCAGCACGGCCGAAACGTCCGGAGCGCCGGCAACATCTTTTTTCACAAATTCAGCCAAGTCATATTTTCTGGCCTGGATGTCGAAGCCGAAATTGAAATGTTTGGGATTTATTTTGCCAACGTGAAGATCGGAAATATATCTCATCAAGCAGACGCTGAGAGCGGCATCGAATCGAACCGCATCTTCTTCCGATGGTGGTGACGTGCCGGGCTGAAACTTTGCCAGTCGGTCGCTCCAACGTGGTCCATCGTAATCGTCGGCTGACAATCCTTTTTGATCGGCATTTAAGAGAATTGCAATCGCTTGATGCGCTTGCGCGGTGGGCTGCATTCCGCTGATCCACGCGAGCGAATATCCGTACGAACCATAAAACTCCCGCAGAATCTTGGCGTAATCACCGAAATCCGGCCAACGCAGCTCGGAAAGATTTCCAGCCTGAACAATCGCGCGCAGCGAGGCTTGCCCCGCGTCGCTAAGTTGTTGAGGAGTTGCCGCGGATTGCGCGGAAACTCCGGATCGCATGTGCCCGCGTCTGGACGAGCCAATGGCGTGGTTGCACCATATTGCTATAGCGACCAGCAACAAAATGAACAGCAAAGTCTTGGTTATGCGCAATCGATTCACGGAATTTTCCTCGGCTTTAGAGGGCTAGATGCTGGTAACTGCAAGATGATGCTACGGCAGTCCCTCGAAGAGCAAACTGCAAATTAATGGACGATTCGCCCGCGAAAAGGCGAACTACGAAATCCGTTCGTCTCAGATTTACATGGCTTTCAATCATGGCGGAGAGGGGGGGATTCGAACCTGCGTCGTAACAGGGCTGGGACTCGTTGGCATTCGTTGGCTCGCTACTTGGGTTAAGTCCTTAAGTTAATTTATCTTACTAGTCTCCAATTGATTCAGGGCGCGACACTTGTCGGAAGCTGTTAAGTCCCTAATTCGTTCGAAAGTAGTAGCAATAGTAGCAAAATTATTGCCCATTATCTTGTGTACTTCTCCAACTTAGTAATCAGATTTTGAATCCTTGGCACTTTCGCATGTACAAGCTTGATTCTTTCGAAGGTAGAGTGATTCTTCTTTAAGTCTTGCCTGAGGGCTCCTTCTTTCCACTCTTTTTTTGGTTTATCAATGCGAACCAGCGTGTAGCGTCGATACAACCATTGGTAATCATTTCGCTCGATTTGCGACAATTCTTTCCTGTGTCGAGCCGATTTACAATCGTCGGAGCAATGCGCCTTCATGCCGATTCTTTTCGGCATAACGAGGTTCGTGCATCCCGGATTTTTGCAACAGACCAATGGAATCTGTTCTCCGTCCTCTTTGACACGTTCCAGTTCGTCGAGGATAAAGTCGCAAATCGGGTCGGCAATATCTTGGTATTCTTTTGAGCGGCTGGACGTTCCGAGCGGGGACCTTTTTGGTTCTCCATTCGCATACCATACTCTTCCACTGTCGGCGAAGTGCTCTGGATGGTTCGGGTCAAACGCCACGTAGCCGATAGAGAGCCGAACGTGCCGGGCGTGCATCCTCAGGAAGCTCAACTCCTCTTTTGGGAGCTCTTTTTCTCGATCGCACAAAGAAACTAGCAATTTTCGAATCGGACTTTGATATTCAGTGGCCTCTGAGGGAGAAATACCTGTGTCGAGATAAAAGACATCTAAGATTCCGCCACGCGCGGCATAAGGCATACACAAATAAATGGTTTTCCGAAGGTTTTCTAAGTCAATTTTCGAGCTGTTTGCATAGATCACCAACCCCTGCCAAATTTCGCGACCGCGCTTAGTTAACATGTAAATACGCTAACGACCATATTAGAGTAGTAATCAGATTTACGGTAAATACGGTAACACATCTTTACAGTGTTATTAAGTAAGTCGTAGTATCTCTGTATGGCGAGAGAAACTCCAACGGCTCAGGAGGACGGAATGGCGGCGATTGTGCCCCGAGGATTCCGCATCGTGGATGCGGCCCGATACATGGGGTTGAGTCCTTGGTACGTTGAGGAGAAGATACGCTCGAAAGAGTTGCCAGCCTATCGCTTTAGTCGCCACTACACGATTTTCAAAGAAGATATGGATAGTTTCCTCGACGAACAGAAAAGGTTCGCTGCTCAGCTTAGGAAGGCAGCGTAAAGTAGCATGACCATTTACAACGGAAACGCATTGTCTCGCACGAATCGAATTCAGAACATCACAACATCTCCGAAAGTTTTGCAAATTCGCAAGGGGACTGGCAAGAAAAGGATTTCGTTTGGCGAAATGAAAACTAGCGGATGTGATGATGCCATCTCCCCGGAAGAATTGGTTTCTGGAATAAATTGGAGATTGACAGCATTTGGTAAAAGACAGAACTTGGACGCCACAGCTGTGGATGATGTTTCGCTGGCAGACATAACCAAGCGGGCGCCGAATACCTGCTCTTTCTGCCGCGAGCCCATTCCCGCTAAGGAGACTCGCTATATCCGCATCACGGTACAGATCCCATCGGTGGGAGCCGAAGCCGAAAAATGCATGTTAGGCTCCTTTTGTGAGGAGTGTTTCAATACCGGACGAAAAGTCCCCGCTCTACCAGCAGAAGCGACGCGCGATGCTATTGATGCTAAAGAAGACGATTGGAAGAGGAATCTCAAGCCTCGCCAGTTAGAGGCATGGACCCGCTGCAAAGAAAACGGCGAGAAACAAGCAACGGTCGCCGAAAAGCTCGGTATAAGCCAGGGCGACATCTCGAAGCTCGTAACAGCCGCTGCCAAGATTCGGGACAGCTACCATGCGAATATTTCATGAAGGAATAATTTTTTAACCTCTTTAGTATCAATAAGTTGGCAGCGTTCTCGCTAAGTATGTGGCTTACAAGGGGAAGCTCTCGCAATTCCTGTCCGCAATACGTATAGGCTTTTGCTTTCTTCGTTTGTTGCAGTTCCGATCATTCGAAAGTGTACGGATTTGTTGGTCCCAATAGCGCAGACAGCGGTGTCTTTCAGGGATTGTGATTGGTGATAGGGATTTGAAAAATGAAAAGCAATACCAGTGTTCAGCCGAGTTCTACTGGGCGCAAAGACAAGCGCGAAACACCTCGGAATGCAAACGTCAGTAAGCTGAAACAGGCAATCTTTTTTCGGGTTGTCCAGGCAACGGGCAGAGTTGATTCTGCACTCGGTGAACTAAAAATTTTAGACCGTTTTAACCCATACGTCCTGGTCCTATGCATAGCTTAATCTCTATAAAGCTCATACTGGCATGTCTACTGCATTGTATAAACCTAGGGAATAAAACCTAGCTAATGCATAGGGAATGGGTGTATCTCGCCCCTAATTGAAAAGAGGAGTGCATGGGTTTTTTCAAATTTCTGGTTGAATCTACGCCTTCCGGCTGGGTACGGATTCGACTAGGTCCCCCGCTAGAGTGGCCGTCTTAGCATTTGGAATGATGTAGGAGCGATTTATAAATCATAGATAAGGAAAAGATATGAGAAATCCATCCCGGAAGGTCAAATGTCAGTCCTCAGTTTGCTCGTGGACGCAACACCGCTTCTACGGAGCCAAGGGAATACTTGTGGAACCGTGCCCACAATGCGGTTCGCGTGTTACCTATGCCGAATCGCGGAACGGCGACCAACCGGTCACGCTGGATTCTATTCTTATAAAAAAGGCAGCCTGATGGATTCGACCAATAGCTAATAGCTTTGTCGCGTACGTTGACCGGGATCGGCATTTCTCTCTCCGCAGCATTAGCGGAGGAGTGCGTTTCCTAGGAATCCTAAGTTTTGACCGTCATCATCTTGAACCGAAACACTGATTCGGAATGTAGCTGAGGGCAACTCAACGCTTTGATCAAGCGTTACTATGCGACGCGGATCCACCACTCCAAGTTTCTTTTGCAAGAGAATCACCCCGTGTTCATCATAAAAAGATGCTTCTAGCGTTCCAGGGCTGAAGACTCCGAACGTCCCTTTGAGCACAACGGAAGTACCGTTAGGAAGAGCTTCGAGCGGTTCGCTAACGACGCCGATCCACCTATTCTCCAGTATGCGCGGGGGGGTGTTCGTGACCGCCCATTCAACAGTAAAGAGGCGTTCTTCTCCCGGCTCGAGCGCGATAAAGGGACTCATAATTTCCGATTCGAAGAAATAAGGGGTTTCTTTCGGATCATCTTTCAATACTTGGTCGAAGGGATCACGATGGATAATCCCGGGCCCGTCATTCCAAGCTTCCACCGAAGCATTGTCCGGATATTCTTCGCCAGGGAAATACTTGAATGTCTCGACAAAGCATGTCTGTTTCTGACCATTTACAACTGCATACCATCCACCATTCGAGTCGACGCCAATTTTTCCTACCCGGTATAGATAATGCGCTCGCAACATTTTTCCGTCTTGGATTAATTCGTAACTGGGATGCCGGGCATCACCATACATGTGGTTGTAGCCCTCAGGGTAAATGCTGCGCGGATTGAGCGGAACAAACATGTATAAGTCCGGATTCGGTTTCGATGGATCCGTGATGTCTGCAGCGTCGTGTTGAACGAGGTGCCACATCCCCCAACGAATTTGGCGGCGACTGACGTTCCTCATAACCTCATCGACGCGTACTCG
>JBEKHG010000052.1:0-17990 GCA_050012395.1 Candidatus Acidiferrales bacterium
GCTAAAGTGGCAGGGGTCCGCGAAAGAAACTGCCCGAGTTCCTCCTCTTCTCGATTCACCGCTGTCCGCAGCGCCAGAAACGTTTTTGTCGCGGGATGCAGTCTCTGCCTTCCCCTTGCTTTACGTCCCCCTGCCACAACCGTTGCCAGATGTTCGGTATCGCGGATAGGCCGCGCGCGAACAATTGCTCTGGCGATTCTGCGTGAGTCCCTCTCATCGGCGTTCTTGTAGAGAAGGTAGGCCAGTTCTTTCTCCGGCCAGAAGTTCACAATCTCTTCCGCTGTCAGCGGCGAGTCCGGATTCATGCGCATATCCAGCGGCGCGGCCCAGCGAAACGAAAATCCGCGCTCGGGAGTATCCAGCTCGAGAGTCGAAATCCCCAGGTCGGCGACCACACCATCCAGCGGAGGGAGATTCAGCTTTTCCACCACTTCGCCGATCTTCGAAAATTCTGCGTGCACCAAAGTCACCTGCCGCTCGTGCGGCCCCAATCGCTCCCGCGCTATTTCCAGCGCGCGCGGATCGCGATCCATCCCCAGTAAACGCCCCGTGGTCAGCCGCCGGGCAATTTCGATGGTGTGCCCGCCCGTGCCGACCGTGGCATCCACATACGTGCCTTCTGGTCGTATCCGCAACCAGTTCAAAACTTCGTCCAGCAGAACCGGCGTGTGCAGAACGCTCAAAAGCTAGATGCCCAGTAAATCCAATTCCTTTTCGTCTTCCGCCGTTAGAGGGTTACGGTTCAGTTGTTCCAGGAACTGCGCGTGATTCCAGACTTCCAGGTAAGTCAGCTGGCCCTGAACGTCTACCTCGCCCTTCATTTGCGCTGATTCCCGTAGCGTGGGTGGAATTAGAATGCGCCCCTGCCCATCCACCTCCACTACTTGCCCGTAATAGTTCACCCGCGCCAAAAACTTCTGTTTGGAACGGTTGTGAGAGGAGACTTTCGCGAGTTTTTCTTCGATCTTTTCCCACGCTTTCATGGGATAGATGCGTGCGGTACCGCCGGTTTCGCTGGTCACGTAGAACTTCGAGCCTGTCTTGCGCAGCTCCGCCAAGAAATCGGCCGGAATTTTCATTCGGCCCTTCTCGTCCACTGTCGCTAGATAGCTTCCCCGAAGCATTCGTGCCTTTAAGAGCCGCGCCCGGCTTGTACAGCGAAGAAATCACTCTTTGGTTCGCCCCTACCGCTTTCTACTCTTTGTTGCTTTTTACCACTGCGTCCCACTTCTTCCCACTTTGTGCCCCGATTGTAGTTAGGTTCGAAAACATGTCAAGAGGAATCCGTTATGGAATCGAAGATTTTTGTGGAAAAAGAAGGTGCGTCGTTGTGGCTCACTGCAACCAAACCACAATTAGTGGTAGATGGTCATGAACGCTCTCCGCACGCCTAGTTGCTCGATCCAAAAAAAATGCCGAAAATGTTTTGTAACAGTTAACAGCAAGAAAAATTCTTCCTGCTCGCCGTTTTTTTCGTACCTCAGCGAACTTTCTGCTGCCAATGCCCAAAATTGGAAGATGCTGAAGGTTTGAATGCAGCGCCGCGGCCTTCAGCGCGGCACTTCCGGCTTGCCAAGCACCCCAACCAGCACCACAGATGCAATGGGTCACCGAAATCACTCGTCTGCCTATAGCGGACCTGGCAGTATCTCGTTCTTCCGAGGTCTTATTTCTGGGCCAGATAGAGGTCGGCGTGACCACTGGGGCGCGCGTAGACGATGGTGGAGAGATCGCGAGAAAAATCGTAGGCGTTACCGAAGGCGTATAACAGCGGAAAAACAAACGGCACCTTCAAACCGATCTGCTGCGCACCAACGGTTTTACCGTCAATCCAAGATTGACGATAGATCGTTACTTCACCGCGGGAACCGACTGCATACAAAAACGACTTTCCATCGCGGGCAAAAACTGCACCGAACGTTGCCACGCCCGGAATCAACAAGACGCATTTCTTGCCAGCGACAGGAACTTGGTAAACGCCCGCCTTTTCGCCTGACAATACAACCCACAGCAGGAACCTTCCGCTGCGGTCAGTATCCGTGGCGATGCCATCGCCACAATCATCCAACAGCTTCTCTGGATCCGCGCTGTCCAAGTTCCACCTCCAAAGAGTCGAAACCGACGACGCACTCGTCGTACCTGACGCATAGATAGTTTTCTGGTCGGGACTCCATACCAAAGCCCAAATATCGCTTGAGGTTATCGGAATCTGGCGCAGACCGCTTCCGTCTGACGCGGCAATGTAGCTTTTGGAGCCTTGGCCGTCGCCGGGGTCATCAAAGAAAGCCAAATGAATATTGTCAGGCGCCCAAGTCGCTGTCCCCATATCTGTTCCAGTAAAAATTTTCACTTTGTTGCCCCCGTCGATGTCCGACACCCAGAGTTCGCTCCTTTTCGGTGAAGGAATCGTGATGTACATTACGCGCTTGCCGTCTGGCGAAATGGCGGGCTCACGTGCCTCCTCCGACGCAATGTCTGTGGATACCTTTGAATGAACGTTGTAGGCGGTCAGGAACCCGGAGGATTTGCCGTTCACGTAGTAAATTCCCTTCCCTCCGGAGTCCGGCATGGGAGAGAAGTCTGGCCCCGTTCCAAAAGTAATCTGGGTCAGCTTGCGATCTCTCAAACGGTAATTCCAAATGTTTGACAGCCCGTTTAGTGTACGACTGAAAAGTACCGAGTCCCCCGGTGTGTCCCACACAACGTCGATATTCCCCGGAGCCTCGCCTAACAAAACCGCCTCATGACTGGTCAGGTTTATTTTGTAAAAACTGAAATTCGTCACGTCCCACTGACCTTGCAGGCCGGCGGCGAGCAAATCATGGCCGCCGGGAAATATCAGGAGAGGGACAAAAAACTTGTCAGTGCTTTTGGGGTCGTACACCAACTCTTCATTCAGTCCGGATTTCGTGGCGCGAAAAATTCCGGAGCGTTCCGTCTTTGCATAAAATATAGAATCGCCATCCTCGGAAGGGACCGCAAAATAGCCAAACACGACATGGTGGGGAGTCCCGCCGAGCGCAGGTACCGCCCAGACCTCGGCGGTGCCGAGCGATCTCTCGTAATAGATTTCATTTCCGTCGGGCGAGAATGCAACCCTAAACTTATCGCCTTCGTCATTCGTGAGCTGTAAGGGCTCGCTCCCGGACGTTAGCATCAGGAACACTTGTGGGACGCCGCCCGCTGGAGAAATAAACGCTACAGAGTGGCCATCGGGAGAAAGCTTCGCGCTGTCCATGGGTTTGTTCCACTGGCTGATTTGCGTAATTTTTGCCGGACCGCTCGGGCCTTTCGAGTGCGGCCAAAAATGATACGCCACAAAGGCTGCTGCCAGCAGCGCGATACCAGCCGCTAATGCGGCATATCGGTTCCGCGCAAGTGCCCCGAGAGGTTGAGTGCCCGCGGCAGCGCTAGTCGTACGTTCCCCGCTGATTTCCTTGGCGCCGTTCCCCGATGAAGAAGCCGCGCCTGCGTCGGAATCGCGCTTCAGGCGTTGCAGGTCAGTGCGCATCTCCGCCGCCGATTGGTAGCGGAGAGTTTTGTCCTTCTCCAGCGCCTTGTTGATGACGTCTTCCAGTTTGGGCGGAATTTCCGGATTCAGACGCACCGGAGCAACTGGCGTGCGATTAAGAATCGCGTCGAAAATCTCTGCCGAGCTGCTTCCCGTAAACGTCTGTTTCCCCGTGGACATTTCATAGAGCACTAAACCAAAAGAAAAAATATCCGTGCGTCCATCTAGTTCTTTCCCACGCGCTTGCTCTGGCGACATGTACGCCAGCGTCCCCATAGCCGCCCCTGGCGTGCTCAACTGCTGTGCCTCCTGCGTCTGCGTCGCGTCGGCATCCGTCCCGGCTTTCACTTGCAGCTTTGCCAGACCGAAATCCAAAATCTTTGCGTGGCCGCGTTTGGTGACGAAAATGTTGGCAGGCTTGATGTCGCGGTGAACGATGCCTTCGGCGTGCGCGGCGTCGAGCGCATCGGCAATTTCGATGGCCAGCGACAGAACCACTTCCGGCTGCATCGGCCGTCCACTGATGCGATGTTTCAGCATCAGGCCATCCAGAAATTCCATGGCGATGAACGCTTCGCCATGCTGGTCGTCAATTTCGTATATGGTGCAGATGTTGGGATGATTCAGAGCTGAAGCCGCCTTGGCCTCGCGCTGGAAACGAATAAGGGTTTGCCGATCTTTGGCTACGTCGTCGGGGAGGAACTTGAGCGCCACAAAGCGGCCGAGCTTCACATCCTCGGCTTTGTAAACCACACCCATGCCACCGCCGCCCAGTTTTTCGACGATGCGGTAATGCGAAATGGTCTTTCCAATCAGCGAGGATGGGTCCGCCATTTGGCGCACATCTTAAGTTGCGATGGAAGGCAAGTCAACGAAGCCAGACTGTTGGAGGTACAACTCTATTTGATTACGGCCGGCCAGGATTGATCGAATCCAGCCCGCGCAATACCGATTGCTCGTCAGGACTCAGACCGCGCATAAACTGCGGATCGTTCAGCGCCGCCTGCCGCTCTGCCGGGCTCATTCCCTGCAGCGTGTGCAAACGCCCCGTCACGATCCCCTTCCGTTGCGGAGACATGCTCTGCCACTTTGGAAGCAGGCTGTTCTGCACGTACTGGCGCTGCTGAGGCGACATACGCTGCCAGGTTCGCGCGCGATCGTTCATCGCATTGCGTTCTGTAGGCGACAAGTTGTTCCACTTCTGCAGATTATTTCGGATCTGAGCCTGTCTTTGTGGCGGAAGACTTCTAAAACGCTCATTGTTCTGCATGTAACGCTGTTGTTCCTGCGGTGACAAGTCACGCAGATTCTGCTGCACGCCCGGGGACAAGTTCCTCTCGCCGTTTTCGCGGTTAGCGTTCGCTCCGGGATTGGCCGCGCCGTTAGGACGCTGCACACTTTGCGGCGGACGAGCGTTAACGCCCGGGCGATAGGCCCCAGGCCGTTGTCCCCCAGGACGTGCATTCGGACGCGCCGGAGCCGCTTGCCGCGGTGCCGCTCGCATACTTGGCGCATGCGAAGGTGCACCACCACCGTGCTGCCTTTGCGCCAAGGCGGGCTGCGCCGCAAGCCCCATCAACAGAGCCAGCGCAAGCCCGCAAATGATTCTCAACCGCTTCATTTATCCGCCATTACTCCTGTTGCTGCTGCTGATCGTTCTGCTGATCTGGCTGTGGCGCCGGTTGCTCGTCCGCGGGAACTTCGTCCAGCGCGTCAAATTTGCTCAGCACGTCATAGTTTTCCAGCACATCCAGATTCTTGATTACCTGAAATTGTTGTTGTTCGTTTTGAACGGTCCCAGGCAGGCCCGAATTATCTTGCGGCAAGCGCGTGATCCAGACGCTCACCGCCAGCAGCAGAGCCATAGCCATAGCCAGCCGCGGCTGTGGCACAAACCAGCGGAACCAGCGTGGTTGCGGTTCTTCCGCGATTCGCGCGCGCATACGCGCGTCAAAGCCGAACGAGGGCTCGACGATGGGCACCTCGTCCAGCACACTCCACAACGTGCGCAGCTCTTCCGCTCGCGTGCGGCAACCCACGCAAATCGCCAGGTGCTCTTCCACCTCGTGGCGGTCCGCCGAATTCGACCGGCGATCCAGGTACGGAATCAGTTCTTTTGATACGTCTTCGCATTTCATGATGGGCTTCCCTCTCTGCGTGGAGCGCTGGCGTTAACAAGCGGCGCCAACTGCACACGCAGCGTTTCGTAGGCGCGAAATAACAGCGACTTCAACGCGCTTTCCGAGCACTCTAAAATTCTCGCGATCTCCGCGTAATCCATTTCTTCGTACTTATGCAACAAAACCGCCACACGTTGCTTTTCCGGCAGCTCCGAAATCACTTTGCGAATGTAATCTGCGCGGTCGCGTTCGATCATATGTTCATCAATCCGCATTTCCGGCGCCGGCAACTGCATCGGAGCGGCATCTTCATCCGGCGAAGAAGCTGCGTCGATCGACACATCCTTCTGCCGATGCCGGTTATCCCGCACGGAATTCAGCGCCAGGTTCGTCGCGATGCGAAACAACCATGTAGTGAACTTCGCGCTGGGAGAGTACTGCTTGCGAGCCCGGTAAACTCTGAGGAATACTTCCTGCGCCAGATCCTCGGCCGTCGCGGTATCTCTCACCATGCGATAGAGGAAGTTGACCAGGGGCGTGCGATACTTCTGCAGTAGAAGGTCAAAGGACGCATCGTCCCCAGCCTTCACGTCCAGCATCAATTGGACGTCAGACCTGGTCATGGCCTCCACATTCTATCTAACACCTGTAGCCACTTAAAGTTGCAGCGACGACAAATGTGCCTAAATGGAAGGATTTCCAAGACCCTAAACCCCGCTCCCAAAAAGGAGTTGCTGAATCCACAGGCTTTAACCGCGAATACGTAGCGCTGGGCTTTAGCCCGCTTCTCGCCGTCCGGGTTTGCACCACGTCAGACGTGGAAGAGGTACTTAAGCCCTAACAGGATGGCGACTCCAAGAAAAACCAACAACGGCATCCCCGGCCCAGGCTCCCGGTTCACCTCCGGAATCAAATCCGAAGCCGCAACATACAGGGTAACGCCCGCCGAAAACGGCAGCGCTTCAGCTACCACATTACCCAGCGCGAACATCAGCGCCATCCCAAGCAATGTTGCGCCACCCAATATCGCCGACGACAAAAACGCCGCGCGCCTGCTCTGTCCGCTCGCCAACATCAGCGACGCGACCGTAAATCCTTCCGGCAGCTTATGCAGAAATATCGCCAGAAAAATTACCACCCCCAAGGAAGTCGAAACCAGAAGGCCCGAAGCAATCGCCACGCCGTCGAAAAAAGTATGGATCACCAGACCCAGCAGCGCGGCATAACTGGCGTGCGCGTGCGACATCTCCTCCATATGCGTCTCTTCGCCAAAATGAAAGTGCGGCGCTATGGTATGTTCGAAAAAATGCACCAAAAAGTAGCCAGCCAAAACGAAGATGAATACGGAATTTGTGCGGCGGAAAAATATCGAGCCGTTTTCACCTTGCAACTTCAGCGATTCGGGAATCATTTCGAGCACCGCTGTAGCCAACATGAATCCGGCGCCCAGCGCGATGAAATATTTCAGATAGCGGCGCAGCGATTTCGCCCGCGCGATCAGCGACCCGCCCACCACATTAGCTCCCGCCGCCGTAATTCCAAGCAACAGAGCGAGCAGTATGCGATTTGAATCGGCGGAAAACATGATGCTAACTCGAGTGTCGGAACAGAATCACATCGCCATCCTGCACGATGTACTCTTTTCCTTCGAGCTTTACCTGCGCGCGTTCTTTGGCCACTGCAAATCCGCCCGCGTTCAACAGATTTTCCCAATTCACTACTTCGGCTTTGATGAATCCGCGCTCGATGTCGCTGTGAATCGCGCCGGCGGCCTGCTGCGCGTTCATTCCGCGCTCGATGGTCCATGCGCGGCACTCCGGCTCGCCGCAAGTGAGGAATGAAATCAGTCCGAGCAGCCGGTAGCTCGCTTGAATCAGCCGGTCGCGCCCGGATTCTGCCAAGCCATAAGCCTTCATCATTTCCGCAGCTTCCGCGTCCGGCAGTTCGGAAAGCTCGGCTTCAATTTTTCCGCAGAAAGGCACCACGGCGGTATGAGGCTTGGCCGTCAACTTCTCCAAATGATACTTTTCAATCACGCGGTCGATGTCAGCAGCTTGGTCATCGCCAAGGTTCAGCACATAAAGCATCGGCTTTCGCGTAAGAAATTCAAAACTGCTGAGCATTTTCTTCTCTTCCGGCTTGAACTCAAGCTCGCGCAAAGGCGTTTCGCTTTCCAGCGCTTTGCGACAACGATTCAAAAGCTGCAATTCGGCTTCGAGCACCGTTTCTTTTTTCTTCTTCAAATCTTTTTCCACGCGCTCGATTCGTTTGGATGTCTGCTCCAAATCGTTCAGCATCAGTTCGATTTCAACGCTCTCAATATCCCGTAAAGCGTCGAGTGAGCCACCTTCGTGCGGCACCGCCGGATCTTCAAACAGACGCACCACGTGCGCCAGCGCATCGGCCTCGCGCAATGGCACCAACGACGCGGAATTCTTCTCGCGGTCCTTTTGCAGGCCGCCGACATCCACATATTCAATGGTCGCAAACGTGACTTTCTTGGGCTTGAAAATTTCCGAAAGCTTCACTACGCGGGCATCCGGCACTCGCGCTATCCCCACATGCGCTTGATTCGGCGAACTCCGCGCTTCCACGCGCGCACGCGTTAGAATGCGGAAAAGACTCGTCTTCCCTACTTGCGGCAGTCCAATAATTCCAGTTTTCATAAGCCGACGATAGTAACACACACGATTGCGCTGAACCGCCGATAGCCGCACATCGGCCGCGCAGCGAAAATTCCACGATTGTTTAATTTAGCCGGTCTTCGCTATGCTAAGAATTCAACCATGGCTGAAAAAGCCGAACTTCCTTTCGATCACGAAAAAGCGCACGCGCATCTTTCGCAGGCCGATCAGCGCCTGGGCAAATTGATTGCCGACATCGGCGAGTTCGCTTTCAAGCTCGACGAATGTGACAGCGTGTACGAATCGCTGCTCGAAGCCATTACGCATCAGAGCATTTCCGGAAAAGCCGCTGCCACAATCTACACGCGTATAAAAGCGCTGGGCAAAAATGGCGAATGCCCCACGCCCGCAGAGATTCTGGCCGCTTCCCCGCGGTCCCTCCGCGAAGCGGGACTGTCCACAGCGAAAGCGTTAGCCATGAAAGATCTGGCGCAAAAGACGATCGATGGCGTAGTCCCCTCGCTCGAAGACGCGTACAAAATGTCAGACAAAGAATTAGTAGAACGCCTAATCTCCGTTCGAGGCATCGGCGCATGGACCGTCGAGATGTTCTTGATTTTCCGTCTCGGGCGCCCTGACGTTCTCCCGGTCCACGATTACGGAGTGCAAAAAGGTTTCGCCATTCTCTACCGTAAGAAAGCCATTCCAAAACCGCGCGAGCTTGCCGCTTTCGGTGAACGCTGGCGTCCGTATCGCACCGTCGCGAGCTGGTATATGTGGCGAGCGGTGACACGCGCGGGCAAAAACGCCAGAAAAATCACGAAGAACACCGGCAAAACTGCCGTAAAGAGAAAGACTACTAAGAAGAATCCAAAGAAGCGTGTTGTCCGCAAGAAACGAAATAGATAGTTCGAGAGCTCGAGAAATAACAAATCTTGAACTATCTGCAACTCGTAGCAATCAATGCGAGGCCAGCTTTGTCATCTCTCGAACGGTCAGAAACAACGCCGCAAAACCAATCAACAGCACGGAACCTTCCAAATTTACTGAAATTTTGTGCAGACGATTGAACTCCACGCGCAACGGATCATCCACCGGCGTAGCCGTCACCGAACCCATCTGCGTTCGTAGCGCGGCCAGTTTCGGCGTCACGAGACGCTGCGATGCCAGCGTAAGCGACAGCATCAGGACCACGCCAATAGCAGCGGGCCGAACGAGTCCCTTCAACGATTGCGCGAGCGCTACTGACGCAAACACGTAGAGCACCGCCGCAACCACGCCCAACATATGCAGCCGCCCGAGCGTAAATTGCACCACCGCGCCCGCCTGGTCCGCATTTGAAAGCGTGCGGAACGCTCCCGGCGCGACCGCCGCGCTAAAATAAAAAATCGATCCCACCCAAGTGCCCAAAGCGAATACCTGGATAAATCGCAAAATATTAGTCATTGCTCGAAGCCAGCCTCTATCGGAATTTTCGTTTCGCCGCGCCCTGTCCGGACAGGCCAAGACTATCACGCCCCGTATCAAACGCTTCTCATCCGCACGACCGCGAGCTTCGTTTCTGTTGCCACTCATTCTTCAATTGAGTAAACTCCCGCCGTTCACGAAATAATCTTTGCCCGACATCACAACCGGCGGGGGCCTTAAAACATGAAATCCAAATTCGGATCGATTGCAGCGTTTGTGCTAATCATAGTGTTGGGCAGCATCGTCTTAATTTTATCAACACGAGCGGTCGCCGAAACGCCTCGTCAAAGCGGCGGAATTACCGTTACTCTGGGCGTAGGTCAGCAGCCTGGAGCGCCATATACCGTCAGCTGCGAGTCCAAATCTTCACGCCGTACGTATTGCGTCGCTGACACGCGCGGCGGAGCTACTCTCCAGCAGCGATTTCCGGGCAGCGCGCCATGCATTTTCGGAAACACGTGGGGCGCAGACGGCGAAGGCATTTGGGTGCAGGGCGGCTGCCGCGCGACATTCATCGTGAATCCTTACAACGGTGGACCGTGGTGGTGGGACCCCGGCACTGGTCACCGGCCTCCCAGCCAGGGCATACCGAGCCGCGGCGCCTGCTTCTTCAAGGAAAAATATTATCGCGGCGAATATTTCTGCATGACCCGCGGTTCCAGCTTCAACGCCATGCCCGGTGGCTTTGATAACGCCATTAGCTCGATCAAGGTCTATGGACGCGTTTCGATTACCATCTATAAAAACGCCAACTTCCAGAGCGACAATGCCAGTTTCAGTAGTAGCGTTCCGGACCTCGCGGCTTGGCGCTTGCCCAGCGACCGTTCGCGTAACTGGAACAACAAGATTAGCTCAGTCCAAGTGAACTAAGGTTCTTAGGCAACGCCCAATTTTCGAATCTCAAAAGGCGTGTGGGCCTTCGCCTGTACAAATCTAAAACGCAAACAACCTTTTGAACACACCTGTACCGTTCGCCTTTTCACTTCGTCCAACGATTGATGGTAAAACTGACTTGTGGGGTAGTGGTGGGCGACCAAGGACTTGAACCTTGGACCTCTCCCGTGTGAGGGGAGCGCTCTAACCACTGAGCTAGTCGCCCATAGTACTGACTTTTTGTAGCAGAAGGTCACGCGAATTGCAATCAACGACCACAGCCGCCAGCACTCGACTCGCCGGACTCCTGCGCTCGATCTCCGGAGTAGTGAAAGGCAAAGAAGACGTCATCCAACTGGCGCTTACCACGCTTCTCGCGCGCGGCCACTTGCTGATCGAAGATGTTCCCGGCGTTGGTAAAACAACTTTAGCGCAGGCAATGGCCCGCTCGTTCGATTGCTCGTTTCAACGCATTCAATTCACTTCCGACATGCTTCCCAGCGACGTGATCGGCGTCAGCGTATTCAATCCCGCTACGCAAGGATTCGAATTCAAGCCCGGCCCCATATTCGCCAATATCATTGTCGCCGACGAAATCAACCGCACCACGCCGAAAACACAGTCCGCGCTCCTGGAAGCAATGAACGAGTCGCAAATTACCGTGGACAATCACACGCACCCCCTTCCCAAACCGTTTCTAGTACTGGCCACGCAGAATCCGATCGAACATCACGGGACGTATCCGCTTCCCGAATCGCAGCTTGACCGTTTTCTCATGCGCATTCGTATGGGCTATCCTTCGCGCGCGAGCGAAAAAGAAATCATTCGCAACAATTCCGCCGTCGCCCCGGTGGACAAAATCTCGGCGTTAATGGACGCGGCAGACGTGATCGCCATGCAAGACACCGTCTCGCACGTAAAAGTGGAAGAAAGCTTGTTGGACTACTCGCTGGAAATTGTGGAGCGCACGCGCCAGACCGAACAATTGAGCCTCGGCGTTAGCCCGCGCGGTGCCGTGATGCTTCATCGAGCGGCACAAGCTCGCGCGTTCCTGGAAGGCCGCGACTACTGTTTACCCGACGATTTCAAGCAGCTCGTGGTCCCCGTTTTTGCGCATCGCGTGGTGGTCAGCTCGCGCTACGTCTCCACCCAGAAAAAATCCGAGCAAGCCGAAACAATTCTGCGCGAAATCATGGAAACCACGCGCGTCCCACTTTAACAGACGCGGCAAACGCGCACGGGGTTCGTAGCACCGGCGTCTCGCCTGCGCCTTCCGGCTTGCAGCCCGTGCGCACGTATCAACAACCTAGTAAGTTGGCACAAAACTCTAGAGGCTTATGCAGGTAGCAGAATCGGACTCGTTAGCAGCACGTTGGTGGCGCGGGATTGACCGTCCCGGTTGGCGCAACTTCGGCGTCGCCATGCTGGTGCTTTCCGCCGCGCTGCTCGCCGCGCTTTTTTCCGCTGCGGCTGCCCAGGAAGGCCGCGTCGGAGTCGCGGCGGTCACCACGGTAATTTCGCTCGCCCTGGCTGGATGGGTCGCTATTGTAATCGTTCCGCGGCTCGCGCGGCGGACCAGCCTTCGCTGGATCGTTTATCAAGTTGATTACCGGCTCACGCGCGAAGGAATCGTTTACCTCGTTGCCGTCTTCATTCTCGTCCTCGCCGCCGTAAACACCGGAAATAATTTGCTGTTTATGATCTTGGCCTGCTCGCTCGCCGGGATTTTAATTTCCGGAGTACTCTCTCGCATCGTCCTCACCGGGATCGACCTGAAGTTTGACATGCCCGAGCATATCTTCGCCGAGCAGCCCGTCCTCGCGGAGTTGGAGTTGCGCAACGAAAAGCAGGCCTGGCCTTCCTTCTCTTTGCGAGTCACTGGCGAGAATAAAAAAGGCGCCGCTGAAGTTCTCACCCGGCCGGTTTTCTTTCCTTACATCTCGCGCCAGGGTTCTGCCCGGCAGAAAGTTGAGTTAACTTTTCCTCGGCGAGGCGTTTACCAGCAGGATGCGTTCAGCATTCGCACGCGCTTCCCTTTCGGTTTCTTCGAAAAAAGCCGCCAGGTCAATTCGCAACTGGAAATCGTGGTGTATCCGCGCGTTTCGCCAACCGACCATTTCTACGAAGTCCTTCCCCTCCTCAGCGGAGAAATGGCCAGTCACTTTCGCGGACGCGGCCACGAATTGCATTCTCTGCGAAATTACCTGCACACCGATAGCGCCCGTTTCGTGGACTGGAAAGTCACGGCAAAAGCCGGCCGATTAATGGTTCGCGAATTTGCGCGTGAAGACGAACGCCGCGTGATCCTCGTCCTCGATCCCTTCGTCGGCCCTCCCGATCCAGCGTTGGGTCCGAAGGCGATCGCGGAACACGCGGAGCGTTTTGAGCGCGCCGTCACCATGGCTGCCTGCATCGCATGGCACTTCAACGAAATTAATTCCGTGCTCCAGTTCCGCACGCATCGCTTCACCAGTTCCATGGCTCCAGCCGCCGAAATTATCTACGACACGCTACGCGAACTCGCTACGCTGAAAGCCGAAGACTCCGCAGTTGGCGGCACATTCCTCGACGACCTTGCCACCGAGCACGAAATTTTCAAAATCATCATCACCAGCCGTCCGCAACGCTCAATTCCCACCGCCCTGTGGTCCTCCTCTTATTTCCTCTTCATCGATTCCCTGTAAGCTTCGCTTCAACTCGATCTGCTATCCCGAGCGCAGCGAGAAATCTGCTCTTTGCTCCCGCACCATGATTCCCGATGCCCTGAATATCCTTGTGGGTCGTGGATTCAGCCACGTCATAGCGCCGCTGCATCGATCGGCATTAGCTCCTGAAGTTCCCCATTCCCAGCCCGCACACAAACTCTTAAACTCTCAAGCCACCATAGGTTCGTGCGAGAATACCTCGCGCATGAAAACAAATCTTTCGCCCGCGCAGCTCAAAACCTTTCACAAGCGTTTGCTGCGCTGGTTTCGCGCGCACAAACGCGACCTCCCCTGGCGCGCCAGCCGCGATCCGTACCGCATATGGGTAGCCGAAGTGATGCTGCAGCAGACGCGCATCGCCGCCGTAATGCCTTACTACGATCGTTTCCTGAAGGATCTGCCGGATGTCGAGTCACTCGCCGGCGCACCAATCACTGAAGTTCTCAAACTCTGGTCCGGCCTCGGCTACTACAGCCGCGCGCGCAATCTCCATCGGGCGGCGAAAGAAATCGTTGCGCATCACCAGGGAAAATTTCCGTCCACTCTCGACGAAGCTTTGGAACTCCCCGGAATCGGTACATACACCGCGGCAGCGGTTTTAAGTATCGCCTACGACGTTCCGCTCGGAGTCCTCGATGGCAATGTCGCGCGTGTCTTGGCGCGGTTTCGCGCCATCCGAGGTGACCTGCGCGCGCCCCGCCGTTGGCGCGAACTTGCAAACACCGCGCAAGACTCGCTTGCCCGCGATTCGCCCGGCGATTGGAACCAAGCCCTCATGGAATTGGGCGAGGTAATCTGCACGCCGCAAATTCCGCGATGTAAGATTTGTCCGGTTTCGAAATGGTGCCGCGCTTACAAGCTTGGCCTGACGCAGAAAATCCCGGCGCCTCGTATTAAACGTGCCACCGAACACATAAAAATTGCCGCGGCCATTCTTCGTGACCCGCGCGGCCGCACCATCCTGGTAAAAGATCCCGGCGCGCACGACCATGTGCTCTTCTCCCGCATGTGGCAATTCCCCGCCATACAAGTCACGCACTATCCACAAACTGAGTTACAAGCGCACGTTCGCACAACCCTCGGCATCGACCGCATCGCGCTGCAAGAACTTCCAGCCGCCCGCCACGGCGTAACATTCCGCAAAATCACGCTGCTCCCATTTCTTGCGCGCGTCAAAAAACTCCCGAAACTTCCCCGTACCCGTATCCTATCGCTAGAAAATTTGAGCCAAGTCCCCATATCAAACGCCACCCGCAAAATCGCCGCGTCCCTGGGGGAAGGTTTCAACGTAGCACCGCGGCCCTTCTAGCCTGAGACTCGACTTCCTCTGCGACGCCACACTATCCAACACTCAAGAACCTCATTGTCAGACCGCCCTGCGCGATACGAAAGTACAGTTATTTTCCCGCCACCGCGTCCATTCAATCCACCCTCGCTCGAACTCCCGGGTGCTAGCATCGTATTAGGACCATGAGCCCCACAGCATCCTCCGCCGCCAGCGCGCCGCCGCTTCCAGCCGTACAACGCTATTTCGAAGTGTCCCTTTTTCTCCTCGTATCGACGGGCATCTTGGCGGTCGTCCTCACCGGCAAACTTGATCCAATCTCGTTATTCGTTCCGCTGCTCGCGCTCGGCTATAAAGGTTTCCGCATCTGGCGAGGACACGGCCCGGAGATTTCCGCGCGCATAGCAACTTGGCTGGTCCTGGCCTACTTCCTGTTTTTCCCGCTCGATCTCTGGATTTTTTCGCGAAGCCTGTCCGCGGGCGCGCCAAACCCGGCGTTATACGCGGCATTGCTCGCCGCCATCCATTTGATGCTTTTCGCCGCGCTGGTTCGCCTTTACTCCGCGCGAACGAACCGTGATTTCGCGTTCCTCGCAGTCCTGGCATTCACCTGTATGCTAGCGTCCGCAATTTTGACCGTCGAAACGAGTTTCCTGGTCACGCTCGCAATTTTCCTCGCCTTAGCCGTCTCCACTTTCGTGGCGTTGGAAATCCGGCGCAGCGCTACCGGAGCGGTGTCGCCTCCTTTCGAACCTGGCTCGCCCATGGCAAATCAACTCAATCGAGCCCTCGGACTCACCTCCGTCCTGGTGGCCGTCAGCGCACTGGTCATCGGCGGTTTTTTCTTTTTTCTGATTCCGCGTTTTACCACCGGCTACTTGAGCGCTTTGAATTTGCAACCAAGCCTGATGACCGGTTTCAGCGACAACGTCACCCTCGGCGAAATTGGGCAAATAAAACAAAGCTCCGCGGTCGTGATGCGCATACATGTGGAAGGCGACCCCGGCCGCGCATCCGACGTTCATTGGCGCGGCATCGTGCTCACCAATTTCGACGGCAAGCGCTGGTTTACCCCCACCCACGATCAAATAGTTCTCTCGCCCAGTCCCGACGGCGAATTTCGTTTTGCCGGCCTCCCGCTCTCCAGCGGTAACTCCCGCCCACTCAGCTATACCGTGTTGATGGAGCCCGTGGCCACCGACGCGGTTTTCGTCGCGCCGCACCTCGAAGCCTTGCGCGGCAGGTTCACCAACGATTCGGAGCGTGCCGGCGTGTTCCAACAGCACGGCTATCTACTCGTCGACAGAACCGGGTCGCTCTCCAACCCTTTTCACAACGAGACGAAAGTGCGTTACGAGGGGTACTCGCTGCTTCCAGCAATTCCGCCAGCCGAATTGCGCAAATCCTCCGACGCTTTTCCTGACGAAGTTCAGAGCCTTTACCTGCAGCTTCCCGAACTTGATCCCCGCATCAAACAACTCGCTCAAAAAATTACCGAGAGTTCTCATAACGAGTACGATCGCGCTGCGAATATCGAGCGCTATCTGAAAACGCATTACGCCTACACCCTCGACCTCACCGGTCCTCAGACCAACGACCCGCTCGCCTATTTCCTTTTCACCCGCCGCGCCGGACATTGTGAATATTTCGCCGCCGCCATGACCGTGATGCTGCGCGATCTGGGAATTCCTGCGCGTTACGTCGGCGGATTTTTGCCCGGCGAATATAACGACCTCGGCGGCGACTACATCATTCGCGCCAGCGACGCACACACCTGGGTTGAAGCCTATTTCCCCGGTTACGGCTGGATCACGTTTGATCCCACTCCGCCGGGAAATGGAAAACGAAACACATTTCTCTCGCGGCTCGCCCTTTATTGGGACTGGTTCCAGTTCGCCTGGAGCGAATGGGTGGTTAATTACGATTTCGCCCACCAGGTTAATCTCGCGCGCAACGTCGAAAATACTTCGCGCAATTGGGGCGATCACGCGCAGCATTACTATCGCGAAAAACAACGCCAGGCTATTCGCATCCTGATGGCGCTGGACCGGCGCACAGAAGCGTCGCCGTATTTTCTTCCCAGCGTTCTGATATTTTTAATTGCCTTGCTGATTTATCTGCGTGGTCGTCCGCTGATCGGCTATTTAATCGCGCGTTGGCGCGTTCGCGCGCGTCGCGGCGGAAATTTGACCGCCTCGCTCGCGTCTCTCGAGTATCGCGAAATGCTCCGCCTCCTGGAAAAACGCGGCTGGAAAAAAGCCCCGTCGCAAACCCCGCAAGAATTCGCCTCCGCCATTCCCGCCGCCGACATCGCCGCCCCGGTCGCCCAACTCACCGAGCTATACCAGTCCGCCCGCTTCGGCAACCACCCCACCCCCGTCGCCCAAATGTCCACCCTGCTCCGCGCCATCCGCGACTCCCTCCGCACACCGCGAAGATGACAGCCACGACGAATGCGCCGCCACCCGGCTTTGCCGGGAATAGTTCTGGCTGTTCCCAATAGGACTTTGGGTGCGCTTATGGCTTTGTGCCGCGACGTTGCCGTTCGTAAGAAGGAGGGTCTTGAGATGATCTTTATAGGTGCGCTCTTACTCTGCCTTTTCTTTGTGCTCGATACATTTATTCGATTAAAGCTTAAGAGCACGGGTCGAAAGTTCGTCTTTCTGAGAGGTGGAACTCTTGACTACAGTGAATATACGAAAACAAGAATAGAACATGGCTGGCCACTTTGGCCCGTCTACCTCATGTGGCCATCAGTGATTCTCGGCATCGGCTTCGTTGTGGTTGGGATCCTTCTACGGGCAGCATCGCATTGACCTAAACGAAAGGTTCGTGGCTTTCGGTCCTGGCTGATTAGATGACGTTGTCGGCTCCTTCTCCCGAGTAGAATTGGTAGCGCTAACGACCAAGGCTCGGAAGAAAGGAGCCGAGCGATGATGATTATAGGATGTGATTTTCACACGCGCTGCCAGTAGATCGCGATGATGGAGGAAGCCACCGGAGAGCTGACGGAGCGGCGGTTGGATCATGAGAGCGGCGAGGCCCAGGAGGATCCGCGCGGCACCGCACTTCACCCAAAGCGCAACTGAAACCGCGAGGGTGCCGAACCCTTCGGTGTGTGAAGGGTTCGGGTTTTGACGTTGCCTTTGAAATTCTTTGCGGGTCGTGGCCTTAGCCACGAATAAATGACGGTGTTCGTTCCTCAACCTTTCGGCGGATTTCTCGCCGAGCCTTCACCTCGCCGATGCCAATCACAGTACGCCCGGCACGCCGCGGCCCTCCATGCTAGAATTGTGTGTTTCCACACCACCTGAAGGACCGCACTGAATGCCGAAGGTCGGATTCGTAAGCCTGGGATGCCCGAAGAACCTCGTGGACAGCGAGGTGATGATGGGCATTCTCGCG
>JBEKHG010000053.1:0-17486 GCA_050012395.1 Candidatus Acidiferrales bacterium
TCGATGCTCCAACGGCGCAAAAATCGGCCCAAACGCGTGATGCGCGGATCTGTCACGGAAGTTTCGTAACGATGAGCGGTATCGCGGGCATTTTGCACCATAGTGCGAAATTTCCATTGATCGAAGGCTTTCCCGTCTCGTCCGGCGACGCGCAGTTTAAAAACAATATCGCCTGGCGAATCGAGAGACACGCAAAGAGCAATCAATGCGAAAACCGGGGCCATTATTACCAGGCCAAGAATGGCCGCAGCAATATCCATTACGCGCTTGATCGCGAGTTGAAATTTACGCGGCAATTGGCTCACCCCGCGCTCCTGAAGATGGCATGCGGACTGACACGGCCAGTCCCAAAATCGTCGAGAAGAGAAGTACGTTTGCGGGGATGTAGAGATTAAAGTCGGCGAAGCCGTGGAGCAGAATGGCGACGATACTGCCCACACAACCGAGGGCGACGGCTCGTTCAAAATCTCGTTCACCGGACAGGAATGAACGGATCGCGCGGCCGAGGATGAAGAGAATCGAGACGAAGAGGATGAGTGCGGAGGGAATGCCTAGATCAGCGGCGATCTCTAAGTAATCGTTGTGCGCGTGGTTTACGTATTGGCTGAGGAACGCTGTTTGGCCGGAGGTATAGGCGATAGGAAAAGTTCCGAGACCGGTACCAAGCAAAGGATGGTGCTCTATTAATGGAAAAGCATCGCGCCACATCGAAACGCGGCTCTGGCCGCCCAGGGAATATTCCTCGTTCACGGTCTGAAACCGGGAAACAATTGAGCCGGGGCCAATCCAGACTGCTAAACAGATGCTGAGGAGAATAAATGTGGCAGCCAGCAGGGACCCCATGCGTCCGCGGAATCTGGAAATCGACACAAGAGCGAAAATCACGAGAATTGATGCCGCCGCGGCGAGGATGCCCATTCTGGAACGGGAGAATATGAGGGCGGCGCATAGGATCACCGAGACGGCGAGGGAAAGAATTAATCTTTGGATCGCCGATTTTCCCACCATATTTCGAAGCTCTCTTCCAGACTCCTGATCACCTTGAAGTTTGCCGTATTCATAAAACAGAAATGCCAAGCTGAAGGGCAAAATCATTTCGAGAAAGCCAGCGTAATGGTTGCGGTTGATGTAAGTGCCGGTGGCTTCCTCGAGATCAAATTTCTTGACGTAAACAAAAATTTGCTGCCAGCCGGTGAGATATTGCACCAAACCATAGAATGCCTCGAAAGCTCCGAGGGCAACGAGCGCACGGATAACGAATTGTTTGCGGGCGCGATCCTGACTGACTAGTTGAGCAAAGTAAAAGGCCACGAAACCGGTGAGCAGAATTAGAAAATGTGTGCGAGTGGCATAAGGTTCAAAGCTCAAATATCCTGCGCGGATGCCAGGTTGGGCGATGTCACGACCTGTAACACGATGTAGCAGGGATGATGGCAAAGGACAAAGCTGCAGTAAGACTATTCCGCCAAGCAAAGCGGGGATGAGAGCAGCCTTTCCGAACGACGGCGGCATAATCTCTGGAGAAGTTACAAGCAGCAAAGCTGCGGCTCCGAAGAAAATAACTTCCACAACGGAAAAGGAAATAGTCTCAACGCCGCCGAATGCGAGCACAGCGATAGCCAGTCCGAGGATCAGTGAAATTTCAGCTAATTTCGACATGGCGTCTTAATCAAAAACCAGTACCGAATTGATGCGTGCTAGGCGCTTCCATTCTTATGCCCGTTACTATCCGGGTGATACCCGTACGAATAGTAGTCGCTTCTAGTGTCGGCGAAATTGATGGTGGCTCCGAGAACGTGAGAGCCAGCGTCCACGGCGGAAGCGTAGGCGCGATGGACGAGTTCGCGCGGGGTGATACCTCCACCGACAACAAGGATGACGCCGTCAACGAGAGTTGCGAGAATGCGGCTATCGGCAAGATTCAGGAGCGGCGGAGAATCCAGCACGATGAATTTGTATTCTTTGGAGGCTTCGCGGATGAGTGCGGGCATATATTCGGATGAGAGCAAATCCGCGGGGTTCGGTGGAATTGGGCCGCTGGGCAAGACGGAAAGTCCGATGGGCGCTGGATGGGACAGCAGGCTGCGCCAATCCGGGTCGCCAGTCAAAAAATTTACGAGACCGGAAGTATTGGGAACACCGAAAAATTTATGGAGGCTGGGGCGGCGCAAATCTGCGTCAATGAGCAGAACTTTTTCTCCCAATTGCGCGAGCGAGACAGCAAGATTGGCGGCGACGGTGGTCTTACCTTCGCCGCCCTTGGCGCTAGTAACCAGCAAAGTTTTGGGAGGATGTTTCGCGGTTGAGAGCAGGACGGAAGTGCGCAGTTCGTGGAACGCTTCAGCGAGGGCAGTATTTTGGCCGTTACCTTCGATCCGATTCCACGAGGGAACGATGCTCGCGGGATATTTCTCTCCTGCCATGTGACGCGCTCGAGCATAGAGGCTGTGACCGTTGCCATTCGTGGCAGCTTGGACTGCAGGAACGGACGCGAGAGCGGGTAGTTGCAAGAAGCGTTCAATTTCTCCAGCGGTTTTAAACGAATTATCCAGATGTTCTTGCAGGAATGCCGCGCCGATTCCGAGGCTCAGGCCCAGGAGCACGGCGAGAGATAAATTCAGAGGGACGCGAGGGCTGTCCGGCTTTTTGGGAGGATAGGCGGGATCAATTACGCGGATATTGGCCGCTTTCATGCTCGTGGAGACGCCCGTTTCCTTCAATTTTTCGAGAAGGCCGACGTAAAGCTGTTTGTTGGTGTCAGCCTCGCGCTTCAGGATGTTGTACTGCACAGATTTTTCGGCGATGAGATCGGCGTCGTGCTGCTGATCTTTGAAAGCTTGCAGCAACATATTTTCGCGTTCGACGGCGGCGCGGTAGTCATTGGTGATAGCTTTAGCAGCGCGTTCGCGTTCGGAGGCCAGGTCGGATTGAGCTTCGTCGATTTGATTCTGGATTTCTTTTACTTGCGGGTAATCGGGGTTGAAGATGGAAGACAAGCGGGAGCGCTCGCGCCGGAGTTCGGCCAATTTTTCCGTGAGATCCTGCATCAATTTGTTGTTAAAAATGCCGGGAAGGGAAGAAAAGTCTCCCTGCTGCACGAGGAGATAGAGCGATTGCTTCTCGTAACGATCGGCTTGCGCTTTCGTTAACTCTTCCTGCAACTGGCGAAGTCTTTGGGTGACGATATTTTCAGAAGTGCCTTTATCGGTCTCGAGAAATAACAGACCGTTGTCGCGTGCATACAGTTGGAGGTCGTCTTCCGATTTTTCGAGTTTTGACTTCATGCCCATGAGCTGCTGGGAAAGCCATTCGGAAGCCTTCTGCGAGGCTTGCCAACGAGATTCAAGATTTTGCTGGATGTAAGTGGAGGCGAGGGTGTTGACGACCTGGGCGGCGAGGGTGCGGTCGTTGGATTCGAAGCTGACTTCCACCAAACGGCTGCGTTTCAGAGGCTCGACGTCGAGGCGGTCTTGAAATTTCTTTAAAACTTCATTGTCGATCGTGGATTCAGGAGGAGCATTTTCTCCGGCAGCGAGCGCCGGCTGCGAAGACGCTTCTTGGCTCCGGCGCGCCCACCAGTGCGGCGGCTGGTTAAATTCAGCGAGCTGATCGAGCTTGAGGTCGGAAATCACGCGTCGCGCGAGATTTTCACTTTTCAAGATGCGGTATTGAGTTTCCAGATAAGTGTCAGAGATGCTTTCGAGCTGGAACAATTCCTGTAGGGACGGGATGTCGGGATTTTCTTTTTGAATTTCTACCAATACGCGAGCGCGATAGACTGGCTTTTCCTTAAGCGTCGCAAAAAGGCCGAGAGAGAAAACGATGAACGCGATCGTCAGTATGGTGGCGCGGCGCTTTTGGATTACGCGCGCATATTCGACCAAGCCAGGGACTTTTTCGGCTTCATCCGATTCGAACGAAGGAAGCGCGGAAGCGCGACGCTTTGCGATGGCGCTGGGCGCGGTGTCGTAAAGGCTAAGTTTTGTTTCCTGGTCCATTAGCGCCAGATGACGAGGCCGCTGGCGGTTGCGACGGCAGCCTCGGATCCCTTATAGAGGATGGTCTTTCCCGAACTATTTGGAACAAACACGATGTCAGCCGGTCTGAGCGGAGCATCGGGAGACTTTCCCGCGAGAACTTTCCCCAGATCAATGGGGAACTCCGTGCGCTGGCCGGTTTTTTCGTCCGTCCGAATGATCTTTGTGCGGCTTTTTGCCGCGGTTGCGTTCAAGCCTTCTGCGAGCGCGACGGCTTTCAGAACGGACATGTACTGGTCGCTCTTCAGGACGAAGCCGCCGGGTTTTTTGACGTCACCAATTACGTAAATGATACCGCCGCGAGTGACTTTGACAATGTCGCCGGGGTAGACGGGAACGTTGTAACGCTGGTCGCCGGACTCGAGCAGATCTTTCAAATTGATTTTTACAGTTTCGTTGCCGGGGGGATTCTCAGGTGTGCCGGCGTTGGAAGGATCTTGCGTGCCCTGCTGCGGCGCGGACGATGGAGCTACATCGGGATTCGCGCTTCTGCGCGTTGCATCCGAGCCGAATTGCAAGCCGGCACCGCGCATGACGAGGACTTCGTCGCCGGCGTCGTCGGAAAGACCTTCGGCCATGGAAAGCATTTCGAGGACAGTTTTCGTGCCGCGAATTTGGAAGACGCCCGGTTTTTTAACGGCGCCGACAACGGAAACGGGATGGCTTTCGACGGTGGTGACGAAAACGCCGACGTGCGGGTCTTTCATGTACTGGCGCAGCTTGATTTCTATCACGCCTTCGAGTTCGCGCGCTGTTAGGCCCGTAGATTGGATCGCGCCGAGAAGGGGCATGGAAATTTCTCCACTGGCTGAGACGCGGAGGGAACGGTTGAGGTCAGGAGCTTCGAAAACATTAATTTCGAGCAGGTCGTGCGCACCGATGCGGTACTCGGCTTGTTCACCGGCTGCGGGATGAGCGGAAAGCGATTGATTGAGTTGTTCGAGGCGTCGATTGTAGTCTTCGGTTGTTTCGGTGCGCGGTGGGGGCAGAGCGGGATTAGCGCCAGGCCGGGAGGTTTGCGCGCGAGAGGTGGGCGAGCTCAACAGAATGAAGGCGGCGAGTGATGTGCAGAATATTGCAAGGTGCAAACATCTTATGAGAAACAATTGGTGGTTCGAGGCGGCGCGGAAGTCCGTTAAAGAGAAATGAATGGACAACTCGACCTCTGCGGAAGATCGCGGTCCCGAAAACATTAGAATCCCTGCGAGCTTAATTGAGCTGCTAACAAAATACGGCTCGCGATGCGATCTGCTGGGCACAGATCACCCGATACGGGCGTCGCGAACCGAATGTCATTGCCAATTGCCCGGCATCGACGGCGGATGCCATCCCCGGCAAAAAAGTTTCCGCGTGAGTGTTATCCCATGAATGGGTGCATGTCAAGCGCCGCGAGCATGAGGTTCGGGAGAGGATTGGAGCCAAGAGGAGTGCACGTTAGACAGCAACAATTCTACACCGGCAGGGTTTAACTGAAATCGTGGACTAAAATTGGGTGATAGGCTCTCTTGCATAAAGTAGACGCCGGACCGGTTCTCGCAGGATGACCGGGCTAGGGACCCCATGGGAAAAATTTCCGAGTTGATGGCACAGCAATGTCCTAAGTGCGCTGGTAAGGAAGTGCGGCGTTCACCGAGAAGGGGATTTTTTGAGCTGGTTGTGCTGTCGAGCATAGCTATGCGACCGTTCCGTTGCCAGGCATGCGCGAATCGTTTTTATGCATTCAAGCTTCGCAATGGTGCCTCGGTTGGAGCACACCGGCGCTGGCCTGTTGCGACGGATACGCTCTTAAATGTAATCGTTTACGGACATGGGCCAGACAAGCAACCGTTTCAGGAGACGACAGGTGTACGTCTGCTAAATTCGCATAGCGCAGAACTCCCGTTGTTGACGAAAGTTGGACCGGGCCAGGAGCTTGTGCTGCTGGATCTCGCGAGCGAAGAAGAGCACAGATGCCTCGTGGAGTCGGTAACAGAATCGACAGGTGGCGAGTCGATTGTGTGCGTGGAATTTAACGACTCCGTTCGGGAATTTTGGATTAACGCTACCCACCCAGCAGGGAACTCAAATCCGTAAGCGGACGCTATTTGTGACTTTTGGCGCGCCGTTACCAACCCTTAGAACTTGAATCGCGCTGAAAATTGCAACACGCGCGGAAGTCCGTTGGGGCTTATTTCCTGCAACGTTCCGAAGTTGCCCGGGCCCGAGTTCGGTACCAGATAGCAGGTCTGATCCAGCGTTGAACCGTCGCCACAAGTGGTGCCGATAGGGTTGTATTGCAACTGGTTGATCCCGTTGCCGTTCTGAACGTAGTAGTTGGCGTGGTTGAATAGATTGAACGCCTGCACTTGCAATTCCAGTTCCGTGCCTTCCTTGATCGCAATATTACGGGCCAGCCCAACGTCGATTCTCTCAAGCCACGGCCCGTAGAAGGAATTCAGGCCGATGGCCGGCGTGGGTCCCGCGCCATTGATTCCACCGGCGGTGTTGGCAGTGTCTTGAATGAACGCCGTGTCGTTCAGATTGCCATCGGCTCCGTCGCAATTGTTGAACGACAGGGTGGAACTCGTGCAGGCCGGACTCAACAAACCCGCGTACGGACGACCGGAGGAGAATTCCATGACGCTGCTCAACATCCAGCCCGAGAGAAGCACCCGCCCAAGGTCGGAACTGGTCAGCCTTTCCAGCCGCGGAAAATAAACGCTGGCAAAGCTAATTCGATGCCGCTGGTCGAGCAGCGAAGGGGCGTGGGTATTGCTGAAGTCGAACTGATTGTTGAAGTCCATGCCATCCAGCATGATGCTTTTGGCGAAAGTGTAAGAGAAGTTTAAGGAAAGCCCTTGTGACATGCGGCGCTGGACCTGTACGAACAAGGAATTGTAATAATTTTGCGCGGGGCTGATCAGCTCGTTGATCTGACCGAGATTGGGATTGATGCGCCCCTCGGTTAACATCTCACTATCCATGTTCGGTAGTGTGACCGTGCGGCCGTTGCAGGGCGGAACAGTTGTGCCAGGGGGACAGACTGTGTAAGTCGTCGTGCCGGTCAAGGGCATCAGATTCAAATCATAGGCGCTGCCCGAAAGAATGTGCAGTCCGTGGTTCCATATAGTTCCTATAGTTACGGTGGTGTCGCGGAAAATCTCCCACTCAATCTGCAGACTAGCCTGCAAAATATCAGGGGATTTAAAGTGCGGCGAAACCAGCGAAATGTCGGGAGAAGTCTGGAACAAGGAGGAATTCGCGGGGAGGATGTTCGGAAACGTTGGTACTTGCGCGTTCGGCGGCCCTCCATTGTAGGTGGAATTTACCGAAGTCTGCTGTGACGCCAGCCCATTCGAAACCACCGCATTCCGGTAGTTTAATCCGTTCATGTTGGTGTAGAACTGTCCGAATCCTCCGCGCACCACCGTTTTCGATGCGGGCTGCCAGGCAAATCCGAAACGCGGCGCCAGGCGCTGAAACTGGTTCGGATACTGTCCCGTAAGCGGGAAGAGTGGATTTTCCGCAGGCTGTGGGTAAACCTGAAAGTCCTCACGCAAACCGATTTCCAACGTCAATTGCGACAAAGCGCGGAACGTGTCCTGTACGTAGAATCCGTAGTAGGGCACGGCAAAAGAAAAAGTCGGGTTTCCCGAAGTCTGACTGAAGGGGCTGTATTTACCGAGAGCAAAATCCTCCAGATTCGGAAATTCATAACTTCCCAGGAACGATCCGAAGTCGACGGCCTCGTTAGGGTCCGCGCCGCCATCATTGTTGTCCGAATCCCAAGCGCGATTAAATTCAAAACCAAATTGCAAGGTATGCTTGCCGACCACATAGTCCACGCGGTCGGCGACGGAATACTGCCGCTCAAAAACCCTTCCTACGGAGAAAGGAGCGTTACCTAGAACGAACGCGGCAGGACTATCCAGAATTATTGTGGGAGTGTTTGGAGCCAATCCGGTGGGTGTCGCGATCTCGTTGTCTTGCGAGGTGCTCGCATGAAATTCGTTCACGAGCTTGGGGGAGAAAGTGCGCGTCCATCCCAGGCTGGCCTGATCGGTTCGTACATAGGCGTTAGCTAGCGTCTGAATTCCATAATTGCCGACGGTAGGGTCAGTAATGACGCCTCCAGGTGAGTTGAAGTTGTTAAAATTCAAGCTAAGGAACACACTATCACGCGGGGTGAGTTGATAGTCTAGCCTGGGCGTGATCACCCAATCATTGCGCTTTCTCGCTTTGGCGCCGAGATTGGAGTTCAGCGCATTCACGGCGTTTGAGACTTGCTGGAGGTACACCGGATTGGTCGGATCGGGCGCCGAATCGTTGCCCGGCACCGGCAAAGGCCCATTCGGCGGAGGCAGCACTGTCCCGGCCGGAAGTCCAAAATTAGCAGCCAAAAAAGCAGCTAGGTTCGCCTGCGTCGTTGCCAAAGCTGAATTAATGACGGGAATCGGATCGTTCCGCAGTTGCTGCTCGTAATCGACAAAGAACCATAAACGGTCGCGCCGGATTGGCCCGCCCACTCCAGCGCCGAACTGCTGCAAAGAATCTTCTGGTTTCGGGAAACTATTTGCTTTGTCGATGGCGTCATTGGTTCCCGTCGCCGAATTCCGGTTGTAATAAAATACACTTCCGTGGAACGCATTGCTTCCGGACCGCGTCACCGCATTTACAAAACCCGCTCCTCCTCCATAGATCGACGAGTAGGGACTCACAGAAACCTGAAACTCCTGAATGGAATCCTCACCGTACAGATAGGGGATACGGTAACGCCCTATAATGTCGTCGAAATAGTTGTTGGTAGCATTGCTTCCGTCAACGGTAAAGACATTGGAGCCATTTCCATTCGCATATCCTGAATCTTCTCCGCCCTGTTGTCCTGCAATACTCACCAGACCCGTGTCACCGTCGTAGCTGGTATTTGGCGTGAGCACCGTAAAGTCCGTGTAACGGCGCCCGTTGAGGGGCAAATCCTCGGTAAACGAGCGCTCAAGAACAGTGCTGGCGGAAGATTCCGTGGGCCGCAGCAGGGGCGTGGTCCCGCTTACTGTAACGGTGTCTCGACTGGCTCCCACCTGCAGCTTGATGTCCTGGGATGTGGCGTTTCCTACTTGCACTTTCACCAAGACCAGGACATCGCGAAATCCGTTAAGGCTGGCCGTGATGGAATAGGTACCTGGCACGAGCACTGGAAACCGATAAAGTCCAGCGCTGTTTGAATCGACGGATTGTTGCGCACTGGTTCCGAGGTTCCGGAGAAGAACTGAGACGCCCGGCACCGCCGCCCCGCTCTGATCCGTGACTCGACCGGCGAGTGCTCCCGTCGAAACCACATTCTGGGCGCTAAGCGCGGCGCAACACACCAGGACGAACGCGAGGTTACATGCTGCCTTCCAATTGGCCTTGCGAAATGTTCTTTCGCTCCATCGAATGAAGGTTTTAATTCTCATCTAAGTTCCTCGCGGCTAGCCTCAGGTCTGGTACTCCTGTTGCGTGAAGGGGAAAGACCCGGTAGGGTCTCGGCCGTTTGAGCCGGAATGTTTTCGAATACTTGGCGCCCCGGATCACTTGGCTCGAACCTCGCGAGTCTAACACTCAAACGATTCCTGGGGCCCTGACCTTATCAACACAGATTAAATAAAAAATCTCCGCGTAAAAACCAAGTTACCAGCGTATAAATTCTTGCTTTTCGAGGGGCCATTGCGCTTCTATAGTTCTCGACACCGTTCTTCCAGGGCGAGCTTAATTTTATGGGATCACATGAGAAACCACCGATCGGTCTTTAAATCTCTGATAGGAAGATCTCGAGTCATCCTGCTTTTATGGTGTCTCGCCGGCGCGGGTCCGACATTGGCGCAGAGCTCGCTGGCGCAACGTGTATTGGTGGTTTATGACCCAACGAGCTCCGATTCGGTTAATGTTGCGAATCATTACCTGGCGGCGCGGGACATCCCGACGGCGAACCTGTGCGCTATAAGCCCGCCGGAAGCTGATACCTTATTGACCTGGACGACATATGTCTTGGAAGTGCAGAATCCGATTCAAAGCTGCCTGGACACCGTAGGCCCGAATCAAATTCTTTATATCGTTTTCAGTTTCATCCGCCCATTTAAACTGACTGCGCAAAACGGCAAGGTTTATGCGATCGATCAATACGTCGCGGATATATGGAATCAATATTCAGCGACCGACGCCTTCCCCTACCCGGCGCAGCAGCATCCATATTTTGCAGTCAACCAAGCTCAAGGGAACTCGTACCAATCATTTCTGTCATTGAGCGCTTATCGCGCACAACAAGGTTCGTTGCAAATCTACTCGGTATGGCGCCTCGACGGCGCGACTGCAGCTCTGGCCGAGGGATTGGTTGATAAGGCGATTGGAGCAGAACAGAACGGTTTGACCGGCCAAGCATGCCTGGACCTGGCTCATGGTCCAATCGCGAAGGAGCTCGACGCTGGCGACGGCTCGGGGGATTGGGAACTTTATATGGCCGGAGTTTTCGCCGGACAAGCGGGATTCAGTGTTACGGAAGATAGCAATCCGCAAGAATTCGGCACACCGCCCGCTCCGGACTGTCCGAACGCTGCTTTGTACTCTGGTTGGTACAGCCTAAATCATTACAATAACGCTTTCACCTGGAACACTGGTGCGATTGGATTTCATTTAGATAGTTTATCGGCAGCAGACCCGCGAACTGGACCGAACTGGTCGGCAAACGCTGTTCAGCACGGTATTACCGTTACAAGCGGCGCTGTGGCCGAACCCTATTTACAAGGTTTGGCATATCCGGACGGGGTGTTTCTGAATCTCTTCGAAGGAGCTAATGTAGGCGATGCGTTTTTGAGGAATGAAGCTTGGCTTAAATGGATGATTCTGAATATCGGTGATCCCCTGTACTTGCCATTCTCGGGTGGCTTGCCGCCGTTTAATGGACCGAATCTGCAGGGCTCGCTTGTGTTAGATCCTCAATTTGTTGTGGGACCGTCGCAATCGGTGGGGACAATTAATTTGCTGGGCCCAGCTCCTGCTGGAGGCACTGTTGTGAATCTTCTTAGTAGCAAGCCGAGCCTCGCTAGCGTGCCCTCGAGCGTGACGGTTCCTGGAGGTGCCACGAGCACAAATTTTAACGTCTCGGTTGTGCCGCAAAAATCAAACGTTTTTGTTCTTATTTCTACTTCTGGGGGCATCACCGAAGCAAACACGCTAGGCGTAGTTCCCATGCTCGGGGGACTTTATTTAATTAGCCCATCGGTGCTTGGCGGAGGCCCGGTTACCGCGGCCGTCGTTCTCAATAACAATGCTCCAGCCGGAGGGACGACGGTGAGTTTGACAAGTAGTGATCCCTCAGTCGTGCCGGTTCCTTCAAGTATGACGATACCGGAGGGTTCTTACCAATTCGTCTTCACGCTTCCGACCGACCCGACCAGCGCGAACACCTCGGTTACAATTAAGGCTTCCCTTGACGGCACTACGGTGTCGAGTTCAATCACAGCAACCCAGGTTATCGCTTCTCTTACGGTTTCTCCGAAGTCGATCGTTGGGGGGAACACGGCTCACGGCACGGTTACTCAGACTGGGCCAGCCTATGCCGGCGGAATCGTCGTGTCTCTTACTTCAAGTGACCCATCAATTGCCGTAGTTCCGAATAGCGTCACGGTTCCAGCCGGGGCGACCAACGTGATATTCGATATCACAACCTCGCCGGTTTCATCCTCGACTCCGGTGGTGATTACGGCTAGCAGCGGCGCCTCGATGAAATCGTTTACGATCACCGTGACGGCGCCACACTAGTAGTAAGCTGACCTCGTAGGGAAAACCACAAGAACAAATGAGTATGGTTAGGTTTGCTTAATTCCAACCAAACAGGCGATTGTGCAGATGCACGTTGACGCATGTAAACAGGACCGGTGCTCCGAACTTATGAACGATTTCCATTTAGTAGAATATATGTTTGGCCGTTGCATTGACTTGCATTCACACGCGACCTAACATGCGTCGCAACGGGAGTTCCTGCAGGCATGATTGGCCAGACCATCTCGCACTACCGAATTGTAGAGAAGATTGGTGCGGGTGGAATGGGCGAGGTGTACCGCGTCCACGACGAGCGGCTAGACCGCGATGTCGCCCTGAAAATTCTGCTGGCAGGTTCGCTGGCGGATTCCGGCGCCGTTAAGCTTTTTCGGAACGAAGCACAAATCCTCTGCAAACTGAACCATCCCAACATCGCGACCGTTCATGATTTCGATTCACAAGACGGTGTGAACTTCTTGGTGATGGAATACATAACTGGCGAAACGCTCGATAAAAGGTTGGCGGCCGGGTCGGTCTCCGAGAAGGAAGCTATTCGCCTCGGTTTGCAACTGGCGCAAGGTCTGCAGGCAGCGCACGACGCGGGGATAGTGCACCGTGATCTGAAGCCTGGCAATTTGCGTATTACGCCCGATGGCCGCTTGAAGATCCTGGACTTCGGCTTGAGCAAATTGTTGCAACCTCGTAACACGGACATAACCCAAAGCTTTACGAGTTCGAATACTGTAGCGGGGACTCTTCCGTATATGGCGCCGGAGCAGTTGAAGGGAGAACCAGCCGATACCAGGAGCGACATCTACGCAGCCGGAGCCGTGCTATATGAAATGGTGACCGGCCAGCGTCCATTTCCCGAAACGCTGGCGCCGCGATTGATCGACGCGATCTTACACCAGCATCCACAGCCACCGAGCGCATTCAATCGGCAGGTTCCGCCGGGAATGCAGTCTTTGATTTTGAAAGCCCTTGAGAAGGATCCGGCGTATCGATATCAGACTGCGCGGGAGATGCAGGTGGACTTGGAAAGGCTGAGCGCATCGTCAGCCGTCGGATCGAATCTACAACTCGAAAGTTATAAGGCGCCCTCAGCTTCGGTGATCGCAATTCCTCCAAAAAAAATTCTCGCGTTCGGGCTGGGCGCAGTTCTCTTGATCGCTGTGCTTCTTTGGCTGGATCCAGGCGGACTCCGCGATCGGCTGTTCAATAAATCGAACACGAGTGGTGGGAATTCTCCCGTCACGAGTGGAGCGATCAGAGCCAGGAGATCTGTAGCTGTCCTGGGATTCAAAAATCTTTCGAAAGAGCCAAGTGAAGCGTGGCTTTCCGATGCTCTGGAAGAAGAGCTGACGTCGGAACTTGCGGCAGCTGGAAAGTTGCGCACAATCCCGGGAGAAGTGGTTTCGCGAATGAAGGCGGATCTTTCGCTTGCGGATGCTGAGACGTATGCGCCGGATACACTCGACAAGATTCGCCGAAGCATAAGCACCGATCTCGTGGTCTTCGGCTCTTACCTCGTAGATGACAAATCTGCTGATAAGCCGATACGCCTTGACCTGCGCGTCCAGGATACAAAAAACGGAGAAACGCTTGCGTCCATGGTTGAGACAGGGACGCAAACTGAGTTGAATGCGCTGATTAATCGAGCGGGTGAAGCGTTACGCCAGAAACTGAGCGCCGGAGAAGTCTCTGCGGCTGAAGCAGCCGAGTTACACGCGTCGTTGCCTGCCAATTCTGAAACGGCCCGGCTTTATGCGGAGGGATTGACGAAGCTGAGGCTCTTTGATGCAGTTGCGGCGCGCGATCTGTTGGAAAAAACCGTCGAGTCCGACCCCAAGTTCGCGCTCGGTCACGCGGCACTTGCACAAGCTTGGTCCGAGCTAGGCAATGATGCGCAGGCGCGCGAGGAAGCTTCTAAAGCGAAGGATCTTTCGAGCGAACTCTCGCGTGAAGATCAATTATCGATACAAGGCCGCTATCTTGAATTGACTGCCGACTGGCAGAAGGCTATAGAAACTTACCGTTCGCTGTGGGAGTTTTTCCCGGACAACCTTGACTACGGCTTGCGTTTAGCGAATGTTCAAACTTCAGCCGGCAAAGGAGAGGATGCCCTGGCGACGGTGGATGAAATGCGGAAACTCCCGGCGCCATTACAAGACGACCCACGTATCGACTTACAAGAAGCGGCTGCGGACAAGTCATTGTCCGATTTCAAAAAGGAAATGGCGGCAGACGAAAGGGCTATGAAGAAAGCTGAAGGTGCCCACTTAGTGTCTGCGCAGGCGTCTTTGGACGAATGCTGGGCGCTTTACAGCCTGGGTGAATTGGAGAGCGCCAAGAAATCTTGCGATCAGGCGAAGGACGCGTTTGCGCTGGCCGGGGATCGCAAGGGATCAGCCAGGTCGGTGACTCGATTGGCGAAAATCCTGGAAACACAGGGAAATCTGGATGCTGCGCTCGCACTACACCAACAAGCACTTCAAAATATGCGCGAGGTGGGCTCGCGGAAAGACATCGCAGGAGCGCTGGTGAACATCGCGAATACTCAATCTGACCGTGGAAACCTGGAAGGCGCCAAGGCCGGTTACATGGAAGCCTTGACTATCTCCCGCGAGGACAAAGATAAGCAACACGTCCTGGAGTACGAAAATGATTTAGCGAGCGTTTTTTATGCGGAGGGCGACTTTCCAAAGGCAAAGGACACGTACGAGCAGGTACTAGCTGCCGCGCGGGAAGTGAACGACAGTGGCGGCACCGCCATGGCGTTGAGCAACATCGGCCTGGTCTTGTATTTGCAGGGAGACCTGGCTGCTGCGCAGAAAAACCTCCGAGATGCTTTGAACATCAGCGAAAAACTCGGTATGGAAAGCGATGCTGCAGCTACTCTAGACGCGCTTGGGGACGTCCTAATGGCGCGAGATGATTTGGAGAGTGCCGGGAAGGCCTATCGCAAAGCCTTTGATATTCGGCAGAAACTTGGGGCTAAGGGAGACGTAGCGAACAGTAAAGTTTCGCTGGGGAAATTGGCACTGGAAAAAGGGCAAGCTCCGCAGGCGGAAGTGCTAGCGCGCGAAGCGGTGAAGGAATTCCAGACGGAAAAGCTTCACGACGGCGAGATCCAAGCGGATGACTTGCTGGTCCGGTCGCTGATGGCGCAGGGAAAATTGCCCGAGGCACAATCTGTTGTAGAAGGTGCCACAAAATTGCCCGCGCAGGACCGCATCGTCCGTCTTTCATTTGCCATCACCTGCGCGCGTTTGAAAGGCCGTTCGGGCAAAATGGACGAAGCGAGCCGCGAGCTGGAATCCGCTCTGAAAGACGCAAGCGGGATGAAAGTCACGGGATTTGAATTTGAGGCGCGATTCGCGCAGGCCGAAATCGAACTCGAAAGCGAAAAGAATAGTGCGGCGCGTTCGCTGTTGCAGGCGCTAGAAAAGCAAGCCGGGGAAAAAGGGTTCCAACTGCTTGCTCGCAAAGCGGCAGCAGCGGTGACTGCGCGCAACACAAAGTCGGAGAGTGTTAGGCTGAAGTCAGCGACGCGAGTCTAAGTTTAGCCGCCGACTATCTTTGGAAAGGCGATCGGGACAGCGGGAGACTGCGTTGTCTGGATAAAAATCGTTAGTCCCTGACCTTGAGTCCCGGTGCCGGCAGGATAAGCAGGTATCGGTGGTATGGTGATGCTCACCGATGTGTTGGTTTTAGGATGCGCAAAAGTCAGGTTTGGAAATTGAGAAGCCGAACCGCTACCCAGAGTAGTGCACAAGCCGACGGTGTTGTTGGTGTCGCATTGCACTACGCCCACTGTTGAAGAGTCCGGATCATTCGCATCCTCTACAAAAGTAAACCCTACGAGATCCTGCACGGTGAGAACAAAGTTCGCTGTTCTGGTGGACTGAACCTGAATCAATAACAGATATACGCCGCCCGTGCAGCCGCCGGCATTCGTTTCATCCGCGTTTGCGGCGGCAACATTTTGCCCCGGACACAAATACTCGTACGATATCTTGGTGAAGTTTGAATTTGGGAGAAACTTGGTTGGTCCAAACAAGTTCCAAAAATCGGCGTTACCTGTCGCCCCAATGTCAGAGCCATGTCGAATTGGAGCACCTGCAAAAGTCGGAATAGGATAGAGGGCGAGGGTGAGCACCAGTAACAAGGCAAAAACGATTTGAATTTTCGTCTTCATCGTGAACTCCTCAGGGTTGAGACGGTGACTGCCAATTAGCCGGGAAGATACCACCGACCTTGCATGTTTGCAATCGTCAAGCCGACCACGATCCGACGAACGCGCCCCACCATACTAATGGAAGGAGCGAAGATTTATTTTTCGATATAGCCGAGTTTCTCGAGGCGTTCGCGAATTTTCTCAGCTTCGTCCGAAGTGTAAGCCGGCTCATGGGCGGGTTCGATAAGGCCCATGCGTTCGAGGCTTCCCAGAATACGCGCAGCTGATTCTTGCTCCGACTCTTTTTGAGTGTGAATCACGATCTCAGGATGCAGCGGCGGTTCGTAAGGATCGCTGATGCCGGTAAAGTTCTTCATTTCGCCAGCGATGGCCTTTTTGTACATGCCTTTGACGTCGCGCTGAATACAAAGCTCAAGCGGAGTGTCGACGAATACTTCGACGAAGTTTTCGATCTTCGAGCGAACTTCGTCGCGCACGGAACGATAAGGCGAGATCGCCGCAGAGATCGCGATTCCACCATGCTTGGTAATCAAGCCGCAGACGAATCCGATGCGTCGGATGTTTTCGTCGCGGTCTTCTTTGCTGAAGCCAAGACCTTTGGTGAGATTCGTGCGAACGATGTCACCGTCAAGAATATCCACGGTGCGGCCACGGCGCGTGAGTTCCGGGGCAATGATCTCGGCAAGAGTTGATTTGCCGGAGCACGGCAAGCCCGTAAACCAAAGAGTAAAACCTTTATTTTTCGTATTCATTCGTGGGGTCCCCATTTTTTAGTTATCGCGATAAGCTTCGCGCAGAATCTCTGCCACTTCAGGCCGCGTAAATTCGATCGGCAGATTTTCGCCGGCACGGAGTAATTCACGGACTTTGGTTCCACTCAGCACCAACCGTTCGGCGGGGCCGTGTTTGCAGGTTTTTTCGGAGGCCATAGCGGCGCACTTTTTGCAGTAGAACGTGGCATCGAAGCAGATCGGAGTGATGCCGAGTTCACCCGGTTCAAACTCCAAGAACTTTCTTTGTGCGTCGTATGTGCCGTAGAAATTGCCGACGCCGGCGTGATCGCGTCCCACGATAAAGTGCGAGCAACCGTAGTTTTTGCGCGCGATAGCGTGGAAAATGGCCTCGCGTGGTCCAGCGTAGCGCATTGCAGCCGGGTACAAACTAAGTACGGCGCGGCTGGATGGCAATGCGCTATCGAGCAACGCGACATAGCACTGCAAGCGAACTTCCGCCGGCACGTCTTCGGATTTAGTTTCCCCTACGAGAGGATGTAACAGGAGTCCATCAACGGTTTCGAGGGCGCACTTCAGAATATATTCGTGCGCGCGATGCACCGGATTGCGCGTTTGAAAACCGACAACGGTATTCCAGCCGCGATGTTCGAAGAGGAAACGGGTTTCTTTAGGATCCAGCAGGTAATTCGTGAATTCACCTCGATCGGGGCGTCGCAACAGGCTAATCGACCCGGCCAGAGCGTA
>JBEKHG010000054.1:0-17133 GCA_050012395.1 Candidatus Acidiferrales bacterium
GGAGGTGTATGGCGAGCGATTTGAAGGAAAGAGTTGTGCATCCTTGGTCGGGCTCGAGTTGGCATATGGATTGGGCGGCCGTCCGGTTGCAGCGACGGTAGCTCTTGCTATTTGTCCTCCACACATTCGTCGGTAATGGCGCCAATGCTGCTGCTCGAAACCAGGCGAACATATTTGCCCAGGACGCCGCTGGTGCAGCGCAACTTTGGCTTTACCCACGCGGCTTGACGACGCGCAAATTCTTCGGGGGAAATATTTAGCTGCAGGAGTCGCGCGTTTGCATCAATGGCAATGGAATCGCCTTCGTGCACCAGCGCGATGCCACCGCCTACTGCGGCTTCCGGGGCGACGTGACCTACTACCATCCCGTGAGTGCCCCCTGAGAAGCGACCGTCGGTTATTAGGCCTACGCAATCGCCGAGGCCTGCGCCAATTAGCGCTGCGGTGGGCGCCAGCATTTCTCGCATCCCTGGGCCGCCCTTGGGGCCTTCGTAGCGAATCACGATAACGTCGCCGGGCTTGATACGGTTCGCGAGAATCGCCGCCAGACATTCTTCTTCGGAGTCGAACACACGCGCCGGGCCAGTGATTTTCGGATTCTTGACGCCGGAGATTTTTGCGACTGCGCCTTCGGTTGCGAGATTTCCTTTGAGGATGGTGAGATGTCCAGTCGTATACACGGGCTTGTTCCACGGACGGATCACGTCTTGATTCTTGGCAGGCTCCGTCGTCTGCGCATCGCCGTGGATGACTCCGTGATCGAGCAACGTCTTCATTACTTGCGGTATTCCGCCGGCGGCATGGAAATCCGTAATCACGTACTTGCCTGAAGGTTTTAGATCGCACAAGACTGGAACGCGTGGCCGGATACGCTCGAAATCATCGATCGATAGGGGAACGCGGGCGGCTTGCGCGATGGCCAGCAAATGTAGGACGGCGTTGGTGGACCCGCCCGTTGCCATCACTACCGCGATTGCATTCTCGAAGGCTTTGCGCGTTAAAAGTTTATCGGGAAGAATCTGCTGACGAACGGCATTAACCAGGACGCGCGCGGAGTCGGCGGTACTTTGCGTTTTCTCACCTTCTCCTGCTGTCATTGTGGAGGAGTAGGGCAGGCTAAGCCCCATAGCCTCGATCGCGGAAGACATAGTGTTAGCCGTGTACATACCGCCGCAGGAACCAACACCGGGGCACGCATGCTTTTCAACTTCATGTAATTCGCGGTCGCTCAGTTTTCCGGCGCTATGCTGTCCGACGGCTTCAAACGCGCTGACAACGGTGAGGTCTTTACCTTCGAAATGGCCGGGCTTGGTGGTGCCGCCGTAAACAAAAATTGCCGGGATGTTCAACCGCGCGATCGCGATCATCGCGCCGGGCATGTTCTTGTCGCAGCCGCCGATGGCGAGCACGCCGTCCATGCGTTGCGCGTTGCATACGGTTTCAATGGAGTCGGCGATCACTTCCCGCGAAACCAGGGAATATTTCATCCCTTCGGTGCCCATGGAAATGCCGTCGCTTACCGTGATGGTTCCGAAAACCTGGGGCATGGTTTGTTGGTCTCGAAGGACTTCCGCGGCGCGTATGGCGAGGTCGTTCAGACTGGCGTTACAAGGGGTGATGTTGCTATAGGCGTTGGCAATGCCGATGATGGGTTTTTCAAAATCGCCGTCGCCAAAGCCGACGGCCCGAAGCATGGCGCGGTTTGGAGTACGCTCGATACCGTTCGTTATAGCGCTGCTTCTACTATTCGAACGATTCATTTGCTGCTGGTAGTCATGGCCGTTGCGGCAATTTCCTCAGAGACGGGTTGCTCGGTCGAAACTGTAACGGGGTCCAGAAAGGGCATTTTCGAACGGAGTTGTGCGCCCACTTGCTCGATCAATTGCTGCTGCTCTTTCTGTCTTTCGGCATTAAAGTTTTTGCGTCCCGATTCATTCTCGCCGATCCATTTTTTTGCAAATTCGCCATTCTGGATTTGCTCGAGCATCTCCCGCATGGTTTCGCGCGTTTTGCTGGTGATGATCTGCGGGCCGCCGGTGTAATCGCCGTACTCGGCGGTGTCACTTACCGAGTAACGCATGTAATTGAGGCCGCCTCGATACATCAGGTCAACGATTAATTTCAGTTCGTGGAGGCATTCGAAATAGGCGATTTCGGGTTGATACCCAGCTTGCACCAGTGTTTCGAAGCCGGCTTTTACTAGTGCGCTAACGCCGCCGCAAAGAACGGCTTGCTCTCCGAACAGATCGGTTTCCGTTTCTTCGGTGAATGTTGTCTCGATGACGCCGGCTCGCGTGGCGCCGATAGCCTTGGCATAGGAGAGAGCGAGCTTTTTGGCCGAGCCTGTTGCGTCCTGATGAACGGCCAACAACGCAGGCGTGCCGCCGCCTTCGACAAACACTTCGCGGACGCGATGCCCCGGCGCTTTCGGCGCCACCATGGTTACGTCGACGTCGGTAGGAATATCGACGGTTGCGTAGCGAATGTTGAATCCATGCGCGAACATCAGCATCTTGCCGGCGGAAAGATGCGGTGCGATGTCGCGTTTGTATATTCCGGGCTGGGCGGTATCGGGCGCGAGAACCATGATCACATCGCTGGCGGCGGCCGCTTGCGCCACGGAATAAAGCGGCAGACCAGCCTTTTTTACTTTCTCCCAGGACTGGCTGGTGGCGTGGAGGCCGACGCACACGTGACATCCGCTGTCACGCAGATTCAGCGCATGGGCGTGACCTTGCGAGCCGTATCCGATAATTGCAATTTTGTTCGCCTGAATCAGCGCCAGATCCGCATCGTTGTCGTGATAAATCTTCGCCATTTTTATCTCCCAGGGTCGTTCGATATGGATTTATTAAACCGATTGCGATGCTTCCTCTTCCAACAGCAAATCATTTCGCCCGGCAGAATGACCGTTTGCCGGGGGTTTTGTTCCGCGTGACATGACGACTTGTCCGGTTCTTGCCATTTCCAGAATTCCAAATGGACGAAGAACGCCGACGAGTGCATCTACTTTGTCTTCCGTACCGGTGATTTCGATGACCAGAGATTCGTTAGCCAAGTCCACTACGCGCGCCCGGAAAACGCGCGCGATCTCCATCAGGCGATAACGCGATTCGTCATTCGCCGCTACTTTGATGAAGGCAAGGCTTCGCGCAATTATGGGCACGTGAGTCACATCTTCGACGGAAAGAACCGGCGCCAACTTGTAGAGATTTGCTTCCACACGATGCGCTGCGCCTTCACTTATGCCGGCGACGATGGTCATGCGCGAAATGCCCGGGCGTTCCGTGTGACCCACGGTGAGTGATTCGATGTTGTACGCGCGACGGCGAAACAAGGATGCTACGCGATTCAGAACGCCGGGTTGGTTTTCCACGTAAAGCACGAACGAGTGGAGTTTCTGTTGCTCAGACATCGGTTGCCCTCTCGACCAGCGGGTTCGGCCGGCGAATCATGGCATGCAAGTCGGCTCCGGCCGGAACCATCGGAAACACGGAATCTTCCTGTTCAACTTGAAAATCAATTAAAGCCGGCCCGCGATGTTGCCGGGCTGCCCGCAATGTTGGAATCACGTCGGGCCGGGTGTTCACGGTAAAAGCAGGAATGCCGAAGGCTTCCGCGAGCTTCTGGAAATTGGGGCTCCACAACGGTGTGGAGGAGTAACGGCCGTCGTAGAAGAATTCCTGCCACTGACGAACCATGCCGAGGTAACCGTTATTCACGATGGCAATTTTAATTTCGATTTTTTCCTGGACGATGGTGGCAAGTTCCGCCATGGTCATCTGGAAACCGCCGTCGCCCGCGATCACCCAAACTTCTGCCTCCGGATTCGCAAACTTGGCGCCGATGGCTGCTGGGAGTGCGAAGCCCATGGTGCCCAGGCCGCCGGAAGTGATCAGCGTGCGCGGTTTCTCGTGGCGGTAGTATTGGGCCTCCCACATCTGGTGCTGGCCCACGTCGGTAACGATGATGGCGTCGCCGTTGGTCTCGCGCCACAATTCGTGGATTACGTGCGCGGCGTATAGATGCCCATCGTCCGGCAGGCTCTGAATGTCTCGCACCGCGGAGTCTTGCTTTGAATCGTCGATATGGGAAAGCCAATCCGAACGGTCCACTCTTTTCAGCCCGGGCAATAATTGCGGCAGCAGCTCACGAAGATCGCCGATCAGCGGAACGTCCACGTGGACGTTCTTATTTATTTCAGCGCGGTCAATTTCGATATGGATTTTCTTCGCCGTCGGAGCGTAGGTTTTCAAGTTTCCCGTGACGCGGTCATCGAAGCGCATGCCCAACGCGATCAACAAATCGGACTCTTGAATCGCTTTGTTTACCCAGGCTTCGCCGTGCATGCCCATCATTCCCAGACAGAGCGGATGCGAAGCAGCGAAGGCGCCAATCCCAAGTAGAGTGAGCGCCACAGGAGCGCATGCAGCCTCCGCGAAGGCCAGAACTTCTTGCTCGGAGCCAGAGAGAATAATTCCATGGCCAGCCAGGATTACGGGCCGCTTGGCCTGGTTAATCAGCTCCAAAGCTTCGGCCAATTGCGTCTTGCTGTAAAAAGGTCCGCGCACGAAATGCTGGCGTTGCGGCGCAGCCGCTTCCCAATCAAACTCGCATGAGCCGTTCTGCGCATCTTTGGTGATGTCCACTAGAACGGGACCAGGGCGGCTGGAGCTCGCTATTTGGAAGGCTTCGCGCAAGCTCGAGGCGATATCCTGCGCACGCGTTACCAGGTAATTGTGTTTCGTGATCGGCAAAGTGATACCGGTGATGTCAGTCTCCTGGAAGGCGTCGCTGCCGATGAGTTTGCTTCCCACTTGCCCGGTGACGCAGACGATCGGAGAGGAATCCATCATGGCGGTGGCAATACCGGTGACCATATTCGTGGCGCCGGGGCCTGAGGTCGCGAGCGCCACGCCAACGCGGCCGCTAGCTCGGGCGTAGCCGTCGGCCATGTGCGTGGCACCCTGCTCATGCCGAACCAGGACGTGATGGACTTTGTACCGCGTCATGGCGTCATACGCGGGCAGGATAGCGCCGCCAGGATAGCCGAAAACATATTCCACGCCCAGGCGTTCCAGGCATTCCCAAATAATTTCAGCGCCGGTCTTTTTTGTCTTCGGCATAGCGAACCCCTAGACTCCCCACAGATACTGGTCCGCATCGTACGGAACAGTCCGTTCTTTATCGGCTGCGTGCTCTTGCTGCGGCGTGGCGCAAATATCCATAGCCAGGGTGTCTTCCAGGGCGATGGCCGAGTGCTCCACGTGCGCGGGAATCGAAAGCATCTGGTTCGCGCGCACGGTAAATTCCCGGCCTTTCATGTGGAAACGCCAGGCACCGCGGAGAACTAGAATGGCCTGCTCGTGGCCGTGGCTGTGGGGAAGCTCGGAGGTGCCCTTCTGGGCCTCGACCATGGCGACAGTCATGTTTGTATTGGTGAGCAATTTCTCCCGGTTGTAGCGCGATACATTTTTCGCTTTACTGAAATCGGAAAACTTCATTTTGGGCTCCCTTGGCCTTGAGCTCTTGGCTCCAAAAACCAAGAGGCCGTTGTCCCTTTCGGGTAACGGCCTCTTGGGGTTCGAACTTTTTTTCCGCCCCGGCCGCTACCCGCTCCTAAGCAGGATAATATTTACTCGTACGAGTACTACGCCTACTACCATTACGAGCTGAATCAGACCGGATGTGGCGAACGGGAGCCGTGCAGAAATCGACGGCACAAACGGGGCCTCCGTGGAGACTCCAAGCCCTCGGGTTTGATTATCGCTTCCCATTGTGAGGAGCTTAAATAGCATGTTGGGTGGAACGCGGTCAAATAAGATTTATTTATCGATGCTATTCGTTCCGGCTATCCGTTGCCGCTGGAAAGAATGGAGTTGCGGCCGATGGTTCCACTTAGGTACTAATTTTGCGAAAATTTCTACGGTTTGTGCGGCGGAAACTCTTCGATGTGAAACTCGCCTTTTCGGCCAAAGTAAATAACCCGCTTGCCAGTGAGAAAAGCCCAATAAGCGATTACGCCAGCCGCGACCGAACGCTTCACAAACTCAGGATAGCGAATCGTGTCAGCCTGCGCGCCGCGGATAGCCGCTACAACCTCGGACGGCGAGAATTCCGTCGCGATGGGCGCAGACGGAAGCGTCATTTTTTCGGAGTGTGTGCTGCCGTCGGACATATAGAAGGTTTCTTGTCGAGCTGCAAGATCGCAGAAGTAAGATTCGACGCCTGCATCGAGAAGTCTGCGGACAACCTCGGGGAAAATAAGCTCACCCGCTTGCGATTCTGCCAGGACTTCTCGTATTACGTCGGCATTCATGAACGGTCTTCCTCAATGTGAAGAGAACTCGCGTGTGATTACAATTTCCTGAAAGCGTGTCAGGACCATTGGAAGATATCAGCGAATTTCAATTAGGAACAATGATTTAGGAGGCAGCGTGAGGTCAATCGTACCATTCTTGATTTTTTCGATGTGCGCAGGCGGCAATTCCGCAGCCTTCTTCATCTCGGCATATTGTTGAATCGTTGGAGATACGGGATCGCCCATCGCGTGATACGCGGGAAGCGGCGAACCTATTTCCGCATCAACTTCACTGATCTCCGCTTGGCGATCTGATTTCGACTGTTTGAGATGAATCGTCATACTTACGGCGTGGCCAGTATCGTCAGGTAGCGAGTAATTCCAGACGGCCAACGCGAGCGAGCCATCGGCACGCCGCGTAACGAGCATGGAATCGGAAGCTACATCGATTCTTTGATCGCCGAGATGATGCATCAATTTAAACGCATTAAAGACAGGCTTCGGAACTCCTCCTTCAGCGAGCAATCCGAATCCGCCATAGAAAGGTTTTTTTATAACGCCCTGTTCTTCGAAAACGTCTGAAAACGTCCAGTAGCTCATTATGTTGACGAGGCCATCGCACTGGCGAATGGTGTCGCCCAGCCAGGGCCCCATAAACGCGGAATCTTCCACCTGGGGCTCGTTGTCGTAAACCGCGTTCACTTCAGACCAGATCAAAGGAAGATCGGGCTTCGCGGAAGTCTTGATCTGATTGTGGACTCTGCCCACGGCGCTACAAATCATTTTGTTCAGTGGGACGGGAGTATCGGTGCCGAAGACGTCGCGAGAAGTGTCATTGCCGTACACGTGAGTGGAAACAAAATCTACCGGTACATTGTTATCGGCGCAGTGTCGAATGAAGCGATCAACCCAGGCAGCTTGCGCCGTTGCTGGCCCGCCTACGCGAAGGCGGGGACTCACGCTCTTCAGAGCGGCAGCGGTAACGTCGTACAAATGATAGTAAGTGGCCTCTTTAGGATCGCCGGTCCAGAAATCGATGTTCGGTTCGTTCCAAACCTCGAAATACCATTTGGAAACTTCTTCAATTCCGTAGCGATCAACCAAATGCTTGGCGAAGACTGAAATCATCGCGCCCCAGCGGTCGTAGTCTTTCGGGGGCGAGACGTTTGGCTTGTACCAAAAAGCATGCAAATTGTTGGCGGCCGCGAGTTTTTTAGGCATGAAACTCAGCTCCACAAACGGCCGGACGTGGTTTTGGAGCAGCCCGTCATAGACCTGATCGACGTAGGAAAAATTGTAGATGGGTTTTCCCGCGGCGTCTTCGTCATAAAAGCCGACTTCATCGTGAAAAATCGCGTGGAAGCGAACGTACTGGAAATCGGTAATCGATTTAACTTCGCGTAAATCATCACGATAGCTCTGGCGCAAGCTGAGTATGGCGCGACCGGAGCCGAACATCTGCTCCCAAAAATGGGGGAAGGGATGGGAAGGAGCCTGAGCGTCTACTTCAACCACCTCGGGCACTTCGGGCGAGGTGGCGGCTTGTGCCTCCAGTGTGCGGACGTTCGCGGATAAAAGCGAGACGCCCAGCAGACACGCGTAGCAGAATGTTTTTATCACGGAAGTTTCCCCAGTATAAAGCTCCGCCGGCGTGAGAGAAATTGTACCATCTCTTTCCCACGCCCGCAGTTGCTCGCGTCTCGGCCCTGGCCTGCAGAGCAGGCCAACCCAAAAATTACGGTTGGGAGATCGGGATCAGGAACGCAGCAACTGGAGAAAAGTGGTTGCGGGGGTTGGATTTGAACCAACGACCTCCGGGTTATGAGCCCGACGAGCTACCAGGCTGCTCCACCCCGCGAAAACATAATAGCTGATGCGCGCGACGCGGTCAAATCGGCGGATTGTCTTGCTGTAGAGCGCTTCTGCTTGCAGTCACAAGAAATTCCAGAACTAATCCGGATTCCTTCGTAAATCGCCGCTAACTCGCGCTGACGTTTTTTGATCGCACATGGACGGAGGCGCAATAAACTGAATCTCTCGACGGATGCAAGAGCAAATCCCTATGAAGAAGTCAGCCTCGACAACTGGCGTCTAAGCTCTGGTCTTTGGGCAAAGAACCAAGACCGGATAGGAATGCTTGCTGAACGCGGTTAAAACTGCGTCCACGCACCACTGCCGTGACGATCGTTCGAGTTGCCTGAGGATCGCTGAGGCGCACGTAGCGGCAGGCGACGTTGCGGTCGATAGCCATTTCAGGGACCAGCGAGACGCCAACTCCGGCCGCAACCATCCCCAGGAGACTGCTGAACTGTCCGCTCTCAAACACAATGTTGGGTGTAATGCGCGCGCGTGTGCAGGTGTCAATACTTAGATCCCGGAAACAGTGGCCGTCGCGCAACATGACGAACGATTCTCCGCGAAGGTCCTTGAGGGCGAGCGATTTTGCAGAGGCACGCGGATGATCTTTGCGCAATGCCGCGAAGAGCCGCTCGGTTCGGATGGGTAATAGCTGCAAATCCTTGTGGCGCAGCGGTAGTGCAAGAATCGCCATATCGATCGACACGTCGCGCAGACCTTCCACCAGGACCGAAGTCGTTTCTTCAACGATGCGCAGTTTCGCTTCTGGATACTTCCTGGCGAAACGGGCCGTATAACTCGGCATCAGATAGGGCGCAATAGTTGGAATGACGCCCACAGCGACGCTGCCACTAAGGTCTGTATTCTGATCGGCCGCACTGGATCGCGCGGCCTCCATCTGGTGCAAAATCGCGCGGGCCCGAGGAATGAAAGCGCGACCCGCCTCCGTGAGGCGAATGCTGCGACCCAAGCGGTCGAAGAGTTTGGTGCCGAGCTCGTGCTCAAGTTTCAGCACCTGCTGTGAGAGCGAGGGCTGGGCGATCTTGCAGCGCTCCGCTGCTCGGCTGAAGTTGCCGGTATCCGCAATGGCGCAAACGTATCGAAGCTGATGAACTTCCATAGGGTATGCCTATACCTAAAATGGGAGTTAGATATTGGAACTATCTTCCATTTGAATGTTAATGTAGTTTTGTCGAAATCGCCGCATGGATTTACTCGGCTGAATTTTAACTGTCTGAAGGAGACTACGCATGGCCAACGAAGAGAAGTGCCCGTTCCCTCATGGCGGCAGCCCCAGCAGAACGAATCGCGACTGGTGGCCGAACCACTTGAATTTGAGTCTGCTGCATTCGCATTCATCGCTGTCCGATCCCATGAGCGAGAATTTCAACTACGCCGAGGAGTTCAAGAGCCTCGACTACAACGCCCTGAAAAAAGATCTCGCCGCGTTGATGACCGACTCGCAGGACTGGTGGCCTGCCGATTTCGGCCACTACGGTCCGCTGTTCATTCGCATGGCCTGGCACAGCGCCGGCACGTATCGCACTTTTGACGGTCGCGGCGGCGGTGGTCGGGGTCAGCAGCGTTTCGCTCCACTCAACAGCTGGCCTGATAACGTAAACCTCGATCGAGCGCGCCGCCTGCTCTGGCCGATTAAGCAGAAGTACGGCAAAAAAATCTCCTGGGCCGATCTGATGATCCTCGCCGGCAACGTCGCCCTCGAAACGATGGGCTTCAAGACCTTTGGTTTCGCCGGCGGCCGTCCCGACGTTTGGGAACCCGACCTCGACGTTAACTGGGGCCATGAGACCACTTGGATGGGAACCGACAAGCGCTATTCCGGTGAACGCGAACTCGCGCGCCCATTCGGCGCCACCACCATGGGCCTGATTTATGTGAATCCCGAGGGTCCGGAAGGGAAGCCGGATCCGCTCGCGGCAGCGAAAGATATTCGCGAAACTTTCGCGCGCATGGCGATGAACGACGAAGAAACCGTCGCCTTGATCGCCGGCGGCCATACCTTCGGAAAAACTCACGGAGCCGGGCCCGGCACGCACCTCGGTAAAGAGCCGGAAGGCACCGCCATTGAGAATCAGGGCCTCGGCTGGTCCAGCGCCTACGCCACCGGTATCGCGGGTGACGCAATCACAAGCGGCCTGGAAGTCACCTGGACCAGCACGCCAACAAAATGGAGTAACAATTTCTTCGAGCACTTGTTCAAGTACGAGTGGGAATTGACCAAGAGCCCGGGCGGCGCACACCAGTGGAAGCCGAAAGGCAGCACAGGCACCGACACGGTACCGGACGCCCACAATCCTTCCAAGCGCCACGAACCCGCGATGCTCACCACCGATATTTCTTTGCGAGTCGATCCCGTTTACGAAAAAATCTCGCGGCGCTTCTACGAAAATCCCGCGTTGCTTGCCGACGCGTTTGCCCGTGCGTGGTTCAAGCTGACGCATCGCGACATGGGACCTCGCGCCCGCTACCTGGGCCCGGAAGTTCCGAAGGAACAACTGCTTTGGCAGGACCCCATCCCGCCGGTAAATCACAAATTGGTGGATGACAAAGATGTCGCAGCCCTGAAAGAAAAAATTCTTGCCTCCGGGCTGACCGTTTCGCAACTCGTCACCACCGCTTGGGCCTCCGCGTCCACTTACCGTGGGTCAGACAAGCGCGGCGGCGCAAATGGAGCGCGCCTCCGCCTCACCCCACAAAAGGACTGGAAGGTCAATCAGCCCGAACAGTTGCAGAAAGTTCTAAAGGCATTGGAAAAGATTCAGAGCGAGTTCAACGCCTCGCAATCCGGCGGTAAGAAGATCTCGCTGGCCGACTTGATCGTCCTGGCAGGTTGCGCAGGCGTTGAGCAGGCCGCGAAGAATGCCGGCGTCAACGTGACCGTTCCGTTCAGCCCAGGCCGCATGGACGCTTCGCAAGAGCAAACTGACGTGGAATCTTTCGCCGTGCTCGAACCGGCGGCGGACGGCTTCCGCTCCTACTCTAACGGACGCCCTCATGGAAGCGCGGACGGGACCGCTGAGGTTGAGCTGCTGGACAAAGCACAGCTGCTCACGCTGACCGCTCCGGAAATGACTGTGCTAATCGGCGGCATGCGGGTGCTGAACACCAACTACGGCCAGACCAAGTTCGGCGTCTTCACCAAAAAGCCGGAAGCCTTGACCAACGATTTCTTCGTCAACCTGCTCGATATGCGCACGGCGTGGAAGGCGACATCGGATGCGAACGATACGTTTGAAGGGCGGGATCGCAAGACGGGCGAAGTCCGCTGGACGGCAACGCGAGCCGATCTTATCTTCGGCTCAAACGCGCAACTTCGCGCTCTCTCAGAAGTCTACGGAAGCTCCGACGCGCACAAGAAATTCGTCCAGGACTTCGTTGCGGCCTGGACCAAAGTAATGAACCTGGATCGCTTTGACCTCGCCGCATCCCGCAGCGCAGCCTGAGGCCAATGATTCGGTTAGCTCTGGTGGTTCACAAAATCGCGGATTCCAAGCGGGCAGATTCGCTGATCTACCAAGAACTGTAAGGGGTGTTTTCGAACGGGGAGACTGCGTCTGACGCGGAATGCACGTCGGTGATACCGGATGAGCTTTGTTCAGGACTGACGTCGAAGTCTTCCGACGCCGTAACCCAGTCCTTGGCATTGGTCATCGGGTCGGTTGGGATCTGTTGGATGTAATGCGCGGAAACAAGGTCGTCGAGTGAAGACGGCGCGGCTTCCTTGTCTTCCGTGTAGTGCTGTATGGCGTCGCGCATCACTTTCAGGTCAGTATGCAGAGTCGTTTCCTTCGCGCGTACCACTGATTTCTCATAGTGACCCGCGCTGATCGTCGCAAGGATCAAAATAATCGCGATCACGCACATCAACTCGATAAGCGTGAATCCGCGCTGGGCGAATTGTCCGGCCCTTTCCATTTCTCTCGCTTTGAAATTACGTTCCCGTCTCATTTGTTCAACTCCAACCCGATCTTACCAATCTGAGTATCTAGTGCCGTTCAGCGCAGTTCCAGAAGACTTCGAGAATACGTCGAACACATCCTGGCCGCCCCAGGAAGTTGAGTCGGTATCGTCCTGAACGGAGCGCATTCCCCAGTCGGCAGTTCCGGTCATCGGGTCCACTGGAATCTTGCGCAGGAAGTGAATGTTTTTTCCGACTACGCCGGTTAACGGTACGCCGTGAACGAGGGTTTGCAAATCCGGCGGATATCCTTCGGTGCCCGCTTGAACTTGAATTTGGCCTTTGTCCGACGCGTCCTTGAAGCGGTCTATAGCGTCGCGCATTTGTCGCAAGTCATAGCGAAGCAAATCCTCTTTGTGGCGCTTCACGGTAACTCGCGCCAGCGGAACCACTGCGGTGGCCAGAACCATAAGAATCGCGCAGGCCAGAATCAGTTCAAGCAGAGTCATGCCGGAAGCAGCGCTGCGCGAACGCCGAATGAACACAGGTGAACTCAAGCTGAAACGTCGAGGCTTCTGAGACATTTTACGACGAAAAATCGCGTGACTGCGAAGAATAGTACTCAATTCCATCACTGCACCCGAATCGTGGCTTCTCCGGATACCATCGGGATGGTCCGCTGCTGCGAGTCATGCGCATTTACTTGCAAAATCTGCAGCGAGGCATTGCCCGGAGCTATGGCATGAATCACGAAACCGAGCAGAGTGCCTGTGCCATTGATACCCGGCGTGTTCGGCTGGCGCGTGGCAGACACCACGATTTCGCCGCGCTGCGCATCAATTCGCTGCACGATAGCAATCTCCTGCGTCCCGCCGGAGAGGAATCCTCCATTACGCACTTCTTCTACCTGTATTACCGCGGGGTTGTAATGCACCAGAAGAGGAATGGAGTAAAGATCAGACACATTGGAAACCGCCAGGCCCAGTGTGGTGGTATCGCCCACTTTCATCGTTGTTGAATTCGGCTCAAAGTGAAGTTGCGCAGCCGCATTTCCCACCTGTTGCGGCGGTGTGGAAGTTGGCACCATAGAAGGGGAAGGTGCCGCAGTCACGCCCGCGGGCGGACTCGCAGCCGCAGCTTGCGGTGTCGCGCCGGTAGCGTCAGGCAGCACTTCGGAATCTTCACGATAGACGCGAACGTTCGAATCCGTTCCGGCCGCCATCGAACGCAGATTGGCTGCCGAAAAAGTCGGGAACCGCACGATGTGCGGCGTGAGCACGATCAAAGTTTCGTCTTCTTCAATTTCATGGCTGTTGTCAGAAAATAAATAGCGCAACGCGGGAATCTCGCCCAGCCCGGGTATGCCGTTGATTATTTTCGTGTTCGTGCGCTCGATCAACCCGCCCAATATGCTCGTTTCTCCCTCTTTCAGGCGAATATCGTGTTCCACTTTTTTCTGGCCGATGACTGGCTGGTTAATTCCGCCGATACTGCTGGTGCCCACGATTTGCGAAACGTCCACAGTCAGCTTCATGCTCACGTCGCCATCGGGATGTACTCGCGGAGTCACGTCAATGTTCACGCCCACATCGATATATTGGAATTGCGTGTTGACCAACGGGTTCACTACACCCGCCGAGCCGGTGACGCCCACGCCTACTCCAGCCTGGAAGCTCCCAGTGGCCACCGGAACGCGCTGACCTATTTTCAACGTGGCTTTTTGCCCATCCGTGACGCGGACTTCCGGATCCTGGACGATTCTCGTTTCCGTGTCGGTCAAAATAGCATTGGCCTGGGCCCCCGGCAGGGTAATGGCCCAATCGACCGTGCCTAAATGTTTCAAGTTGTTCAAGGTCACTTGATTGCCGGTAGTTGTGGTGGTGCTTGTGGTGCTGGTGGTGGTTGTAGTCGTCGCGGTGCTAGTTGTCGTGGATGTCGAATTTGGTTGCAAAGAGGTGCGCGGGGTGAAGGCCACCGAGACACTTTGTCCTGGAAGAATTCCAAGGTCACGCAAGCGATCTACGCTGGCCGTGAGCACCTGAATATGGATTAGGACTTCAGGCTTCGACCTGTCGATATCTCGAATAATTTTTGCGGCTAGCGCAAGTTTGTCGGGCGTATCGCGAATCACGATGGCGTTTTGTGCGTTTACCTGCTGCAACCGGTGCAAATCCAGAAGCTGGCGCAGGCCGTTTACAATTTCGGTTAGATCTTGCGCGGTAATGGTATTCGATACGTAAAACGTGCGCACTTCTTCGTCTTCAAGGTCCTTGCGCTTTTGTGGCTGGTCGGGCGCGACGAAAATCACGTTGGGAGTAACCGGCTTCCAGAATGCCTTGCTCGCAAGCGACACGCTGTCGAGCGCCTGTTCGAGAGTTACGCTAGGCAACTCGATAGTAATTCGCTTGCCCGTAAAATCCGGATCGAAAATAACGCTCAAGCCTGCCAGCTTCGCAATGGTTTCGAAAACCACGCGCGCATCATTGGTCATCTTCAAATTGATCGGCTCGCGCGAAAGAGGTTTCAGCGTGGGAGGCGCGGAAAGTAGCTCATTGTCCTCCTTGGGAGCGGGATTCACGGGCGGAGTAGTGCCAGCCGCGGCTTGCGCAATCAGATCCATCGTTTTCTTAACTTCTTGGTCTGCCGCAGCGTTGGAAGGATCAATTAGTTGCGCCTTCTGGAATTCGCCCAAAGCGAGTTGGAGGTCGCCTTTTTTGAGCGCCAACTGACCCTGTTTTATGTGGTATATCGCGGACTCATAGCGCATGCGCTCGGCGCGCAGCTTATACTCGGCGTTGGTAGGATCATCCCGAAGCGCTCTTTCGTAGTGAACCAGCGCGGTATCGTAATCCTGAATGTTTTCGGCCTTACGGCCAGCGGAGTATTCGGTATTGGACTTCGGGCAGCCGGCCAAAAAAGCGGCCAGAGCGACCAAGACTGCCAACCTACCTAATCGATGCAAAAAAGCCCCCCAGCGCGGGATTGTTGAAACCTTAAGAAGTTTAACACCCGCTATATGATGCAGCAAGGAAACGTCCGCGTTGTGCTACTTAACGTTACATTAGACGAACTAAGTATCGATTTCGGGTTACGGAAAAATGAATATTGTCCGCCACTTTGCGAAATAGGTCTAAATCTGCGACTTGCAGCGCATTGTCTGCGGCGGCTATCATGGTAACGTGCGATCGAACGCCAATAAATCTCAACACGAAGGCGTGAAAATTGTTGCCCAGAATCGCGCCGCTTCTTACAACTATCATCTGCTGGATAGTCTGGAAGCCGGATTAGTGCTTGTTGGCACGGAAGTAAAAACTCTTCGCGAAGGCAAGGGCGCCTTGCGTGACGCTTACGCGGAGATTCGCGGCGGCGAGGCCTGGCTGGTAAATTGCCACATTCCCGAGTATCTTCCAGGAGGTTTTCGCAATCACGATCCTCTTCGCAAACGAAAATTGCTGATGAAGCGGCGCGAGATTGCAAAGCTGTTGGTTCAAACGCAACAAAAAGGCATGACCGTAGTTCCGACCAAGATTTACTTTCGCGACGGCATTGCAAAATGCGAATTGGCCGTGGCCAAAGGAAAGAAATTCCACGACCGCCGCGAATCCGAACGTCAAAAAGAAGCCAAACGAGAAGCCAGCGAAGCGATTTTCCGCTCGCGACGGCGATAGATTCGAAAGGGGAACATGCAGATCCAACTGGAAACACAGAAGTTTTCTTCTATTTCTACCGATGCACTCGTCACCTACATTTTTGATCAGGAAAACAAGCTCGATGGAATCGCCGGCGAGATAAATCATTCCATGAATGGCCAGCTGGCCTCGCTGGTAGAGAGTGGGGAACTGACCGGCAAGGCCAGTGAAATTGTTTTCGTGCATTTTCCCACTGGTCTTGGGGCGCAGCGGCTGCTTCTGGTGGGAGCAGGGAAGCGAGCGAAGTTTACGACCAACGATTTGCGAAAAATCGCAGGGACCGCGCTGCGCTATCTGAAATCGCGCGGCGCTAAGAAATTCGTATTTGTTACGCAAGAGGGAGAGCGCGGGCCGAACGCAGCGCAAGCGGTGGTGGAGGGCTTGATTACCGCCGATTTCGAGTCCAACAAATACCACACGGAAAAGAAGCCGAACCGCGAGATTCAATCCGTATCGCTGGCGAATTTTGATGAAGGTCTGGGCGCGAACCTCACTACTGCTATAGAACAGGGCCGCGTGATCGCCGAATCGGCGAATTTCGCGCGCGATTTGATCAACGAGCCGTCCAACCGGCTCACTCCCCGCATGCTCGCGGCGCGTGCTGAAGCTATGGCCAAAGAGGCCGGGCTGACGGTGGAAATCCTCGACGAGCGCAAGATTTCCGATTTGAAAATGGGAGCGTTGATTGGCGTGGCGCAAGGTAGCGTGGAGCCGCCGCGCGTGATTGTTCTGCGTTATACCCCGCAGAACGCTCGGCCAGGCGGTCCGGTGCTTGGACTGGTCGGCAAGGCCGTCACATTTGATACCGGCGGCATCTCGATTAAGCCCGCCGACAACATGGAGAAGATGAAATACGACATGGGTGGTGGTGCGACCATGCTCGGCGCCATGCGGGCGATCGCGGCACTAAAACCCAGTGTGCCGGTGATCGCGGTAATTCCGGCCACGGAAAATATGCCGGGTGGGCGCGCGCAAAAACCCGGCGACGTGCAAGTGGCTATGTCGGGAAAAACGATTGAGATTATTAACACCGACGCGGAGGGCCGGCTGATTCTAGCAGACGGCGTTACTTACGCTCGCAAATTGGGCGCTACACATTTGATCGACGCAGCCACGCTGACCGGGGCGATCCAGGTGGCGCTGGCAAACGTGCACGTTGGCGCGTTTGGCACGCCGCGCGAATATCTTGACCAGTTTTTGGAAAGCGCCCAGGCTGTCGGCGAAAAAATGTGGCCCATGCCGATTGACGACGAATATCAGGAAATGATCAAAAGCAATATCGCGGATATTCGCAACACCGGCAGCGGCAAAGGCGGCGGGGCAATCACGGCCGCTTGGTTCATTAAAGAGTTTGCCGAGGACACTCC
>JBEKHG010000055.1:0-16081 GCA_050012395.1 Candidatus Acidiferrales bacterium
GAATTCAAAAACGGGCGTGGCGAGTTTTACGACCAGGAAGAATTTAACGGCCGGATGATTCTGGTGCGCAACATCTGGATGGACATCACCGCGAATTCCTGCCGGTTCGAACAGTCGTTTTCCGACGATGGCGGAAAAACTTGGGAGCTGAATTGGATCGCGGTCGATACCCGCATCGAAAAATGAGTTTGTTGCATTGGTGAAAGAATCGGCAAATTTGGGTGCGGAAAGCGGATGGCGTGAACGGTGAGTAAAGCAGTAAGACTGTGCCGCGAAACGAGGCACAGATGAAATGTTGGGGAATCGTTCTACGAGCGTCGGCGCTCGTTGCATTGGCGGCTGCTGTTGTTGCTGCTAGGCAAAGTGCTTCGTTGGCTGCGGGCGTTAATCCGCAGTCTCCAAATAGTACGCCGCAATATCCCGCTGATTCTGCCCCGGACGCCCCGGCTTCCTCGGGGGGCCATGCGCAATTGCCACAAACTACGCCTTCTGCGGACGTTGACCGCCAGGCCTTGGACGACGCCTGGTGGACCGGCCCGCTTCTGGCTCCGAACGCCTCCACCTTGCCGCGCGGACATTTCCTGATGGAGCCGTACCTCTACGACGTGATCGGCGCGCACTCGAACGGATTTGGCTCGCTAACCTACATTAACTACGGGCTGGCAAACAGATTCACCGTCGGCGTAATTCCGACCTTCGGTTACAACAAACTGAGCAGCGGCCTGAGCAGCGCGGGCATCGGCCTGGGCGACGTCACCGTGCAGGGACAATTCAGGCTCCGCCAGTTCCACGAAGGCAGTTGGCTTCCGACAATTTCCGCCACCGTGCAGGAAACTTTTCCCACGGGTAAGTACGATCGGCTGGGCGACCGCCCCAGCGATGGCCTGGGTGGCGGCGCTTTCACCACCACGGTTGCGATTTACTCTCAAACATATTTCTGGATGCCAAATCGGCGGATTCTGCGCATGCGTTTTAATGTGTCGCAAGCTTTTTCCAGAGAAGTGAGTGTGGAAGGCGTGAGCGTTTACGGCACCGGAGCAGACTTTCGCGGCCATGCCGACCCGGGTACTTCGTCATTGGTTGATGCGTCCTGGGAATATAGTTTGACGCGGAGCTGGGTGCTGGCGCTGGACGCGACGTATCGCTACACCGCCAACACGCGCGTGGTTGGAAATAATATTTCAGGGCCAAGCGGCGCGCAGAACCCCAACAACATTCTGCTGAACTTGGGCTCTGCCGAGACGTCCGGATTCGCTCCGGCGGTCGAGTACAGTTGGAAATCCACAATTGGCGTGATCGTCGGCGCGCGCATAATTCCCGGCGGCCACAACACGCCAATGACCATCACGCCGGCAATCGCAATTAACATCGTCCACTGAAGCGAACGTGCCGGATCAACGCCCAGCCTTTTCAATTTGCGCCACGCGGGCTTTCACGAGCCTTTTGATTAGCGCGGCGGGCATTGGCTTGCCGATGGGAAAATGGATGGTTCCTTTAGATGTTGTGAAGCCTTTCAACTCTTTTTCAAACGCGTCGATGATGGCGGCGGTAGGGAACAAGCTGCAATGGTCGGAAAAGGCGGCATACCACACCACGATTTTCTTTCGCTTGAAGGCGGGGATGCCATAGCTGAGAGCTTCAGTCGCGTCAGGCGGAAGAGCCGAACGAATGGCGGCGCGAATCTCTTTTAGCGCGGTACGGGCAGGCGGGGGGACAGCGGCGAAATATTCTTCCACTGTTCTTGCCGGCGCTTTGCGCTTCACGACAGTTTTGCGGCCGCGAGCTTTTGGTTTCTTCATGCGAACAATCCTACAAGCACTTCGGCTGCGCGTCCATCGAGAGCGTCTCCCCGTAGCGTGTGGTGTTAGCATTAGGTTTCAACGTCCCGTCGGTCTGTCCGGGGGGCGTAACTCCGGCGATAAGCCGGGGTCTTCAGCGAACACACCGTCCAGCCCTCTCATTCCGAGCGAATTCCGGCGCGCCTTAGCGTTCCCATGGTTTTCAGGCGCGCATGTGGCGATGCTGCGAGTGGCAAATGAAGCGCCCGGCATTCCGGCGAACTTTATTTGACGCCGCTCGAATGAGATGATGTTGGCATGGCCACGGGACTGGACATTTCTAAACGAGTAGTGAACGGCATCACTATTATGGATCTTCAGGGACGCGCCACCATCGGCGCAAACACCGACAAATTAGACCACGCGCTGCGACAATTAGTGGCAGCCGGTACCCTTAATATTTTGATGAACCTCGCGCAAGTGACCATGATGGATAGTTCCGGGATTGCGGCGATTGTTGGGACGTATGTTTCGCTGACCCGCGAGGGCGGCAGCTTGAAATTGTCGCGGCCGAGCGCCCGCGTGCGCGAAGTGTTGCGCGTAATGCGTTTGCTGGATTCGATCCCCACATTTGACAACGAGGCCGAGGCGCTGGCGAGTTTCGGCGCCACGGCTCAATCCGCAGGATCTTAATCCTCTTGAAAATCAATGGTCGGTAGTTTGCTCGTGAGCAAGATCTTTAACGACCGGCCCGTCGAAGAGCGCGATTTCCTTCTCCGACGGTAGGCCTGAGGTAAACCCCTACTCCCCCCCTTCGCCGCAAATTACGGGGATTGCTGTATGCAAGGCTTTGCGCTGATATGGGATAACTGAAATCGAGGTGACTTATGGACAAGAACAAGAATATGAAAGCCGATTTGCCGGAAGACCCGAAAATGAAGAACCGCGAGAAAGATCACGTTACGGGCGATAAGACCATCGACTTGCGTGACGATTCGGGAGACAAGGAACGCGATTTAACGGCGCAAAAGAAACAGCTCAATGAAAACGAGCGGACACGAGGTAAAACCGCTGGAAGCAACCACTAGAAATATTTACGCGTATCCTGAATCGAAGAGCTATGGAGAGAGGGACCGTATCCGAAACCCGGAAGACGGTCCGTTTTTTATGGTTGCGCAGCCGGTTTGACGTCGGCAGGAAGCTATCCGGCGGCGGTGCGCGCTGGACGGAGCGCCGTCGCAGCTACGTCCAGTCGCCGCTGGTCCACTTGGTCGCGCTGAGTTTCGGCGCGGTCGGCGAGATGCTTGAAATCGAGATTGCTCAGACGTGGGTCGTGTGCCGCTAAGGCCGATAGAACATTCCACATCAGCAGCTTTCCGTTAATTCCGAGGACTAAAAATTCCAGCGCTTCGAACGTACCTAAATCATATTTTGCGCTCTGCCTCAGTTTCAGCCTGCTGAATTTCTCACTGACCCATGAAGCAATTTCCTTTGCGCCGCTGGAGCCGGCGCCAACGCGTTTGGCCAGGCCTTGCAATATCGCGCGGTCCGCTTCCACCTCTTTCAGAATATCCGCCGCAAATTCGCCGAGCGGATCGGCGCTGTGATGGTGCTCCATTGCCTTCAAAATTTCTATCGCGTGAATGGAACCCGCGAGATGGTCGGCTAAATAAGTGGCTAACGGATTTTCCATCGCAGCTCCTCTCACTCTTTGAACAGTCGTTCATTCAGCAGATTCAACAGACTTTCTAAGGGTCTTCGAGTGCGTCTAATTGAATAGAGTGTCGCCCGGGGCAGTTGGTGACATTGCGCTTGGTTTTCTGGTCGCCAGCGAGAAGTTTTGGAGGGGCTAGCTGCCGTCAGGATAGCCGCCGCGGTGGAGCACCATGGGGAAGTGCGGCAGTGTGGTGGGTTTGGGAACTTTCGCGCGCCAATTGTCCGGATAAGTCTCCATGCCGCGAACTAACGGAGACGGCTCAGCGGGGGCCTCATCCGGTGAAGATTTTCCGGTCGAAGAGCCGAACACCAAATATTCCAGAGACTTGCGAAGTTCGTCGATGGCGTCCGCGCCGAATCGAGTTTGCCAATTCTTTTCGATCGCAGCGAGTCGTTCGCGATACGCGACCTGAGCCTTTTTGCCGCGCGGCGTGATGTAAACCATTTTCGTGCGGCTGGCAGTATCCGTTTCGACTAGCGCTAGCTCCATCTTCTGCAAAATGCCCAGGGCCATGCTGATGGATTCTTTCGAGACGCCAGAGAGCAACGGGAGATCGCGCGAACGCACACCTTTTTCATTGAGGACACGCAGAACGTTGGCGCAAATCGCAAGCGACAGACCCGAGTCGCGCTCGAACTCAATAGCGAAGGCCAGCAGGACGCGCGAGAGCAGCGCCGAAAGCGGAAGACGGCCAACGTCTTCGTCACGCTTGGTTTGGGGACGCCGCTGGAAGTTTCCGGGCGCGCGGCTGAACAGGCCGAACCCCAGAATCGGAAGGCAATCCGGTAAATCGAGATCAATCTGGTTGAGCAAAGCGATGAGCGCTTTGCGAAGCCGCTCGATTTCCTTTCTACCGAAACGCGTTTGCCAGCGCTTTTCAATCGCGGCGAAGAGCGGACGCCAAATCTTCTGAGCGTTCTGCCCTTGCTCTGTGGCGCGAACAATCCACTCGCGTCTCGGCGGTTTTGGACGCGCGTCAGACGGATCGCGCCTAACGGTGATATACCCCCAGTGCACCATGCCGCGGAAATTTGTTTTCGTGCGTGCCAGCCGCACCAGGTCGATGACGCGAATTCCTTCCTGCGGAATAAATTGCATGCAGTTCGCGTACATCGCCAGCGAAACCAGCCAGAGGCCCTGCCGCCACGCGCCCACCCTCGGGGAATGATCGGTAATCCAGTGCGGTATTTGATGCTCCGCCTCATTGTCAAACTCAACGGTGAACGCGACAAGCACTTGCGACAGCAGCGCCGACAACGGAAGCGGGGAAGTGTCGCGCGAATTACGAGCGCCCCCCTTTGTCGATGAGGATTTCACAGCACAAATTTTACCGTGTCAACGTAGAGGCTACCAACTGGCAATCTGTTTTTGTTTTGGGTTACGTCTATGTTGGGTATTGCGTTAACTCCAGTCGGACCGTCGCTCTGTCTCAGTTAAGGAAACCCGATGTGGGTGTGGTTCGAGGGGTACCGTGGCGTCACTTATAGCGCGGGCTAAGACTATTCGAGGCGAGTGAGCAATGCAGTGATTCTTTATTGCACTGTAATGGTGACGGATGCGGTGGTGCGGCCGAATTCGTTCGTGGCGTTCAACGTGTAGGTAGTGGTTTGGGACGGCGTCACTACAACGCCAGCGCCGCGAATGGCGCCGATTTGCGGTGTCACGTCGAAGTACGACGCACCTGTCGCCGTCCATTGCAAAGTCACCGGCGTGCCGGAGGAAACCGTTGACGCGCTGGCGGTGAAGCTATTGATCACCGGCGGAGTGCCCACGGGCAGGCTCGATTGCGTGTAGATCGGATTCATGGTGACCACTTCGAAATCGGCCGCAGTGACTTGGTCCAAATTATGCAGGTCGTCGTTATTCCAGCGGCTGTCGGGCGCCCCGCTGATGTACATGTTGGAACCATTGTCGGCCATGATCATGCCGTACTGTTGCAGCGCGGTCAGGATCACCTGGTTCGCAGTCGAAAATCCGGAAATGTCGAAGCTGGATTTCAAACGCAAACGCATGCCCATCGGCGCGGCGAACTGGCTGGTAGAATTCGCAGCCCAGTGTGAAGCGGGCGGCACGAAAGCGGCGCGACTGTTTTGCAAAGTGAAACGCAGCGCGTGTTTGATTTCGCCGCTGGCCACTTCGTCGTAACGCGCGAGGCCGGCGAAAATCGAAAGGCCCGCTGCGTCAGCGGAAGTCCAAGTAACCGGACGCTGCTCGTCCGCGGTCAAATCCCAAACTGCTGCGGAAGCCGCGTTCCAACTGCCATCGGTTTGCGGATAAGCGCTGTAAAGTTCGTAGAGCCAGCAAGTGCTGTTGTCTACGACCAGCACGTGACGATCGCCGCTGCCCGGATTTGGATAGCCTTCGATCGGGGCATTTGCAGGGACGGGCATGGGACCGGGATCGCTCTCGCTTCCGTAAGCCGTGAAATTTATTGTGACCGGCGATCGTTGCGAATCCACCACAATGAACGGAATGCCGATATTCGACCCGTTATATTCGCCGGAACCGAAGTCCGGATGCACGGGATCGCTGGGGCCGATGAAATTTATAATCGCGTCGGAATTCGCATCGACTGTGGCACTCGCGATGTTTTGATTCCAGGCATTATCCGCAGGGAAGGGAAGAAAGCCGTTAAGACTGGCGTTCGGTCCCAGGCTAATGCCGTTGCATGCGCTCGGCGACGGATTGCCGCCCGAAGAAGTGACCGTTACATTGAAGGCTGAAGACGTGCTGCTGCCCGGATTTGGATTGCTCACGGTTACGCCAAAAGTTCCGGCGGTGGACGCGGTGCCCGTCGCGGTGAGCTGCGTGGAAGATACAAAAGTTGTCGTCGCCGACGCTCCGCCGAAAAGCACTTGCGCGTCATTCACGAAATTTGTTCCGGTAACGTTGAGCGTGTACGCGCCAGCAGCGAAGGTTGCCGGGCTTACATTGCCGATGGTTGGCGTGGGATTCCACAAAGTGACAGCGCTTGCGGCGCTCGCAGTGGAATCCGCCGCGGAAACGGCAGTTATGGTAACTGTGTTGGGATTCGGCAAACTCGCAGGCGCGGTGTAAACGCCGGATGCGCTGATAGTGCCGAACGTAGAGTTGCCGCCGGCGACGGCGTTCACCGACCAATTTACGTTTTGATTTGTTGTTCCGCCAACCGCAGCAACAAAGGTTTGCGTAGCACCGCCACGAACGTTCGCGGTAGTCGGCGTCACGCTAATGGTAATTTGCGCGGGCGGCGTGGTTTTTTGCGTGGTGGTGCCGCAGTTAACCAGGGCAAGAATTAGCAGAATCGCTAAATTACCGAGCACGCGACGGATAAGTTTTGTCATGGTGTTTTCGTCTGGATGCACGATGGGACGGCTGAACGCCGTCAAGCTGCCTATTGCCTTCACGCTGCCCGATGTGCTGATTGAACGTGCGTATATATAAGGATGCGCGTCCGCACGCCTGCCAAACAACTGGACAAAGGTACAAGTTAAGTGCAGTAGCGCGGACTTTGGAGCGGCGGCAGTATCCTTGAGTATTCCGCGCGATGGTCTCGTAGCTCCCCGTCAGTACTCTTAAGTGCGGCGGGCGCACATTTACGGCAAATAGCTGTTATTTCCGCCGACCTGGGAGCAGACTTGCGGGGTCGCCGCATATGGCGAGGAAGCGAAGCTGCGCGGCCGGCAAAGCTTTCGCCGTTCACACGAGCGGACACGGAGTTCAAGGAATTGCGCAAACTCAAGCGAGTTCTTCAAATTCTACCGTTGCTAGCGATTGTCGGAATGTGCAGTTGCATCGGATCCACGTTGTCCAATTTGCTGGTCAGCTCGGTGAAGTTGACTCCCGCGAATCCCACGATAGCGGTGGGCGGAACGCAACAAATGATTCTGGTGGAAACTTTTGTGGACGGCTCAACGAATCACGAATCGCCCACCAACACTTCGTGGAGCTCGACAGATACTTCGGTGGCAACCATCAGCAAAGCGGGCATAGTGACAGGCGTGGGGGCGGGGACCTCCACCGTCCACGGCAGCCACAAGGACAACGATGCGACCACCGTGGTCACCGTAACCTCCGCTGCGGACGTTGCAATTACCGCGCGAGGTGATTCGCAAACTCTGCAGGTGAAAAATCTGCGCACGGGGCTGGAAATAACGTTCGCGGCGAATCGGTCGCGCGATTCGATCAGCGTGACTCCCAACGGCGAGGGCATGGCCCCCAGCGAAACGTCCGTTCTTCCCGGGCACGGGCCAGCCTGGCTCGCCGTCGACCCGTCCGGAAAATACATTTATGTGGTAAACCAGACTTCCGAAAATGTTTCGGCATTTGCCATCGACTGGAAAACGGCGTCGCTGTACGAAGTGGTAGCTTCGCCATTTTCAGCGGGGACGAAACCGTGGAGCGTCGAAGTGGATCCCGCTGGCGCAACCGTGTCCGTCGGGCATTTTCGCAGCGGCGAAATTTCGCATTTCCGCATCGACCCAGCCACAGGCGCCCTCACACCCAACTGACAATGACGCGTGCGCGAGCAACAACCTGTCGTCCCGAGCGAAGTCCCGCGTGCTTTTGCTTGCCCTTGGTTTTTTGGGGGCGCGGGACGCAGTTCGAGGGATCTGCTGTTTCTTGCGGCGTTGTTGTTCCCGCGAACTAACCAAGATTGACGCTGTCGCGTTTACCCCGTTAGACTTTCGAACATGTTCACCGTGGGCCAACCGGAAATTTGGCAGGACGCAGTTCACAGCGGCAGCGCCTGGGTATTCACGTTCGTGCTCGCCGTTCTGTTTCCCATTTTCGATTACGTCCTCTACTGGCGCTTGAAGTCCACGATGCAAATTTACCTCTGGAATATTTTCGCGCTATGGTCCCTCACAGCGGGCTGCCTCTGGGCTATCCATTTGAATTATCTGACCATCAGCGATCTAGGCGAGCAATCCGGCAAGGCCTTCCGCACACTGGTAGTTTGCGGAATCGTCGCAGCAATTGTTGTCCTTCTGATGGGCGCGCAGAAAGTACAAAAAAGGAAAGCGACCCCCGAGCAGATAGAGAAGGCGTTGGAGGGCGTCCGGCGTTTGATCCCCAGGACTCCCGCGGAACGTGGGGTTTGGGCGCTTGTCTCCATCAGCGCAGGACTTTGCGAAGAATTTCTTTATCGCGGATGGTTGCTCAGCCTATTCAGCGCAGCTTTAGGCTCAGTGTGGCTGGGCCTGCTGATTTCGTCGATACTCTTCGGCTTCGCACACGCGTATCAAGGACGAAAAGCAATACTCGGAACAGGAGTAGGCGGCGCCGTCTTCGGCATCCTCTTCATCGTAAGCGGGAGTTTGATCCCCGGACAGCTTCTGCACACCGCCATGGACTTGAACAGCGGCCTGGCTATGGCGAAAGCGGCCAAGCGAATAGAAGTATAATTTCCTCGCCCGCGCGAGCTGGACTCCGGCCCTTAATTTTCTTGACAAAACTTAACATTAAAGGCAAATTGCCTCACAAAGGGACCTGCTGCGGACGCGCGCCACCCAGCCACCAGGGGGAAAGCCCAGCGTCGAAACGCTGTCTTGATCGACTCCGCACGGTCGATGGCAAGCAGTTTCCCGGGAGGATTCATGGAAACTTCAATTGGAGTATTTGCGTCCCGCGACCGTGCTGAAGAGGCCATCAAAGAACTGATCGAGAAAAAAATTCCCGAAAACGAAATCGTATTCCTTACCAGTTCAGAAAACGAAGCCACATCCATGGCGAAAGAATTGGGGGCTTACGCCGGAGGCTTCCTGGGCGGAACGGTAGGTCTTTCAGCCGCGGTAGCTGCCGCCACTCTGTTAGTAATCCCCGGAATAGGTCCGGTGTTTGCGTTGGGTGCCGGAGCGTCGGCCTTGATGGGATATCTCGGCGCCAGCGCTGGCGCTAAGGTCGGCAAAACGGCGTCGCAAGGCGATACGACGGCGGCGACATCTGGTACTGGCGCGACGGAAGACACTGCGTTGTTCGCAGAGACTCTGAAGCGAGGGCGCTCCCTGGTCGTTGTGCGCACCGAGTCGCAAGAAACTTCCAAAGTTGCCTCGGAGATTCTCGACCGCATCGGCATGAGCATTCAGGGCAGCGGGCTGAACAAGCTGCGACACAGTACGCGCCAGCTAGAAGACGTGATTATTATCGACTGCGCCGGAAGAATTACCGTGGGCGAAGGCAACATTCAGCTTCGCGAAGCAATTCAGGGCTTGATCGCCCAGGGAAAAAATAAACTGATATTGAATCTGGTGGAGCTCGAATTTATCGACAGCGCCGGTATTGGAGAACTCGTCCGAGCCCACACCACTCTTCGCAAACAGGGCGGCCATCTGAAGCTGCTGAACCCGCACAAGAAGGTGCACGATTTGCTGCGCGCCACCATGCTGACGTCCGTGTTTGACATTCACACCGACGAAGACGCGGCCGTCAAATCGTTCGCGGGCGCGCGCGCATCGGGCGCTTAACCGGCGCATCGCAAACAGCATTGTTCGGGGTTTATCGGCCCGAGAAGAGATGGCCTGGTTTGTTACACCTGCGCGTGGAAAGCGCGTACACTGGTGAAGTCACACTAGCATCCTTCCTCCCCGGGCGTTGCCTTCGGTGGTCCTTTGCGAAATTTGACTGTCCTTCGCGAGGTAATCCTATGACCAGCCATGACCGATAAAGCCCCTCTCACCAAGCATCCTTCCATTAACTCGGAATCCGCGGGTGACAGGACGGCGCAGAGTAGAAATCCGTCGGAGCTTTCCGACAGAGAAATCTCTGCGAATTCATCCGAATCGCGGGAAGTTCACCGCCAACCTGAGCCTGCCGCGGAAGATCCCGGACTCAAAATCCTGCTCACCAGAATGGACACAGCGTTCAGTGAATACGCGCGTGAGTCCGAAGAACTGAGCGTCCTTCTATCCAAGACTAAAAGTCTGCCGGGTTGGACTTCTTATAACGAGCTTCTCAGGCAGCGCACCGTGGAAGTAGTCGCTCACGAACAATATCGCAGGATTCAGGACGAACTCTTCAAGCGAATCGTTCCGCCAAGCGCGGACGAAAAGCCGGACACCAAATTTAGCTGGATGATCGCCAAGGCACGTTAACGCGGTGATCGAAGCAGAGGAGAGCTAATGAAAAATGTCGTGTACTACTACAATTCCGTCCTCGGGGAACACAAGAACGATCGTGGCAACACTGTCGGTGCGCTGAGGATTGGCGACGTGATCGAACGCCGCGCCAAGCGCTGGAGCGTTTTCGACATCCGCACAACCCTGAAACCCAGCGTGTCGCGCGAACCCTACACAGTGTCGGTTTACCTGAAAGGCCCATTCTAAAACGGACGACAGAAACGCGCGTGGTCCGTGCGCGCCCCGGTTGTGGGCGATAGAGAACTACCCACCATAGATACATTCAAAGACACAACCTTGCATTCGTCTCGATTGGAAGCTTTGCTGCGCCCATATACTTGTCGATGAGTTGGCTTGGGGGCGTCTGTGATCCATAAAAAGTTGAGACGGGTTGCGCGAATTACGCCGCGACGCCGCGGGTTGTGTGGTGCGAGCACTCTATTCTTTGCGATTGCAGCGCTTACGACTTTTGTTGCCGGCTGCAGCCACGGCAACGACGGCCGCAAAGCTTTCCTGAAATCGGAAGTCGCCGTGAATAAAGTGCAGTCTTTCCGCGCGAAAATAGATATTTATGGACCTTTCGCCGTCCACACCGACGCCGAATACGATTGCAGCCGTTCCGTAGCCCACTATATCGACAACAACCCAAGACTGAATCGCAAGATCGAGTACATCCAGACGCCCTCCATTACTTTCAGCCGGGCCGCAGGCACCGAACGTTGGAACGCAGTGCGCCAGCCCGCCGGCCTCAGCGTCTGCGAACGTCTTCGAAATGGAGCGTCGATTCCGCACGGCAGCCCGCGCCTATTTACCGGCGATCAAGGCCGCATCGTGCCGCCATTCTTTTATTATGCAAACGAGCCGACCGGAGCGTCCGGCGCCACCATCACGCCGATGGGTAATGAAGTAGTTGACGGCGACTACTGCGACGTGTGGAAGATTCACGATAACGACAGCGCTTTCCCTCTGCATACAATTTGGATCGCCGTGGAAGATGGCTTGCCGCGAAGATACCTGGAAGGCGAGCCGGACAATCCGCAAGGACTGGTCACCTATTCCGATTACAACACGAAAATTCCAATCGACGTCCCACCGGATCCCTTTGCCCGTTAAGGTGCAAAATTCGCGCGAACTTTGCACTGCCCGCATTAGAATACAGCCCGACGCCCCGAATTATCCGCTTTGCGAGTTAGGGCCTTGGAAGGCATCTCGCTTGCGCCGGAGATTTAGAGCGCCTGGCGTCTTCAATTTGGAAACCAACTAAATGACGCTGATAGCCAACCCGACAAAAACCCGTTCACTGAAAATTGCCATTCTTCTTGAAGCCGCCACAGTCCTGATAGCGGCCATAGCCGTCTTCTATTTTACGGGCCAGGAATGCACTATCGAAACGCTCATCACTCCGATAATCAGCCCGAACAAACAAACTGCCATCGATTTGTATTTGAAGAAGTGCCATCCACGATGGTCCAGCAATCCAAAAAGAGAAAAGGAATATCAGGTGGTAGTATTGCGGCCTATCACCGACACTCCGCCGGAAGGCAATCGTTACAAGGAAGCGGACGTCGTCTTTGAATTGCAAGAGAAGCCTGGGCTGGCCCAACTTTCCTTCGACAGCGTTGACACTTTTGCCTTCATGAGCAAAGTGCCGCAAGCGGAGCAAAAGGACACGCTTCTGATCGGATGCTACCTAGAATGCCCCGCCGCGCTAATACGAAAGCAGCTTTCAAGTTGGCACGGCCAGCCCATCCATTACTTCAGAACCGAAACCCCCACCAGCCCCGTAATCACGCAATAGCGACGAAAAAACAATGCTAAAAACAAAATGCCGGGCCTTAACCCGGCATTTTGCCCAATTGCGATAACGTGTGAATACAAAGGAAATTAATAAATCAACACGGTCACCGGCGCCGAGGGAATCCCGTTGGCTACCACAACCAGCGTGTTGTATCCGGGCTCAGCGCCCAACGGCACATCAAAGTTGGTGGACACCACGTCCGGCGACGCCACGGCCATGCTACTGTGGTCGTGCGTGCGCGCGTAAATGACGTCGTGAGTGTTTACATTCGTGAGTCGCACCAACGGGTAGTTTGTGGCCGCTTGTATGTCGTCGCCGTAGAACGCGCCCTGCGACAAACCGTTGAGAAGGACGCCGGAGAGTTGATACGTTTTGCCCCGGCCGATGAACGTTGGCACGCTGGTAATCGTCGGCGCCCACGCTTTTTGGTAAGTTCCCGTGGGAGTGTAAATTTCCACATCGTTGGAAAAATCTGTCTCCAAAATCTGGCCGGTCGGAAGCACCAGCATATTGAGAGGATAGGAAGGTTCGTACGGCGCGTTCGGAGTGCCCACAACAGGCGTCAAGTTGGTCCCATCCCATTCGAAGAACACCACGCCGGGAGGCCCAAAAAATGGGCTGGACGCCATAAGAACTTTTCCGTTGGGTTCGAGCGCGGCGGGACCATCGGCGATGTCCAAATCATCAGGAAAAGCGGGACCGGGTGTCCATGTGCCAGTCAGTGAATTGTAAATCGCAGTGTTGCCCGGACCGCAGGAATTCGCTCCGGTGTAAAACACGGTGCCGTCGGGACGCAAAACACCGGGCCCAAGTTCAAATGTGGCCACACTCTCACCGCCGCAATCTTTGGCCGAGTCCCATAGTTGGACGATAGTGCTTCCGGCGCTATGCCACGCGCCCGTTTTCGGATTATAAAGCTCGGAATTTTTTCCATTCGGCAGATAGGGGAAGCTGAGTGGAACATAGGCATCCACCACCAGCACTTCTCCGCTGGGAAGCAAGTTCCAGCCTTCTTCGTCGTTGGGGTCGTACTTGTTTTTTCCGGTTTGCGTCCACGTCAGGGTGGTTGCATCGAGCAAAGCTTGTTCCTTCGTGCAGCAATCCGCTTGCATGTAAGTTCCATCAGCGAGCACCACGCTCTGCGCGTCGCCGATTGTTTGCCCCAGGCCCGGCACCTTGGTGAAAAACGAGGGAGGCTTTATCGGCGTCCAGGTGTCGGCGATCGGATCGTAAATAGACCCTTTCGCGCTCCAAGTGGGCACTAGCTCAGTTTGTTGGAGGTTCAGCAAATATTCGCCGCCTTCGATGATCAGTCGGCCATCGGGCAACACCGCCGAAGAGTGATAGAGCGGGCTGTAGGAATTTGGCAGGGAAGCGATCTGCGTCCACGTGCCATTGATGTAGCTGCCGGTCGAGTCGGGTGTCAACCTCCACCAATCCGGGAAGCCCGTATCTTGAATTAAAACGGTGCCGTCTGTGAGCAAAATTGGATTGGAAGCGCCATCAATCAGAAAAAACGGCTGATTGTATAGCGGAGTCCAGCGGTTCGGGCCTACCGGTGTAACGCTGGAGCTGACCGTGAGCGCTTCCGTTTGCATCGGGGCGTGACTAGCCGGTTGCCCTGCTCGTAGTGGCGCCGGCACTGTAACGACGCGTTGCGCCTTGGCCGGATTCGGCCACGCCAGCATTGCCATCGCTGCAATTGCAATTATTCCGAGACTGTAAAATTTGTTTCCACGCATAGTGCCTCCATGGCGGAAGAGAGGATTGAGGTCGCCCCAAAATCTCAACCGGAAAATCGTGGCGGAGAAAAGTAGGTTCCGGGGTATCACCAGTTGTGCAACCAAGCGTAAGGATATATCACGGACACCTTGCGCCCGCAATTGCAAAACGCTTCGACGAAAATCTTTTATAGAATTTCTGTTGCAAATTCCGGTATCAGAGCTAAACGTACTGGGCGATTCCATTTCCAAACGACCAGTTTTCTTTTTTCACCTCGACCAGATTGATGAAGACATCTTCGCGTCGAAGTTTCAACCGCTCGTGGAGTCCATCAGCGACCGCTTTGTAAAACTCCTGTTTCACTTCCACCGTGCGCCCTTCGTTCAGTGTTATCTGAATGAAGATGCAGTCCGCCGTCCTCTGAATATCCAAATAAGCAGGGTCGTAGATTAAACCGTCGGCAGGATGCTCGGTGAGCACCTGAAACCGATCGTTCTTCGGAACATTCAAATGTTTCAGCATCGCCTCATAGATCACTTCGCCGATACCTTTGCGGTATTCCGCTGATTTACCTTGAACAAGATCGATTCGCGCCAGTGGCATGGAAGCCTCCTGGCCATATCAGACGCGCGCTAGCCTTTCTGGTTGCGCGGGTCGTCTTTGTGATCGACGCGGGAAAAGCGCAGCGGTCCGAAGGCGCTCACTTGGCTCATAACGCTTCCTTCGGGGTGTTTGCGACGCGCTGAAAACCCAAAGCAAGATGCCAAAAAAGCATGGCTAATTTTTGTCCACTAAAATCCAAAAGGCAATGTTAGGATTTGGCGCATGAAGGGCCAGCTAAAAGTGGGAACTCCGGCTGAATATCTCGCCAAGCTCGACGAGCCGCGCAAAAGCGAAATCGCCGCGCTGGACAAAATGATTCGCAAGCTGGCCCCGAAGCTCGCGCCGTTTATCCATGCGGGAATGCTTGCTTACGGCCCGTACCATTACAAATACGCCAGCGGGCGCGAAGGCGACTGGTTTCGCATCGGTCTCGCCAGCAATAAAAACTATATGTCCTTGTACATTTGCGCGATGGACGGAAAAACCTATGTCGCCGAAAAGTTTAAGAAGCAATTGCCCAAAGCCAGCATCGGCAAAAGCTGCGTCCGCTTCAAACGCCTAAGCGATTTGGACGAAGCCGCCCTGGCCAAGCTAATCCGCGCAGGCGCGCAACAGCCGGGGCCCGCCGCAATATAAGGAGCGGATATACAGCCGGCGATCAGGCTCTTATTTACTCTGACGCTGCTCGTTCGCTGATGTTTGCGCTGGCCTGGATTCCTCAGTTACATCCCATGCTTTTCGCGACGCTGACCGGCAAGTATGCGCACACGTACAATCTCGTCATTTGCGCTGACGACCCAGAGGATTCGCGTGGCGCTCCACTGCGTTCCAGCGAAATAGATCGCGTGGCCACCATAATATTATTGTGAACTTCGCCGCCGGTGCTCCCGGACGCCAAAGCATGCGCATCGCCGCCGCTCGCGCCAGGCGCAGTCACTTCCGTGCTGCAAGAAGCCGACGCCAGCAATCGCGCGCGAAGACAAGTAGCCCGCGAGAAAATGGCGACCGGCCGTTGCGTGCCGGCAGAAGACGCGCCGGCGACGAATCCTCGCGACACCCGCTTGGCCGGAGAAGCGCTAACCGTTCCCGCTGTTGCAGAGACCGCGGCCGCGCCCGGCCCGCTGTCCAACGTGAGAGTGCATTCCTTCGCGCCGCAACTGAATACGTAGTGATCGCCCGTCGGAGCCGTCGGCAGGTCCACGGTTGCGAAGCTGCCTGTCTCCGACGTGTAGTTCAAAATGTCCCAGGTGTTGCCCACCACTGGAGCAAAGCCCGTGCTTAAATCCAAAGTGCCGCCCAAAGTCGCGGCTCCGGAGATATTCAGCGCGTAATAATTTGTGCCGGCAGTGGTGCCGTCGAGGTTGAT
>JBEKHG010000056.1:0-16061 GCA_050012395.1 Candidatus Acidiferrales bacterium
ATAGTCTCCCCCTCGATGCGCTGCGGCATCACAGGCTTGCGCCCCACTTATGGACGCGTCGCACGCACGGGTGCCATGACCCTCTGCTGGTCGCTCGACAAGCTCGGTCCCATGGCCCGCAGCGTTGAGGACACTATGCTCGTCCTCCAAGCCATCTCCGGCCCCGACCCAGGCGATGTCTCAAGCGTCCCTAGTAAACTGGATTTCGACGCCTCAACCTCAGTTCAAGGCCTCCGAGTCGGCTATTTCCCAGAATGGATGAAACAAAACCCCGCCACCGACGTGGACCGCGCCGCATTGGAGACCATCAAGAAAGTTGGCATGGTCCCGGTCGAAGTATCCCTTCCAAACTGGTCCTACGACTCTCTCGATTTGATACTGTTCGCAGAAGGTGCCGCCTCCTTCGAGGAACTCACCCTAAGCCATGCCATCGACCAGCTAAAAGTTCAGACCTTCGACGCATGGCCGATCGCATGCGCCGCAAAGTAGCCCAGGAAATGGCAAGGTTGGTTGACCTGGTTGACTTACTTATCGTCCCATCTCTGCGTGACGAAATGCTCACCATCACCAATTTCACCGGCCACCCATCGCTCACTTTGCGCGCCGGTTTCGTGGAAGTCTCCGAAGCCCGCAGCGACTGGGCCCCCGATCCAAGCCGCCCGCTGCCAAAATTTTCGCCCCCGCGCCGCGTCCCCCACGGCATAACCCTGATAGGCCGTCTCTTCGATGAAGGCACCCTAGCCAGCGCTGGCCTAGCCCTCGAGCGCGCATTCAACGTAGCCAGCGAGCGCCCTCCCGGTTTCTAATCGTTCGCGTGATCGAGTTCGGGGCGAGCGGTTTTAGATTTGGGCGTAGCGCCGGGCTTTAGCCCGGAATCTTGGGTGTGCACGTCCGAAACGTCGGTCACGCATTCGCATATTTCCCCAAACACCCATAAAATAGAGATACATGAAAAAGATCGCGATACTTGGCTCGACCGGCTCCATCGGCCGCCAAAGCACTCTGGTGATTGACTCGCTCCCAGGGGAATTCCAAGTCGTCTCGCTAGCGGCCGGCTCAAATATTTCTCTCGCCGCCGAGCAAGTAAAAAAATATCGGCCGCAATTAGTTTCCGTAGGCACAGAAGCCGGAGCGCTCGAACTTTGCGCCGTACTCAAAAAGAACCGCGGACATAAACACGCCGCCTCCGGCAAACGCAGTGATTCCCAGGTTGACCACTCCGATCCCGAAATACTTTTTGGTGCGGAAGGGATCGAACGCGTCGCAACGCATCCTGACGTCGAACTGGTCATCTCGGCCGCGGTCGGCGTGGTTGGTTTGCCTGCCACCTACAAAGCTATCGACATGGGAAAATCCATCGCGCTCGCCAACAAAGAAGTTCTTGTAGCCGCGGGTGAAATTGTGATGGCCGCGGTGAAGCGCCACAACGTGGCGCTCCTTCCCGTTGACAGCGAACACAACGCAATCCATCAATGCCTGCGCTCCGGCCAAAGAAGCGAAGTAAAACGCCTGGTCCTCACCGCCTCAGGCGGGCCGTTCCGCAATACTCCAATCGCGAAGATGAACAAGGCGACCCCAAAAGAGGCTCTCGCGCATCCAAATTGGAAGATGGGGAATCGTATTACGATTGATTCTGCTACGCTGATGAACAAGGGCTTCGAGGTGATCGAAGCGCGTTGGCTTTTCGATGTGGGGCTCGACCAGATTCAGGTTGTGATTCATCCCCAGTCCACGATTCATTCAATGGTGGAATTTGTGGATGGTTCAATTCTGGCACAGCTTGGAGCAACGGACATGCGCATGCCCATTCGTTATGCGCTAACCTATCCGGAGCGGGTACCGTCGAATGATTGTGCCCTCGATTGGTCCACTTTGCGCAAGCTTGAGTTTGCAGAAGTTCCGGCACGGAAGTTTCCGTGCCTGACGCTGGCGAAAGCAGCGTTGAAACAAGGTGGCCCGCTGCCGTGTGCATTGAATGCGGCGGACGAAATCGCAGTCGCGGCGTTTCTTGACGGCAAGCTGTCGTTCCCAGGGATCGCCGCGGTAGTCGAACGCGTGCTCGAACGTATGCCGCGTTGCTCGTTCAACAGAATAGATGATGTTCTGGCCGCCGACGCCGAAGCGCGACGGCTCGCTCAGGAAGAAGCCGGGCGCAGGAAAAATTGAACAGAGGTTAATTGATGGCAAATTTCCACAACGCGCTGGTTGCAATCGTTTCGGTAACCCTCGTCCTGGGCATCGTGATATTCGTCCACGAATGGGGCCATTTCATCGCCGCAAAACTTTCCGGCATCCGCGTGGACGTATTTTCCTTCGGTTTCGGCCCGCGCGTTTTCGGAGTGAAGCGCGGCGACACGGATTATCGCCTCAGCGCGCTGCCGTTCGGCGGCTACGTGCGCATGGCTGGTGACAATCCGGTGGAAGAACGCACCGGCGCTGACTACGAGTTCCTCTCCAAGCCGCGTTGGGTTCGCATGATCATCGCAATAGCCGGCCCCATAATGAACATCCTTCTGGCCTTTGTTCTGTTCTGGGGAATTTTCTGGCTGGTCGGCCTCCAGTCGGACTCCTATCTGCGAACACCCGCACAAGTTGCTGCAATTCCGCAAAAAGAAGCAGGTGCTTCAGGTATCCGACCAGGCGATCGCATCGAAGCGGTGAACAACGTCCAAACTCCGACTTGGGAAAAAGTCCTCACGCAAGTTGAAAATGTTAAACCAAATGACTCGGTCGCTCTGAAAGTTGACCGCAACGGCGCCGAACAGACATTTAACGCGAAGATCCCTGCAGGCGCGAGCGATATCGACGAAGTCATCGGTTATCCGTTGACTCCTGCGATTGTGGATGAAATCGGAATCGGCACGCCCGCCGAAAAGGCCGGGCTGAAAGCTGGCGATAAAATCGTCGCAATAAACGGGAAGTCTATCGTCACCTGGCAACAGTTAGTCGAAGTCGTGCACAACTCTAATGGTCATCCAGTCCAATTTACCGTGCAGCGCGACGGGCAAACTTTGAACTTCAACATCACACCCGTTCAAGGCATGGATGCGGACGGAGCCATGGTCTGGCAAGTCGGCATCGCCCGCCAATTTCAGGCAAATTACCAACGGCAGCCTTTCTTTCTCGCCGCGAAAGAAGCCGGAGTTCAGACCGTATCGGGCATGAAGCAAATTGGCGAAGTTCTCGCTGGTCTCTTCACCGGTCGCGTAAAACTCGGCCAATTGCAGAGCGTCGTTGGCATCGCCCGGCAGTCCGGCCGTGCGGCCAAACGAGGTCCGGTCGATCTGATAGTTCTAACCGCCGTGATCAGCTTGAATCTAGGCCTGCTGAATTTGCTGCCGATTCCCATCCTGGATGGTGGCCACGTCCTCATGTTGCTCATCGAAGGGTCTCTGCGCCGCGACCTAAGCATCGCCGTAAAGGAACGCTTCGTGCAAGTAGGTTTGGTCTTCCTGTTAGGTATCTTCGCCTTCGTAATGTACAGCGACATTTTCAAGCTGATTCAAAGCCAGAATATTCACCCATAGCGAGACGGCGACACACTTATGGATGAAACTCTCACGTTGATCGCGCATGTCCGCGCGAAGCCGGGCCAGGAATCTCGCGTTCGCCGAGTTCTGGAAGGCTTGGTGGCTCCCACACGTGCCGAAGCCGGCTGCATCAACTACGATTTGCACCAATCCCGTACGGATCCCGCTCTCTTCGTATTTTATGAAATCTGGAAAAGCGAAGCGCATCTCGAAGCGCATGCTCACTCAGCCCACATTCAATCCCTCCGAAAACTTGCAAACGAAATTCTTGCCGCGCCCATAGAATTAACGAAGTGGAAGGCTATCCCGTAACCGCGGCAGATCAATTTCATCATCCATGTCCTACGATGCGATTTTGGTATAATGTCAATTGATCCAATGTCCGTCACGCCCGCACATCGTGTATCCACCGGTGAACGCATCAATCACGAAGCGCCCGGCCGTCTCCAGAGCGAACTCGGAGCGCGTGGCATTCGGCTCACGCGCCAGCGACGCGTACTCTTGCAAGTGATGGAAACTGCACGCCGCCATTTGGACGCGGGCGAAATTCTCGAGCGTGCCCAGAAAATGGACGCCGGAATCACGCGCGTCACCGTGTATCGCACACTCGATCTTCTCAAACGCCACGGCTTGATCGACGAGTTGGATCTCCTCCACCTCCGCGGCGATCGACATTTCTACGAGAGCCACGGCCCACGCGACCACATTCACGTAGCCTGCATGGGCTGCGGAAAAGTTCGCGAATTCGAAAGCGAGCTGTACGAAGAATTGAAACGCCAAATTTCCCACGACTGCGGAATTGAAATCACCGTGTCGCGCACGGAGGTAGGCGGCCTCTGTCTCGACTGCCGTAAGCGCCGCGCATCCGCAAGCAGTTAAAGTACAGCCCGGTTTTTCTGATATCTTTCGTTCCGTCCCCGATGCAAATACATCCAGTTTCCGATCAGTCCCTTCCAAAAACGGCCGGTTATATTAAGCTGTGGGCCTTGTGATGAAGCCTTTGCTCGTTGCTCTCTGTTTTGCGTTTGCATTCGCCGGTCAGACCACGCAGCTTCCTGACTGGCAGCCATCGCCTGGACATACGCAAGTGCCGATATGGCCGGGGAGCGTGCCCGATGCCCAGCTTGTCACGACGTCGGAAACCACCGCGACGGATGATTCGCTGGTTGCCGGCAAGCGTGTCGTCGCCGTGAACGACGTATCGCGGCCTACCATGACGGTTTACTCGCCAAGTGGTAAAAATACGGGCGCCGCCGTGGTTGTGTTCCCCGGCGGAGGTTATCAGATTCTGGCCATCGATCTGGAAGGCACGGAAGTCTGCGACTGGCTGACGTCCAAAGGGGTTACTTGTGTGCTGTTGAAATACCGCGTGCCGAATTCCGGGCCGCATTGGGATGATCGATGTGATTGCCAGGTCTATCCGAAATCACCGACTGCGCTGGAAGATGCGCAAAGAACTCTGGGCCTGGTGCGCTTTCACGCGGCGGAATGGCACGTCGATTCGCACAAAATCGGAGTCCTTGGCTTTTCGGCGGGCGGACACTTAGTGGCCGCGATGGGCACGCGTTTTGAGAAGCGTTTGTATCCGCCCGTCGATGCGGCCGACAAAGAAAGCTGCCGCCCGGATTTTGCCGTGGTTCTTTATCCCGGCCACCTGTGGATTGACCATGCAAAATTCGAGTTGAACCCGGAGATTCATGTCACCCGCAAGACGCCGCCCACATTTTTGCTCCAGGCGGAAGATGACCCCGTGGACAGTGTAAAGAACTCGCTGGTTTACTACATAGGTCTAAAGAAGGCCGCAGTTCCGGTAGAAATGCATTTGTACGCGCACGGCGGCCATGCCTTCGGCCTGCGCCGCACGAACTTTCCGATTACAGAATGGCCTCAATTAGTGGAGACGTGGCTGGGAACGCTCGGAATGATTCCGAAGTGATTTACATTTGAAGCCCAAAGATAAAAACTCGGAAACATATGCACAATCCCGCTGGATTAAAGTGACAGAGCGCCAATGAAAATTCAATTCGTGCGATTCCTGGCCTTGCTCTTGATTCCCGTCCTCCTTGTTCCGGGGCTCGACGCTCGCCTGCCGGTCTACGGCCGCAAGGCCATGGTGGTGGCTGAAGAGGATCTGGCCACTGAGGTCGGCGTCTCAGTTCTTCGTGCAGGAGGTAACGCCGTCGATGCCGCCGTGGCAGTCGGCTTCGCTTTGGCGGTAACCCATCCCTATGCCGGAAATATTGGTGGCGGCGGGTTCATGCTCATCCACATGACAGACGGCCGCACGACCTTCATCGATTTTCGCGAAAAAGCTCCGGCCGCCGCGACTCACGATATGTATCTAAACGCGCGCGGCACGCCGACGCGCGACAGCATAGAGGGTTGGCGCGCGGCTGGTGTCCCCGGAACGGTCCGTGGCCTGGCGCTTGCGAACAAAAAATACGGCCGCGAGCCCTGGGCTGAACTTGTGAAACCTGCCGTGATTCTCGCGACGAACGGTTTTCCGGTTTCAAAATGGCAGATGGATTCCTGGCACCGCACCTCGTCTCTGCTTTCGCAGTTTCCCGAATCGAAGCGCATTTTTCTGAAAGATGGCGCGTACCACGACTGGCAGGAAATCTTTAAACAGCCCGAACTCGCGCGCACCTTGGATCGCATCGCCCACTTGGGCCCCGCTGATTTTTACGATGGCGAAACCGCCCACATTCTCGCAAGTGAAATGGCAAAGAATGGCGGCTTGATCACGCTGGCAGATTTGCACGATTATCAAGCGGTAGAGCGAACGCCACTGGAAGGGGATTACAAGGGCTACCACATCATTACCTCGCCCCCGCCCAGCTCCGGCGGCGTCGGCATCCTGCAAATGCTCGCGATGTTGAATGGCACCGGCTACGAAAAATCCGGCGCAGGCTCCGCCGCGAGTTACCACTACATGGCCGAAGTGATGCGTCGCTACTTCGCCGACCGCAGCAAATATCTAGGCGATCCCGATTTTGTAAGTGTTCCCGTCGCCGCATTGTTATCGCCCGCGTATATCGATTCGCGAAGAGCAACAATCCGCCCCGACCTCGCCACACCTGCCGAACAAATTGCCCCAGGTCTCAACGCAACGAGCGAAGGAACTAACACTACGCACTACAGCATCGTGGACCAGGAAGGAAACGCTGTCGCTGTTACTTACACCCTGAATAATGGCTACGGCAGCGGCGTAGCCGTCCCTGGAGCAGGTTTCTTGTTGAACGATGAAATGGATGATTTTGCGGTCAAACCCGGAGTGCCAAATATGTTTGGTCTGGTTCAAGGTGAGAGCAATGCCATAGCGCCCGGCAAGCGCCCTCTTTCTTCCATGACGCCGACGATTGTCCTGAAAGATGGGAAGCCCTTTATGGTGCTAGGAGCGCCAGGTGGCCCAGTGATTATCACCGCGGTGTTGCAAGTCATCCTCAGTGTGATCGATTTCGGAATGAACGTGCAAGAAGCCATTGATTTTCCGCGCATTCATGATCAATGGAGACCGGATCGCCTTGACACAGAGTCAACCGTCTCGCCCGACACAGTCGCGGAGCTCCAGCGCATGGGTTATCAAACGCAGATGGCGAACCCCGCCGAACACGCCAGAGTGGAAGCAATTTTAATCAGCGATGGTTGGTTGCAGGGAGCAGTGGACGGCCGGGGTGGCGGCGGAAAAGCGGAAGGATACTGATGCGTCCCGATTTTTCCACGATCTAAATTTTAAAATTGCGCGCACGCTAAAACGGCATCGATCCGTATTTCGCTTCAAACTCCGCCAGCGGCACCATATCGATCGCGTCCCACGGACATCCTTCCAGAAACGCGCCGTCGGGCCCTTTGCTGGTGCAAAGTTTGCAGCCGATGCAAAGCAGGGGATCAACGAGGATTTTTCCAAAAGGCTCGTGCTCCGGGTCGGGAACCCAGAACATGCATTCCGCCACCGGACAATACTCAACGCAGGCCGGTGAACCAGAGCATCCGGTGCACATGTCGTTGATAACCGCGACGATGTGCGGCTTGCGTTTTCGCCGAGTGTTGGTGCCTTCCGAAATCGGCTCGTACTTAATGACCTCGCCGTTCACAAACGGCGCGACTTCCGGAGTAATGTCGGCCACTCAGCCTCCCGGGACTTGTTGCTCCCTCATTTTCGTCGGACGGGGCAGGGAAGTCAATCGCCTACAAGATTTCCGTTTACCTGTCAGGGTAGAAGTGTCTGTGCCTCTTCCCAAATTTCCCGGAACAGATGTGCCGCCGGCTCCGCTTTAGCTAGCGCCGCCGACTGGCCAGCCCAAGCCTGCATTCGTTGCACGTCGCCTTCCTTCTGAGCAAGTGTGCGCATCGCAGCGGTAAGTCCACGCTGTACTGGATAAGGCGCAGGTTCGGGCGCGTCTCCAGCCATCGCAGCGCGAACATAATTTGTGGCAAGACTTCGTCCGGCGCGCCCACTGAACGCCCGCGTAACAACGGTTTGTTCAGGTGCTGTCTGGCTCAACGAGTTAGCCCATGCGGGATGGATTTTCGCCTCCGGGCAACGCAGAAATCCCGTTCCGATCTGTGCCGCACTTGCGCCTAAAGTGATCGCCGCAGCCACTCCGCGCGCATCGGCAATTCCGCCTGTGGCTACGACTGGCACGTTCACTGCGTCCACCACCGCAGGCAACAAAGCAAACAATCCGACCAATTTCCTTTCCGCATCCGCCGAGTTAAAGCAGCTGCGGTGTCCGCCAGCTTCCGCTCCCTGCGCGGCGATCACATCGGCACCCGCCGCTTCCGCCGCGCGCGCTTCCGCCACCGTAGTGATATTGGCGATCCACGCAATCCCGCGTTTTTTGAGTTTCGCTACAAATTCAGGAGGGTAAAGACCCATCACCGACGAAACGGCAAGGGGGGCAACCGCTAACAGCGCCTCGCACTGTGCCGCAAAATCAGGCAGCGTCATGTCTCCAGATTCCGTCGGGACAGGAGGACCCCAGGACGAGAGAAATTCACGCACGCGCTTTTCGTGCTCCGCGTCGCGTTTAGGCGCTGGTTCCGGAATCCACAAATTAATTTGGAATGCGCCGTTGCTGCCGGAACGCACCTCGTTCGCCCAGGCGATCATCTCCGGAGGCTGCATCAGCAGCGCTCCGCAAGCTCCCAGACCTCCGGCGTTTGCGATGGCAATGGAAAGAGAAGGCGCGCTTGCTCCCGACATGGGCGCGAGCAGCACGGGCGCACGCAAAGAAAACCGTGAGCAAAAATCATCAATACGATGGTTGGCCAGCCGCATTGATCACTCTCGATTGCAGAAGTCGTTACGGGATGACGACTAGCCGCGAGCGCCCTTCTCGTTGCCAGGCGCTCTCGATATCCGCAAGTGGAACGCGTTCCGCGTCGATTCGCAATTTGCCGCTGTCGCCGTACGCCAACACTTGTTGAAGCGCGCCCATCAGGATTTCTGGCGCTGGCATTCCGGCCGTCCCCATAATCGTCAGCGGAGAGCTTCGCAGGACACCGGCTGGAAGCGAGATGGCAGCGCCTGCCGATTCGCCCACTTGAACGAGCCGAGTCTCCGATCCAATGGCCGCGAATTCGTGGCGCGTAAGCGCGGAGAGCAACGCCTCTGTGGGTGATCCCCACAAATAGTCGATTACAACTTGAAAGCCTTTGTCGCCGGCAGCGCGCGCAAAAGCCTTCGTCAGTTCCTCTCCCGACTTATCGAGCTGTATGGTCGCATCTGCTCCAATCTCGAGCAGGGAATTCAGTGCTTTCTCGTTTCGCCCGGCGGCGATCACTCGTCCCGCACCCAGTATTTTGGCAATCTGCACAGCGAGCTTTCCGGTAACTCCGGTCGCCCCCAGAATCAACACTGTTTCGCCCGGCGTCAACTTCGCACGCTCCTTCAGCGTGAGCCACGCAGACACCCCGGGATTAGGCAACGCCGCAGCGATATCGTCACTCATGCCTTCCGGTACCGCAAAACACTGCGCGCGCCGCACCACCGTGCGCTCTGCCATCGCCCCGTACGGACGCCGCGGCCCGGCAAAAAAGACGCGGTTTCCATCATCAAGATAGCCAACGCCGTCCAGCCCACACACCGCTGGCAATTCGCGAAAGCTTGCGTAATGCGTACCGGCGGCGATTTGTTTATCGACAGGCTTCAGCGCAGCAGCACAGACTTTGACGACTACTTCGCCTTCCGCAGGAACTGCTGCAGGGAATTGTTCAAAACGTGGTGGCTTGCCAAGAGCATGCAGTACGGCGGCGTTCACCTTACTTGCCCATGGTGCTGATCAAATTATCGGTGAATTCCGTGGTGCTTGCCGCGCCGCCAACATCGCGCGTCAGGGATTTCCCTTCGCGATAAACTTTGAATAGCGCATCTTCAACACGTTTCGCCGCATCGAGTTCATCAATATGTCGAAGCATCATGATCGAACTCATCAGCAATGCCGTCGGGTTCGCGATATTCTTGCCCGCAATATCCGGCGCCGTCCCGTGCACCGCCTCGAAAACCGCCACCGTCTCGCCGATATTCCCGCTGGGCACCACGCCAAGGCCGCCCACAAGCCCCGCGGCCAGGTCGCTCATAATGTCGCCATAAAGATTCGTCAGCAGAAGCACGTCGAACTGGTTCGGATTCAAAACCATCTGCATGCAAGCGTTGTCCACAATGATTTCTCGGTACTCAAGTTCGGGGTACTCCGCAGCCACTTTGCGCACAGAAGTTAGGAAAAGGCCGTCGGAAAGTTTCATGATGTTTGCTTTATGCACCGCGCTGATTTTCTTCCGTCCGAACTTTCGCGCATAATCAAACGCAAATCGTGCCACTCGTGTGGACGCGCGCTCGGTGATAATTTTCAAGCTCTCCACCACGCCGGGTACCACCGTATGTTCCAGGCCCGCGTACAAGTCTTCGGTATTTTCGCGGACGATAACGATGTCCACATTGTGAAAGCGTGACTGCACGCCTTCCAGATTCTTCACCGGACGCAAGTTCGCATAGAGATCCAGCGCCTTTCGCAACCCGACATTGATGCTCGGAGCCCCGGTGCCCACCGCAGTTTCCATCGGCCCTTTCAGCGCTACTCGGTTTTTGCGTATGGATTCCAGCACGCCGGCATGCATGAAATCGATGCCCCGGCGCTCCACTTCCGCCCGAGACGCGATTTCTTCCCATTCTATTTCTACACCCGCTGCGGCCAATATTCGCTTAACAGCTTTTGAGACTTCTGGACCGATCCCGTCTCCAGGAATCAAAGTGATGGTATGTTTCATGTAGGGTACTCATTTTAGGGAGGACTGCACCGTGCATCAACATCGATTTACGACTGCTCGAACCCCACTTGCCCATCAGGGAACCTCCTCCAGAATCTGGCAGTTAACTTATCGCAGCACCCGGCGGAATCCAATCGCCCACTCCCGGAATCTGATATAATGTCTTTGGAATGGTAACGCATGATTTATTCATGCGAAATTTGTGGAGGCTTTGCGAATGGTTCAACTAACACCAGTGGCAGTTACAAAAGTTAAGGAAATTCTGCAGCAGCAGACTCCCTCACCGGCTGGTTTGCGTGTGGCCGTGGTTGGCGGAGGCTGCTCCGGCTTTAGCTACCACATGGCTTTTGAAAATCAAGTGAATGAGAACAGCGACAACGTGTACGAATTTGAAGGCTTGAAGGTCCTCGTCGACCAGATGAGCGAAATGTATCTGGAAGGCGTCCAGATCGACTACATCGAAACGATCGAAGGCTCCGGCTTCAAGTTTAACAACCCGAACGTGAAGAGCACTTGCGGTTGCGGCAGTTCCTTCAGCGTTTAGTAGCTTGTGTGCGATCCCGCTATTGTCACTCCGAATCCCCGGCCGCCGTTTGGCCGGGGCGACGTATCCGCTGTCTCCCTGAAACCGCTCGGCATTGTTGAAGACGACTGTTCCGGCTCGCCTGCTGGCTCAGTTCTATGATCATCGCCCTGGCCCAATTCAATCCGACCGTTGGTGATTTTGAAGGTAATTCCGCGCGCATTCTGGAGCTGGCTCGCGAAGCCCGGTCACGCCGGGCGGAACTTGCTGTTTTCTCCGAGCTCTGTCTGTGCGGCTACCCACCTCAAGACCTCACGGAGCGCCCCGCGTTCGACGAACTCAACCAGAAAGAATTAGTTCGCTTGGCGAAGAAAATTCCTATTCCCTCGCTGGTAGGTTATGTGGGCGGAGCGCAAGACAACACCGGAAAGCCGGTGGCCAATTGTGCCGCTCTGATCGCAAACGGCCAAATTCTTTTCGAGCAGCGAAAAATGTTGCTGCCTACCTATGACGTATTCGACGAGTCGCGTTATTTCCAGCCCGCGCACACGCAGCACGTTTTTCCATTTAACGCGGAAAAGCTTGGCATCACCATTTGCGAAGATTCCTGGAACGATGAGCGCTTCTGGAACCAGCGCCTCTATGATCGCGACCCCGTAGCCGAAATTGTCGGGAAGGGAAGTACCCTGCTTTTGAATCTTTCCTCGTCGCCATACACGATTGATAAGCGCTCCCTGCGTCACGACATGCTACAGACCATCGCCAAGGAATATCGCCTTCCCGTTGTGTACGTAAACCAAGTCGGCGGTAACGACAGCCTCATCTTCGATGGCTCCAGCGTAGCCTTCATGCCCGATGGCCGCGTAGCCGCGCGCGCAAAATCTTTCGAAGAAGACCTCGTGATTTTCAACAGCATCACCGGTGAAGGAGATGTTCGCCCTCCGGTCGAAGACGAACTCGAAACCGCCTATCGCGCCCTTGTCCTCGGCACCCGCGATTACGTCCGCAAATGTGGATTCAGGAAAGTCGTAGTGGGCTTGAGCGGAGGCGTTGATTCAGCGCTAGTCGCCGCCATTGCTACTGACGCTCTTGGCCGCGAAAACGTTCAAGGCGTCGCGATGCCGAGTCCCTATTCCTCCAAAGAAAGTATGCGCGACGCGCGCCAGCTAGCCGAGAACCTCGGCATACAATTCCTAGTCCTTCCGATCAACGACACTTTTGACAGTTATTGCAAGACTCTCGCCGGGCCTTTTGCCGGCACCAAGGTGGACGTGACCGAAGAAAATATCCAGGCGCGCATCCGCGGCAATTTGCTGATGGCGCTCTCCAATAAATTCTGCTCCATGGTGCTGAGCACAGGAAATAAATCGGAAACGGCTGTTGGGTATTGCACGCTCTACGGCGACATGGCAGGTGGCCTCGCAGTGATTTCGGACGTCCCTAAAACAATGGTTTACGAACTCTCAAAATTCGTGAATCGCGAAAGGGAACTGATCCCCGTAGAAACTCTCACGAAGCCTCCGTCAGCCGAACTTCGCCCCAATCAAAAGGACTCTGACACCTTGCCCGATTATGATGTCCTCGACCGTATCCTTAAAGCCTACGTAGAAAATCTTCGCAGCCCCGAGGAAATCGCCGATCATTACGGCTTCCCTCTAACATTAGTTCGCTCCGTCGCCCTGCGCGTAGATCAGAATGAGTACAAGCGCAAACAAGCCCCGCCAGGCCTGAAAATCACCTCCAAAGCCTTCAGCGTGGGCCGACGCTTCCCCCTAGCCCAAAAGTTCTCCGTCTAACGCTGCCGTATTCGGTTACAGAGTTATCTCGATACAAACATCGCGCTGCCGTAAATTCTGCTGATCAGGACCAGGACTTGTCCTTAGGACTTAAATGCATGCCGGGGCCTTCAGCACGGCGTCCTCAACCTCATACTTACGCTGCAAACCCCTCGTCCCGACATCACCTCACTGGTGTTGTCTTGCTGGAATCCTTCAACGCGGGGTTCAAACTTGCGACATTAAATGCAGTCTCACACGAATTTTCTTTTGGCACTTTGCGTACGAGGAACTACAATCCGTTGTCCTATTTATGCCCAAATTAGTCTCGTACATCCGATTCCGTAGGGAGCGAAGAGAAATGTTCCAATGTGCAATACGCCATCCATTCACCGCAATCGTTCTGGTTGCTCTGACCCTAGCCATTCCGGCCAACGCCCAAACAACGCAAACAGCGCAAACTCCCCCGCCATCGGCCGCACCGTCACCCGAACAAGCTAAAATCCTGCAATCAACAGAAGCGTTCGTCCGAAACCTATTCGCCTGGGGCCCGGACATTAAAGTCACCCTTGGACCCCTGGCGCCATCCGTCTCCCCAGACTTCTACGACGTCCCGGTTCAGCTAACAATAAACAATCAAACCAGCTCCGGAACCGTTTACGTTAGCAAAGACGGCAAAACTTTCCTTCGCGGCGACATCTACGACATGTCCGTCAATCCGTTCGCCGGCAATCTCGCTCACATGAATATCGAAGGCAATCCCTCTATAGGTCCGGCGAACGCCCGAGTCACCATAGTTGAGTTCAGCGATTTCGAGTGCCCGCACTGCCGCGAACTCTACCGCACACTCAAAACTCTGGAGCCGCTATACCCGCAGGTTCGCGTGGTGTTCAAAGATTTCCCGCTAACTCAGATCCATCCCTGGACAGAAACCGCCTCTATCGGTGCCCGCTGCGCCTACACGCAGTCGCCCGACGCTTTCTGGCAAATCCACGACGCAATCTTCGAAAATCAGGATTTAATATCGACGGAAAACGTTTGGGAAAAAATTACGGAGTTCGCCAGGTCCGCCGGGCTGGATACCGACGCCTTCAAGGCCTGCATGTCCGCGCCCGAAGCTCAAAAAGCCGTTGACGCAAACCGGGCTGACGGCATAGCCGTAGGCGTAACTAGCACTCCCACAGTCTTCGTCAATGGACGCATGCTGATAGGCGGCGAGAGGCCCGCGCTAGAGCAGTACATTAAGTACGAGCTGGCCAAGCCCGAACAGCCTAGTCCGCACCAAGGCAGCCCCGTCACGACTAACCCTCAACCGAAATAAGTCCGTGCAAGTGTTAGTCGCATGTTCGCTGGGGTTGGCTCGTTTCGGCTCTCACAACACCTGCGGCAACTGGCGGGTTCGGCGCACCGTTCACGCCCCTAGCGAGCCCAGAATGAGCCAAGCCTCTCGCCAGCCAGCCACCGCCCGTCTCGCCCTTACAATAAGCAACATAATACTAATTCCCACACCCCCACACTTTATCGAGCCGGGCGGTAGTAGTCAAGAGATTTATGCTCGTCGTACCTCCTTTCTTACTGCTTTCTCAGTACGGACCGCCGACAGTGTCAACTTGCGCCGAGTGGCCGGGCCTCGGAGCCTCGGACGCTATCAGCTCGCGGGATTTCGCTTATTCGCCGAGGTTGGTTTGCCAAGAGTGCGACTCCGCGGATTTGCCGGCGTCGTTCGCGCGCTCAATCGCGGTGAGTTTAAATAGACTCAGGGCTGGATTACCTGGGCGCTGCAAGATAGCTATTGCGGTCACCCGGTGCGCTCCCTGAATTTGCAGCTAAGGGGCAAGGTGCTGTTATCCTTTGCCGCGTGAGAGCGCAGCGGTAACAAAGCGTTGTCCCTTTGCTCGGTGAAAGCGCCGCGAAAGGTCTATGCGGGCGAGCGGCTGGGCTTTACCACGGTTTACCTAGGTGTTGGATGAAGGCGTCCATGAGAACGCTGGGATCGGCAGCGCATTGGTAGGGGAACCAGAAGAAGCCGGATCTGGCCCAGGCCGTGCCCCAACTATTTTGGGCTTTAAAGGCGCCGACCGAAGCACCAGGGCACTCGACGGAGTCGTCGTAGCCGCAGAAGAATACTTCGTGGCCGCCGAGAAGCGATTCCCTTCCGCGATCCGGCACGGGCATCAAGCCGGTCTTGGCCAGGGCGGCGGATTCGAAGGAGTCGTACACGTTGAATCCGGCGATGAAACCGTAGCCGGAGGCGAGGCACGCTTTCATGTCTTGAACATTCGTAACATTCGTAATCGCGTGGTAGGCGCCGCTGCGATAGAGCAGAGCTTCTTGCGAGTCGGAGACGCTTGGAGAATTTTGAAAGGCGCTTGGATTGTAAGGATCGTCAGCTTCAAGGCAGACTCCGAATTGATTTAGGGCTTTTACGCAAGTGCGTCCGCTGGAACCAACGTCACCTTTATTGCGGTCGCCATCGAGGGCACGCTCTTGGTAATAGAGGTAGAGCGGGCTGAAGGTAAGCTGCTGGTTTTTGTATCGGCGCCACAGAAACTCCGTCATGGCGGTGCCAGCGAAGGCGGTGCAAGCTCCCAGATCACCTTGGTCGCGAACGGGACCGCACCATTCGGTCAGGTCGATCACCGACGGAATTGTTTTTGGTAACGAGAGGCGGGCCACGCCGTAGTCTCGGGCGTCGGGCTTGCTTTTGAGAGCGCCGTATCTGCGATTATTTGGCGAGATTGGCAGAGTCATTTTTTGTTCTCCATTTTTGTCCGTTGAGATCATTGCGGAGATTTGCTCCACCGATTCCTGGACGTGGAAGACAGTCCCGTTGTCGAGTTCGACGCGTGTGCAATCCCCGTTTGCGAGAGAGTGATCGAGCGAGAAATCCTTGATGCAAGCTGGATTGGGGATGGCGATGGGATCTCCGTCGAACGGAGGGATTGCGTTTGTCAGGATCATTAA
>JBEKHG010000057.1:0-14799 GCA_050012395.1 Candidatus Acidiferrales bacterium
GTCTCCAAAGACGCGCAAGTCGGCGAAATGGTCTCGCCCATCTCCGCCGGCGGCGGCTTCACGCGAACCGGCATCGCCACTATCGTGGACATGAACTCCAACGAAATAGAAGTGGATGTGAACGAAGCCTACATCGCCCGGGTCGTGCCGGGACAAAACGTCACCGCCGTTCTCGACGCTTATCCCGACTGGCAGATTCCGTCGCGCGTTCGCACCGTAATCCCCACCGCCGACCGTCAGAAAGCCACCGTGAAAGTCCGCATCTCCTTTCTAAAATTAGACCCGCGCATTCTTCCCGACATGGGTATCAAAGTGACTTTCTACGGTGCTGTCCCGGAACAGAAAAATGGTGCCGCGGAGCCTGCCGCTCTGGTTCCGCAAGACGCCGTGCGCGACGATCAAGGCAAGAAAATTGTCTTCCGCGTGAAAGATGATCGCCTCGAACGTCGCGCGGTCACGCTCGGAGGAACACGCGGTAGTGACGCGGAAGTTTTAGCCGGTATCGACGCCGGTGACACAGTGGTAGTGAAAGGCCCGCCAACTCTTCGCGATGGTCAAGCTGTCGATGTCAAGAAATAAGAAATAGGAGACTCCGAAATGGTTCGAGTGGACGGCAGAGGAAGCGCAGGCAGCCTGATTCAGATTCGCGGTCTCGACAAAACCTACAGCCGGGGTGGTGAAGTAATTCACGTCTTGCAAGGCCTCAATCTTGACGTGGACAAAGGCGAGTTCGTCGCCTTCATGGGTCCCAGTGGCTCCGGGAAAACCACGCTGCTGAATCTTCTGGGTGGTTTGGACGTTCCTTCTCGCGGCAGCATCACCGTTGCAGGCGACGAAATAACTCACATGTCCGGCAGCAAACTCACCGAATGGCGCGCGCGCCACGTAGGATTTATTTTCCAGATGTACAACTTGATCCCCGTGCTCACCGCGTTTCAAAACGTGGAACTTCCCCTGCTGCTAACCAAACTTTCAAAATCCGAGCGCCGCCAGCACGTCGAAGCCGCCCTGGGAATCGTGGGCCTCGCCGACAGAATGAATCACTACCCTCGCCAGCTTTCCGGCGGACAAGAACAGCGCGTCGCCATCGCCCGCGCCATCATCGCCGATCCCACGTTCCTGCTCTGCGACGAACCTACCGGCGACCTCGACCGCAAGAGCGCAGACGAAATTCTTGACCTGCTTACTCGCCTGTCCAAGGAATACAGCAAAACTATTTTAATGGTCACGCACGACCCGGCCGCCGCCGAGCGCGCCCAAGCCACCTTGCACCTGAACAAAGGCGTACTGGTTGAAGGTGTTCTCGCCGCCGCAGGGAGTTCACGATGAAATTCATGCCGCTCATCATCGCCAATCTTTTTCGCAAGAAATTGCGTACCTTGCTGACCATCGGCTCATTCGCCGTCGCGCTCTTTCTCTTCGGTCTTCTCGTAGTCGTCCACGGCGCCTTCAATCAAGGCGTGGACTTGGCTGGAGTTGATCGCCTCGACGTCATCAACAAAGTCGCCATCATCCAGCCGCTGCCGATGTCCTATCGCGATCAAATCCTCCGCATCCCCGGCGTGAAAGCCGTCACTTTTGACAATTGGTTCGGCGGCATCTACCAGGATGAAAAAAACTTTTTCCCTCAATTCGCGATTGACGTTCCAAACCAGCGCCAGGTTTTCCCGGAATTCGTGATTCCCGACGATCAGTGGAAGAATTTCGTAGCGGATCGCGAAGGCGCCATAGTCGGCGCAACCACCGCCAAACGTTTCGGCTGGAAAATCGGCGATCGCATTCCTCTCAAGGGCACAATTTTCACTGGCACCTGGGAATTCAACATTCGAGGCATCTACACCGGTTCGCGCGACCAGGACGACCTCACCCAATTCTGGTTTCACTACGATTATTTCGACGAGCGCCGCACCGTCGAGAAAGGCCTAATCGGCTGGTACATCGTCAAGCTCGATGACCCCGATCACGCCGCCAGTGTTATGAAAGCCATCGACGATACCTTCGCCAACTCGCCTTACGAAACTAAAACCGAAACAGAAAAAGCCCTCGCCACTGGATTCGCGAAACAATTCGGCAACATCTCGTTCTTGATCCTCAGCATTGGCGGAGTCGTTTTTTTCACTTTGTTGCTTGTCACCGGCAACACCATGGCCATTGCCGTGCGCGAACGCATCGGAGAACTTGCCGTCCTCAAAGCCGTCGGATACACCGACCGCTTCGTCCTTTTCTTCGTTCTCGGCGAATCGCTTCTAATCGCCGCGGTCGGAGGTGCCATCGGTATCGGCCTGTCAAAACTCTTCACCATGGGCGGCGATCCCACGCACGGTTTCCTGCCCTACTTCTATTTGCCCGCTCCCGCTATGATTATGGGAATCGCCATTTCATTAGCCGTCGGCATTCTTGCCGGGATACTTCCCGCCACCACGGCGATGCGCTTGCGCGTAGTTGACGCGCTCAGGAGGGTTTGAGCCGTGGCCATCCCCATCGTTTACAATTTGCGCAGTGTTCGCGCTCGCTGGGTCTCCGCCATCGTCGCCGTTCTCGGAATCGCCGGCACCGTCGGAGTCTTCATCGCCATGCTTTCCCTCGCGCGTGGCTTTCACGCCACCTTGGTCTCTTCCGGCTCCGCTGACAACGCGCTCATCATGCGCGCCGGCTCCAGCGCCGAATTAAACGGAGCCGTCGGATTGGATCAGGTGAAAGTCATCCAGGACGCCCCCGGTATTGCCCGCGATAATGGCGCGCCCTTGGTTAGCCCTGAGGTTGTAGTCATCGCCAATTTCCCGCTGAAAGCCACCGGCACGGACGCGAACGTCCAGGTCCGCGGCGTCTCCGCTGACGCTCTCAAAGTCCGCAAAAATGTGCACATCTCGCAAGGCCGTTTTTTCGAGCCAGGTCTTTCAGAATTAATCGTCGGAAGAAACGTCGCCGGAACTTACTCCGGCTTGAATCTTGGCGACACCGTCAGCTTCGGCAGCGGCACCTGGAAAGTTGTCGGAATTTTCGACGCCGGAGGCAGCGCCTTCGATTCCGAAATCTGGTGCGACGCTCGCGTCCTCGCCCAGGTGTACAAGCGCCCCGAAAATATTTTCCAGTCGGTCACCGTGCATTTGACTTCACCGGCGGCGTTCGACTCCTTTAAGGATTCGCTCACCGCCGACCCGCGCTTGACCGTGGAAGTAACCCGCGAACTCGACTATTACGAAAAACAATCTCGCGGCCTCACCACCTTGATAACGGTTCTCGGCACTTTGGTGGCTGCCATCATGGGCATCGGCGCGGTGTTCGGCGCGCTCAACACCATGTATTCCGCCGTCTCCGAGCGCTCGCGCGAAATCGCCACTATGCGCGCCATCGGCTTCGGTGCCTTCAGCATCGTGATGTCTTTTCTCTTCGAAGCTCTGCTAATCGCGTTCGTCGGAGGACTAATCGGCTCGGCCGCCGTCCTCCCGCTAAACGGTCTCACCACCAGCACCTTAAACATGCAAACATTCTCGTCCGTCGCCTTCGCTTTTAAAATCACGCCCATTCTTCTCGCGGTCGGAATTGTCTTCGCCCTCTTTATGGGCTTAATCGGTGGGGTACCGCCTGCCATCCGCGCCGCGCGACGTCCCGTGGCCTTGGCTCTCCGCGAGCTATGACCCGCGCAACCGTCCGGTCGGCCTTTGCATCATAGTGCAAAAAATAAACAGGAACTTTTTTGCTTCGGGCAGGAATAACGGTATGCTCAAAGCGCGCTTAAAAATAAGATTACAAAAGGTGAGCATGCTCCGGGAAACCCGCAAAATCAGGATGTCCGCTCTGTGCACCACTTTACTAGCTCTCGCAATCGTTTTAACTCTGTCAGCTTGCGGCGGCGGTAACAACGGCACCGCCACTGTAACATCAGTTACCATCTCGCCCGCAGCGGCCACTGCTGACCTCAATACCTCCATCACCCTTACCGCCGTGGTCAATCTGTCCACCACCACAGTCACGACGACTACCGCCGTTACCTGGCAGGTGAACGGCATCGGCGGCGGTAACTCCCAGGTCGGCACCATCGTGAATTCTCCCGACGACGTTCAAGAAGGCATTTACACCGCCCCCAGCGTCGCGCCCACCACCAACAACGGTCAAGTAATGATCACCGCCACCGCCCCGCAAGTTCCATCCAGCACCACCGACACAACTGTCGTCACTTCCAACACTGCAATTGTCACCGTCGGAGTAGGCCAGGGTCTCGCCGTAACGCCCGCTACCTCCACCGTTCCGGCCGGCGGCTCCGTTCAGTTTTCCGCGCTTCTGAACAATATCGTCGATTCAAATGCCACCTGGACCGTGAGCTCCGCCAGCGGCGGCAATATCGGCACCATTAATCCAACCACCGGCGAATATATGGCTCCGCCCTCGCCGCCCCCCGGCGCCACAATCACGGTCACCGCCACCGATTCCACACTCACTCCAGCAGTCACCGCCACGGCAACCGCGACGATTGTTTACTCCGATCTATCTTTGAGCGGCCAGTTCGCCTTCTCGTACTCGGGAAACGATCAGAATGGTTTTCTTTCGGTGGCAGGCAGCTTTTCCGCAGATGGCACGGGAAACATTACCACCGGAATTGAGGACGTCGATAGCTTTACCACCAATGGCTGGACTCAGTATCAGATTCCGCCCAACACCAGTACCTATAAGGTGGGCACCGACGGTCGCGGGACCATCCTGCTGAATCCCGGACTTCCCGGCGCTGCAACGTTGCAGTTTGCGCTCACCTCCAACCAGCACGCCGAAGTGATTCGCTTCGACCGCAACTTCACCGGCAGCGGCACCATAGACCAGCAAAACTTGACCGACATCTCGGAGCTCTCCGTCATCACCGGGCCTTACGTCTTTTCCGGCTTGGGCGCGGATACCGCTTTTTCCCCGCTGGGAGTTGCCGGTAAATTTACTGCCAGCGGGAATAGCACGAATCAATCCGGCACCGGCGTTGTGGACCTCAACTATAACGGCACTTCAACCCAGGCCTCCTCGCTCACCGTATCCTACGCCTTGGACAGCACCGCGCCTGACACCGGCCGCGGTAAAATGACTATCAACAGCGCCGCAACGGGTCAGCACCAATTCGCGTTTTACATTGTGGACCGCACGCATTTGTATTTTGTGGAGATTGATAATGCCGGCTATCTGCAAGGGAATATGTATAGCGGAGCCGCAGGATCTTCGTTCTCCGCAGCGAGCCTCGCTACCGGCAACTATGCTTTCACTTTCGGCGGGAACTCTCCCACAGGAGCTTTTGCTGCAGGCGGAGTTCTTGCTTCGGGAGGGAATGGCAGCATCACCGGCGGCGTTTTCGACAGCAATAACGCAGGCACCGTCACTTCAGACACCACGCTAGGGACTTGCGCCTACACTGTCGATCCGTCCACTGGCCGCATTTTGTTGGCCCTATGTCCCGCACCAACCACGCTGCAGTTTGCCGCCTACCAAACAGCGCAAGCTACTACCTCCACAACGGTAGAACCTGCCCTTGTGATGCTCGAGGTGGATCCCACTGCGGTCTCCGCCGGCTCAGCCTATTCGCAGAAGACTGTCACTCAGTTGGCCGTTGGCAGTTTTGCTCTGCTCCTCGGCGGCCAGGGAGTGTTCCACGACAACCCCGTTGCCATTCAAGAGGACATATCCGGCCAGGTCACTCTCGGTTCACCGTCCATCGCCAGCGGCAATCTGGACATCAACAACTTTAATTCCGTGTTCCAGACCGACCCGATCAGCGACACAGATAGCTCGCTTCTGGCACCGGACTCGAACGGACGCGGCACCGCAACCGTTGTGGTTACAAACCCGAACTCCAGTTACAGCCTGGCCTATTACCTTATTGACGCCAACACAGCTCTGCTGTTCGACTCAGATTCCAGTCACGTGCTGATTGGAACCATTGCCAGGCAGTTCTAGGACTTTACGAGCGGCAAGCTTTTGCCCCACTGCCCTGTGAACACGAAAGAATCCAGCGGCTTGCGCTGGCGCGGAGCTAATTCGCGCTGGCGCAATTCTTCCGGCAGCGACTGAGGATCTCCCGGATAGCCGATCGCAAGTCCCGCCACGGCTTCATAATCCGCGGGGATATTGAAAAGCTTCCGCGCCTTTTCCGCATCGATTCCCGCCATTTGGTGGACGGAAAGTCCCAACGCCTCTGCTTGCAAAGCCAAGTTCGCGGCCGCTTGCCCCACGTCATGGAAAGCGTGCCGGTTCGGCCTGCCATCATCAAATTTCAGCTTCGCCACGCTCAGCGCCAGCACCGGTGCCTGTTTGGCCCACCCTTGATTGAATTCCACCAGCGATTCCAGCACGCGCTTGTAATTTTCCGGGTCGTCCTTCGTCCCCACGATGAAGTACCAGGGCTGCGCGTTATAAGAGGAAGCTGCCCATCGAGCCGCTTCAAACAAACTGCGAAGTTTTTCCGGTTCCACTGCTCTGCCGTCGAACGCTCTGGGACTCCAGCGGTGCGAAATCAAATCATGAATCGGCGTGCCCGTCTCCGCTGGTCTTTTTGCAATGCTCATAATTCCTCCGACGATTTTAGAAATGTTTACTGTAGCGTGCTATTCGCCGCCGCTTCTACTTCGTTACGTTCTTGCTTTAAGCTTTCGCGCGTGAATGATCCACTGAGTAAGGCCCGGGACCGTTCGCGGCAAGAATCACCAGCCCGCCCATGATCGCAACATTCTTCAAAAAGTTGATCATGTTGTTCTGCTGCTCCGCGCCCTGCAACGCCCAGAAGTTATGCATAAAGAATGTTACGGGTATCAGATAAAGAAACAGCACCCACGCCGCTATTCTTGTTTGAAAGCCGGCAAGAATCGCCAGCCCTCCGGCCAGTTCCAACACCGCGGCACAAGCTATCGCGACACTCGCCATCGGCACGCCTTTAGCCGCGGCGTAACCCACCATTTGCGTGTAGCCGCCTATCTTGAAAAATCCGCTGACTAAAAACATCACGCTCATCAGGATTCGGCCCGCCAACGGTGTAAAACTGCTCGAAGAATCACTCATGTTGTCTCTCCTTTTCAGATGGATTTACGCCAGATCGAAAAGCAAAACTTCCGCCGGTTTTGTCGCGTTCACACGCACTTCTGCCTCTTCCGAAATTGCCGCGCCGTCTCCGGCCTTCAATTCCACTCCGTTCACATCCACGTTCCCGCGCGAAACCTGCAACCACGCGTGCCGTCCCTTTTTCAACGCATGCTTGGTCTGCTCGCCCTCGTTCAGCCGCGCGATGTAGAGGTCCGCATCCTGATGAATATTTACCGGCGCCTGCCGGCCTGCCACCAGGTGGAACTGTCCTCGCAAGTCCTTATCCGCAAACGTGAGCTGCTCGTATTCCGGTTTCAGGTTCTTTTGGTCTGGCACGATCCATATTTGCAGCAGATGCGTGGGATCCTTTGGCGACGGATTGAATTCGCTGTGCATGATCCCCGATCCCGCCGTCATATGTTGCAACTCTCCGGGACGTATCACTGCTCCGGTGCCCATGCTGTCGCGGTGCTCCAGCGAGCCATCCAATATCCACGTCAGGATTTCCATATCACGGTGCGGATGCATTCCAAAACCTTTTCCCGGCGCCACAATATCCTCATTCAGCACCCGTAAGGATCGGAATTGAACGTGTTCCGGATCGTAATACTGGTCGAACGAAAACGTGAATCGCGTATCCAGCCACGAGAGTTTGTTGTGCCCTCGTTCTTCACTGGGTCGAACTTGTATCATTTTCTTTCTCCTTCGTTTTTCTTCCTGAATTGTCGTGCTCGTTTTCCAAATTCACTTCCTCGCCGCGCCCCAGCTTGCGGCACAGGCGGCGTAACTCTTCCTGCTCGCTCGCCGTTAAACGGCTCATCTCCTTCAGTACATCTTTCGCATGCAGTGGAAGTACGCGCGAAATCAGCTTGCGCCCCTTGGGAGTTAGATGAATCATGATCATCCGTCGGTCTTCCTTCTGCCGAACACGCTCCACCAATCCGTGCCTCTCCAGGTTGTCGATCACCATCGTTATGTTCCCGCCGCTGCGCAGCAGCTTGTCCCCAAGTGCTCGCTGGCACATTGGACCTAGATGAAAAAGAGCCTCCAGAATCCCGAGCTGGCTGGTGGTTATACCGTAACGGTCAAGGCCCGCGCTCAGCCTCGTCTGCACCGAATTCGATGCCCGCGACAGATTAATAAGCGCATTGAGCGCCCGCTTCGTCTCGCTATCGCCTTTAAAGTGTGTCGGCACTATGATTTAACCATAAACCGTTTAACATCAAACTACCTATGGGATGCTCGGACCAACAATTGGATTCAACCGGGGTACCACGCTGCATGGACAAACATCCCAACTGAAAGGACGGAACTTACGAGGAATCTTCCACTCGCACCAGAATCGCAAATCACAAATCGAGAAAAAGTTCTATGGTTTCTGCGTAGGCCGCAGTAAAACTTCGCTGATAAAACTTTGCGGCGCCTGCGTCACGATGCTCTCCACCACCTGCGCTATATCCTCAGGTTGCAGCATCTTGCTGGTATCCTTTCCAGCATGCGGCGAGAAGTCGGTTGCCACCGTCCCAGGGCAAATCGCACTAACTCTAATCCCATGGGCTCGCAGGTCTTCTGCCATGCATTGCGTCATGCCCAAAAGTCCCCATTTCGACGCGCAGTAAATCGCTCCGCCTGCGAAAGCATTTTTACCCGCCAGCGACGCGATGTTGATGATGTGCCCGCTCCGCCGCTCGATCATTCCCTTGGCAACCTCTTTACTCAGCAGGAACACGGATTTCAAATTGGTGTCTAATACAGGATCCCAATTGGATTCGTTCGCCTCATAAAAAGGCCCAAAATATCCAATGCCTGCATTGTTCACCAAAATATCAATTGTTCCGAACGCTTGTTTCGTTTCCTCCACCAGCGACAAAATGTCGTCGCCGCTCGTTACATCCGCCGCCACGACAATCACCTCGACGCCCGCGCCTTTCAATTCATGGGCCACATTTTGCAGTTTGTCGGCGCTTCGCGCGCACAAACTAAGCTTCGCTCCCAACTCTCCCAGCTTGCGAGCGATAGCCAGCCCGATTCCGCGGCTCGCTCCCGTAACCAGCGCAACCTTGCCTTCCAGAGTTTTTTCTTTGGTCATCAGCGATCTCCAACCAGGCGACTATTTACCGAGATTTAACATCATAACACTGGGCCCGTGTCGTTCAGGAAATCACCAAAATCCAGAACGAAAGTGGGATTCACCTTGCACGCGTGATTGGCTTTCCCTATAATCCGTTGATTCGTTACCCCGTTTTTTGTTCGGGTAGCAGGCCTGGTTCGACTCTTTCCGAGTGACTCTGGTTCAGGAGGCGGTTGATATTATGCGAAAGTTTCTCGGCATCATAGCAGCGCTCGCAATTCTTATGGCGCTAAGTCTCTCTGCGCAGCCGGCCGCTGCCCAGGACCAGGCGGGTCAGAATCAGGCCCCGGCTTATACCATGCCGGAATATAACGGCTTTCAGGCCTGCCATGCGGAAACCAACGCGCAAATGCGGGTCAAGTGCCTTGACGATTTTGTCGCAAAATTCCCCAACTCCACTCTGATGCCCTACGTCCTCCAGCTCTACGTCCAAAGCTACAATGAGCTGAAGAATTATCCGAAGACGATTGAATACGCCGACAAGTTGGTCGCGCTCGGTGACAAAGTGGACGCCGGCACAAAGTTGCAGGCGCTTTATACGCGTTCGCTCGCCTTTAACTATGCTTTTAGCGACAAAGCCCCAGACCCGGATTCTCTGAACAAAGCTCGCGCCGCAGCTTTGGAAGGCCTGAAAATCCTGAGCACCATTCCCAAGCCCGCGAACCTCACTGACGACCAGTTCACTGAACAGAAGAAGGGTCCCACGGTTCTGTTCAATTACACGGCGGGCTCTGCCTCCCTCATGTTGAAGGATTACCCTGGCACAATTCAATATTTCAAGGCGGCGCTTGCGGTAAATCCGACCGACGCGATTACAAATTACCGCCTCGGTCTCGCCTACTTGCAATCAACTCCGTCGCAGCCGCTGGACGGTTTCTGGTACTTGGCTCGCGCTATCAATCAGAAAATTCCCGACGATGCCAAGGTGAAGGATTACCTTCGCAAGCAAATCCTGGCTTACGAGCAACCCGGTTGCGATTCGCTGGTGGATCCGCAGTTGGACGAGTTGATGCAATTGTCGGCGACTGCTCCCGACCGTCCGGCAACTTACACCATCCCCAGCGCTGACGATTTGAAGAAGATCCAAACCTCCAGCAATATCCTTACCGTGCTGTCGGATCTCCAAGCGGGCGGTGACAAAGCCAAAATGACTTGGCTGGCCATCTGCGGCGCCGAATTTCCGGAAGTCGTCGGCAAAGTTATCGACGTCGTTCCAGGAACTGACGCGGTGGAATTGAAGCTGGCCACCGGCGCCACTCCGGAGGAAATCGAAAAAGCCACCGTAGCTAACCTCGACGTAAAAGTCGTTGGCCAGCCCGAAGCCGCGCGCTTGCAAAAAGATGACGGCGTGCGCTTCAGCGGCACGCTCGCAAGTTACGATCCGCCGCCTGCTTTCATGCTTCACTGGGATAAAGCCAAAGTAAATCCGGAAGACATCCCAGCCGAAAAGGGCAAGCACACTCCACACAAGGTGGCCCCCAAGCCTGGCAGGTAAACTGTAGCTGCAGCTTATAATTAGAAAGGCCGACTCGTGGCAGAGCCGGCCTTTTTTTTTTGCAGAGCAGCGAAGTTGGTCTTTACGTATGAAGTGACGTAAGGTTCTGCCCGCCCGATTTTGTGGCCGAAAGATCTAAATAGCTGTGAGATTAAGCGGCAGGACGCGCGTATCAGGCTCGGTGACGTCTGCTGTGGTCCAGCTTGTATTCGTCCACTTTGCGGCTCAGGGTGTTGCGGTGTATTCCCAGCGCTTTGGCGGCGCGCGATTGATTTCCGTTCAGTCGCTCCAGCACGCGCTTGATAAATTTTTTCTCGAATTCTGTAACCGCTTCTTCGAGCAAAATACCGCGCTCGACCATCATTCCCACCAGCGATTCCAATTGATCTTTCACGATGCCGGCTCCGTACTCAGAACCTGATCTTTATTGCCTTCGTCAGCTTAGGGGATGGCCGGTAATGCGCTGATATGCGTCTCGATATTTCTGCGTTGTTCCTGAAACCACTTCGGGCGGCAGAGCCGGCGCAGGGGGGCGCTTGTCCCAGCCGATTTTTTCCAGATAGTCGCGAACGTACTGCTTGTCGAAGGACGGCTGAGCTTTTCCAGGAGAGTATTCGTCGGCGGGCCAGAACCGCGATGAATCCGGTGTAAGCGCCTCGTCGATCCATATCATCTTGTCGTCCATCATGCCGAACTCAAACTTCGTGTCGGCTATAATGATCCCCCGCTCCGCGGCGTATTCCGACGCCAGCCGATAAATCTTCAAGCTGGTTTCGCGCAAACGTTCCGCCAGAGGCCGGCCGATGCGCGAAACGGTTTCGTCGAACGAAATATTTTCGTCGTGTCCGGTGGTAGCTTTGGTGGAAGGCGTAAAGATCGCCTCGGGCAGCTTGTCGGATTCGCGCAGCCCAGCGGGCAGCGAAATTCCGCAGATCGCGCCGGTCTTCTGATAGTCCTTCCAGCCGGAACCCGAAATATATCCGCGCACCACGCATTCGATTGGAATGGGCTCGGTTTTCTTCACCAGCATAGCGCGGCCTGCAAGCACGCTTCTGTAGGGTGCCAACTCGCCGTCAAAGTTTTCGGTCGTGAGCAAGTGATTCGGCACCACGTTGGCCAGCTTATTGAACCAAAATAGAGATAGTTGCGTCAGAACGCGGCCCTTGTCCGGTATCGGCGTAGGCAGTACCACGTCGAATGCCGATAGCCGGTCGGTGGCCACGATCAGCAACCGGTCGCCAAGGTCGTAAATGTCGCGAACCTTGCCTCGGCCTCGAAGTTTAAGTCCTGGAAAATCCGTTTGCGAAATAATGGCGCTCATTTGTGGAGAAGACACGGTATGTTTTTCCTCACTGGAGGCGGGTATTCTAGCGCAGGAACTACGGATGTCAACGCCAAAGAAATTTTGGTAGCAGGTCGGTTTCCGGTCCCGACATGCCGGGAGTGAACCGCGTGGTTCAACAATAAGCTCTGAGTAACCGATAAAATCCGGGAGATCATCTCGCATGGCAGCTCGAGTCGAGATGCCGAGGCGGGCCACTTCCATGGCGCATTACTGGGCACTGGACCGCTGGTCCAACGAGTGCATCGCCGGAGATGAACGGTAAGTGCTCTATTCCTCGCGCAGCGCCTTGAGCGGATCGATCTGAGCCGACCTGCGCGCCGGTATGTAACAGGCCAGCATCGCCACCGCGGCCAACAGCAATGGTGCGCCGACGACCAAGCGCGGATCGTTCGTGCCGATTCTAAACGCTTCCACAAAAATGCTCGTCAGCGACGAAAGTATTTTCACCAGCGCTATGGCCCCCAAAAATCCCAGAACCGTTCCCACGGCCACCAGCGCCGTGCCTTCGCGCAGCACCAGCCGCAGCACCTGGGACCTGCTTGCACCCACCGCCATGCGAATTGCAATCTCCTTGCGCCTCTGCGCCACCGAATAAGCCGTGATCCCCGCCAGTCCGATGGCCGCCAGCACCAGCCCAAACGCTCCAATACCGCCGTACGTCTGAACCGAGAACTGCGTGGAAGCCCGGCTGCGCTCCAGATATTGGCTCAGCGTTTGCACGTTGAAGATATTCAGATTGGGGTCGGTGAATGCAATCTCGTTCCGGATGCCGCTCAGCGCGTCCGGCCCAGCGTCCGACCGCACCATAATAGTGATTCCGCCAGCGGGCGGTCGCGCAAAATCGCGTGGCGTCAGGGGCAAATAAACCACCGATTGGCTGATCCCGATTCCAGTCTTCAAGTCGCGAACCACTCCCACCACTTCGTAGGATTGTTTCTGGTCCTTAACGAGCTTTCCGATCGCATTCGTATTTCCGAAAAGCCTATGTTTCGCGGATTCGTTCAGCACTGCGGGCAAAGAAACGGTCTTGGATCTATCCTCCTGTATTCTTTGGTCGTGCTCATCGAATTCACGTCCGGCCAGCATCGGCTCGCTGAGCGTTGCAAAATAGCCCGCGCCCACGGTTTCTTGGATCACGTATTGTTGCAGCGGCGACGTTTTCCCTGAGTCTTCCACGGTGAGCGGGATGCCTTCATCATCATCTCTAGCCGAAAAGGGCTCATCCGCGGCCAATGCTATGCTGCGCACCGGGCCCGAAGCCTTCAAGCGTTCGGTAAGTTTCTCGAACAGAGCTTGCGATTTTTCGGGAACGTAGCCGTCGCGCACCGGATCGATGGACAAGAGATACATCGTGCCCGGATCGAATGTGGTTTGAATGCTGCTCGTCTTGCTGATGCCTATCACCAGAAACCCTGTTATCAGCAGGAGCATGAGCGACGCAGCAACTTGCCCCACCATCAATAGGTTGCGAAGGCTAAAACGGCGGTAACCCGGCAAACGCAGCGCCGAGCCTTCTTTCAGCGCCGGAGTCAGATCCGCTTTCGTGGCTTGCAGAGCAGGCACGAGGCTGAATCCGATGCCGCACACGAGCGCCAGCCCGAACGCAAAAATTCCGGCGCGCCAGTCCAGGCTAAAATCGGATACCAGCGGCACAGTCGTCGGCGGAGTGAAGTGAGAGTTCAATATCGAGAGGCCATACGCTAACGCAAATCCTGCGACGCCGCCCAGCAACGAGAGCAAAATACCTTCCGACATCATCTGCCGTATCAAACGAAAACGACTCGCTCCGATCGCCAGCCGAATAGCCAACTCTTTTCGGCGATTCGCGCCCCGTGCGATCAGCATGTTCGCCAGATTCATGCACGCAAGCGCAATCACCAGCGCCATCAGCGCTATGAGAAAACCAGCAAGTACCGGCTTCAATTTCCGGGGCATCGGTATGTTGGTGCCTGCTGAAAGTAACGTTACGCGTCGGCCTTTGTCCGTGCGCACGAGCGAGGAAGGATCCTGTTCGTCGAGATTACGTGTGATCGCGTCGAGGCCCGCTTCCGCAGATTCAATCGTGACTCCGGGTGCCAGGCACATGACCGACAGGAAATCTTTGGCGTTGCGTTGGTGCAAAACGTCGTTGGCGAGCTCCGGAGCGAGCGCAGCCGGCGCCGTAATCGGGACAAACAGTTCAGCGGGATTGATGCCCAGGGCGCCATTGAAATCTTTCGGCGTAATTCCCACGATAGTGGCAAGTTGTCCATTCAGCCGAAGTGTTTGCCCCAGGGCGTCAGGAGAGGAGTTGAGGCGATTGCGCCAGAAACGGTCGCTAATCACCACAGCGGTCGCGTCGCCCGCTTTGTCGAGTTCCGGACTGAGCACCCGCCCACGTTGGGGTTTGACGCCGAGCACGGAAAAATAATCGGCAGATACAAGTTGCCCGAACACGCGTTCAGGTTTCGCATTCAGATCGCCTTGGAAGGTGGTATTGAACGGGATACCGCTCTGAAATGCAGCGACCCCGGCGAACAGGCTCTTTTGCTCTCGATACTGCTCAATGTAGTAATATGACACACGGGCGAGATCACCATCCGCCGACGCTTGAACCATCACCAAGTGTTTGGCATTCGCCGCTGCCGGCAGATCACGAAATAGCACCTTCCATTTCGAGCTGTATACATTTGTGGTCAGCCCAATTCCGAGCGCCATCGAAATAATGCCCACCATTGCAAACCCTGGCGACTTGATCAGAGCTCGAAACCCGTACCTCATATCTCCACGCATTTCGCTCAG
>JBEKHG010000058.1:0-9985 GCA_050012395.1 Candidatus Acidiferrales bacterium
TCCTCTACCTTGCGGTCGAATTCCGTCATACTCATCCTGCCATTTCAGGTTTATGTTCACGCGTGTGCCGCGGTCACCGGTCTTCATTATTATGGTGGGCGGGCTGGCTGGGGTCAACCGGCCTGGTGGGAGCGGGGTCATGCGTGGACGGGGCACAGCCCCATCACCATACAAACATCGGGTTGGGACACGGTACAATCACGCCATGCATTTGAGACTGAGGATGTTGGTAAAGATGTTTGCGCCGATTGTTGTTCTGGCCGCTCTGAGCTTCGCGGCGGCTTGTACATTCTATGGCGATCATCCGGCACGGGCTTTTTCCGATGCAACCGGAGGCGAAGGTCTGGAGCGTGTCTTCTGGAAACAAGTGCAGGCTGGGAACTGGATTGAGGTCGAGCGCGCTCTGGCTTCGAATTACTCCGGGGTCACACCCGGCGGAACGCTCGATCGCTCGGCCGCGCTCGATCAGTATCGCAGTTGGCAGTTGAAAGAATATGCGCTGGGCGACTTGAAGACGGAACTGAATGGAAGCACTATCGTGGTGACCTATTCCATCACTTTAAATGGAACCGCAGGTTCGCAAGCGCTGCCATCAACGCCGCAACGCATGATGAGCGTGTGGCAGGAACAAAAGAAAGGATGGATGGTGATTGCGCACAGCGTGAGTCCGCAACAGTAATGGGCGCTTTGTCTGCTGTTTTCATAGAGACTCGACCAACTGAATTTGCTCCGAGCGGCAAAGATCTGAGCGCCTTTCGTCGCGCACTTCTGCGGTGGTATGACTTGCATCGCCGCGACCTTCCGTGGCGCGCGACGCGCGATCCGTATCGCATCTGGCTCAGCGAGATTATGTTGCAGCAGACGCGCGTGGCTGCAGTGCTTGAGCATTACCGGATCTTCCTGGAGCGTTTTCCGAAGGTGCAGACGCTGGCCGCGTCTTCAGAAGACGCGGTTCTCGCCGCATGGAGCGGTTTGGGCTATTATCGGCGGGCGCGCATGTTGCATCGGTGCGCGAAAGAAATTGCGGAGAATTATGACGGGCGGTTTCCGCAGAGCGCCAGGGAACTTCAGACTCTGCCGGGGATTGGACGCTATACCGCCGCAGCCATCGCGAGCATCGCGTTTGCTGAACCTGTGGGCGTGGTCGATGGCAACGTGGAGAGGGTTCTGCAAAGATTTATAGGCACCCATTTGACCGCGGCGCAGACGTGGGAACATGCGGAAGTATTTCTTGCTCGCTCCCGTCCTGGAGATTTCAATCAGGCCATGATGGAACTGGGTGCAACCGTTTGCGTGCCAGGTGAACCGCGCTGCTTGGTGTGTCCGGTGCGGAGAGGGTGCGTTACGCGGGGTGACGTTCCACGGGCTGAGCTGCCTTCACGGCAGAAGAAGACGCAAATCTGGTGTGCGCTGCAGTGGCGTGGCGGCCATGGGAATAAATCTGGCGACGAAGCTGGCGATAAAAATGGAGAAGTTCGGTTGGTGCAGCGCTCGAAGACGGCCTCGGTTATGGCCGGGATGTGGGAGTTGCCGCAATCGTTTGCGCCTCCGGCGGCCCTGGCAGCTGCGGCGTGCTGGCGCACATTTCGCCACTCCATCACGGTCACCGATTACACTGTGCATGTGTTGCGGAATACGCGATTGGCGGATGCGCCGTTTCACTCGAAAGGCAAGTGGGTCGCGATTGAGCGCATCGCGGAGATTCCGATCACAGGGTTGACGCGGAAAATCCTGAAGGCTGGCGGCATCATCTAATATCTGTGCGGCATTTCTTATGAAGTGGCTCGATCGCTTATTCGGAGGTTCGAAAGACATGGCTGCACTGGCTGGCGGAACTAAAGCGCCTGATTTCTCTTTAGCTGCCACAGATGGCAGCAAATTCTCCCTGCAAGATGCACTCAAACACGGGCCGGTTCTGGCCGCGTTCTTCAAAGTTTCCTGCCCCACCTGCCAATATACATTTCCTTACCTTGAGCGCATTCATCGAGCCTACGGCGGAGAGAAAATCACGATCGTCGGGATTTCGCAGAATGACCAGCGCGACACCGCCGCTTTTCTCAAAGAGTACGGGGTTACGTTTCGCACCCTGCTGGACGATCCGAAGGGCTATGTGGTTTCTAACGCCTATGGGCTTACAAACGTTCCGAGTTTGTTCTTGATTGGGCAGGACGGCACGATCGAGATCAGCAGCGTGGGATGGGTGAAACAGGAGGTAGAGGAGATCAGCCGCAGGCTGGCGGCTCGACAGCAGATTACGACTCCTATCATTTTTCAGCCGGGAGAAGAAGTCCGTGAATTCCGGGCTGGTTGAGGCTCGAAAAACTGACCCCGCGGTCGCGGGACAAAACGCTCTTGAATTAATAGTCTTGAACAAGAGACTGAATTTCCATCTGGCGGGATGCTATTCCACATCCAATCAATCCAACGCGGAGGAATGTCCGCGCTTGGCCTTTTAGCACGTCCGCGCTAGGGCTCACGTAACCATGGCCGAGGCGGCCTTTCCTTTACAATCGGGGCACATCTTTCACTGCTGGGTTTTTGGGGTCGCTGCATGTTGATTCGCAGAATTGTGTTTGTCGTCCCGTTGCTGGTTATCGCCACGCTGTCCGGGCAAGAAAATCCGCCGAAACCGCGGCCTGAATCGCGCTTTGGCTCGCACCTTCCACCGGCGGCGATCGCTGCCATGCAGAGCATTCGCGCTGACAATATCGAGACTCATGTCCGCTTTCTCTCCCACGATCTGCTGGAGGGACGCGGCACAGGGCAGCGTGGAGGCGACATTGCCGCCGAATATATCGCGGCGCAGTTTGCGCTGTATGGATTGAAGCCCGCGGGCGACAACGGCTCCTATTTGCAGAAGGTTCCGATGGTTGGCGTCACCCCCGGTGGCGATACGCGGTTTGCGCTGGTTCCCGACAGCGGCGCAGCTGCGACCGTTAGGGCCATCAATCTCAAACCGCTCGACGAATACGTTGCCTATGATCAGACGCAGCAGCCCGAATCCAATGTGGACGCCGAGATCGTCTATGTCGGCTACGGGATCGAGGCTCCCGAATACAACTGGGACGATTACAAAGGCGTGGACGTTAAGGGCAAAGTGTTGCTCATGCTGGTAAACGAGCCGCCGTCGGATGATCCAAAATTTTTCGCGGGTAAAGCCCTCACTTACTACGGACGCTGGACCTATAAATATGAGGAGGCGGCGCGCAAGGGAGCGGTCGGCGCCATCCTTATCCACAAGACGGAGATGGCCAGCTATCCCTGGGAGGTGGTGCGCAATTCGAATTCTGGCGAGAAGTCCTATCTCAAGCTGGACGGCTCTCCGAAACTGAAGGTGGCTGCCTGGATTCAATCGGAGGTGGCGCACAATCTCTTCGCAGCTTCGGGGTTGGATCTCGATAAGATGATGGCCGGCGCGAACTCGCGCGACTTCAAGCCGGTGCCGCTTCAGGTGCGCCTGTCGGCGCATATGACGAGCAAGGTTCGTCCTTTTGAATCGAATAACGTGGTCGCGGTGCTGCCCGGAGCCGATCCGGTTTTGAAAAGTGAAGGAGTAATGTTCACGGCGCACTACGACCACCTTGGCATACGGCCGGATATGCCGGGCGACAATATTTATAACGGCGCCGTGGATAATGCCACGGGCTGCGGCATCCTGATGGAAATCGCCCGCGTTTATGCGGGGGCTGCGGAGAAGCCGCGGCGCTCGATCTATTTCGTTTCGGTCACTGCCGAGGAACAAGGTCTGCTTGGCTCGGAATATCTGGGCAAGCATCCGCCGATTCCGGCGGGCAAGATTTCGCTCGATCTCAATTACGATGCGGTAAAGCCGCTGGGCGCGGCCGAAGAGGTTGAGGTCTCGGGCGCGGAGCGGACCACGTTCTACTCGGCAATACAGGCTGCGGCGCAAGATTTCCGTTTCAAAATCCGTCCCGACGCGCACCCGGAGGCGGGACATTACTACCGCTCCGATCACTTCAGCCTGGCGCGGGTCGGCATTCCATCGTTTTCAATTAATGAAGGAATGAAGTTCAAGGGTCACGATGAAGCGTGGGGACTGGCGCAGGATGCCGACTACACGGCCCATCATTACCACCAGCCGAGCGACGAGTATCATCCGGGGATGGACTACACGTCGGATGCCGCCATGGCGCGCTTTGGGTTTGTGCTGGGCTGGGAAGCGGCTGGGCAAGCGCGCCTGGTCGGATGGAAGAAGGACGACGAATTTGAAGGGGCCCGGCTTACTAGCCAATAGCCCTCAGTTGTCAGCCAGTTTGGTCATTACGGAGCTCGTTACGGCGGTGATTTTCTGACGGCACCAGCGTAACCTTTAGATTCGTGCGCTTACGTGCTAGCCTGCTGCTTAGTGTCGCAGTTTCAGCCGTTTGCAAGCAGCCTGCCAGACGAGTTCCGATGCCAAAGGTCCCGATTTTTCGACTGCGTAGTTCCGAGCCGCCCAGCCGTCCCGATCTTCAATATTACGGGCTAACGCTCGCGTTTAGCGACCTACAACTGGGCGTCGACAATCTTCGCTACGATGTTTTTCTCAGCCCGCGCATCGCTACGGATTTAAGTTTTCATATCGGCCGTTACGTCTGCCGCTTCGGGGAAGTGGAATCGCTCCTGGAGATGGATGTTCCGTCTGCGACTCAGACCAAATTCATACGCGCCGCCGAAGGCACCACCAAATTGCGCAAGGCCGGGCCCACAGACCTGAAAACTTTGCTGGTCGCAATTCATCTTGCGATCCTGAATCGCGCCAAAGCGGAGGGGAATCCGTCGGTTGATCTGTTGGGACGCCTGGCGGTGCTCAAATTTATACGCAGCGAGGTGCAGACGCAGTTTGCGAAGATTCTCGAACAATGCCGCTTGAAGTCGAAATCGCTCGAGGGCGTGCGGCAGTTGAAATTAATGCAGACGCAGGAGCTGGTCTCTTCGTTTCAGGTGCGGAAAAAGATTATCCTGCGGCGCGCCGGGCAGGAGGTGTTTCGTCTCCTCTGTGAAATCGAAAAAGAGACGCTGGCTCGCACTCGCCGCTCGCTGCTCGGTGAATTGCCCGCAGACTGCTACCGTTTGTTCCTCAATCCGCTGATTCTTACCGAAGATGGACGCGACGATTATCTCTGTGCCGAACACTATTACATGTTCGGCAACTTCGACAAGGATCCCGACCGTTTTCCCATTCTCCGGCAGTTGGCGCTGAATTTTCTGCGTGAACTAGGGTATGGGGAAGCGATCGACGATGAGCATTTGGAGCAAGCGCTCAATGTTCCCGAAAACGCAGTCACGCTGGTAGGCACAGGCAATGGCGAAGACCTGTCACCGGAGGATCGCAATCGAAAAGATCGTCTCGATATATGGACGCGCCTGCTCCAGCGTGAAGGGATTCTTTCGCACGTGGTTGCTTCCTATGAATCGGTTCCATTGCTTGCCGAATATGCCCCGCGAGTGAATCCGCAGCAGCTCAAGAATGCGCTGATCTCCCGCGAAGAAGCGGCGCGAGTAGAAAAAATTATTGGAGAGAGCCGACTGCATCCTGATCGGCTTTTTGCGGCAGTGGGACGCGTGGGTTCGTGCCGCGGTTCGGAGCGTAACCGGTTTGCCGCGCGGCTTTTGCAGGATCTCTTCTGTTATCACCGCGACCTTCGCGGACTGGAGGCCCTGACTGCGGGATTTGATCGCATCAATCTCGTCAATGACGAGAGGGTGCGCAAACTTTCCACGCTGAATGGCATGCTCTACGAGTTTCTGCCGCCGGAAGATCAGCGGCCGGCTGAGGATCGCGTGCTTCATCATGTGATTCTTAAGGCCGACGTACGGGATTCTTCGCGGCTTACGCGTTCCATGATGGAAAAGGGCATGAACCCCGCCTCGTATTTCAGCCTCAATTTTTATGATCCGGTAAATAAGTTGCTGGCGAAGTACGGCGCCACCAAGGTTTTTCTCGAAGGCGACGCGATTATCGTGGCGCTTCTGGAGCGCGAAGGTGAAGCTATGCTGGGCGTTGGACGGACCTGCGTCCTGGCTTGGGAAATTGTGAATCTGCTGCGCGAATACAACGAACTTCTGCAACGCTCCGGTCTGCCGCAGATGGAAGTTGGGCTGGGCATCGCCTATCAGGATTCGGCGCCCCTTTACCTGGTGGATGGCGAGCACCGTATCATGATCTCCGACGCCATTAATGATAGCGACCGTCTCTCTTCCTGCAGCAAGAACGTGCGCAAGAAACTCGCACCCGATGCTGGAGTCTTTCAGGTGTATTCGGTTCTGGTCGGAGGCAGTGGCGAGAATAACGGAAGCGCCGAAGGCGGCGCGGAAGAGATGCGCCTCAACTACAACGTTGGAGGCATTTGTCTGAGTGAAGCGGCCTTCCACAAATTGGAGCAGGAAATTTCGCTTTCTCTTTGGGCGCCGAATTCCATGCAGCCGGGATTCAGGGGGCCGTGGGTGGACGAGCAATCCGAGTTCTTCATCGGGACCGTTCCGATCGCCAACGGAATATTCCGCAAGATTGCGATACGCAAGAACCGGATCGCTCAAGTCGATGTCCGCGACCTATCCATCATGCACTGGACGGATCGGTACTATTACGAGGTCTGTGCGAATCCCGCGGTGTATACCTTGCTGCCGGGAGAAAAATCGGCGTCGGCTGCACAGTAAATAAGAAATCGGGGAAATGAAATTCCGAAACGTCGAATTGCAGGATTGGTTAGCGACTCAATTTGATATCTTGCCCCCGGCTATCGCCTGACAGATCGCACCCACGATATATTCCCGCGCCGTGAGTTCCTTCCAGTCGCCGTTTCCTACCAGGGCCGCAATCATCGTGTCGACCTTACGCCAAAGGGCGCTCCCCGCGATTTCGACGTAAGGATGTTGCTTAGCGGCTTTTTCTTCCCCTTCAGTGGTCCCATCAAGTATTTCAAATGAGGCAACACTCAAAGCCGATCGCTGATCTTTGAGCTTTGTGTTTCTAGAAATTATTCCGGTGAACCCGGAAGGGAATTACGACAACGGCTTCGAGCGCTACAGGTTTTCCGCCTCTGACCGCGGGTTGGAACTTACAGCTCGCCAAAGCCTTCGCCGCATAGGAATCCAGACGATCGTCGGGGCTGTTGAGGACGCGAACGCTGCCTACGTTGCCGTCAGGCTTAATGACGGCGTAGAGCGTAACCATGCCGTGTACGTTGGCGCGAATCAATGCCAGCGGATAACCGGGGTCCAATTTTTCCTTGGACTCGGGCGGCGTCAATGAGCCCTCTTTGTTCCCCTCGCCCAGTTCGGCAAATTTTATTACCCAGCTACCGGTCGCGGAATTCAGATTCGGCATGTTCAATGTCATCGAATGAACTGGCTTGTCACCAAAAACCTGGCGATCCAGATCGGTGAGTTTCTCGTCTGGAAGCACAGACGCGTCGCGTGCGCTGTCTCTATTGGAGCCGGCCGCGCCCACGTGTAATCCAGCGGGCAGAGAGTCGGTATTGCGTGCGAACAGACCAGTGCTGTCTCCTCGACTGCCCATGCCTTTTGCTTGCGCTTTCGATCCTGACAAATCCGGTGTTCCCGAAGCGCCGGCTTTTCCCTGCGGAGTTGCGGCGAAAGCGCCGCGGCGATTGCCGGCGGGAGCGGCGACCGGACCATTGGGAGATACGGGATGCATTCCCAACGCGACCAGCCGGCCGCCTGCGCTGGCGCCCCCTGAGGCCGCCATGCTCGGCGGAGGCGCGACCGGCTGTATGCTGCCTCCGGGCAGATGTCCCTTACCGCGCGCCAAGGTGTGTTGTTCGGTGAGTGCGAGCTGCGGAGGCGGCGCTACCACATCGCTGGGGTTGATGTTCATGAGCCCGACTTGTCCCTTGGACGATTGCGTCAACTCCGGAGGCGGCGCAATCACATCCGACTTTATGGCGGTGCGCACCACACGGTCGGGTGCAAACTCAACCTCGGGAGCAGGCGCTACTACCTGCGTCTCTGGCGCGTTGATGCGAGTCAACGGCGTGCGCGTGGCATCGAGTGGGACGGTGGGAGCGACGGCTCCGGTAGCGACAATATTGGGAAGGGCGACATCTTTGTTGAGCTTGAGATCGGGCGGGGCGACGATGGTTTGAGCGCGATTGTCGGCTTCCCGGGGGACGGAAATGATCGGCTGCTTGGCATAGACGGGATCGCCCTTTTGCGTCTTCGGTGCTTCCGATGCGCCGGTGTCAAGCGGCTTCAAATATTCCTGTGGCGAAAAAGTTATCAGCGACGCCCGGTCAAAGGCGCTGTGTTCCAAAATCTTTTGCTGCCGGACCCATGCCAGTGAAATGATCCAAATGAGAACAACGGCTGCGGTGTGCAATAGAGCGGATTGCAGGAATCGACGCCAAGGTAATTCTTGCTCGACGAAGACGTCGCTCCACAGGGCGAATCCGTCCGTCCTTGTTTTTGTCAAATCTGTTTTGGTCAAATCTGTCTTAGTCAAATCGGTCTCTGACTCCGCCGAATCTCGGTGATTAGCGGCGCGAACTCCGCTGCGAAACTCCGCGCTTGCCGGATCTCGTTCCACCAACACGTTTAACCAGTTTTTTGCTTTTTTCCACGGGGATTCCATCGATGCTCCCAATTGTGCTCTGGCCAACTCTTAAATTACCGCTTCGAATTTCTTGCTTTGACGGTCCCCAGGAAGGCGGGATCCGTGGCGTTTTGCTGGCGCGCCGCGGATGGCTGCTCAGTTAAAGCATTATAACCTCGTCCGCGCTGCCAGAGAGTCTTCTCCGGCCGAGTTTCGTCCGCATCGTCACGCTACGCCCGCTATACTTACTATTCCGGGGTGAGCGTATTGGTCGAAATCGGCACCATCCACTTGCGCGCATTGCGATTTGCAGGCGCTGTTGTGTTTTTCTTTCTCTCTGCTTGGATGCTTGCCGGCGCCCAGACGAGTCAGGAGGATCAAAACAAAAATCAGCATCATGACGCAAAGAATGCCGCGAGTTCCGCGCCCGGGGCGGAATACTCGGGAATGTACAGCTTTTTGCGCGACGGCGAATTTGTGCAGCTCTCGGTCGAGGACAATGGACGCGTAACCGGCTTTGTCTCGCGCTACGGAGACTCGGAAACTGATCGCGATGTTTTTCTGGATCACTTTTTCAAGGCGGGAAAGCTCGAGGGGGATCAACTCACATTTACGACGGAGACCGTGCACGGCGTCTCGTTTGCGTTTCGTGGGACGGTCAAGCGCGGCGAAGGCAAGAATCCGGGCGACGAGGCGTATTACGTGCTGAAGGGAATTCTTGTGGAAAACTCAACCGATAGCGCGAACAAAACATCCGCTACTTCGCACGAGGTTGCTCTGAAGAGTTTTCCGCAGGACGTGAGTTCTCCGCGGGGCGAAACGAAGTAGGCCGCAGACTTCTTGTAGGAAATCGTTACAAGAGATCTCTGCAGGAGATCCTCTGTCTTTGATTTTTAGAGGTTTCGATTGGTTGCAAAGCTCACAGAGAGCGTGGTAGTGTCAGTGCCTCTTGAGGCATCCGCTCTCGTCCGCAACGAGGCAATTCTGATCGCGGACACCTCGAGGCGTCGGTCAGCGGAGCCAATGAATCGTAGAACTTCTCGCGCAAATCGTTCAAACCTCAAAAGGAGGGTTTATGACAAACAAAAGATTGGTGGTAGTCCTTATGTTGGTCTGCGTCCTGCCGGTTGTGGCCGAGGACAAGGAAGAGAAGGTGGACGATCGCATCGTTGCATCCGCGAATGTGATGAAGGAAATCCTGGGCATGCCGGAAGGGATTCCGAAAGATCTGCTGAATAGGGCGGATTGCATAGTGATCTATCCGTCGGTAAAAAAGGCGGCATTCATAGTTGGCGGCAGCTATGGCCGTGGCTTGATCACCTGCCGCAGGGGAGAGGATTTTTCGGGTTCCTGGAGTGCTCCGGCGATGTTTGCTTTGGAAGCCGGTAGTTTTGGCTTTCAAATTGGAGGGGAGGCCACCGACTTCGTGCT
>JBEKHG010000059.1:0-15220 GCA_050012395.1 Candidatus Acidiferrales bacterium
CCCAGCAAGGTGCGCTGAAGGAACGAAACAGCGGCTTGCAGTCCAGCGTCGAGATAAATGGCCCCAAGGATTGCTTCGTACGCGTCGGCGAGCAGCCGTTTTTTATCGCGGCCGCCCGTTTTTTCCTCCCCAGGTCCCAGCCGCAAATGATCGCCGAGCTTCAGTTCCTTGGCTGCCGCATAAATCGACGAAGCGCTGACCAGCCGTGCCAAACCCTTGGAAAGCTGTCCCGAATCCCACTCCGGAAACGCCCGGCAAAGTTCATCGCTGGCAACCAGTCCCAAAACGCGATCGCCCAGAAATTCCAGACGTTCATTATCGGTGTTGTTGGAATTTTGCCGATGAGAGCGATGGATCAGCGCGCGCTCAAGTTCCGCCGTGTCATTAAAATGATGACCCAGGATCGTCTCCAGTTTCTCGCGTTCCTGTGGGGTCATGATTGAAATGGCCTCCGTCTAGGGCTTGGATCCCGCCGGTTTTGCGGCGGCCAACTTTTTGTTTTCGTCGGCCTTCCCCTTGCAGCGGTCCGCGAGACCTCCGGGAATTTGAGCGCACTTTTGAAATGCGTCGGCGGCGTCACTGTACCGATTCAACGCTTGCAGCTCGATCCCCATAACGAAGAAATCCGTGGGGTCCGGCGTGGTAGCAAGTTTTTCACCCTGTTGCAGCTCGGTAATGGAATTTGCGTAATCCTGCTTGCGAAAATCAACCAATCCAAGACCGCTGTGCGCCTGCGACATGGCCGCGTCCTTGGCTTTCGTGAATTGATCGTCGGTCATGCCCACCGGCTTTGGCAGACTGGGGATTAACTCGATGGCGTGCTTTTCCTCGGCCTCCGCCTTATTCAAGAGACGCTCGGAGTCCATACTATTGGGATCGATATTGTGCGGGATTACCCAGCCTTCCAAAACCAGCACGCTGACGTTGTCCGGATTTATCGCCAGCGCTTTGGCCGCTGCATCATGCATTTTGTCGAGCTGCTGTTTGTTGAAATAATCCTGCATTAGCCGGGCGTAAACAGTTTCCGCATACTTGCTCTTGGGATATTTGGCGACAAAATCCTCGCCGAGCTTGATGCGCGTATCGGTTTGCGCGGGAGCGTTTGCGTCGTAAAAAGCTTTGTAAGCCTTCTCTTCTTCCGGATCTACTTTCGGCGCTTCCGCGGGGTTCGTCGTGCCGCTTTGCGGAGCCGCCGCTTGACCGGGCTTGGTCGGGGCCGCAGCTTGCGCCGGCTGCTGTTGTTGCTGCGCGCTGCATGGCTGTACCTGCGCCAGCGTGGATCCCACTGCCAATAAGATGACTGTGATGACCGCGTTTCGCACTGACTGGAAAATCATTTTTCACCTTCCGTAGTGAAGTACCCTCGGCGCGTACGTAGCGAACCGCCCGGGGCTAAGGATTATGAGTCGCCTTATCGCTCTCTGGCGCGCGAGAAGTATAAGGTAAATCCAAGCCGCGTTGCGCCGCTACGCGTGCATTTTCCGGAGAGCCATGAACGGCCAAAGCTGCGCGGTATTCAGCCACCGCTTCGTCGCGCTCGTCTTCCAGATCGTGAATGCGCCCCAGGTAGACGTGCGACCACGCCAAAATAGAAGGATCAGGTGTATTGAGGGGGATGGGTGCTCCCGGTATTCCTGGCGTCCAACTTGCCACAACCTTCTCGAATAATCCCTGGGCGCGTTCACCGTCGCCGGAAAGTATCGACGCAACAGCGAGACCGTACACCGCGCGCGGCTCGTCCGGATATTTCTCCAATACCTTTTGGAATGTGGCCGAAGCGGCTGCGGCATCTTTTAACGCGATTTGATGATCCCCTTCCGCCAGCATCCTATCGAGCTCTGCCGTTTGATTCGGCGGCGCGACGGTGGCCTCCGCGTGTTCCGCAGCGGCCTGCACAGGAGCAAAAGCAAAATCTTTCAAGCGTTTCTGCTCCGCAGATACGTCAATGCCATTGATGATGTCGGGGAAATAATACGTCATGGCAGGCGCTGCCTTTTCAAACTTTTCGAGCTGAGTGACGATCGGACGCACAAGAATGAATCCAGTTTTGTCGTTTTGCGCCAGGGCTGCTTCGAGTTTTTCCGGCGTTAGGTGGCGCAATCGTAGCTCGACAGCCTTGATCAAGCATTCATCGGTGAAGGCGATGAAGTCGGTGCGGTATTCCACCGGAAGCTGCGGTGCGCGCGCGGCGACATTGAGCAGGCTATTTTTGCTCTCAACTTCCTTGCGATATCTAAGTGGCAGCGGATCCAGCATGAAGTGCAGGTAAGCGTGCTCTATATCGTCCACCGGAATTTGCGCCGTGGAACCTACGGCCATGGCGTAATGGTCGCCCAAGTTTCGGAAATTTGTGCGAGCGCCGACGAGCGGTTCCACATAAACAGTGAATGTGCGGCCGTGCGTGGACTTCAAAATTTCGCGCAGATACGCATTTGAAACGGTGACGATACGGCGCACCACTGGCTGATAACGCGCGATCGCGCGGTGATATTCAGGTTCGATTTGAGTCCAGCGAATATCCAGATGAGCTTCGTGGTAAAAAGCAGCGAGAATTTTCTGGAAGCCCTCGAGCGAACCGACGTCGGGTGGAAGAAGGTCGGGATCAACCTGATAACGAAAATCCGGCGGCGGCCCAACAACCAGCGCAAAGGTAATGTAGCGCGAAAGTGTTTCGCCTGGGTCCGCCAATAAGTGGTCGCGGTAAAACTCGCGTAGGGCTTCCGTTGCAGGCCCGTGCAGGTTTAGAAGTTCGCCGCGCAAAGCCAGGCGCGAAGGCATTTCCGCGAGGGTGCTTTCGTCCGCATCGAAGCCGGCGGCGTCAAGCGCGCACATAGTCGCAAATAATTGCTGACTGGCTTCCACCGCGATGCCGCTGGTGAATTCCTGCTGAGGCGGCGCTTGCCCCTGGGCTTCGGGGACCGGCGCAATACCCACCAAGAGCACAGCAATGCAGCAACACAATGCAGGAAATGGATGAAAAAATCTTCGGATGGCCAGACTCCTCACGCCCTTATCATCCGCCGGCAGCGCCAAGTTCCCCTGTTCTCGAGCCACCTGGCAGCGATCAATCAAACATTGAAACTGTAGCGGTCGGGCTTCGCGTAGTCAAGAAAACGCGCAGATAAATCAATGGGTGAAGGAGCCGGAAATCAGAGCGAAAAGCTTATCCGTGAACGCGAACTTCGCTGAAGCTTAGCAGAACGCGGCCGCCATCGGTCGGTCGTCCGAAGCTCAGCTCGGGACGGAACCGCGAAAACAGAAGAACCTGATCGATCTGATGTTTCACCGCCACGTCGTTCGGTCCGGAGAGAATATTGTAGGAGACTACTTCGCCCTGCGCATTCAGCGTCGCTTCCAATACCAGGACTCCGGAGTCAGGATGCCCTTCAGTCGCCACCACTCCCGGCACCGGAAACGGCGCCAGACTTTCAAGTCGCGCGGGCTGAACGAGGTTTAGCGGCAAATCATTCGCGACGATTCCCATCGGAACGCCGATCAGCACGTTCTGTACTACCAGGACAAACACAACCAGCGCTGTAAGAATTCCGCCGGTAGCGGGAACGGCGAGCGGTTTGAAAACATCATGGAAAGACAGCAGAGCGCGAGAGCAGGCACGCCGGAAACCGACCCACGGAGAAACAGAATGCGCTGCTTGCACGCGAATTCGCATGGCCAGATCAGAGGGCACAGCAACAGGCTCCATATTTGCCAGACACATGGATAGTCGACGATAACTTTCAAGAAGACCGCGGCAGCTCCCGCACACGTTCAGATGTTCGCGAACGATGGCATGGTCTTGCGCCGGAATCGCTCCGTCGATATACCCGGGCAGGCGTCGTGCAGCGTCGTGACAATTCATTGGGCGCCTCCGTGCCTCTTGGTAGCGTAGGTTAACGAGCGCGTGACCCCCGGCTTTGATGGAGATGGAACCATGCGCGCGGTTGACGTCGATGAGCTTCGCGAAAATTCTGGCACGTGCTCGGTCTGGTTATTTCGCTCGGCAGACTCCCCGGCGTGAGAAGCATGCAAAACGGGATCCAGTATCTCGCGAAGAATCCGGCGGCCTCGCAGGATGCGTGACTTAACCGTGCCCACGGAAACTTCCAAAACTTCCGCCACTTCTTCGTAGGACAAGCCTTCCAGATCGCGCAAAATAACAGCGCTGCGGAAAACATCCGGGACTTGTCCCAGCGCCCTGCGGACGACGGCTTGCATTTCGGCTGCTTCCACTTGTTCCAACGGAGTCGCTTCCAAATCTTTCAAATCAAGTGCGGGGTTCTTCCCGTCCACTTCGGCATCAATCGAAACCTGTTGGCGATGATGACGCCAGCACCAGCGCCTGTGATTCAAAGCCTGCCGCACAGAAATGCGATATAGCCATGTTTTCAGCGAGCTGCTTTGCCGGAAGCCATGAATGCCGCGAAAGGCACGCAAAAACACTTCCTGCGTTACATCAGCGGCGTCGGCAGAGTCGGAGAGGATTCCGTAAACCAAGTTGTACACCCCGGCGTGGTAGTAGGTGACCAGCCAATCGAATGCCGAGTCAGACCCCGCCTGCAGCTCCGTGACGAGTCCGGCTTCGTCACGGCCCCATGGCAATATTTGTGCTAGGTCGGACATGCCTTCCACGATCTCCCTTAAGGGCTGTCCCTATCTTAGCTTAGACACCATACAACCCGGTTTTGTTGCTAGGGTAGCAAAAATAAAGGAATTGGCTATCCGCCAAAGGTACTACGCCAAAAACGCCCGACGGAGGTAAGCGGCTAAAACGCTAACTGAAGGTTTGGTGGAGCCGGCGGGGTTCGAACCCGCGACCTCCTCGATGCCATCGAGGCGCGCTCCCAACTGCGCTACGGCCCCACACAATGCGAATGCTGTTATAGCGTTTATAGCACCTTGCGAATGCGAGCGTCAAACAACTCCCATACAATGGATGCATAACACAACGCAGCCCAAGGAGCATTCGAACAAGATCTGTGAGGCTATGGCCAGAAAGATTACTCGCCGCGAAATGACGAAGCTGCTGGTTACCGCCGGAACCGGCACGCTCGCTTTGGGACTTTACACCTGGCGTGTGGAACCGCATTGGCTGGAGTTCACTTTTCCCACATTACCCATCTCCGGCCTGGCGCCCGGGCTGGAAGGCCACTCTCTCGCGCAGATCAGCGACATTCATGTTGGTCCACGAGTGGACGATGACTACATCATCCATTCCTTCCACAGAGTTCAGGAGCTGGCGCCGGATTTCGTAGCATTCACCGGCGACTTCATCACCTATAGAAGCGGGCAACAGTTCGAACAGCTACGCCGCGTGTTGGAGCACACACCGCATGGCCGGCTGGGAACCGTCGGAATTCTTGGCAACCACGATTACGGTTATCACTGGCGAATGCTGGATGTCGCCGACCGCGTCACCGCGCTTGCGCGCGATGCAGGCATCACCCTACTTCGCAACCAAGCGATCACGCTGGCTGGATTACAATTTGTGGGACTGGAAGATTTGTGGAGCCCCCTCTTCCATCCGGCGGATCTTTTGGCGCAGAAAAGTCGGGACGCCTCCACCGTTGTGCTCTGCCATAACCCCGACGCTGCAGATCGTCCTATCTGGGCCGACTACCAGGGATGGATTCTTGCCGGCCACACGCACGGCGGCCAATGCAAGCCGCCGTTTCTCCCGCCGCCCCTGGTACCGGTAGCAAACAAGCGCTATATCGCCGGCAAGATTGAGTTGTCAGGAAATCGGAATATGTACATCAGTCGAGGCGTGGGCCACTTGCTTCGCGTTCGCTTCAACGCGCGTCCGGAAGTAGCGGTATTTAAACTTCAGCGCGCGGTGTAGCTAAGCGCTACAAGTTGGCAATCTGCTACCGTGGGCATCGCGCTGCATCCCACGGTAATTTCCTCAGGAATGATGGAACCAGCTATATCCCACGGTAAATGTAAAAGTGCCGTTGTATCCCGGATTATGCGGACCCAAGCTCGCGCTCGACAGGTGGCCAAACTCAATTTCAAAAAGTAGCGCCCGCTTCTCCCTCACGAAGACGTTCGCTCCGAACGCAGCTCCGGGAGTGAAGTTCACCTGCGACGTGTCTCCCGGCGGAATATTCTCTCTGCTGAAGACGATGCCACCTTCCGGGGCGAAATACGGAACCACTTTCTTCCAACTGGTAAAATTCCATTTCCAAATGATGGGCTTGATGCTGCCACCATACACCGCACTTTCCGGCGGGAAGACCACGTAAATCGGCATCACGTCCACATCCCACTCGAAATTGCCGCGAAAAATTCCGGATAGATGATCGGAGGTAAATACTCGGCCCGCGCGACCGCCCATATAAAAAAACTGAGTAGTATCGGATTTACCCAGGCCCATGCCTCCACCGCCAAAAAGCGCCAATTGCCAGGTACCTTTTTGAATGGGATTCGCCGACGAATCCTGCGCTGCGATTGTCGAGCCTGACGCAAGCAGCAGAATCAATACGCCGAAAATCTTCATGCTCTCCCCCAATCCAAACGTCTTCGGAATTCTCCGATCTGCAAACTGCGGCAGATTTCCGGAATCCAGTATTTCAAATCCTGCTGAGACTAAAGCCTCTTGGTTTTTCGGTCAAGGTGCCGGCGTACCAACGCGGATGAATCAGAAAGACCGAGGATTTCTAGCTTCGCAAGTCTAAAAGGCTATGCGGTCTGCGGCAAAGCCGGATTTTGGGTGAACGCGGGAATTTCGCTCAGGTTAAATCCAAGCACGAATACCGGATGCGGCGCTCCACGGCCCCAGCGCGTAAGTTCCCACTTCGCGCGCAGGAACTTCACTTCGGGTTTTAAGGTAAGATCGAGAATCTGGCGCGTTTCTCCGCGATAAAAACGCTGCGGCATTTTCAACAGCGGCAATTTTCCAAAATCTTGCCCATCCGCCGAGCCCCACACCGAAATATCCACGGATTCCTGCTCGATTTGCTCGGTGATGAACATCGCGCACATAAAGACCCTCGTCCCGCTGGCCGCGATGTCGAATGGTTGGCCTTCGCCGTTGGCCGTCAGCCGTGTGCCGGGCGGGATCAGATCGAGTCTCATGTTCAATTGGCCTCTGTGCGCTAAAATCTCGCGGATTCTAACACAGCCGCTCTCTTTTTTACTTTTGTCGCGCGCCGGAACTAACTTTTAGTTTGGTGAGCCTTTCGGCCGCGGCTTGGAACGTTTTTTCCGTCTTGCAAAATGTGAAACGCAAATGCGTACGTCCGTGCGCAGGATTCTGGTAAAAACTGGAACCCGGCACCGCAGCCACACCAATTTCTTTCACCAGGTATTTCGCAAATGCCACGTCATCCGGGAATTCGAACGCCGAAATATCCGTCATGATGTAATACGCGCCTCGCGGCTTGAAGCAGCGGAATCCCGCATCGGTCAGAATTCCCAACAAGCGGTCGCGCCGCGCCGTATATTCGCGGGCCAGCGTGTCGTAATACTCCTGCGGAAAACGCAACGCTGTCGTGCCCGCCTCTTGCAGCGGCGCAGCCGCTCCTACCGTAAGAAAATCGTGCACTTTGCGAATTCGCGATGTCGCATCGGGAGGCGCAATAGCCCAGCCAACTCTCCACCCGGTGACGCTGTAAGTCTTCGAGAGCGCGTTAATTGTAATAGTGCGCTCGCGCATACCGTCCAGCTTGGTCATGGAAATGTGCCGCGCGCCGTCGTACAGCATGTATTCGTAAATCTCGTCGGTAATGGCAAACGCATTCCAGCGCACGCAAAGATCTCGAATTTGCTCCAGCTCCGCGCGTTCAAAAACCTTTCCCGTGGGATTGTTCGGCGTGTTCAAAATGATTGCTTTCGTGTTTGGACCGAATGCGGCGGCCAGCTCCTGTGGATCGAAGCTCCAGTCCGGCTCGCGCAGTTTCACGAAACGCGGCTGCGCTCCGGAAAGAATCGCGTCCGGCCCATAATTTTCATAGAACGGCTCGAACACCACCACTTCATCGCCCGGATTTACGATGGCCATCATGGACGACATCATCGCTTCCGTGGACCCGCAACACACCGTGATTTCGCGCTCGGGATCAATTTCCACGCCTTGTGTGCTCCCGAATTTTTCGGCAATGGCGTTGCGCAACGATTTCGCGCCCCAGGTGATGGCGTACTGATTGATGTCGGCGGCAATCGCTTCCTGCGCCGCGCGCTTGATTTCGCCGGGAGCGGGAAAGTCAGGAAAGCCTTGCGACAAATTCACAGCCTTATATTGGATGGCCAACCGCGTCATTTCGCGGATTACGGATTCGGTGAACTGCGCCGTCTTCGAGGAAAGTTCAGGGCTGGTGCTTGCGGTTCGCGGCGAGTTTGACGGGTTCATCTTTCTGGCCACCGTACAACTTGCGATAAATGTCTGCGTTGCGCGTAACTATTTCCACGTACTCGCGCGTCTCGGTGAACGGGATCGAGTCCACAAACTCAGCGAGGTCCCGGTACGATTGCCCCGCATTCCACAAAGCCACGCGGTCTTCGCCAGCATTGTACGCGGCTAGAGCCGATTCGACACTGCCGAAATCATTTTTCAAACCGGCCACGTAGATAGTGCCGAGCCTCACGTTGTAGTCCGGGTCCGTGAGAAGCGAATGGGAATATTTGACTTTAGCCTTCTTGGCCATTTGCCGCGCAGTCTTGGGCAAGAGCTGCATCAAGCCGAATGCGTTTGCGCCGGAATGCGCGTCAGGTTCGAACGCCGATTCCTGGCGAATCAACCCGGCAGTAAGCATCGGATCGATTCCTGCGTGCGCCGACCATTGCCGTATCGACGTTCCAAATGGAAGCGGATAAGCAGCGAGCCAAACGTCATGAGGCACCTGGTCGAATGGTCGCGAATCCAGTTGCGGATAAATTTGTCGCACGGTGACGATAGCCGCTCCCACATGCCCGGCGGCAACGGCGGCTTGCGCGGCCTCCAACAACAGTCGCGGCTCGCCTGTCGATGCATAGGCGGCGCGAAGTTCAAGCTCTGCGGATGCGTCAAACGCGATCGTGCGCAACGCGTCCGCGCGTGTTTGCCGTTCGGCTGCAGCGGACGGAATCGCACCGAGCGGCTGCGCCGGCAGAACCGGCGGAACCTTTTCCAATATTTCCGCATTCACGACCGGCCCGGCACCGAGTGATCGCGCGCGCCCCATTGCGAGACTCTCGAAATAATTCTGCGGGTAGCGTTCCTGCAATTTGCCGTAATAACCGCGCGCCAGCGAAGGATTGCCGGCTTCTTCCGCCAATCGCCCGAGCCAATACAACGCATCTGCTGTGAACTGCGAGCCCGGAAACCGGCGAAGATGTTCTGTCAGTAGATCGCTTGCGTCGGGCTGGCGTTTTAGCACTGCAACCCAGGCTACGCGCCATTGCGAAGGCTTCGCGTCCGCCATCATGGGAAACCCGTCCGCCAGGCGCTTGTAATAGCCCGTTGCACGGTCACGATCCATCTGTACCCAATAATAATTTCCCGCCAAATACAGAGCGGCCTCCGTCCATTCACTAGCCGGCGCGCGCGATGCCGCTGATTCAATCGCTGCAGCCATTTCGGTGTCGCGGTGTTGCGAGCGATACCATTGCGCCAACGCAAAATATCTTTCCGCGTCCACATCCGCATCGGCAATCTGCAAATTTATTATCGCGGTTGGAGCGCTCCCCACTTGCAATTCGCATTCCAGCACGCGCAACGCAGCACGCTCGCTCGCGGCGCCGGAAAGTTGCGACACCATATGCGAATATTCTGGCGCTGAAGACTATTCCCGCATGGATCAATTGCTGGTCCAGCGGAATCGGCGGGATTTGGTCGCTGGCCTTGCCGCTGCGCAGGAAATTTAGTTTTTCGCCCGCCTCGCGAGCTTGCGTGCTGGTGGGATATTGCAAATAGATTGCTTGATAATCCTTGGCGGCTTCCACTAGCTGAGCTGATTGCTCGTGAGCCTCGCCGCGCAAAAAAAGCAGCGCTGGGCGTTGCGAGGTCAGCGCATACGCATCGAGCGCTACCAGGGCATCGGCCGGCTGGTTCAGCGCCAGCGTGGCTGTGCCCATCGCTTGCAGAGCCGGTTCCGTCATCACCGAGTCAGGATATTTTTCGCGAAATTCTTTCAGCTGCGCCAGCGCATCCGCATCGATAATGCGCCTTGCTGTAATCGTAATAGCCGAGCGCCAAGGCCGCACGGGAAGCGAGCGCTCCGGAAGATTTCTGCATCGCAAACGCGCTGAGCCGCGCATAAGCAACGGTAGGGTTCTTCTGTTTCAGAGCGCGCGTTAATTGTTCGAGTTGTTTTTCGCTGGGCGCGGGCGCTTTTTTCGCGGCGGCAGCCGCTGTCTTAGCTTTCGTAGTGTCCGTAGAGCTTGCTGCAACGGAAGTAAGAGAAAAAATCAGGCAGGCTGCCGCCACACCAATAAAACGGACGGCGAATTTCATCCCAGCCTTCCTAGTGCCGCAGAACGGGCGAGGGATAAGGATATTCTCCGAGGGTCTGGCTGTCACCCTCGCCGAGGATTTCCACCATCCAGTGATGGAAGTAATCCACTGGGTGGTCCTGAATCGCGCGGAAGCGGCGGTCGTATTCTTTGCGGGCTTTATCGATTTCTCCACGCAATCTGTGACAGATGTCTTTGTGTTCGCGGCCCAGTTTAACCTCTTTGGGCCGCAATAATTTGATGTCTTGCATGGAAACTTTGGCTGCACGATTCGCCCGGCGATGCAGCTCTTTCATGTCCGCAGGGAGGCTTGCAACGTCGAACGCCACAACCTCCGGCTCAGCACCAACGGGTTCCAGTGGGATCTCGGTGGTTACTGCCCCGGCTACCGGCTCCTCGAACGGCACATCCTCGGGAACCATTGTGCCGGCAGGCATTTCTGCAGGTTCTTCGGCCCATTCGGATTCGTGTTCGGGTTCTGCTTCTGCGACAGCTTCTTCTTTTTCAACTTTCACCTTAGCCGGCGCGGAGGCTTCCTCTTCCGCTTCGGCCTCTACTGTCGCCGCCGCAACTGCACCCGCTCGTGCCCCAGATCCGGCTTCTTCGCGAGGATTCAGCGCCACCGCCACGAAATTCGAAAGTACCGAGAGCCCGGCAGCCAGCGCTGCGGCGGACGTCTGCGCGCGAAGAAGCGCAGGCAAAGCATTACTCGGACGGCTTGAAGAGCAAGCTGCGACCAAATCCGCATACGCCTGCTGCAGTTCGTCGGCAGTACGCTGCAGAGGCGCCAGATTGTCGCGTAAGGCGCGCGAAACCGCCTCTTCCAGAGCGTGCTCCAGCGAATTTTTCCTAGTTGCCAAAGGGTTCTACCTATTTGAATTATGGAAACGGTAGAACGGGGTGTCAACTGACATTCCTCCCACGCGTTCCTGAAGCAAAAAACCAGTTTTGCCGCCAAACCATTAACTCCAGCGTGGCCCAGAACGGGAGCTAAGCTGCTTAACTTCTGCAATCTCACGCCACGCGAAGAGCCGGCCGAATTGCTGTGGTAGGATGCCGCAAGCTCGCGAATATTCATGATCTCTATGCCAACCTTCTGGAAAACCTTTCCGCGGAGATCCGTCATAGTTTTCCTGGCGGGGGTGTTTTTCACTTTCAGCACCGTCGGAATTGCGAGTGACCTGATAGAAATGGGGCGCCAGCCTGCTCTTCTATACATTTCAATGGTTCTGATATCGGGCGTATTCACCTCCATCTATGCAGCAGCGGGATTTATTCTTCGCAGGCAAATGTGGAAAGCTTTCGTGCCTATTTTTGCTCTGCACATGCTGCTGATAAACCTGGTCCATCGTTGGGCGCCCTCCCTTCCACCTCTGGTAGTCATGAACGCCGCCGACGTTGCCCATCTGCAAAGCAGGCTTACATTCGACGCGAGATGCATGTTAATTGCGGTCGCGGTGGGGTACTCCTGCTTCGTGTACGTCTTTATCAGCGAGGGCCGGCGCTACTTCCGTGTCCGCGCAGAAATGGACTTGGCTGCGGAAATCCATCACATACTCGTCCCGCCCATCGACACGAAAATCGGCGAATTTGAATTCTATGGCCGCTCGATACCCAGCGGTGAAGTGGGCGGCGACTTGATCGATGTGTTTCCAAACAATTGCGGCTGGATCGCCTACGTCGCAGACGTGTCCGGGCACGGCGTTGCGCCGGGGGTGGTAATGGCCATGGTGAAAAGCGCTGCCCGTATGCAAATCTCTTCCGGCGAAAAAAGCTCCGAGCTTCTAGGACGCCTCAACTCCGTTCTGCTGCCGATCAAAAAGCCCGATATGTTTGCAACCTTCGCATACCTGGCATGGGACGGCGAGCGCCTGGAATATTCGCTGGCGGGACACCCCGCGATCCTGCACTTTCATGCCGCTACAAATGAAGTCTCCGAAGTTTCGTGTCTTAACATGCCGCTAGGAATGTTTGGAGAGCAAAGCTTCGACACCGCGTCAGTGCATTGCGCCCCCGATGATTTGTTTCTCATTCTTACCGACGGCTTGCTCGAAGTTACCAACGCAAAGGGCGAGGAGTTTACCTTAGCCGGCATCAAGCCCGTGATGCTTGCGCATGCTGTAGCGCCGCTGGACGCCATCTTCAATTCCATCGTGGATGCAGTTCACCGCCACGGACACGCTGTCGATGACCAATCCATGTTGCTCGTGCGCTGCCACCGCACCGCCTGACACACGCACACTACCCAAGGTACTCTTTCGCGAGAATACCATTCTGTCCTACGAATCCGGCTCGGATTTGGCTGCGTCACTTGCCGATGGTAAACTGTAGGTCCCAAGGGGGCGACACGGTTTCGACGGAAGTTGTCGCGGCCCGAAGGCATGCCGGGGCTCACTCGCCCGTAACAGAGTGAAACAACACAACTGGCAACTCACAGTTGGCACTCGCAGCCTAACTTAGATTAGGCTACGCGCTTCCTCAGGCGTCACCTACGCGTTTGAGATGAGGCGTCACACAGTAGGCTGGCTGTCGCGTTTCGGTCCGTAACGCGGCGGCGAGATCATCGGACTAGTTGCAAGCGCGTCTTGCCCGCTCTGAGCGCTGGCGACGAAAAAATCGGAACGGGCTAAGCATGTAGTCTTCGCGTTGCAAGGCTTCTCGGACGGGGGTTCGACTCCCCCCGCCTCCACCATTCTTTGCTTGATTTGAAGGAATCACGCCTACAGGCGGCTTGCTTCATCCCTCGGTGTACCTGTGACTCGCAATTACAAAAAGGAGTTTCCCGTTGGCGGGACCTTAATGCTGAGGGCATTTGCTAGGAAGCATCTAACGCACCTCCGCCTAATGTGGTACACCATCAAAAGAAAATGAAAAACCCAATGCCGACGGAACCTCTCCTGAGGCGCGAGATGCCGGAGCTGGACACGATTCGAGGATTAGCGATTCTCGGTGTGCTGCTGTATCACGGCCTGTATTGGAATGTAAACCTTTCGAATTTTCCTTCACTTGAGAGAATCATTTTAACGGGTATGTGGGCCGGCCGCATGGGAGTCGATCTTTTTTTTGTGCTGTCCGGGTTTCTTATTACAGGAATTCTTCTTGATTCGCGAAATCGCCAGGATTACTACCGCAGGTTCTACGCTCGACGTGCTTTGAGAATCTTGCCGGCATACCTTTTGATTCTGGCCATCCTGGCAGTCACAAAATATACGCCTCTCTCGTTTGTCCTCTTAAGCTTGATCTATCTTTCCAATTTGACTCCGCTTTTTGGAATTCCGATAGCGTATCCGGTTCTGTGGTCTTTGGGCAGTTGAAGAGCATTTTTATTTTTTGGTTCCAGCGGCTGTGCGAATCCTGCGGAACAAGACCCTGCTTTGGATCTGCCTCGCCATAGTAATTCTCACTCCTCTGTCGCGGCTCGTAACTTTCTATCTGACTCGTCACAACGGTTTCGTAAGTTTCGTCTGTAACCAGTACACCTGGAATTGCCTGGATGGTCTCTCCTGCGGAGCCGCTGTGGCCCTTCGGTTGCGGGAATATCGCCCGGAAAAAAAGACCGTTTGGCTGGTTTCCAGTTTGCTTGTTGTCGTCGCGGCAATCATTTGGGCTGTAGGCCTTCCATTTGGAATTCTGACCACGCAGACTCCGGTTGGAGCAGCTTTGCAGGTTGTGCCGTGGCACTTTACTTTTACCGCTATGCTCTGCATTTTTCTTCTAATCGGAACGGGCCCTTGGCGAGCATTTGTACGCATTTCCAGCCTGCGTTTCCTGGGCTATATAAGTTATGGACTTTACTTGGTCCACTTGTTGGTCTATCAGGGGCTGGACCATGCCTTCGCGCACTTCTCGTCGTATTCACCGAAGAACCCCTCCTTTTCCTTTCTGGTTTTGCGAGTTCTAAGCGCTGGAATAATTTCGATCGGGTTGGCTTTTTTGTCCCGGAAATATTTTGAGGAATGGTTTCTGCGCCTGAAAAACCGCTGGTCGTAAGGCCTATCCCGCTGAATAAGGAGCGGATTTGCTTCTAATCGAGTGGGAATCCCTGCGAATCCCCTCGAAGCAACTCTAGTTCGCGTATTGCGCCTTGCACTGTTCGATCGCGTCGCGTTTCTGCTTTTCAATATCTCCCGTTGTGGCGCCGTCACCGCGCTTCGCGCCGTTCTTCTCCAGGCTTCCTTGGAATTTCGAATTTGCTTCAAAGATGCACACTTGAAGCTGGGTATGGCGTTTGGTCTCTTCCTCGGTGATTTTACTTTGGGCCATTTGCAGCTGTTTTACCGATTGTTCCAGCGCCTTGACGCGCTGATCCAGGTCTGAAACCCGCTGGTCCCCACACCCCTGCAACGGTACGAATAAAAAAAGCGCGGCGACTGGGAACATTTTCATGACTTCTTTTGTGAACGACCATAAGCCCACTCCACTTTTCTGTCAATTTCAAATGAAATTCGGCGGCACCAGGCAGCACATACGGAATCTTCCGCGTCTAACAACTGACGGAGGACACGAGTATGGGCACTTCAATGCGGTTACAAAAACTGGAATCCTTCGGTCACGCGCCATCGCTGCTTTCAGCCGTGCTGCGCGAGCTTCCCAAGCAAATGTGGCTCTACAAGCCTTCGCCGGATCGCTGGAGTGTGCACGAAATCATTCTGCATCTCGCCGACAGCGAAACCATCGGCTACATGATCTGCCGGCGCTTCATCGCAGAACCGGAAAGCCCAATGCTGAAATTTGATGGAGTGCGCTGGGCCGAAACTCTGGGATATTTTCACCAAAGCACGCGCGAGGCGCT
>JBEKHG010000060.1:0-11653 GCA_050012395.1 Candidatus Acidiferrales bacterium
GCTTGATCCACGCGCGCGTCGAGCGATCCTGCCAGTAAAATAATATCCCAGAGCGAATCGCCCTCCGGGCCAGCGAGAAAACGCGCAACATCCAGTACGCCACTTTTCAACTTCTCCATATTTTCCGAATTTTCAGCGCTGACGCTGGGGTCTTGCTCCGCCCCTTTGCGCAAAATTCCGTTTACGCGGACGACGGCGTATTGAACGTAGGGGCCGGTCTCGCCTTCGAAGCTGAGCGCGTCCTCAAAATCGAATGCGATTACCGTGGAACGGGTGAATCGCAGTAGAAAATATCGCAAAGCGCCGATGGCGATGGCGTGGCCGATAGCGGCGCGTTCGGCTTCCGACGATTCAGGATGGCGCGAGTCCACTTCGGCTCGCGCGCTGAGTTCGAGGCGATCGAGCAAGTCGTCAGCTTTGACGCCCTGGCCTTTGCGCCCGCTGACTTCCACGTATGGCCTCTTCGCGTCTTCGGGAGGAATTTCGTAGCCCATTTCTTGGGCGCAGCGCGGCGTGAGGGCCACGACGTTGTAAGCAAAATGTTTCAGGTGGTCGGCCTCGTCGTTGTACCCGAGGGCGCGCAATCCGGCGACGACCACTTGCTGCGGATAGGCTTGTCGCGAATCGATCACGTTGAAAACATCGTGCGCGTGGCCAAAGGAAGGCGCGCCGGGATCGTCGCGATCGCTGGAAGTGACCCACGCTTCGTGGCCGTCGGGATGCTTGTGAAAACGCTGGTAATGAAAATCGCGGTCGAGCAGGCCGAATTTCCAAAGATGATGCGCGATGTCTTTGCCGACGTAGGTTACGGTACCTGTCGAGCGCACGATGATTTTTGCTTCCGCTTCTTCCGGAGGTTCTTCGGACGCTGCTTCCAGATTTTCCGCGGCGGGTTTTGTTTCGGCGTCTGCTGTGTCGCGTTCGGAAGGTAGCTGCATCACCCAGCAGCCCGCGTTTTTTCCCGAGGTGGCGAGCTGAATTGCGTTGCGTTCCTTCAACATATTGAACGCAGCGTCCCAGAATTTCAGGTGCAGGATTTCGCTTTCCCGCGAGAGCAGGTCGTAATCGATGCCGAGGCGGTCGAGGGTGCGCAGGTGGGAGTGCACGATGGCGGTGGCGACCACTTCGCCCATTTTGGCGGCGTCGCCATGGCCCTCTTCGATTTCTTTCAGGGTTTGGCTGCGGAGGTCCAGGCGAGATTTGTCTTCGGCTAGCCAGTGCGTGACGTGGGTGTAGAGATCCCAGCAAACGTAGTCAAATTTGGGCGCGGCGGCCAAGGCTTTGACGTCGGCGAGAGATTTTTTTTCGAGGTGGATGAAGCCAAGTACCACGTCGGCGACCTGTACGCCGGTATTGTCGATGTAATTTTGAACTTCGACCAGGCGGCCGGTGTAACGCAAAAGACGCGCGAAGGTATCGCCCAGGACCGCGTTGCGTACGTGCCCGATGTGGGCGGCTTTGTTTGGATTGATGCTGGTGTGCTCGACGACCGTTTTGGGTGCGTTCGCAGCAGGTGTGGCGGATTCGTGCCCTGCTTCTTCCAGCGCACCGCGAAAAAATTGGGCGCGGTCGAAGAATAAATTCAGGTAGCCGGCGCCGGCGACTTCGATGCGCGCTACTCCCTCGATCGGCTTCAGCGAGTTTGCAATTTCCTGCGCCAGGGCGCGAGGCGGCTTTTTCATCTGCTTGGCGAGTTCGAAGCAGAGTGGCGAGGCTACTTCTCCCATGGAAAGCTGCGGCGGGCGGGCGAGGACGACCGGGACGTCAATTTTGTAACGCTCGTGGATGTGGTGCTTCAGCGCTTTACGGATTCGATTTTCGAGGATTTTATACATGCGCGGGCCTTCGAGAAACGGGTCTGGTGATATGCGCGGAGGGGTGGAAAAAACGAGCAAGGCGAAATTGAATTTTTTGGCGATTTGCGCAAGGCGCTGTCTCTTGTTTTCTATAACTTAGGGTGCATCTTAATTGCTTAATTTGGCGATTTAATTTGCGGTTTGGCAAGGACCAGAAGTGCTTGTGAGATTCGAATTTTATGCGGGAAGGGGAGGGCAACTCTGCGGCGTCGCCGGACTCTATGATCAATGATCTAATTTTTATCACGCCGGACGGTAGCACGTCGTTAAACGAAATTCAAGGAGTCGTGTGTGTGTGCTTTTATTCGAAACGTCGACCGGAGGCAGTTTGAGGACATTGCTTAGCGTTTTCGGCTTGGAACACTAGGACGCTTGTATGCCGCAAGCATGATCAAGACCAGACCCGCCATATTCGAAAACAGGGCAATTCTAGTGAAACGCAGAGAGAATGATCATTACGGAGCCGACGGGAATTAGCGCAATCCCAAAGCAAAACAACGGGTCGGACTTAATACTTATCTTTGGCCTTCGCTTGGCTCGAACATGGTTAGTTTGCCCGCCTTCGGGATCGAAGGACCGCAAATATCAGTATTCCCATGGACAAGATGAGCAAAATCGAGCCGACCTTGTGATACTCGCTGAAGAAAAAAGTAATCACTATCGATGCGAAAAGAAGGATAGCGGAAAGCCACCATAGAGGGGTGAACTTAATATCACCAGGAGGCCGCTCGACTGGCACGAACATGGCTGGATGATAACTCTCAAGCTTTTTCACTACAAGGTAATGCCTGTGCGGTCTGACGCGGAGATTTGACAGGGTGGGAGGGCCAGACTAGTATCTTTTTTTTAAGGATTTGCGGGGGACTCGCGGCTCACGGATATGAAGACTGCTCGGATCGCGTATTTTGATTGTTTCTCGGGCATTAGCGGCGACATGGTGCTGGGTGCGCTGGTCGATGCTGGGGCGGACTTGCGCGCCATTGAATCGGAATTGCGCAAGCTGGGGTTGGAGGGGTGGTCGATTTCGGCGGAGAGAGTGAAGCGTGGGGCGATTTTTGCGACGCATGTGAACATTGCATCATCTGAGGGGCATCACCATAGAGGCTTGTCCGTTATTTTAGGGAGAATTGATAAGGCGGGACTTGTGCCGCGGGCTGCGGAGCGGGCGCGGCGGATTTTCACGCGGCTGGCGGAAGCGGAAGCGAAAGTTCACAACGTGCCAGTGGAAGAAGTTCATTTTCACGAAGTGGGCGCGGTGGACTCGATTGTGGACATTGTGGGCGCTGCCGTCGGATTCGAACTGTTGAGGATCGACGAGTTTGCATGTTCGGCACTGGATGTGGGCGCGGGGCAGGTGAAGACCGCGCATGGACTGCTTCCGGTGCCCGCTCCTGCTACCGCGGAATTGCTGCGGGGCGCGCCGATGTACACGAGCGGTATTTCCAAGGAATTGGTGACGCCTACGGGCGCGGCTGTTGCAACTACGCTTTCGTCGCGGTATGCGCAGATTCCGGAGATGACTTTGCGCGCCGTGGGTTACGGAGCGGGGAGCGCGGATTTTCCCGAGAAGGCGAACGTCCTGCGCTTATTGATCGGTGAAAACGCGACCGGCGAGGCGGGCGAGCGTTGGGGTGCGCCGGTTAGCGTGATTGAAACGAATCTGGATGATATGAGTCCGCAGATTTATGGGTATTTTGTGGAGAAGGCGCTGGCGGCGGGAGCGCTGGATGTGTTTTCGACGGCGGTGCAGATGAAGAAGAACCGGCCGGGCGTGCTGTTAACGATTCTTTGCGAGTCCGCGCACACGGCGAAGATGATGGATTTGGTTTTTCGCGAGACGACGACAATCGGTGTGCGGACTTATGACGTGCGGCGCAAAGTGTTGGATCGGGAAATTGTGAGCGTGGAAACGCAGTTTGGCGAAGTTCGCATGAAGATTTCCCGAATGAATGGGTCGGTATTGAATGCGACGCCGGAGTACGATGATTGTCAGCGGCTGGCAGCGGAAAAGGGGATTCCGTTGAAACAGGTGATTTCGGCTGCGTCGTTCGAATTTCAAAAGCAGAAAGAAACGCACAAATAGTTTGCGGGCTAGCTTCAGGTGCAAGTCGCCATTATTTAGTCTGGCGAATGGCCGAGCTGAAATTCCAATTCTTAAACAGGGAAAAGATATCTGAATGTCGAAGCCTAAGTTCTATCTGACCACGCCGATTTATTATGCAAATTCGCGGCCGCATGTGGGGTCTGCGTACACCACGATTGTGTGCGACGTGATTGCGCGTTACAAGCGGATGTGCGGCTACGACGTGGCGTATCTGACCGGGACGGACGAGCACGGCGTGAATATCGAGCGCGCGGCGGAGAAGCAGGGCATTACGCCGCAGCAGCTTGTGGATAAGAACGAAAAGATTTTTCGCGAATTGTGGAAGCTGCTTGGAATTACGAACACGGAATTCATTCGCACGACGGAACCGCGCCACGCGCGGGCGGTGCAGAATCTGGTGCGGCGGACCATCGAGCGAGACAAAAATGTAGAGCTCTCGAAGCGAGCCATCTACAAAAAGAAGTACGAGGGCCGCTACTGCATCTATGACAACCTTTATGTAAGCGATACGCCGGAACCGGCGGATTGCCAGATTTGCGGACGGCCGGGGGAACTCGTCTCCGAAGAAAATTATTTTTTCCGGCTTTCGGCGTACCGAGAAAAGCTGCTTGAGCTTTATAAAAACTCGCCGCACTTTGTGCATCCGGATTTTCGGTTCAACGAGGTGAAGAGCTTCGTCGAGAGCGGGCTGAAAGATATTTCGATCAGCCGGAAATCGATCAAGTGGGGAATTCCGTGGCCGGACGATCCGGAGCATGTGTTTTACGTGTGGTATGACGCGCTGACAAGTTACATGTCCGGCATAGGTTTTGAGGGCGAGGACCCGCAGAAGCGCGCTGAATTCGAGCGTTTTTGGCCTGCGGACATACATGCAATGGGAAAAGAAATTATCCGGTTCCACGCGGTCTATTGGCCGGCGTTCTTGATGGCGGCGGGGATTGAATTGCCGAAGCAGATCATCGCGCATGGTTGGCTGTTGTTCGAGCAGGAGAAGATGAGCAAGTCGAAGGGGAATGTAGCGTATCCCGAGCCGATTGTGAAAGTGCTTGGGAATGATGCCCTGCGGTATTACTTACTGCGCGATGTTGTATTTGGCCAGGATGGGAATTTTTCGCGCGAGTCGCTGATTACGCGTTACAACGCGGACTTAGCGAATGGATTGGGCAAGAAAGCCGAAAACACACGCTCGAAAAGATTCGGGCCGGGTATGAAAACTTTCAGTTTTCGATGGCGGCCGATGAAATATGGAAAATCGTTGCGAATTGGGGCGATCAGTTCCTGGCAGGAACGAAGCCATGGGTAGAGGCACAAAAACCTGGACAAGAATGGTTTGTAGACAGTGTGCTATGGCTGGCGGCAGAAACACTGCGGTGTGTGACAATTCTTGCGCATCCGCTTATACCGGATGCTACGCAGAAGGTTTGGGAGCAACTTGGGCAGGTTGGAAAGATTGAAGATGTGAGAATCGATCAGTTGAAATGGGGCGAGTTGAAATCCGGAACAAAGATTGGAAAGCCTGAAGGGGTTTTTCCGCGCATTGACAAAAAAGAAGCACTGGAGAGGATTGAAATTATGGAAAACGAAATTCGGAATCCGGGCGGCACGCAGCCAGACACATCTACGACTACGACGAAAAAGCCGGCAGAAGGAGCGAGCACGGGAACTTCGGCGGCGGGGGAGGGTGCAATTCCTGTTGGAGCCCCGGGGGCAGGAACGTCCGCTGGAGCAGCAGTTGCGGCAACCGCTGTTGGTGCGGCGCCTTCTTTGCCGGTGAAAATCGGGATTGAGGATTTCGCGAAAGTTGAGTTGCGTGTGGGCGTGGTGAAGTCGGCGGAGAAAGTTGCCGGAGCCGATAAACTTTTGAAGGTGATGGTGGATATTGGGGACGAGGTGCGGCAGGTGTTGGCGGGAATCGCGCCGTCATATGCGCCGGAAGAGTTGTTGGGGCGCAAAGTTGTGGTGGTGACGAATTTGGCACCCCGAAAAATGCGCGGTGTGGAGTCGAACGGGATGCTGCTGGCGGCATCGGCGGGGCCAGACGGGAAGGCGGTGTTGTGCACGTTTGCGGAAGAAATTCCGGCGGGCGCGAAAGTCAAATAACGATCGCGTTTTGAGGTGGTGCGGAGCCGAACCGCGAATACTTGCTGCGGGTGAATCTGCGCAAAGGTAGGCACTTCGCGCCGTTTGGTTTTGTCGGAGCTGAAGCTCCGACCCCCTAAGGACCCATGAGATCGAATATTAGGTCGAGGAAGAGCGCAGCACGCGTTTGAACTTGCAAGGGCGCGGAAAAGCAGGTCCCTCGTCGGCCACAAAACGGCCTCTGTCGGGATGACAGCGGCTTTCTTTTAGCAGATTCTTAACTGGATCGAACGGCGCCGCAACTTGTCTTTCGCTTGTCGGGCGGCTGCACGGCATGAAGGAATATTCTTCGCAATTTGTTAGGCGGGACATCGCTTGGAAATTATCGACTCACACGCGCATTTGGAGTTTCCGCAATTTGATGAGGATCGCGCGGCGATGCTCGAACGTGCACGAGCTGCGGGGATTGAGATCCTGCTGGCCATTGGAAGCGGGACGGGGCCGGAGCGGCTGAACGCGGCGATTCCGTTTGCGGAAGAGTACGACTGGATCTACGCCACGATTGGAATTCATCCGCATGAAGCGGCGCTGGCTACGGAAGAGCATTTTGCGCGGCTGGATGAATTGGCGAAGCATCCGCGCGTGATCGCGTGGGGCGAGATGGGGCTCGATTATTATTACGATCATTCGCCGCGCGAGGTTCAGCAGCAGGTTTTTCAACGTCAACTTGGGCAGGCGCGCGAGGCCAAGCTGCCGATTGTGATTCACTGTCGCGATGCGTGGGACGATTGCCTAGCGATGATGGAGCAGGGCTGGAAGCCGACGGGGTTGGGCGGAATTTTGCACTGTTTTACCGGGACGCTTGCAGAGGCGCAGCGCGGGCTGGATATGGGATTTATGATTTCGTTTGCGGGGAACGTGACTTATCCGAAGATGCAGCATTTGCGGGATGTGGCGCGCGAGCTGCCGATGGAGCGTTTGCTGACGGAGACGGATTCGCCATTTCTCCCGCCGCAGGGAAAGCGCGGAAAACGAAACGAGCCTGCCAACGTCGTGGAGGTAGCGCAAGCGTTGGCGAATGTGAGAAACTCAACGGCAGAAGAGATCGCGGCCACGACGGCTGCAAATTTCAGAAAGTTTTTCGGGCTCAGCGCCCCGGCCTCTCCGGCGCCGCCAAGGTAATTTTCAGGATGGCATTCGCTGTCCAGATGGTGAAGGGGATTTTCGAGCTAGTCCGCGACGATTTGGCGCTTGTGGAGCGGGAAATCGCGGCGCAAAATGGCGCGGCGATTGAGCCAGTCAGCGAGATTTCCAGTTATTTGTGCGAAGGTGGTGGAAAGCGGCTGCGTCCTGCGCTGCTTTTGTTGGCTGCGGGCGCGTCGGGATATCGCGGAGAGAGCGCGATCCGTCTGGGCGCGGTGGTGGAGATGATTCACAGCGCCACGTTGATTCACGATGACGTGATCGATGGGGCGAATACGCGGCGCGGGCGTCCTAGCGCGAATGCGCGCTGGGGAAATCACATGAGTGTGCTGGCGGGCGACTGGCTGTACATGCAGTCGTTCGAAATGGCCCTGCGCGAACGAAATTTTTCCATCCTCGATATCCTGATCGACCTCACGCAAAACATGGTGGAAGGCGAACTGCTGCAGCTCACGCGGCTGGGGCGGATCGATCTGAATGAAGTGGAAGCGACGGAGCTGGCGTATCGCAAGACGGCTTGTCTTTTTAGCGGATGTTCGCGGCTGGGGGCGGTTTTGGGCAAGCAGCCGAAAGCGATCGAAGATGCGTTGGCGGAATACGGGCGCAACGCGGGGCTGGCGTTCCAGTTGGTGGACGATTTGCTGGACTTTACTGCGTCGCCGGAAAAATTGGGCAAGCCGGTGCTGAGCGATTTGAAGGAGGGGAAAGTTACACTACCGCTGATTTTTGCGCTGGAGGCGGGCGCAAACGGTTCGGCGGACGGGAATGGCGATGGCGTGGGGCACGCGCACTTGCATCCGAATGGCGATGGACGACGGCTGGTGGCGAAAGTTCTGGAGGAGAGGGGTTTTCAGAGCGTGCGTCCGGAACAGATTACGAAACTTGTGAAAGAAACTGGCGCGCTGAAACGGGCGCAAATGCTGGCGCGTGAGTATGTTTGCCGCGCGAAGGCGAGTTTGAGCGAACTGCCTGATACGGAATACCGGCGCGCGCTGCTGGCCGTTCCCGATTTTATTTTGGACCGAGAGAATTAGTCTGCTGGGGTCGGAGACTTGCCCACGAATTCGTAACCTCGTAGCAAATCAAAAAGAGCGTCGATATTGCAGCACTACAAGAACATTCCTGCGGAGAGTTGCTTGTATTCCGGTTGAGCAATCCCTAAGATGCTTTGGATGAATTGTCGACAGGAAATTAGCATGCGGGCGTGGCGCGCATGATGCAGGATTGGGCCGTCTGGGGAATTGAAACTGCAAAACTTCGCGGCGCGACATACGCCGACGCGCGCGTGATGGACACCCGCCAGCGCGAAATCACAACAAAGAATGGAGAAGTTGGGACGCTGCTGGAATCCGAGTCGCTAGGAATCGGGATTCGCGTGATTGCGAGCGGCGCGTGGGGATTCGCGTCCACCGACCGGTTAACGCGGGAGGGGGTGCAGGCTTGCGCGGCGCAGGCGGTGAACATCGCGAAAGCTTCCGCGCTCGCGAAGCATGCGGATATCGCCCTCGCGGCCGAAGACGTTTATGTGGACACCTGGCAAAATCCCTTCGTAAAAGATCCGTTCCGCATTCCGGTGGAACGCCAAATCGATTTGCTGCTGCGCGCCGATAAGGAAATGCTCGCGGTGAAGGGCGTGACGCTGGCGGAAGGGTCGATGATGTTCCGCAAAATCGATCAGCTTTTCGTTTCCAGCAGCGGGTCGGTGATTCACCAGGTGAAGATGCAGTCGGGCGCGGGGATTGTGGCCACTTCGTTTGCCAACAGCGAAATTCAGAAGCGTTCGTACCCGAATAGTTTTGGCGGGCAACATTCGTTGCAGGGTTACGAGCTAATCGAGTCATTTGATCTTGTTGGGAACGCCCGGCGAATTGGCGAGGAAGCTGTCGCGTTACACTCGGCGGCTCAATGTCCGGAGGGGACCGGCACGTTAATCCTGGCTGGATCGCAGCTTGGATTGCAGATTCACGAATCGGTGGGGCATCCGATTGAGCTAGACCGCGTGCTGGGGCAGGAAGCGAATTTCGCGGGGATGAGTTTTCTTACCGTCGATAAATTGCGCAGACTGAAATATGGATCGGACATTGTGAATGTGGTGGCTGACGCTCGTTTGGAGCACGGGCCGGGCCTAGGCACGTTTGCATACGATGACGAAGGCGTGCCGGCGCAGTGCACTCCTATTATTACAAACGGACTTTTTACCGGGTATTTGAGCAATCGCGAGACTGCCGCGGCCATTGGCGAAACGCGTTCGAGCGGGACGATGCGCACGGAAAATTGGAACCGGCTGCCGATCATTCGTATGACCAATATCAGTTTGAATCCCGGCACGTGGAAATACGACGACTTGATCGCCGACACCGACGACGCAATTCTGATGGAGACGAATCGATCGTGGTCGATTGACGACCGGCGATACCACTTTCAGTTTTCAACGGAAATTGGCTGGGAGATTAAGGGCGGCAAGAAAGGCCGCATGATTAAAAATCCGAGTTATAGCGGGATTACGACGGAATTCTGGAACAGTTGCGACGCGATATGCTCTCGCGAGCATTGGACGTTGTGGGGCACGCCGAATTGCGGAAAGGGGCAGCCGATGCAAACCATGGGCACCGGGCATGGGGCGTCGCCGTCGAGATTCCGGAACATAAAAGTGGGAGTGGCGTTCGCCAAGTAGGAACCAATACTAAAAATGAAAAGTAAGAAGCAAAAATCCAGTTTGTCACGCGCTCGCGGTTTGAAAGGCGCCAAGGCACAGACGCAAAGTGCGCCGGGCTCATCCGCAAAAACTGAAAATAGCGCGCGATTTACGCTAGCGGAACTGCAACACATTGCAGACCGGGTGATCGGCTTCAGTGAAGCGGACGAAACGGAAATTGAGATTGATTCCACTACCGATGCGCTTACGCGCTTCGCTAACAATACTATTCACCAAAATGTGGCTGAGCATACGCTGGCCATTTCGGTTCGAGCGGTGGTGGATGGGCGCACCGCGCGTGCTACGACGAATAAAACTGACGAAGAATCGCTGCGGCGTGTAGCGGCGGCTGCGGCGACACTCGCGCGTCACCAACCGGAAAATCCCGATCTGATGCCCCTGCTTCGCTCGCAAAAATACCAGAAGCTTGTTCGATATTTTCCGGCCACGGCGACGGAGAATCCCATGGACCGTGCTCGCGCTGTGACGCGCGTGTGCAAAATGGCGCAGAAAGCCAAACAGACCGCGGCTGGAATTTTTTCCAGCGGCGTGCATCAATCCATTTTGGCGAATTCGGCGGGATTGTTTGCCAGCCACCAGTACACCGAAGCTGAATTCTCGGTGACGATTCTGGAAGACAATTCTTCGGGTTGGGCCAAGGCGAGCTCGCCGGACATCCACAATATCGATCCCGACGAGCTGGCAGAACGAGCCAGTAACAAAGCGATCGCTTCGCGCAAACCGCGCGATCTGGAGCCGGGTCACTATACGGCGATTTTGGAACCCTCCGCGGTGCTGGACATCATCGGTTCACTTTTTTACGATTTTTCCGCTACTGCTGTGGCTGACAAGCGTTCCTGCCTGAACGATCGCATAGGCAAAAAGATTTTCGGCGAGAACATCACGTTATGGGACGACGTGTACCATCCTTTACAGCTTGGCGCACCCTACGACGGCGAAGGATTGCCGAGACAGAAAATCCTGCTCGTGGACCGCGGCGTTCCAAAGAACCTGGTTTACTCGCGCGCGACCGCCAAGAAGATGAGGTCGAAGCCTACCGGTCACGGCCTGCCATTGCCGAACGAATTTGGCGAAGCCCCGATGAATCTGGTTTTCGCCGGCGGAGATAAATCTTTGGACGATATGGTGCGTTCCACGGAGCGTGGCATTCTGGTCACCCGGGCCTGGTATATACGCGAAGTGGACCCGTACGAGAAAATCGTTACAGGAATGACGCGAGACGGAACCTTTCTTGTTGAGGATGGGCGCATCGCCGGCGGAATTCGAAATTTCCGCTTCAATCAGAGTGTGATCGAAATGCTTTCGAACGTTGAGATGCTGGGTCCTGCTGTGCGCGCCGCCGGCGAAGAATCGTTCGAGATGGTGGTTCCGGCAATGAAAGTGCGCGAGTTCCATTTTAGCGAAGTAACGAAATTCTAATTCACTTGTGAGCTAAGGTTTCTCAGGTAGCGCGCCGGGGCGGATAAAGTATTTCCACTTATCCAGGTCGGCTCGGACCGCGACGTCGAAGAATCCCACCATCATTTCATCGTACGTTTGGTCGCCCCATCGAACAGAAGCGTCGGGATCGGGATTGTGCGGGTTGTTGCGTGAATTGTCATACAGTGCGACGGCTTGCAGCATGGTTCCGGCTTTTAGCGCCCGTGGCTCGGCCAGACGATAGCTGAGCTGCCAGTAAAAATCATAGTTCACCCG
>JBEKHG010000061.1:0-9396 GCA_050012395.1 Candidatus Acidiferrales bacterium
CCCAAAGAAGTAGCAAAATAAAACTCCGCATCGCCGACCGTTCCGCCCGGCGCCGGCATTCGCCATCTGCACGATTAAAACTCGCGAAGGTGGCGGGTGGCCAAGCCTCCGGCGCGGCACCATCACTTACCGTAGGCACGATTGAAACTTGCGGGGGTGGGAGGGTGGCCAACCCTCCGGCGCGGCACCAGCGTTCACCATAAGCACGATTCAAACCCGCGGGGGTGCCGAACTTTTTCTGTGGTTTGTGCAGAAAAGGTTCGTGTTGGTGTTTTTGGATTGTGTGTGTTGGTGTTTCTGGATTGTGTGTGTTGTGTTTTTGATTGTGTGTGTTTTGTTTTTGACTTACGTCGTCATCCCGAGCGAGCTTGCTTTTCGGCGACGAGGGACCTGCTGTTGTTTTTCTTCCTGGCGGATGCCTAACTCCCGCCGCGGGCGTGCCGCCCTCTTCGTTTCTCAGAAGGGTGCAAGTTTAGTTTTCAGATCTCAACGGGGGTTTTACGAACTGTTTCATAAGACACCCTCGGTTGGCGGTCAGATATTTCTTCATGATGTGCCGCCTTTTGATGCTCCTCGAGTTCGTCCTCAGAATTGTATAAAGCACCGCACTGATCACACCTAAACGAACCTGTTACTGAATCAGTCATTTTTACGCTCTTCGCACTATCCAGACGATTAAGCAGATGATCAATAAGGTTCCGAGCAGTCCGTACCCAAACATGGAAGCCTCCAGTGAATAGACCCTCTGTTTCAGGATCGATATATCAGTTTGGGCCACGGGGCCTCGCCATATCTGTTCAATTTGGCACACATTCCTGAGACCCCCGTGCCCAACCTTTCCGCGCGGCACCAACATTCGCCATCAGCACGATTAAAACTCGTGTGGGTGCCGAACTTTTTCTGTGGTTTGTACAGAAAAGGTTCGTCTTTTGGGTTTTTGATCTTCGCCTTTTGACGTTCCGGCGGCTGGCCAATCCTTGGGCGCGGCACCAGCATTCGCCATCGGCACGATTAAAACTCGTGTGGGTGCCGAACTTTTTCTGTGATTTGTACAGAAAAGGTTCGTGGTTTGGAAGTTCCGGTTCTTCACGGGGCCCCGCTTCCAACTTAGGCTTTCGGTTTCCACTGCGGATTAGGAGAACACAAACTCGCTCCTTCCCTCGAATAGAATCCATAACTGCTCCACGCCCAGTCTTTCGGATGCTCCACGAGTCCTCTCTTCACCGGATTGAAATGCATGTAATTCATCTTCTCGTTCTTTTTCTTCACGCTCCAAACGTTGAAATCGTAAAACCGCCTCTGCCAGAACGGTTCCCGTTTCCGATTACCCGCTTCTTCCTCCGAGCGCTCTTGTGCCAAACTCATACGACTCTTTCTCGCGCGGTGCATGGCCCTGGAAACCCGCTGCTTCAGAACCTGCATCACTGTGCTCGGACTCCCCACGTTGGGCTCGCTGATCAGCAAATGAATGTGTTCCGGCATCACCACATATCCCAACAACCCAAAATCATATCGCCCGCGAACCTCTGCCAATTTGGTCAGGAATAAATTACGCGCACGCTCGGTGCCCAACGATGGCTTACGGTGGTAACAACTGCAGGTAATAAAGTGGAGCTGCCCCAATCCATATCGACGTCTTAAGCGTTGCTGCATCTGGAACCCAACGAACCCTTCACACCCCGAAGGGTTCGGCACCCTCACGGGTCGTATAAGCTTAGTAGTGAACTACCAGTGTGGTACTACTCGCGGCGCTGCGCGGTCAATTGAAAAAAGCAAATTAAAGGCTCCCAACGCCGGGTTAGCGGAGCACATTGTTGCCCCAAAGAAAAGGCTTCTTCTAATTCGCCCGGCAAGGGACAGTGACCTCCTTCCCATTCCGCGCAGTTAAGCACGGCAAATTGATTTGCGAGGGCACCACCTTGCCGTCGATAAGTTGAAAGGAACCGCGAGTGCCTGGTGCATTCACCGTAACGCAGTCGAAGAAGTATTGTGTTCCTTGAAGAATCGGCGGCGGAGCGGAGCCGTCAGACGGGACTGACTGCATGTAGCCTTGTGGCACGACTCCATAAGTTACTTGGCCGATGTCTTTAATGGGATGAACATCAATCATGCCTTTCCGGGCCTCAATTCTCCAAACAGCGGGTTGGGTGAAGAACGATTCCAACGATAGAGAATCCACGGTCCTGCCCAAACTAAAATCAGACGGCGACACGATGTACACGGAGAAGTCAGTTACATTCCCGCTTCCCGAGAGGAGGAAGACGGGTGACGTTCCCCCTTCTAACCTCACCCGCGTGGACCGCTCACATCCAATGGTCGAGACGGTACAGAAAAGCACCGTAAGAAAACATGTAATTTTCATCTTGGTTCACCGCATTTCGTAATCCTATCAATTAACGCCGGAGGATGTATGCCAAAGGTAAATGGCGGGTGGCCCACCCTCCGGCGCGGCACCATCATTTACCATCGGCACGATTAAAACCCGCGTGGGTGCCGAATCTTTTCCGTGGTTCGTACAGAAAAGGTTCGTCTTTAGATTTCATGCCTGCGAAAACTTCACCGCCCCCTTTTTACCCAAAACGGAACCGCCTCACAAAAATATTTCGTGTACACAGCACACCGCTCCTTGAATCCGCACGAAAAGCGTGCTATCAAAGCTTCATCCACAAAATAATCTAATAATATTTTTGTGCCCGACTAAGGGGCCAGAGCGAAGTTGTGCCCCGGTAAACGAGGCGGGATGAATCCCAAAGTGGATTCACTCTGAGCGCTCTTGCGCAAGGCTCGCCCTGACTTTACGGAGCAGCCCTAAAGGAGGCAACGTGGCGGCAATTCCCAAAATAGAACTGACCATCGCGCGACGCTCGCAGCCGCCCCGCCGCACATCCACCCGCAAAGCGGAGTCATGCCCTCACCCGCCCGGCCAGATCGCTTACCAAAACGACCCAGTTGTCACTTCAAAATATCCAAGTGGGCGCCCACTTCTAACCGGCACTGCACCACAAACAGAATTCGCCCTAACTTATTCAAAACAAACGACAGAAGGATTTCTAACCGGGGCCAGAACACACATTAGGATTTTCAGCTCTTGCCCATTTTTAATCCAAATTTCCGCCCAGTTGATACAAGAATCCGTTACCCGGTATCGCGCGGCTCGACTCGCTTGGCACCGCGTCATATACTTATACCCACGCTCCCGCAGGCGATGCTGAAGGTAAAGGCCTTAATCATCGGTTGCGCCGATATGCGCACGGACCCGGCTCACGTCCTTGGAATTCAACCGGGCGAGGCCGTCGTGCTGCGCAATATCGGTGGACGAATCACTCCGGGCTTGTTGCAGCAGTTGGCCCTACTCGGACGAATCGGTCAGCTTGCTGGAGAAGTTCCGGGAGGCGGCGGGGAGTTTCACATGATCGTGATGCAGCACACCGATTGCGGCATCGCTCGCATGGCCCACGAACCCGCCATGCTGGCCCCCTATTTTCAAGTACAGGAAAGTGATTTTAAGAACAAAGCAGTCACCGATCCTCGCGCGGCAGTTGCCGCAGACGTTGCCGCGCTGCGGGCGGTTCCCGCATTGCCCGCCACGTGGCTTTTATCGGGGCTCGTGTACAACGTGGCGACCGGACTAGTTGAGGTCGTCGTGCCGCCCGCCCCGATTCGTAGTGCGTAGTCGGAAACCTATGAAGACGCCCAGCGTCCTATACTCAGCGGAGTGCGGATGGCCGAATCGCCGGAACTAAATCGAATCGTCAACGACTTGAACGACGGCCGCGAGGTGACTCTCTCGGATTTATCGGGAACACGGCAGCTCGATCGTTGGCTCGCCGCGCTCGTTCAACAGGGCGGGAGCGATTTGCTTTTGGTTCCCAATGCCCCGCCCTGTCTGCGCTTCGAGGGAAAAATACGCCAGCTCGAATCCGGACCGCTCGACGGCGCCGAAATTGAAGCGGCAGTCCTTCCCGCGCTCACCTCTCACGCCTTGCAACTCTATCGAAAAACGCAAATCGCCGATTCTTCCTACCGCATTCCCGGTCTCGGACGTTTCCGAATCAACCTGCATCGTGAACGTGGCAACGCCGCGGCGACCGTGCGAGCGCTGCCTGCGAAAGTACCATCGCTGCTCGATTTACACCTTCCCCCGTCGGTGGAAACTCTCGCCAACTTGCCGCGTGGACTTGTCTTGATCGGAGGTCCGGCAGGAGCCGGCAAGACCACCACACTCGCAGCGCTTGTGAACGAGATCAATAAAAACGAATCCCGCCACATCGTCACTATCGAAGATCCCATCGAATACGAGCACAAGCACATTCACAGCATTGTGGAGCAAGTGGAAATCGGTACGGACGCTTCGGACTTCCCTACCGCGTTGCGAGCAGCTCTGCGCCAGGCGCCCGACGTTCTAGTGGTAGGCGAAATGCGCGACCCTGAAACCATGCGGATTGCCGTGGCCGCGGCGGAGACTGGTCACTTGGTTCTTTCCACTCTGCATACCACGGACGTCGCCACCACGATTGGCCGCATCTCCGATTCATTTCCCGTCGAGCGCCAAAATACGATCCGGCAGGAGCTGGCCATGGCTCTCGCCGCCGTCCTGAATCAGATTCTCGTCCCGGTAACGGGCGGCGGACAATTGCCCGTCGCCGAACTGCTGATGATTGGATTCGGCGCGCGCCAACACATTCGCCATAACGCTCTTCAGTATTTGCGCCAGGAAATCACGCTCACCAAAAAGAAAGGTTCGTTCAGCCTGGAAGAGTCGTTAGCGCGGCTCATTTCGCAAGGCTCACTGAGCCGCGAAGACGCCACCCACCTCGCCTTCGATCCCGGCGAACTCGACGGCATCCTAAAATCCGAAGCCCGCGGCAACTCCGCGTAACAATCCGGGAAAAAACCGTTGGGCTGCGATTGTAAAATCGAGAAGTCCCCTCAACCTTGTTCCGTTCCATCCGGAGGACTACACTAAAGGTGTCGGGCCCAGCGAAGGTACGAATATGATCGAGTCAATATCAGATGCCTTCCAGTGCAATCAGTGCGGCGCCCTGTATGATTCCGAGAAGGAATTGCGGGAACATCGACAAGCTGCTCATCATCCAGCCGGTGAGGGATTCGAGCCGGACGAACCATCCAGGAAACCGCCTGCGAAGCCGGAGAATGTGAGCTTGCCGGTTCGGACGAAGGCTAAGAACGCATAGAATTGCCCGCCCTTTCAACCAGTTTCGACGGGAACCGGGATATACCTGCGCCAAAACTTGAAAGTCCACACGATCCTTTATCAGTTACACGCACTTCTGACCGGTCTGCGAGTGTTGGATCTAAACCCGCACGCTATGCCGAGAAGAAAAGCGCAAAGCGTGCGGCGCCCTCGCTAGTTTCACTTGCTCTCTGACCAAACACCGGTGCCGCGCGGACCGAACTCCCGCCGCTTGGCGCGACTCACCACCCTGTACCAAGGTTCCGGCGCGCTGATGTCCGCGAGAACAGGTTTCATTGCGAACGAGGGTCCGCGAGGTAGTTGTAAGCCTCAGCTTATGAACCGCGTGGAAAGTGTTAACTGAATCCGCTAGTACTTTTTCACTTTGAGATTTGCGCCTTTTCTCCCTTCCTTATAATTGTCGAATGTGGTGCCAAAAGAAACACGCCTGAAATAGCCCGATTGGCTCGCAACCTTCTACGGATTGCGGTGTTAGATATAGCAAGGATCGAGCGCGTTAAATCTGAGAAAACTTTTACAAATAAGTAGTGACGCTCAACCGAGTCAGTCACACGTTGTTCAAAGGGAGGAATTTCGCAATGCGTAAGATGACGTTTATTCGAGGATTACTCTTTGCTTTATGTTTGCCTTTGGGACTTGCGCTCGCAGCGTCTCCAGCTTCGGCGCAAATCGCGATTGGAATTTCAGTTCGCGTTGCGCCTCCGGCAATTCCGGTTTACGTTCAACCGGCTTGCCCAGTGGAAGGTTATCTGTGGACTCCGGGATATTGGTCCTACGCCAATGACGATTATTTCTGGGTCCCGGGCGTTTGGGTTGCACCGCCTCGCGCAGGTTTGCTGTGGACTCCCGGCTACTGGGGCTTTGCCGGCGGCGTATATGGATTTCATGCCGGATACTGGGGCCCGCACGTTGGATTCTACGGCGGCGTGAATTACGGATTCGGTTATGGCGGAGTGGGATTCGTCGGCGGCGAATGGCGCGGCGGACATTTCGCATATAACACCGCGGTCATGCACGTCGATACCACCGTGGTCCACAATACTTTCGTCAACCGGACGGTCGTCAATACCTCAGTGGTCAGCCACGCAAGTTTCAATGGCGGACCTGGTGGAACCACCGCAGTCGCAACGGCGCAGGAACGCTCAGCCGAACATGAAGAGCACGTGCAAGCGACGTCCGAACAAACTGCGCATGAACACACCGCCAGCGCGGACAAGTCAAACTTTGCTTCGGCCAATCACGGGAAGCCCGCAAATCCCGCGATGAGCAGAGTAGGTGAACGCGCGGAAAACCAGCAGCGCCGGATCGGCAATGGCGTCGAGAGCGGCAAGATGGATGCCGCCCAAACAGCCAAAGTCGAAAACCAGGAACACCACATCAATCAACAGGTTCACAACGACCGCGAAGCCAACGGCGGCAAGCTGACTCCCGCGGAAAAGAAGCAAGTGAACAAAGAACAGAACAAAACCAGCAAGGAAATTCACAAAGACAAGCACAGCGGCAAGTAACAAAACGCTTGTCTAGTAAGCAACAGAACTGATCGACAGTACAATCACCAAAACCGGGAGGCCAAAGCCTCCCGGTTTTTTTTCCGCCGAACTCTTCTCTGTCCGCGGAACGACCACAGGAACGTTCGCCCGCAGGCGGGCCCTTCAATGTTCACGGCGTGGAAATATTCGGCGAACGGAATACAAACGCGACGACTAGTTTCGCGTCCAGCTTCTTTCCGTTGAACGTCGCTGGATTCACGGTCCAGGTCTTCACCGCAGCGATTGCCGCCGGGGTTAGCGACGGCACCGTGCGAATCGCGGTCGGCTTTTTCACTTCGCTGTATTTGTCGATCGTTAAATCGAGCACCACGGCTCCGGTGGCCACGCTGTTCGGAGGATACCCTGCGAACGAGACCTGTGATATCTCCGGCGGAAAATATCCGGCAGGATTCGGTGGCGCGACCAGAGACGCCGGCTGGACCGGCAGATTCGAGTTCCCCGTGGCGCCGCCGTTGAAAACTACCTGCACATTGATTGTGGATGGAACTCCTTTCCCGTCGAGTTTGCCGGGCGAGAACGTCCAGGAATTGATGGCGTTGGTAACCGCGGAGGTCAGCCCCGGGATGTCGCGTATGATCTGCACACCCTGTACCTGGCCCGCTGCGTTCAGATTTACTGAGATCGACACGAGCCCGGAAGCGATGCTATCCGTCGGATAGAAAATGTCGCTCGCCGCGGTGATGTCCGGCGGCACGAAATGCGAACCGCCCGAAACGCCGTGTCCCGTTGCAGCGTAGCCGGCACAAGCCAGCAAAAACACCATCACCAGTAAGTTTGATTTTTGCCTCATAGTGGCCCGTTTCTCCACGATCCTGACTCAGTTCCCACGCCCGCTCGGTGGCACAACTTAGCACTCGCGAAACATAAATGCCAGAAGTGAAAGTTGCAGGTTAGATGCGGACGCGGAGTGTGGATCATTATCGGCGTACGGCTATTGGCCCAGGTGCGCAAGCGCGGTACGGAGCGGCGCGGTGGAGACGTGGATCAGGCCCTCGTAAGGCGAGTACATTTCCAGGATCAAAAAGATCGCGCCGGAAACCGAAACCGCCGAGACGAACAGGCTCACTACAACCGTTACATTTCGAGGAGCGTAGAGGCCAAAGCTGATGAAGATAATCGTAAGCCAAAAAATCAATATAACCAGCATCGACACGGAAATGGAATTGTTTTTCTGTTCTGTCATCAACCAGCGCGTCTGGCCGAGGCTCATCACGAGATTTACTGCTTGAGCCTGCATCGAGCGTTGCGCATCATCCTTCGGCGAAAGTCGCTGAACTTTGTCGTAGAGACCTTCCCCTTTGTTCGACGGTTCAAATTCGGCAATATCCCCGGTTGAGGCCCATGCCAGCGAGCGTTCGACTGACGAGCGAAGATCATCGCGCGCGTCTTTTGTCTCCGGCCCATAATGCGCCAGTACACGGTCGAGCAAGACGATCCTGCTCGACATATCCGTCAACTCATTGCTCTGCGTATCGAACGATCCCTTCGCAGAGGCGATCAGCAGGCCGAGAACGAGCGCGGCCATGGTTGCAATCAGCCCCATTCCAAGCTTTACCACGTCTTTCGAATCCGAATTCAAGTTATCGTTAGGCAAAATTGAGCGGAGGACCATGCCGAGCACGGCTCCTCCAAAAACGAACGCGAACGTGATCCAGGTAACCGAGATTGAGTTCAATGTGGTTTCCCTATCAAAAGTAAGCGCAAGATACTCCCTGGACTCTTCTTATTGAATTGTCAGAAATAACAGTAAGCATTTGACGCTTTTTAGCGCGCGCTCGGCGGCAGAAGAAAAGCATTCGCGCGTCTTTTCGTGCCTGGGTTGTCCGCACTGCTGCTTTGACGCTAATCGCAGCGCGCTGTGTTATAAAGTCTTGCGACGGAACCTCTATGAACAAGCCGGCCCTTTTCCCCGCGTTTATCCTGTGCTTGCTTTTAGCTTTTGCGGTCGTTCTGTTCGCCAGCGACCCCGCTACTCGGCCCGCAGGTGACGACTTGTGGCCGACCAAAGGCTGGGCAACCGCTAGCCCTGCCAGCGTCGGACTGGATGAGCAGGTTCTCTTGAGGCTCGACAAGGATATGTCCTCGGGGAAATATTCGCAGATGGTGGACAGCTTTGCGGTCTTCCGCTGTGGCAAGAAAGTTTTCGAGCGCACCTACCCGCACGATTACGCAAAAATCTATGGCAAGCAAGCCGGCGAAAGGGGGCCGTACAACGAACGCCTTACCGGGCGGTACAACTACTTCGATCCATACTGGCACCCTTATTATCACGGCACCGATCTGCATACCATGCAATCGATCAGCAAGACGGTCACTTCCGTGATTATCGGCGCAGCCATGCAACGCGGCGACTTCAAAGCCGGTCTGGATACACCCGTCTTGAAATACTTCGACACTTCCGAAGAAAAGGGCAAAGTGAAAAATGTGGACGATCGCAAGCGTCGCATCACGTTGCGCGACCTGCTGACCATGAGCGCGGGTCTCGAATGGGATGAATTAAAGGGCTTCGACACTGCCGATCCGCGGAACAACACGAGCCTGATGGAAGCCAGCGATGACTGGGTGCAGTACGCCATCGACAAGCCCATGGCCGCCGAACCCGGCAAGGTGTGGAACTACAACAGCGGCGCT
>JBEKHG010000062.1:0-5081 GCA_050012395.1 Candidatus Acidiferrales bacterium
CCGATTCCTGCTGCCAGGCTACCGGCGGTGACCACTGATTTGCCGGCGGACGTACCCGGGCCGGATGTGCGGTCGGTAAAGGTGATTTCCACTTCTACAGTTTTTGCCATGATGCCTCCCGTTAATTTATCTACAGAATATTCTAGCAATGTTTCGGCTGCGATTGCGCGTATTTCGTTGCGAATCTGAAAGCTGCGCCGCCGCAGGCTCAAGTTAAGCCTTGGCGACAGCCGCTGTGGTACATTCCACAGATTGGGGACCGCCGTCACGAGCAGTTGCGAAAAAGGAGTTTATCTCATGAGAAAAATGTTCATGCGCTGGACAGTGTGCGCAATTCTTTTGGCGGGATTGGCGTTCGCAGGATCCAAAACATATCGCGCCTCGACCGTCGCTGGGCCTTATGAGTTGACGACGGGACGGACGGCTGCAGTTGAGAGCGGCGTGCGTAATTTTATGAGCGATGTCGCGCACGACGTGACGCAGGACGGCCCGTCGGCTTGGGGCAAGTATTTTGCCGACACGCCGGCGTTCTTCATGGCCGTTGACGGCAAGATTGCTTTTGCAAGCGGAGCGGACGCCATCGCCGGGCTTCCACAGGTTGCGTCTATGATCAAGCAAATCGAACTGAAATGGGGCGACGATTTGCGCGTCGATCCGCTCGCGCCAGATCTCGCGGTGGTGGCTGCTCCTTATCGCGAGACTCAGGTGTGGGCTGATGGCCACCGAGCCGATGAGAGCGGATACTTTACTGGCATCGCGCAATATCGCGATGGTCGCTGGCAATTCCGCAACTGCCACTGGTCCGAACCAGTTCCCCCGCCACCTACTAAGTGAACTCTTTCGAGACGAAGTGCCCGCACCATAAGTGGCGGCGTCCAGGCCATGACTCTAGAAACTATTTTGTGGGTTGCGGTTTGATGTCCAGGAGCATGCCGGGGATGTTGCCGCCGGCTTGGACGGAGGGCATTTCGCCGTTCCACTTTGCGATCCAGCGGTCGGTGACGGCTAGCTGCTGCCACTTGATAATATTTTCGCTGATAGACGCGGCGCGCAGGCGGTTGGATTCGGCTTCCCCGTTCGCGATGGCAATTTGCGCTTTGGCCTGACCTTCGGCGGCGGCGACGAGTTTGGCGGCGTCGGCTTGCGACTGCACCAGCTCGTTTTGTTTTTGCACCGCGATTTGCTGCGCCTGGACTTTCGCGTTAATGGCGGCGATCACGGACTCGGGCGGACGCGGCGAGCCGATGAACCCGAACTGGTCGATGACCACGCCGATGTCGGTGACCTGCTGCTGCAAATCCTTGCGCGAATCGATCTCGAGCTCGGATTTCTTTTCGCCCATGATTTCCTGCACGGTGTATTGCGAGCCGGTGCGGTTGATGGCGTCGCGCGCGACGTTGCGCAGAAAGCCGTGGGTGAACTGGTCGATATTGTCGTTGCGGAATTTTACGTAGAACGCTGGAACCTTGGCAGCTTCCAGATGGTAGGAAACGGAAAGATCGCCGTACACCGTGAGGCCGTCTTTAGTGTTGAACGACATTTCTTCGTTCGTGGGCGAGCCTTCGTTCAAGTCCCGGGTCCATTTCGCGGTTTGAATCGAAGTGGGGTACTCCACGATGGTGGACGAAAGAAAATTGTAGAATACCCAGCCGGTGCGTATAGGCAAGTCTTCCACGCCGCGCTGCGTTCCGGCTAGGTCCACTTTAATTCCCACGCGGCCGGGGCCGATTCTGGTGGCGCAGCCGGCAAAGAACAACGCGACGATCAAAACCGGAATAGCGAGCGCAATCCATTTGCGAAAGTGGAGCGCGTGATTCATTTCAATTTGCATCTTTCTCCTCTTTTCGTGTGCGCACAGGGTAGGCGTGCGGCGTTACGTGATGATGCCAAATCCAGTGCAATGCGGAAGGCACCAGCGCAATCAGCGCGACGATAATTAAAATGCCGCCGAAGACGGCAGTGTCGCTGGGCTTGTTCAGCAGGTCAAAAGCCTTCGTGAGCAAATAAAGCGAGCCGAAGAAAATCAGGATTGCCGCGGAATAAAAGAAACCAGCTCTCAGCCTCATCTATAAGTACAAAAACATCCAGTAGCGCAAATGTCAACGCAATTCTGATTGCGCGAGCATCACCGCGTATTCACTCCCGGTTGGCAGTGATGGAGGTTTTCTGATTCACTAGGGTGAGAACCTTGCCTTCGTGATCGATTTTGAAATGGAATGAGTTATACGGCTTTCCGTTAGACGATTTCATGTCCAAATCGTGTCCGTGGACTTCATAAGTTCCGTTTTGACCGCTTGGATTAACATTTGAGGGTGGCTTCATAACCCAAGTCGCGTCTTGATTAAACGTCACCGTCCACTGTCCCGGCTGGAAATGAACCATTCCAAATGGCTTTCCGTTCTTCAGGGGGGTGAATGACTCGTAATCCCAGGTCCCGATTAGCTCGGAGGGAACCTTGGGCGAAGCGCTTCTTGCGTCGAGCGCTGTAAGGCATGCCGCAAAAATAACAATTTGAAGGAAGAGTAATGTTGTTCTCACCGGAGTATTGTAACTATTTCAGGAGCAAAAGTCCGTGCAACGATGCGCCACTGTCCAAAGTAGAGTTACACAGTGACTTCCTGACCTGCGAAGTATCACAGTGATATGATTCCGCGTAATACGCGTGGACAAATCCCATATAAACGAGCGAGCCGAGAAGATTGAATTTCGGAAGGTTGTCGTTCCAAATGAGCTTGAAATGCTTTTCGATATTGACCGCAGGATCTTTGCACCGTTTCCTGCGGACTTGTTCTCCGCCGAGGAGTGGGCCGAATTCGAATCTTACTGGATGATTGTGGATGGAACGATTGTGGGGTGCTCGGCGTTTCTGCGCGACACGGATTTTGACATCGAACCGCGGCCGGGCTGCCTGCACATTATGACCACGGGAGTGCTACCGGAGTTTCGCCGTCGCGGGTATGGCGAGAAGCAGAAGCGGTGGCAGATCGAGTTCGCAAAGCAGCAGGGTTTTAACGTGATCGTTACCAACACGCGGGCGAGCAATATCGCGATGATTGAGCTGAATCTGAAAGTGGGATTCCAGATTCGCGGCACCGCTCCGCATTTTTATTTTGAACCTGATGAAGCGGCCATCGTGATGGAGCTTCCGCTACAAACGGAGCTTTCCAAGGGCACTGGCGATCAATCGCAGGACTGAAGTCACTCGGTGATATCATCCCCGTTCATCTTTTATGCGCGTCGATTTGATTTTTCAACGCATGGAAAGTTTTTGCGCGGGTCAGAACTGCCAGCAATGCTAAGGGAAGTTGAAGATGGCCTACGGCATGAAGGAGCGGCATCACACGGGAAGCATCGGCTGGCTGCGTGCGGCCGTGCTTGGCGCGAACGATGGCATCCTCTCCACGTCGAGCCTGGTGCTTGGTGTTGCGGCTGCACATGCGAGCCATGGGAACGTGTTGCTTGCCGGCGTGGCGGGGCTCGTGGCGGGAGCCATGTCGATGGCGGCGGGAGAATATGTATCGGTCCACTCGCAGGCGGACACGGAAAAGGCTGATCTCGAACTCGAGCGCGCAGAACTTAAATCAGACGACAAAGGCGAACACAAAGAGCTGGCAGCAATCTATGTGGAACGCGGACTGGAACCTGCGCTGGCGCAACAAGTGGCCGACCAGTTGATGGCACACGACGCTCTGGGTGCCCATGCGCGCGATGAGCTTGGGATCTCGGAGACTGTCCGTGCGCGGCCGATTCAGGCTGCGTTGGCGTCGGCGGCAAGTTTCGCCGTGGGGGCGGGCGTCCCACTAGTAGTTGCAGCCTCGATCCCGCGAGGAATCTTGATCCCGTCCGTAGCAGGCACTTCCCTGCTATTCCTGGCGCTGCTGGGCGCGTGGGCTGCGCACGTCGGGGGAGCACGAGTGCTGGCCGGTGCGTCGCGCGTGGTCTTTTGGGGCGCACTCGCGATGGCAGTGACTTCGGGAGTGGGCGCGCTATTTGGGACAGCTCCGTGAAAAGCGAGCGAAAAAATTGAATACGCCAGCATCTATGAAGAGAGGAATTCGTAGCTCGATCGCCGGAAAGGTCGCACCTACTGCGTCACGCAAGGGACGCGATCGGCAAGCGCCGGGCGGCTTCAGCGCGCGGGATTCTATTGCGGGAGAAACCGTGCCGGGGAGAACGAAACCGTGGAAGTCGGCGCGATCAATTCACGAATTAATCACGAAGGCGGACCTGCGCGCGGTGTCCATAATTTGCGCGACGGCTTGTCTGTCACTTTTTTTGTTGGAATTTGTCGGCGCGGAAGACACTTACGCGCGTTTGTATCCGCCGAGCCCCTACGAGCCGGACCCTTACTGGGTGCTGCGGGTGAAAGCCTGGTGGGTGATGTGGATTCTCATCAGCTTTGTGGTGGTGCCCGTGATTGCGATGCTTTGCATGCGGGCAAAGGGGCTGCGCGATTGCAATCTTTCGTTCAGCGGTTTCGCCAAACATTTTTGGATCTATGTAGGGTTATTCGTCGCGGTATTTCCGGTGATCTGGATCGTTTCGCAGACGAAGGATTTTTACACTTTCTACCCAATGTATCCGGCGGCGGGGCGCTCCTGGAAAGATTTTCTGATGTGGGAAGGAATGTACGCTGGGCAATTCATCGCGCTGGAGTTTTTCTTCCGGGGATTTCTGGTGGGAGGGTTGTCCCGATACATCGGCGTGTTAGCCGTGCCTGCGTCGGTGATGCCCTACATGATGCTGCATTTCACCAAGCCGGCGCCGGAGGCGGCAGCGTCGGTGGTGGCGGGTTTCGTTCTGGGTTGGCTCGCGTTGAAATATAAATCGATTTGGGGAGGCGTTTGCGTGCACTGCGCTGTGGCCGTATCGATGGACTTACTGGCCCTCTCCCATAAGAATCAGCTCCCGTGGGCGCATCACTGAGTTTTACATAACTGACGGGTTTCGTGGCGCAGGGCTAAAGCCGGCATCCCGCATTCGCAATCGTTTGGCGGAACTAAGAAGGCGAAGAAGAAAGAAGATGCCGCCCCGAAGGGCGGCGCTACGAAAGCGCAGCTACCGACTTAATCCGTGGGAAG
>JBEKHG010000063.1:0-4686 GCA_050012395.1 Candidatus Acidiferrales bacterium
GGCAATTTCTGCGATTTCCAGAATTGGGTCTGCTTCGGTGCGGATGCGTTTCAGTTCGCCGGCTCGGTCGAGTGCTTTGATCCAGTCGCGCAGATCGTCGTAGGCCAAACTTCCTCCGTAATGAAACCAATGACAGACGATTATATGACGGCATAGTAGTGTCTACGGAAAGGTTTAGTCCCAGCACACACAGGCGATCCGAGAGGTGTGCCACGGCGTTAACTTCGATCGCCGCTTCAACTCTTTCACATTTCGCGCTCCGCGACTAGGATATGGAAGTCGATTCGGCGGCACCGTAGCTCAATAAGCGGCAGTTCACGAGGGAATTTCTGCAATGAGAAAATTACTAGGTCTCCTTCTACTGATTGTGCTGCTGATCGTAGGATCACTCGCAAGCGCCCAAGAGATTACGGTGGCTGCGGCAGCGGATATGAGCGCGGCTCTTCCTGACCTAGTCGCGGCCTACACAAAAAAGACGGGGCTAGCGGTGAAACTTTCCTTTGGCGCGTCCGGCAATCTGACCAATCAGATACGAAACGGTGCGCCGTTTGATGTCTTCTTCTCGGCCGATGAACAATATCCTCAACAGCTGATTGCGGAGAGACTGGCATCGAAGAATACGCTTTACCGCTATGCGGTCGGGCGATTGGTACTGTGGGTGCCGAACGATTCGCCACTGGACTTATCGAAGCTCGGCATACAGGCTTTGCTTGATCCTTCGATCAAGAAAATTTCCATTGGGAATCCTGCGACCGCTCCGTATGGGCGGGCTGCCGAGGCTGCGTTGCGGCACTTTGGAATTTACGAGCAGGTTTCCAGCCGGCTTGTTCTCGGAGAAAACATATCGCAGGCGGCGCAGTTCGTCGAATCGGGCAACGCGCAGGCAGGATTGATTGCGCTTTCCCATGCGCTCGCGCCGGCGATGAAAGATAAAGGCCGCTATTGGACCGTTCCGCTCGATGCCTATCCCACGCTGAACCAGGCGGCTGTGGTGCTTTCTCGATCACAACAGCAGGATGCGGCGCGCAAATTTCTGGATTTTTTGCGCAGTCCCGAGGGCGCTTCCCTGCTCACCAGTTATGGCTTTAGCTTGCCGGCGCAGGCACATTGAAATGGAGATGCCCTAGATGAACTGGGAGGCGTTCTGGTTGACCGTGCGTCTCGCCGCCATCGTTTCCACACTGCTGATCGCCATTGGTATCCCAATCGCTTACTGGCTGACTTACTCGCGGTGGCGTTGGAAATTTCTGGTTGAGGCCGCGGTTGCTCTTCCTATTGTTTTGCCGCCTACGGTGCTGGGCTTTTACGTTCTGGTTGCGCTCGGCTCGCGTAGTCCGTTCGGTCGCTGGTGGGAGTCGTTCAATGGACACACGCTTGCGTTTACATTTGGCGGTCTGGTGATCGGGTCTTTGTTCTACAGTCTTCCGTTCGCGGTACAGCCGTTTGCGGCCTCATTCGGGGCGGTGGATGGCAAGTTACTTCGCGCTTCGGCGTCGCTTGGACATTCGCCGGTGCAAACCTTTCGCCGTGTCGTGCTTCCTCTGTCAAGAGCTGGCCTGGTCACGGGATTCGCCCTTAGTTTCGCGCACACGCTCGGCGAATTCGGCGTGGTGCTCATGGTGGGAGGCAATATTCCTGGCGTGACCCGCACCATCTCGATCGATATTTACGATCAGGTGGAGGCGGCAAATTATTCCAGCGCTAACTCGACGGCCCTGTTGCTGCTCGTGATCTCATTTCTAGTATTGGCGACGGTATACGGCTTGAACCGGCGCTCGTGGGCGGTGGGACCATGGCGGTAAAGATCATTCTGCCGGCGCGGGCAGCCCCACAAGCGGCGGTTGAGCCGATTTCTTCCGAACTCGAAGTCCGCATCCGCAAGCGCTTTCCGAATCCTGAAGGCAGCTTCAATTTGAACGTGCATTTTCGCGCGCTTGCGGGATTCACCATATTATTTGGGGCTTCGGGCGCGGGAAAAACTACTCTTCTCGACTGCATTGCCGGACTGACCGATCCGGACGAAGGGCGTATTGCCATTGGCGGTGAAGATCTTTACGACTCCGAAAATAAGCGCAACCTCGTCGCGTGGAAGCGCTCGATTGGCTATGTGCATCAGGACCTTGCTTTATTTCCTCACCTCACGGCTGAGGAAAACGTCGCGTATGGTCTCCGTTCTCTCAGCGCGGTGGAGCGACAATCGCGGAGCCGCGAAATACTTGCCGCGTTCCGCATCGATCACTTGCGCGATCGCCGGCCGGCGCAGATCGCCGGAGGAGAACGCCAACGTGTCGCGCTGGCGCGGACTCTGGTGACCAATCCACGCGCGCTGTTGCTCGATGAGCCGCTGGCTGCGCTGGACCGTCCGACGAAGTCTTCTCTGGTCGGGGATCTGCGCAAGTGGAACCAGCTTAACCGGGTTCCGATTCTCTTTGTCACCCATAGCAGCGAGGAAGTGTTTGCCCTGGGCGACGAGGTCATTGTGCTGGACGCGGGAAGAATCGTGGCGCAAGGACGGCCACATGAGGTGATGTGCGCTCCACGCCTGGAGACGGTCGCGCACCTGTCAGGATTCGAAAATATCTTCGGCGCTACCGTGACGGCATTGCACGCCACTCGCGGGACGATGACCTGCCGCCTGGGAACGGGCGAGGTGGAACTGGAAACCCCGCTCGTGAGTGCTGAAATTGGCTCGCGCTTGCGCGTCGGGATTCGAGCCGGCGATTTGCTGCTGGCGACGGCTAGTCCGCAGGGTCTGAGCGCTCGTAATATTTTGCCGGGAACGATTCGCCAGCTGGTTCAGCGGGACGTCATGGTCTCAGCGATGGTAGATTGCGGAGGAGCTGAATTTGAGGTGCATTTAACCCTTGCGGCTCGCGACGACTTGCAGCTGGGTGCGGGAAAGAGTGTTTGGATTGTGATCAAGACCCACTCCTGCCACTTAATGGGCGGGTGAATGTTTCGGGCTCAACGCTCCACTGCGATCATAGCGATCCACTGTCCGTTCAGTTGTTTTTCATAGGTAATCGTTCCGCCGAGACGTTGGGCGATATTTTCGGGTAGCAAGTCGTGATGGTAGCCGAAGAATTTCTCTTTTGCGTGATCCCACGCGCCCCAGTTCTCGAAGAGCGGGTGGGAGGGCTGATATTTTGTGGAGAACACCAGAGCCACATCAAACTGGCCGCGTGCCTTTGCCGCCACTTCAATCTGGGACGCTGAGAAGTCTTCCAAACGCAGCACGCGAAAGGGCTGAGTGACATAGCCGAGCCATGGCCGCGTGATTTCGTCCGACGCAGGCCACGCGGTGAGAACGCGCTCGCCGGGATAACGCATTGCCAGGAAACGGCTGGCTTCGACGTGCAACAGGATGTAGTCACGATAGGCGAGATTGTCTTCGAGAGAAAATCCGTACGGTGGATTGCTGAACAGGCCGGCAATAAAGGCGATCGCGACGGCTCCCACAATTAATTTCCAGTTTCGCACACGACGCCAAAGCGTCGAGACCATGGCTAAGACTACGAGCGGGACGACCGGCAGCATGTAGCGCGCGAGGACCGCTCCGCCCACGGCCGACATGAAAAACAAGTAGGCGAGCAAGATTGCGAGTAATGCTCCCTGAATCCAGAAAGAGATTCGCGGACGGGTGACACTATTCTCGGGCCGTGGAGGACGAAGCATGGCGAGCAGCCCCGCCAGCGTGAGCAGGTAGAGGCTGAAATATCCGAAGGCCTGCCAGACTCTTATTCCGAGAGCCAACGGGAAGCGAAGAGGACTCAGTGTGGCGGCAACGTTGTAACGAAAAAACTCAGGATTGCCGAATATGAAGCCGGTCTTCGCGTCGTGGTAGACGTACCAGCCAGCGAGCGGAACGATCGGAAGCAGCAGATAGAACAAGGTCGGGCGCCTGCTCAAGGGCGGGAGCAGTTGTTTCCACGGTTGTTTGGAATTCGAGTACCGGCCGGTCAGGTAGCCAAGCAGCTCCCATCCAAACAGTGCCAGCGGTGCAAGGATTGCGGTTTCTTTCGAGAGCGCAGCCAACGAGAACCAAACTGCGGGCTTCCACCGACTGTCTTTCTCACCGGGTTCGGTCTTATAGGAGGCAACGTAAGCGGCCAATGCCCAGAAGGTGAATCCGGCGGCCGGCAAGTCGAGCTGCGCCAGAGAACTCTGGGTGAAGTAGACCGGATAAAAAGCAACTAGCACGATGGTTGCCCAAGCTATAGGAAGGTTGGCGGCGCGGCGCGCAAGTTGGAACAACCCGAGCAAGGAAAATGCGCTCAGCGCCAGCATAGCTGTGCGCGTGACCAGGGTGGAATATCCGAAAACATGCCAGTTGAGCGCCAGCCAGGCCATCACCAGCGGAGGATGCGCATTCGATGGCGTGGACTGCGGAATAAGCGTATCAGTGAGAAATAGATCGCGTGCCGCCGGAACGTAGTAGCCAGCCTCATCCCAAAAATAAGGAAAACGCAGAAGTGGCGCATGTAGCAACATCAGTCCGGCAAAAAAGAGCGCGAACAGCAGAAGCTGCTGCGCCCATACGGACGAAGCTGGCGGAGATTTCGCATTCAGATCGGACCGCGGCGCCGGTCGCGGAGTCATTAGTGAATGGGTCCACCAGGAGCACGGGGATCAAGCTTGATCTCTCCAAACGCTGCCTCGTAATTCTGCACGTTCTGCTGCAAGAGC
>JBEKHG010000064.1:0-4676 GCA_050012395.1 Candidatus Acidiferrales bacterium
GGCAATTTCTGCGATTTCCAGAATTGGGTCTGCTTCGGTGCGGATGCGTTTCAGTTCGCCGGCTCGGTCGAGTGCTTTGATCCAGTCGCGCAGATCGTCGTAGGCCAAACTTCCTCCGTAATCAAACCAATGACAGACGATTATATGACGGCATCGTAGCGTGTACGGAAAGGTTTAGTCCTCGGAAAGGTAGAGGCGTGCCACGGCGTTCACTTCAATCGCCACTTCAACTCTTCCACATTTTGCGCTCTGCGACTAGGATATGGAAATCGATTCGGAGGCACCGTAGTTCACGAAGCGGCAGTTCACCGAGGAAATTCTGCGATGAGAAAATTACCGGGTCTCCTTCTACTGATTGTGCTACTGATCGCGGGATCACTCGCAAGCGCCCAAGAGATTATGGTGGCTGCGGCAGCGGATATGAGCGCGGCCCTTCCTGACCTGGTCGCGGCCTACACAAAAAAGACGGGGCTAGCGGTGAAACTTTCCTTTGGCGCGTCCGGCAATCTGACCAATCAGATACGGAACGGTGCGCCGTTTGATGTCTTCTTCTCGGCCGATGAACAATATCCTCAACAGCTGATCGCCGAGAGACTGGCATCGAAGGAGACGCTTTACCGCTATGCAGTCGGGCGCTTGGTACTGTGGGTGCCGAACGATTCGCCACTGGACTTGTCGAAGCTCGGCATACAGGCTTTGCTTGATCCTTCGGTCAAGAAAATTTCCATTGGGAATCCTGCGACCGCTCCGTATGGGCGGGCTGCCGAGGCTGCGTTGCGGCACTTTGGAATTTACGAGCAGGTTTCCAGCCGCCTTGTTCTCGGAGAAAACATATCGCAGGCGGCGCAGTTCGTCGAATCGGGCAACGCACAGGCAGGATTGATTGCGCTTTCCCATGCGCTCGCGCCGGCGATGAAAGACAAAGGCCGCTATTGGACGGTTCCGCTCGATGCCTATCCCACCCTGAACCAGGCCGCTGTGGTGCTTTCTCGATCACAACAGCAGGATGCGGCGCGCAAATTTCTGGATTTTTTGCGCAGTCCCGAGGGCGCTTCCCTGCTCACCAGTTATGGCTTTAGCTTGCCTGCGCAGGCACATTGAAATGGAGATGCCCTAGATGAACTGGGAGGCGTTCTGGTTGACCGTGCGTCTCGCGGCCATCGTTTCCACGCTGCTGATCGCTATTGGCATCCCGATCGCTTACTGGCTGACTTACTCGCGGTGGCGTTGGAAATTTCTGGTTGAGGCTGCAGTCGCGCTTCCTATTGTTTTGCCGCCTACGGTGCTGGGCTTTTACGTTCTGGTTGCACTCGGCTCGCGCAGTCCGTTTGGTCGCTGGTGGGAGTCGTTCACCGGACACACGCTTGCGTTTACCTTTGACGGTCTGGTCATCGGGTCTTTGTTCTACAGTCTTCCTTTCGCGGTACAGCCGTTTGCGGCCGCATTCGGCGCGGTGGATGGCAGGTTACTTCGCGCTTCGGCGTCGCTTGGACATGCGCCGGTGCAAACCTTTCGCCGTGTTGTGCTTCCACTGTCAAGAGCTGGCCTGGTCACGGGATTCGCGCTTAGCTTCGCGCACACGCTCGGCGAATTCGGCGTCGTGCTTATGGTGGGAGGCAATATTCCCGGCGTGACGCGCACCATCTCGATTGATATTTACGATCAGGTGGAGGCGGCAAATTATTCCAGCGCTAACTCGACGGCCCTGTTGCTGCTAGTGATCTCATTTCTAGTTTTGGCGACGGTATACGGCGTGAACCGGCGTTCGTGGGCGGTGGAACCATGGCGGTAAAGATTATTTTGCCGGCGCGGCCAGCGCCACAAGCGGCGGTTGAGTCGATCTCCTCCGAACTCGAAGTCCGCATCCGCAAGCGCTTTCCGAATCCTGAAGGCAGCTTTAATTTGAACGTGCATTTTCGCGCGCTTGCGGGATTCACCATATTATTTGGGGCTTCGGGCGCGGGAAAAACTACTCTGCTCGATTGCATTGCCGGACTGACCGATCCGGACGAAGGGCGCATTGCCATTGGCGGTGAAGATCTTTACGACTCCGAAAATAAGCGCAACCTCGTCGCATGGAAGCGCTCGATTGGCTACGTGCATCAGGACCTTGCTTTATTTCCTCACCTCACGGCTGAGGAAAACGTCGCATATGGCCTCCGTTCTCTCAGCGGGGTGGCGCGACAATCGCGGAGCCGCGAAATACTTGCCGCATTCCGCATCGATCACTTGCGCGACCGCCGGCCGGCGCAGATCGCCGGAGGAGAACGCCAGCGTGTCGCGCTGGCGCGGACCCTGGTGACCAATCCACGCGCGCTATTGCTCGATGAGCCACTGGCTGCGCTGGACCGTCCGACGAAGTCCTCTCTTGTCGGGGACTTGCGCAAGTGGAATCAGCTTCACCGGGTTCCGATTCTGTTTGTCACCCATTCCAGCGAGGAAGTGTTTGCCCTGGGCGACGAGGTCATTGTGCTGGACGGGGGACGAATCGTGGCGCAAGGACGGCCGCACGAGGTGATGCGCGCACCGCGCCTGGAGACGGTCGCGCACCTGTCAGGATTCGAAAATATCTTCGGCGCCACCGTGACGGCATTACATGCCACCCGCGGGACGATGACCTGCCGCCTGGTCACGGGCGAGGTGGAACTGGAAACGCCGCTCGTGAGAGCCGAAATTGGCTCGCGCCTGCGCGTGGGAATTCGAGCCGGCGATTTGCTGCTGGCGACTGCGAGTCCACAAGGTCTGAGCGCTCGTAATATTTTGCCGGGAACTATTCGGCAGCTGGTTCAGCGGGACGTCATGGTCTCAGCGATCGTTGATTGCGAAGGAGCTGAGTTTGAGGTGCATTTAACGCTTGCCGCTCGCGACGACCTGCAGTTGGCTGCGGGAAAGAACGTTTGGATTGTGATCAAGACCCACTCCTGCCACTTAATGGGCGGCTGAATGGTTCGACCTCAACGCTCCATCGCGATCGTAGCGATCCACTGTCCGTTCAGTTGTTTTTCATAGGTAATCGTTCCGCCCAGACGTTGGGCGATATTTTCGGGTAGCAAGTCGCGATGGTAGCCGAAGAACTCCTCTTTTGCATGCTCCCACGCGCCCCAATTCTCGAAGAGCGGGTGGGAGGGCTGATATTTGGTGGAGAACACCAGAGCCACATCAAACTGGCCCCGTGCCTTTGCCGCCACTTCAATCTGGGGCGCTGAGAAGTCTTCCAAACGCAGCACGCGAAAAGGCTGACTGACATAGCCGAGCCATGGCCGCGTGATTTCGTCCGACGCAGGCCACGCGGTGAGAACGCGCTCGCCGGGATAACGCATTGCCAGAAAACGGCTGGCTTCGACGTGCAACAGGATGTAGTCACGATAGGCGAGATTGTCTTCGAGAGAAAATCCGTACGGTGGATTGCTGAACAGACCGGCGATAAAGGCGATCGCGACGGCTCCCACAATTAATTTCCAGTTTCGCACACGACGCCAAAGCGTCGAGATCATCGCTAAGATTACGAGCGGGACGACCGGCAGCATGTAGCGAGCGAGGACCGCTCCGCCCACGGCCGACAGGAAAAACAAATAGGCGAGCAAGATGGAGAGGAATGCTCCCTGAATCCAGAAAGAGATCCGCGGACGGGTGACACTGTTCTCGGGCCGTGGGGGACGAAGCATGGCGAGCAACCCCGTGAGCGTGAGCAGGTAGAGGCTGAAATATCCGAAGGCCTGCCAGAGTCTGATTCCGAGAGCCAGCGGGAAGCGTAGAGGACTCAGTGTGTCGGCGACGTTATAACGAAAAAATTCGGGATTGCCGAATATGAAGCCGGTCTTCGCATAGTGGTAGATGTACCAGCCAGTGAGCGGGACGATCGGAAACAGCAGATAGAAGAAGGCCGGGCGCTTGCTCAAGGGTGGGAGCAGTTGTTTCCACCGTTTTTTGGAATTGGAGTACCGGCCGGTGAGGGAGCCGAGCAGCTCCCATCCAAACAGCGCCAGTGGAGCGAGGATTGCGGTTTCTTTCGAGAGCGCTGCCAATGAGAACCAAAATGCCGGTTTCCACCGAATGTCTTTTCCACCGGTTTCGGTCTTATAGAAGGCAACGTAAGCGGCCAACCCCCAGAAGGTGAATCCGGCCGCCGGCAAGTCAAGCTGTGCCAGAGAACTCTGCGTGAAGTAGACCGGATAAAACGCCACTAGCACAATGGTCGCCCAAGCTACAGCAAGGTTGGCGGCGCTGCGCGCAAGTTGGAACAGTCCGAGCAAGGAAAATGCACTCAGCGCCAGCATTGCTGTGCGGGTGACTAGGGTGGAATATCCGAAAACATGCCAGTCGAGCGCCAGCCAGGCCATCACCAGCGGAGGATGCGCATTCGATGGCGTGGACTGGGGAATGAGCGTATCAGCCAGAAACAGATCGCGCGCTGCTGGAACGTAATAGCCAGCCTCATCCCAAAAATAAGGAAGTCGCAGCAGTGGCGCATGTAGCAGCATCAGTCCGGCAAAGAAAAGCGCGAACAGCAGAAGCTGCTGCGTCCATACGGAGGAAGCTGGCGGGGATTTCGTTTTCAGATCGGACCGCGGCGCCGGTCGCGGAGTCATTAGTGAATGGGTCCACCAGGAGCACGGGGATCAAGCTTGATCTCTCCAAACGCTGCCTCGTAATTCTGCACGTTCTGCTGCAAGAGC
>JBEKHG010000065.1:0-3388 GCA_050012395.1 Candidatus Acidiferrales bacterium
GGGCTGGGCACCCTTGTACACCCAAGGCCCTTTCGGGTGAAACATATTTTGCGTTACAGCCCCAAAGGACCATCAGCGTGATTCGCACTGACTTGCAATCGACTGGAACTTCAGCTACGGGCATTTCTCGGACACCAACGTTTGAGCCTTTCTTCGCCCGCTGCTTTTAGATGGTGTTGCACCGACCCATTGAGACCACTGCACTGACCGGAAACTGACCCACTGCCTATAGTTTGGCTAACGAAACGATGGAGAGCCCTCGGCTAATGTGCGTGAATCCAGCGAATCACTTCTCGGACAATGTCTGCGAGATAAGGCCAAATGACCGCAACGATGGCCAGAACAGAGGCGATGAATTTCTTGGAGGGCTTTGACGTTGGGCCGGGTACGCCGCCGGGCACACCCGGTGCGCCGCCGGGCTGGTGGATGGCGCAAAAGCCGCCGGCTAGGGCGCGTCGGCTGCAGCGTTGGCCGCGAGGGCCGAAATAGAGGCAGGGGCCCTGTTCGGGGCTATTGGACTGCGGACCGGCGGGCGAAGGTGTCGGAATGCCGAAATCACGGCCGTAGTCGTCTGGCGTGGCGACTGAGCCTAAGCCGAACTCGCCGCCGGAAGCTATCCCGAATTCGTCATTTGGCGCGGTGCTGTCGCGCTTGGCATTAACGGTTACGACTCGTTCCATTGCGTCCCGCATTTTTCCTCAGATACAGTAAAACTTGAAGCGAATTCCTGCGCCCGGGTAGGGTTCAGGATACGCGCATACGTATGCCTGAAACACATATCGCGCCATCATCCGCGCATCCGGCGCGGATGAAGCTGGAGCCCTACAACGCCGAAGTTCGTCTCGATAGCCTGACCGTTGGAATCGACAACATCCATTATGACGTTTATTTGAGCCCGCGATTCGTGGAATTCACGCGTAAATATCTGGTGGACTTGGTTCGCCAGACCGTAAACGTGAGCCTGGTATACGGCGATCGCAAACAGTCCGGCACGCCGGAGCATGGCGCGTTCCGAAAGATGCTGATCGAAGTGCTGCAGGAATCGGTTACGCGGGCGAAATTCCAGCAGTCGATCGAAACGGACTTGCTGCATCAACTGGCGTTGCTGAAACATATCTCCGCAGAGCTGAGTAACCAATTTTCGAGCATTTTGGTGGAGTGCAAGGAATGGATTCGCGGACGGGGCGAGCTTTTCGAGCACAGCGAGCAGGCCCACGTGATGCGCTCGAAAATCGCGGAAATTCAGGCGGACAAGAAAAATGTGTACCGACAGGTTGGCGAGACGCTTTGCCGGGTCTGGCGGGACGTGGAAGAGGGCACGCTATCAAAATCGCGGCGGGCGCTTTTTGGGGAGGATTACCACGAAGTTTATGCGCTGCTGCAAAACCGTTTTCTGTTTGTGGACGGCGGGAACGACGATCATTTATTTCTGGAGCATTACGTTCTGCTGGGCAACTTCGTTAACGATCCGGACCGCTTCGAGATTTTCGACGCTTTGCTTCTCGATTTTGTTCGCGATTTGATTCTGACCGGAGACAGTACGGAGGATTTTAATAAGGCGCGGAAGAGCCATGACCGTTTGCTGGAGCAGGCGCGTTTGCTGCGATCGGAGATGGCGATTTTGGAGGAGGAGCAGAACGAGGCCAGCGGCCGTTCGGGAGACGGCGGCGAAGGGTTCCCATGGCTGTTCAAGAGAAAGAGTGGAACTTCAGAATCGCCCAAAGAAATCGCACAGTTACGAGAGAAGTCGTCGTCGCTGGAGGCAAAGCTGACGGAGCTTGGTTCGCAGATTGAAACTGCCAAGCAGCGCATGAATTTTCTTACGGAGGAACACCGAAACCGGCTGGGTGAATATCTAAACCAGCCTGAAAACGCGCGCAGACTCTTCGATGCGCAAGGGCCGGCGGTGAAAGGCGAAGCGTCGGCTGCGACGCGCGCACAGTTGTTGCAGGAGTGGATGCACCGTCTGGAAGAGCGCGATCTACTGTTTCACGTGATGGCCAGTTACGAGATGCGGAAGCTTCATACGGAATATTGTCCTCCGGTGCACTTGCAAGCGCTGAAGAAGGCACTGGTGAACCGCGAAGAGGCCAAGCGGGTGGAGACAATTCTGGAGCAATTTCCGGCGCGCAAGATTTCGACGAAGCGGCTGGAAGAGGCCTCACGGGCCATACGAAGGCGGACTCCTGAAGAACAATCCGCGGTGGCGCTGCAATTTGCCGAGGACTTGATGCGTTTGCGGCGAGACCGCCGGAATTATCAGCATGTGGCGGCCTGGATGGATCGCATCAACCTGGTCCGCTCCGAACACGTGCGTGAACTTTCACGGGCGAACAAGAGCTTATACGAATTTTTGCACCCGAGCGAAGGGCGGCCGGCGGACGATCCGGTCATCAATCACACGATTATAAAAGCGGATGTGCGCGGGTCGACCGGGATTACGAAAGATCTGCTGGCGCGCGGGATGAATCCCGCCTCGCACATCAGCATGAATCTGCACGAGCCGGTGAAGCGAATTCTGGAACGGTTTGGCGCGGCGACGGTGTTTATCGAAGGCGACGCGATCATTCTGGCGATTGACGAAACGGAGTCCACGCGGGCAACTGCTCGCGGGGTGGCTCGCGCTTGCGTGCTGGCGCGGGAAATTCTGGCAGTGACGCTGGCGTACAACCAGCGCGCAAGAACCAGCGGTTTGCCTGGATTGGAGCTTGGCGTGGGAGTCGCGTTCCAGGATTCCGCGCCGTCTTTATGGACCGACGGCGATTCCAAAATTATGATTTCGCGCGCGCTGAATCTTTCCGACCGGCTTTCGAGCTCCTCGAAAATAGCCAAACGGCTGTTTCACAATAATCCCTCGCCATTTAACGTGTACCTACTGCAGACGTTGATGGAGGATGCCGAAGTCGGTGAAGAGGAAGAATTGCTGGTGCGTTATAACCTGAACGGAATTGAAATAAATGAAGAAGGCTTCAATAAATTAAACGCGGAGATTTCACTGGGTCCGCTGGGCGGCAATTTCCCAATGCCCTGGGGCAAGGAACGCGTGCAATTGTATTTCGGCGAAGTACCGCTGGGCGATTCTCTAGAGCCGATTGTAGTTCGCAAAGGATTCGTGCGCCAGTTGTTGCCGGGCGCGAAAATCGGAGCGCAGGGAACTCGCGCTTATTACGAAGTCTGCACAGACCCGAAACTGCTGGAACTCGCTCGCAAAAAGTTTGCCGCTGCTCCCGCGAAAAGTTGAACGCTTCACGCTGTACACCTATAATCCCACGTCGATGATCTAACGCGGGAGGCGCATGGGGCCCGGTGGTCCTCGCAGCCTTCAAAGCTGCCGTTCGAGCCCTTCGCGGGCTTCGAAGGTGGGTTCGACTCCCACTCGCTTCCGCCA
>JBEKHG010000066.1:0-5284 GCA_050012395.1 Candidatus Acidiferrales bacterium
TGTCATCCCGAACCCAGCCGCGCTTCTTGCGGATGGCGGTGAGGGACCTGCTTTTATCCCGACGTGCCTTTGCATGAACGTTCGATGTGGACGCTCGCTTTGGTAGCGCCGCCTTCAGGTGGGCACCGCGAATCTCAGCAGTGAACTATCGCCGTGGTACCATCGCGTTGGGGTCGCATCGGTCGCCGCGACATCGAATCAGAGAGGTTTCCCCATGAACATTTCAGGCAACACCATCTTAATCACCGGCGGCACCAGCGGAATTGGATTCGAGCTTGCCGCTGAACTTCTCAAGCTTGGCAACACCGTCATCATCACCGGACGAGATCAGCGCCGCCTTGACGAAGCCCAACAGAAACTTCCCGGAGTCCATACATTTCAAAGCGACGTGAGCGACCCCAGCGCGATTCCTGTCCTTTTCGAAGCCGTAATAAAAAAGTTTCCCGCTCTGAACGTGCTCATCAACAACGCCGGAATCATGCGCAAGCTCAATCTCCAGGACCGGAGGAATGAAACGCAAAATGGCGGAGCAAATGGCCTCCAGGATATCGGCCGCGAGATCGAGACCAACCTTCTTGGCCCAATTCGCATGGTCCAACAATTCCTGCCTCACCTGAAAGTCGTAAATAACGCCGCCATCGTAAACGTTACATCCGGCCTCGCCTTTGTCCCGCTGCCTATCGCGCCAATTTATTGCACCACCAAAGCGGGCCTGCATTCCTTCACGCAATCGCTGCGCGTCCAGCTCAAAAACACCAGCATCAAAGTGTTTGAACTGGCTCCGCCCGCCACTCAAACTCCGTTATTAACCACGGAGGGTTTCACCCCCGAAGATATGAAGGGCGCCCAAATAATGGACCTCCACAAAATGGTCGCCGTAGCCATCGACGGCCTGAAAAACGATCGCCTAGAAATCCGCCCAGGCCAAAGCAACATCCTCAAGCTGATGAGCCGAATCGCCCCCCAATTCATCCTGAACCAACTCAGCAAGTCCGTTGACCCCATGCTCGCCCAGACCTCGCCATGACCGGAAAAATAATTTGTCCGTGCCCTTCACGCTTTTCGTAGCGCCGGACTTTAGCCTGGCATCTTCACACGTGGTTTTCGTAGCGCCGGCATCTTGCCGGCTCTTTTCTCTCGCTGTAATCATTTGCTTTGCGGCGCATCGTAGCGTCTGACTCCGAGTTGTCATCTGCTAAACCCAGGCCTGTCATCCCGAGCGAAGTCCCGCGCGTTTTCGTTTTGCCCCTGCTTTTCAGGGACGCGGGACGCAGTTCGAGGGATCTGCTGTTGCAGGTGTCGTCCTTTTGCCTGAGTGTTTGCTTTTGTAGCGGCCGCCTTCAGGCGTCGTCGTGGCCCTGAAAGTCACACCTGATGAATGAATTTTGCGTTCAGGCTGCGAGAAATCTTCGTTGCCGGCCTTAATCGATCGGAGCAAAAAGATGGTGACTCGCGCGGTTCGGTGCAGTTGTCTAACCGAGTTTTACTTTTTCAAGACCCATTGCCCTCTGTCCACCGTTAGGCGATACCGAAATCGAAAGTCCCCAACAAATGCACCATTCCTAAATATCCCCGAAGCCGTTAAAGGGCTATTGTCCGCCTTCATATCAACGGTCAAAATGCCATCCCCGAATTCTTTGATCGTGACCGCCAGCGAGTCTCCTTTATAGCCCACGGGGCTGCCCGTTATCGCGACACGCGCTTTCAGATTACCGCTATCCGCTATGACGTTTAGAACTGCAACGCCTGAACCACCGTATCGCGACTGCCACATTCCTGTATACGTTCCGATGAATTGGTCGAGCGAGTCCTCGTGACCCGATTGTTCGCGCTTCGCCGACTCCGCTTGTCCCAAAGGCTTGACCTCTTCGGTAGACAGCATGAATCCTACGTATTTGGCGGGAACAGCAAAATTAATGTTCTGTCCTTCCCCCATCATCATCGAAGTGATTCCAAGAACCTGCCCTTGCAGATTCAACAACGCTCCACCGCTGCTGCCATGTGAAATCGGAGCGGTCGTTTGAAGAACACTAATTCCGTGCCCCTCCCACTCTCGATTTCCGCTAATGATGCCGTCAGAGACGGTCGATTCGGTAGAAATGTCCGCATCTCGCGTCAACCCTAAAAGCGCAAGTGGGCTTCCTATTGCTACCACGTGTTCTCCCACTTGAGCTTGGTCCGAGTCCGCTAGAACGAGGAAAGGGAATTGCTTCGCCGATGTCTCGATCTTTAGAATAGCAATGTCCTTCGTGGGATCCGTCGCAAACACTCCCGCGACCTGATAAAAGGCACCGTCCGTGAATTTTACGATGGCCGATGAACACCCCTTAATTACGTGGAAATTCGTCGCGACCTTGCCGACTGGACTGACAATGAATCCACTTCCCTGCGAAATCTTGGTGCCGGACGAGTCCGAGGCGACCACAAGAACTACAGCTTTACCGGCGTCGCGGGCGATAGCTGGAATCGATTTTTCAGGGGCCTGATGTCCGTCGATTCTGGCCACCACAGAAAGAGAAGCGACTATGCAACAAGTTGCGAATAACAGTGGCAAGCGCATGTTGAGCCTAACCCCTTCGGATCGGCGCTCTCTAGGCGAGGGATTGTAACATACTGAATCCAAGTCACTCTTCCCTCCAATGCTGCGACCAGCGCGACGCATTTAAGTAAAGACATTTCTTGTAAGACCGTCCTATGAAATGCTACGAACGAGTTAGGGGGATAATTCTTATGACTATGAAACGCCGGATTTGCACGGTTGAAAAATCGTTCACTGCATTAATGGTTGAGTCCCAGGATAAAAGAGTCTTTAGACCACGTGAGACCTTATTTTGGGATGGCGTCGAGAGCGACCCTGTGACATTTGAATTCGATGGCATCTTTTTCGAGGCGGAATTGAAGCAGTTCCTTACAAGCGTTCGACCGCCAATCTGAGCACCCCAAAATCGCAGGTTCCCATTTTGGAATTGATCCCTCCAGCCGCCACTCGGGAATAGAGTTATAAGAGCGTCCACACAACTTGAGATTTGCATCGTGTGTTAGGCTGGAAATGGAGCTATGTGCAGCGCAGAAAAATTCGGCGCAGTGAGTAGTGAACGAAGGGCGGACGCTATTCCTGCGCTTATTTCAAACGATCCAACTCGTCATTTTTCTCCGAATAATCGCCTAATTCGGAGCCAGTTTTGCAAGTGTTTCTAACCGAGGCCAGAACGCACATTAGCATTTCGCAATTTTGCGCCAAATTCACACCCAAGCAGGGCGCCTGGCACAAAAAAGATTCTGCCTCGCGGGACGCCTCCGAACAGGGTAAAATCGCGCTGAACGCACAAAAGGAAAAGGAGCCACAATGAGCGCCACTCCCACCACCGGGCCGTCTGCCGCTACCGTCGCCAACATAAAAGAAAAAGCGCGCCTGCTCAGTATCTATTCCATGATGTCCACCACTGCCGCCGGCTCAGGACACCCCACGTCCTGCATGTCCGCTGCGCAACTGGCCGCCGGAGTTTTCTTTTACGCCATGAAGTTCGATCCCAAGAACGCCAACTCCAACGACGCCGACCGCTTCGTGCTTTCCAAAGGTCACGCCGCTCCACTTCTATATTCCGCTCTGGCCGAAGCCGGAGTTTTTCCGGTATCGCGCGTGATGACTCTCCGCCAGCTCACCAGCGAACTCGAAGGCCACCCCACCCCGCACATTCATGGAGTGGACGCAGCCACGGGCTCTCTCGGCCAGGGCCTTTCGGTTGGCGCCGGCCTCGCCATCGGCGCTCGAATGGACAAAAGTCCCACCCGCGTGTACGTGCTAACGGGAGACGGCGAACTTGCCGAAGGTCAAATTTGGGAAGCGGCCGCCTTCACCGCCTTTTACAAGCTCGATAACCTCACCGTCATATGCGACATCAACGCGCTCGGCCAGAGCGATCCCACCATGTATCAGCACGACATGGAGATTTACCGCCGGAAGTTTGAATCGGAAGGATTTGCGACAGAAGTGATCGATGGCCATGATGTTGCCGCTGTCCTCGCCGCGCTCGACCGCGCGAAAGCCACCAAGGGCCGTCCGCAGGCAATCCTGGCCAGAACTATCAAAGGCCACGGCTTCAGCGAGGTTGCCGGGAAAATGGGCTGGCACGGCAAGCCGTTTTCGAAAGAGCAACTCGCTGCCGCGATCAAGGAACTGGGAGGCACGCCGCCCGTGGTTCCTCCCGACCCGGGAAAATCCTACAGGCGCACTGACCTACCCAAGCCGCCCGATTTCCCCGAGCCGCCCGCTCCCGAATACGCGCAGGACAAACCTATCGCGACCCGCGAAGCCTACGGCTTTGCGCTGAAGCGCCTGGGAAAGGTGAACCCGCATATCGTGGGTATCTCGGGCGACGTGAAAAACTCCACCTTCTCTGAAATTTTCCAGGACGCCTACCCCGACCATTTCTATCAAGGCTTTATCGCGGAACAAAACCTGGTCAGCACCGCGGTAGGGCTCGCAGCTCGCGGCAAAGTCCCATTTGCCGATACTTTTGCCTGTTTCCTTTCCCGCGCTTATGACAATGTGCGCATGGCCGCCATTAGCCGCGCGAATATTAATTTGTGTGGTTCGCATTGCGGCGTCTCCATCGGAGAAGACGGTCCATCTCAGATGGCTCTCGAAGACATCGCGATGTTCCGCGCCGTGCATGGCTCCGAAGTTTTTTATCCCAGCGACGCGATGTCCACTGAGCGTCTCACTGAACACATGGCCCGTCGCGCTGGAATAAATTACCTGCGCACGTCGCGCCCCAAGATGCCCATCCTTTACTCCAAGGACGAAAAATTCCCCGTCCCCGGATTTAAGGTCCTGCGGCAAAGCGCGCAAGACAAAGTGACGGTTATCGGCGCGGGCGTCACACTCCATGAAGCGCTGAAAGCCGCGGACCAGTTGAAATCGCAAGGAACCGCCATACGAGTGATCGACCTCTATTGCGTCAAGCCGCTCGACGGCAAAGCCCTCGCCGAGCAAATCAAAGCAACCGGAGGGCGCCTGATTACCGCCGAAGATCACTGGCCCGAAGGCGGCCTGGGCGAAGCCGTCCTGACAGCGCTCGCGGGAGAAGGGGTCTCGCCGTCAAAATTCAAACTAATCGCTGTCACCAAAATGCCACATTCCGGAAAGCCCGAGGAGCTGATCGAAGCTTTTGGCATTTCCGCCAAGCACATAGTCGAAGCCGTGAAGGCCATGTCGTAACGACGGGCGCCTCACGACAAATCACGCTCGGCCGAACAACGTAGCCCGAGCGATAAAAAATTT
>JBEKHG010000067.1:0-3141 GCA_050012395.1 Candidatus Acidiferrales bacterium
TCTACAAGGAGGCGAAATTCTGTTCGATGTGCGGACCCAAGTTCTGCTCGATGAACGCGACGCAGATTGCTGATATTTATCAGGGGCTGGACCAGAAAGACCGCGAGCAGAAATTCGCGCAACTCCTTGAGAAGGTGCAGCCGGCGGACACGAAGTCCGCGGCGACGTCCTAATCACACCGATTCGTTTTCGGAGAAGAGCATTCAAAATCCTAGCCCGTCGCGGGTGCGCGACGAAAGCGGGCCGATGGCTCGGAGGATGGCGGAGGCGATGGAACAAATTGGCAGCGCGGCGCGTAGATTAGAGTGGAAGGAGAAGTGCGATGACATTTCTGCTCTTTGCGATGCTGATGTATTTTCTGCCCTCGATTATTGGGCACAGGAAGCGGGACTTTACCGGGATTTTCATTTTGAATCTTCTGTTTGGCTGGACGATGATCGGATGGGTGGTCGCGCTGATTTGGGCTTGCGCGAGCGACGTGCGGCAGCCGGTGTTTGCGATGGCGGGTCCGGCGCGCTTCTGCAGCCGGTGTGGAGCGATGATCGCGGGCGTCCATTTCTGCCCAAGCTGCGCGCGTCCGCTGTAAGTCGCGGCAAGCAGGCCGGCGAGGGAGGGCGTTAGTGGCGGAGCCGGGGGCCGATCAAGTCCTGCGCGAGGAGTTCAATCGCTGGGCGGATGCGGGCAAGGGCGAGTCGATGGAGCACGACCACTGGCCCATCGCCAAGCCTACGCTGGGGTTGATGCAGATCGAGCCCACCGACAATATCCTCGATGTGGGTTGCGGCGCGGGATGGCTGTCGCGGATACTGGCTAAGCGCGTTCCGGAAGGGCGCGTGGTGGGAATGGATATTTCGGACGAAATGATTCACCACGCGCGGCGCGACAGTGTGGACTACACGAATCTGGTTTTTGTTGTGGGTGAAGTGAACGAAATTCCGTGGGAAGCGAACTTTTTTACGCGCGCGATTTCGGTGGAGTCGTCCTACTACTGGCCGGAGCCGCGGAAGGGCATCCGCGAAATTTATCGCGTGCTGCAGGAAGGCGGCTCGGCCTGGATTCTGATCAACTATTATCGCGACAATCCGTACAGCCATCAGTGGGGTGAAAAGCTAGCCGTCCCCACGCATCTGCTTTCCGCCGAAGAATGGGAAAAAATGTTTCGCGATGCCGGCTTCGCGGAGGTAAACCACCGACTGCTCCCCGATCCCACGCCTGCTCCTGACGTTTACACTGGCCGCTGGTTCCGCGACGCCGAAGAACTGGCCGCGTTTCGCGCCATCGGCGCTCTGTTAGTCCACGGCACAAAACCTCCCGCCGCTTGTTGAAGATACCGTGCAATGTTTCGTCGGCGTGAGCTCCCGTCGGCTGCGCAATAGGTTTCAATGCCAATCGCCTCAGTGATATCAACCCTTGATCGTGACGCGAATGGCGATAAAGAGACGGAAATTTTACGAGGGTGCTGCCCTTCATATCTTGACTCGCGACGATACTTAGAATATCCGCGAGGGAAACAGTCTATCTGGTTTCATCATTTACTGCTGTGCTCTCGGAGGTTGGCTTCCGGTGATTGTGGAATCGGAAGTACGGATTTAGCCAGCCTTCTTCGCGGACGTGTTCTTCGTCGATCTGCCTTCGCCACGCGCTTAGGAAACTTGAACGATTGAGATAGCCGACCAGTTGCGTTTTGTCGTCGCGGCTGACAACCGGCAAGCGTCCTACGTCGTTGTGCAACATTCGCAACAACGCATCGTGGCCCAGCTCATCGGGATAGGCTACGATCAGCGGCCTTCCGTCGGCATTGCACACAGTTGTTTTTCCCGACGGATCTTTTTCCAAAGCCCGCAGCAAATCCTTGTGAGTGACGAGCCCCACCAATTTGTTTTCCGCTGACACGATTGGAATTCCCTGCGTGGCGTTGAATCCCGGAGCGCTCTTGGCAATTTTCTCCGCCAGCTCTCCGACCGTCATGTCAGGCAAGATGGAAACTACATCGCAGCGCATAATCTCGCTGACTCGCACGGATTTCAGGACGTCTGTCTCATACTCGCCGGGCACGGCCATTCCGAGCTTGGCGAATTTTTGGGTCATGATGGAACTGGGAAGCAGGTAAAAAGCGACCCCGTCTGCAATGACGCAGACGAGCATCACCGGCAACAGCGCGTGAAAGTCCCGCGTGGTTTCAAACGCGCAAAACATAAAGGTGAAAGTGGCGCGCGACGAGGCTCCCAGCAGCGCTCCCATGGCGGCAATGGCAAAAGCGGCCGGCGAAAGGTGCGTGTTTGGCGCGATCCTATTTACAACGACTGCAAAAACATTTCCCAGCGCCGCGCTGATCATGAACATCGGCGCCAGCGTTCCGCCGGAGGTGCCTGAGCCCAGAGAAAGCAGGACAACGAATGACTTCAGAATCAGAACCAGCAGAACAATTTCGATGGTGAGCTTATTGTTTAGAATTCCGTCGATGGTGTCGTAACCCGAACCCAGCACGCGCGGGAAAAGATATCCAACAATACCCAAGCCCAGCGCTCCTACGGCAGGATGCAGAAAGCTGGGAATCTTCTTCATGTGATCGAAGAATTCTTCCAACTTTTCCAGGCCACGCGAGAATCCCACAGCCGCCAAACCGCAAAGTAGTCCCAGAAGGATGTAAAACGGCAAGGCCGGCAGAAAATTGTAGTCGACAACCCCGGTATTGAACATCGGGCCGGTGCCGAAGAGCAACCGGCGTATCGCAACGGCCATCGCGCTTGCGATCACGAGCGGTATGAACGAACGGGTGCGAAATTCGAAGAGAAGCAATTCCAGGCCGAGCAACACGCCGGTGATAGGCGCGTTGAAAGTGGCTGCTAGACCCGCTGCGCCGCCACAAGCGAGCATCACTTTTCGCTCTGCGGCGGTGGTGTTTAGAATTTGTCCAATCAACGAGCCGAAGGCGCCACCGGTTTGAATGATGGGGCCTTCAGCGCCGAATGGCCCGCCCGTCCCGATGCCGATCGCCGCCGAAAGCGGCTTTAGAAATGCCACTTTCGCTTCAATACGGCTGCGCGAAACGAGAACTGCCTCCATGGCTTCCGGTATTCCGTGGCCACGGATTTTTTCCGAGCCGAATTTCGCGATTAATCCGATCAGCAAGCCGCCAAC